>CAVSCA010000005.1:0-236045 GCA_963726325.1 uncultured Actinomycetes bacterium | reverse complement strand
TTGACCCCATGTGCTACGTGACTTATACTACGGCCGCCTGTCGCAGAGACGCTGCCGGCGCCCAAAAACCGATCAGGAGCAGAGCATGACCATTGATCCCCACGCATTTTTCGAGGGCACCCCTGCGTCAACCCCAAAGACGGCATGGGCGCATGTTGACGAGCAAGGCCGCCTCGTGTTGCCGCCTGCAGCCGCGGCCCAATTGGGCCTTGCGCCGGGCGCTCAGGTGCGGCTGGAGCAGATGCGTAACGGCCTGCGCTTGCACCGACCGGTGACGCATCTGGCCAAGCTCTACGTCGAGCCGACCAACGCCTGCAACCTCGAGTGCGCCACCTGCTTTCGCCACGGCTGGGACGAGCCGATCGGCCGCATGAGCGAGGCCTCCTTCGACGCCATTCTGAGCGGTCTGGCCGCGTTGGATGAGCTGCCCACGGTCTACTTCGGCGGGATCGGGGAGCCGCTGTCGCATCGGCAGACGATCAACTGGGTTGCCAGGGCGCACGCGCTGGGCGCACGCACCGAGCTGATCACCAATGGGATGCTGCTCAACGAGCGGCTGGGGCGCGACCTGATCGACGCGGGGTTGGATCTGCTGTGGGTGTCCATCGACGGCGCGACGCCGGAGAGCTATGCCGATGTACGGCTGGGCGCCGAGCTGGCGCACGTCATCGCCAATGTGGCGCGGTTCAGCAAGATGCGCAAGGGCGGCCATCACCCCCGGCCCGAGCTCGGCATCGCGTTCGTGGCGATGAAGCGCAACATCGCCGATCTGCCCGATGTGCTGCGGCTGGGGCTTGAGCTGGGGGCCAAGCAGTTCTCGGTCAGCAATGTCCTGCCCGTCACAGAGGAGTTGCAGGGCGAGGTGCTGTACGCGGGCGCCCGCAACAACCTGGCCTATATCAATTCGGCGGCCGTGCCGAGCCTGAACCTGCCGAAGATGGACATCAACGAGCTGACGCGTACGGCGCTGTTTGCGGCGTTCCAGGCCGGCTACAACATCAGCTATGCCGGCCACAACTGGGCCGGGGCGAGCAACGTCTGCAACTACATCGAGGGTGGCTCCATGTCGGTGGCGTGGACCGGTGACGTCAGCCCGTGCTGGCCGCTGATGCACACCCACATCAGCTATCTGCACGGCAAGCCGCGCGTGAATCATCGCCATGTGGTGGGCAATGTGAGCGAGCGCAGCCTGGCTGACCTCTGGCTGGACCCGGAATACGTGGCCTACCGCCAGCGCATCCAGGACTTCGCCTTTGCGCCGTGTACGTTCTGCGGCGGCTGTGAGCTGGCGGAGGCGAACCTGGAGGATTGCCTGGGCAATACCGCGCCGGCATGCGGCGGCTGCCTGTGGGCGCAGGGGGTCATCCAATGCCCGTGAAGCCTGCACGAGGATGAGCAATAAGAACCACGGAGGCACAGAGGACACGGAGACCCTGAAAAAACTCCGTGTCTCCGTGGTGATCATCAAGCGTCGCTCATCCGCCGCCGACCGGAGGGAAGAGGCTGAGGGCATCATCATCGGCGACCAGTGTGTCGAGCCCCTGCAGCCACTGAATCGAGCGGCCGTTCAGCAACACGGTCACGAAGCCGCTCCAGTCGCCTTCCGCATCCCACAGCTTGTCGTGGAGCGGGGGATAGGCTTCCATCAGCCGATCGAGCACATGGCGAATGTCCGTCGTACCCTCAAGAGGCAAATCTGTCGCGTTCACCCCCACCAGATCGCGTAACGTCGCATAAAATCGCACCCGCATAGCACACCGCCCCCCTCGTCTCATTCCCATCCAATTGTTAGGATAATCATGATGGAGAGCGGGCCAGATGTCAAACTGGCTTCATTGATCGCGCACCGCGCCTTCATAAAGCCTTCACGCAGCCGCGATATGATGAGGGCGTAGTCAAGTTGATCGCCAAGATGGACGATCAGCCATCACACGACAAGACAAGAGATCTGAAAGGAAAAGGACCATGAAGACGAAGCTTGTACGATGGGGGACGGCGGCGCTCGTGATTTTGGGGCTCATGATCGGCACGGTGGGTTTGGCCGGGGCCACAGAACTGGATCGGCGCGGTGGGCCGGGAAGTAATTGGGCGCCTGGGAGCGGCGTCTACGCTCAGGCGGCTCAGCCGATCGACCAGGCAGAGATCGCGGCGCTGAACCGAGCCATCGCTGAGGAGTACGGTGCGCTGAACACGTATCAAGCAGCCATCGCCCAGCTCGGCAACGTCTACCCATTCAGCCAGATCGCCCGCTCGGAGCAGCAACACGTGAACGCGCTGAGCCGGCTCTTCACGAAGTACGGCCTGGCGATCCCCGCGAATCCGGGGCTGACCGGCACGCCGACCCTCTCGTCGCTCGCCAACGCCTGCCAGGTGGGCGTGGATGCTGAGATTGCCGACGCAGCCTTGTACGATGAACTGCTGAAGGTCACCGACAACGCCGACCTGATCCAGGTGTTCACGAACCTGCAGCGGGCCTCGCTGAACGCGCATCTCCCGGCGTTCGAGACCTGCAACTGAGATAGATTGGTGTCCTGCCAGGAGCCCGGCGATGACCGGGCTCCTGGCGCGTTCACCGGACGCCGAGGCGCTGCCCGCGCCCCTCTTCGCAATACTCCCGCCCAGTTTCATCACATCTTCACAGGTCGCGCATCATTCCCTCGCAGCTCGCTGCTATGCTGTGAACAGATAAGATCGAACAGATCGCATTTCTGAGGAGGATTTCCTGATGACGACTCTGGCGCAGCCCCAAATCACGAAAGGGGCAGTCAAGCCCCGCAAGCGAGGACTGGCTAGACTGCTGTCCCACCACAGCTTTCGCAGGTTGACCCAATTCGCAGTATTCGCGTTCATTCTCGGCATCGCCATTCGCCACACCCTGGTCGGCGAAGCCGGCGCGGTCGTGACCGCCTCGTGGGAGGCCTACTGCCCGTTCGGCGGCTTCGAGACGCTGTACAAGTTCATCGCCACCGGCGGTCAGACCGTTTCACACACCCATCTGTCGAACCTGGTGGTGTTGGTCGCGGCGCTGGTGACATCGCTGGTGGCCCGCAACGCCTTCTGCGGCTGGCTTTGCCCATTCGGATTCATGCAAGACATGGTCTCCAGCTTCAGCACCTTCGTTCAGAAGAAGGTTCCCGCGATCCGCAAGGGCGTCAAGACGTTGAAGACCAAGGGGCAGCCGCTGGCCGTGATCGACCGCCCGCTGCGCTTCCTCAAGTACATCGTGCTCGCCTGGGCGGTCCTCGGCGCGGCGTACTACGGCTACATGGTCTTCCGCGATGTCGATCCGTGGGCCGCCGTGTGGAATCTGGCGGAGCTGAGCTTCACGCTGGGCACCGTGGTGTTGGTGATCACGCTGATAGCATCCCTGTTTGTCGAGCGGCCCTGGTGCCGCTACGCCTGCCCGCTCGGCGCGGCGACCGGCCTGGTGAGCAAGCTCAGCCCGGTCTATCTGAAACGCGAGTCTGAGGCCTGCAAGAACTGCGCCATCTGCACCAAGGCGTGCCCGATGGGCCTGCCGGTCCACACGGCGACCACCATCAAGAGCGTCGATTGCATCGGCTGTCTGGAGTGCGTGGATGAGTGCCCGAGGGAAGGCGCGCTGGAACTGAAGCTGGGCATACCGGTGGTTGGTAAGTAGACGGGCGATTAGGGATTAGGAACTGGGAGATAGTCACTCCCCTAGTCCCTAGTCACCTACCCCTCAATCAAACAAGGAGCTAGACTCATGAAAATCAATCCGTTCATCTACGGTCTGGTGGTTCTGGTGGCGTTCTTCGGGGTGATCGGTGTCGCAAAGGCGACCGGAAATTGGTCGGTATCGGGCAAGATTTCGACGACCGGCGAGAAGGTCATGCCGACTGGCACGAACCCGGATGAAATCAAGGGCTGGATGACGCTGGCCGATGTTTCGAAGGCGTACAACATCCCGGTGGCGGAGATCGTGGCGCAGTTCCAGCTACCGGCCGACACGCCAGAGACGAAGCAGGTCAAGGAGTTGGAGAGCGACTACATTCTCGGTAACCGGTCTGCGGGCCTGGATCAAGACAAGGATAGGCCAGTGATGCTTCCTCAGACGCGGTAGGTTCTCGACATGTTTCCCTAACGCAACGGGACAGGCTGGGGCGCCTGTCCCGTTTCTTTGTGCGGTGAGCAACGACCTCATGCTTCTGCCGGGGCCAACTCCTAACCGGACCTACTGGTCAGTGTCGCTGCCGTTTGGGTCGCGCACTGGAGACTGAAGAAGCCACCGGATGGCCAGACCGCCGCCACCGATGCATCCGCTATCCATCACGGCGCGTCAGTGGCAGAAAAAGACGATATCCTGGCTGACTCACCAGGAGTTCAGCCACAAACGCGTCATCCTGGCCACCCTGCGTCGGGCCACCCGTGGTCGGGAAGTCAGATGATGCGGTCGAACCGGTGACGAAGGCATGCCCACCTGTGTCGGTGGCGACGCCATAGGCCCAATTCATCGTTCGCTCCGCCGAGGTACGTCGCATAGGTGACTTTGTTCGGCGAAGTGCTCGCCAGGTGCATGCGCGCGACAAACACGTCCATTCCGCCGTTGTGGCTGGTGTCGTAAGCGCCGGTAGTCACAGGGAAATTGGTGGATGCCGTTGTGCCCGCCACGGTGAAGCCCTGGCCG
Source organism: uncultured Actinomycetes bacterium (assembly GCA_963726325.1). GTDB lineage: Bacteria > Actinomycetota > Coriobacteriia > Anaerosomatales > PHET01 > CAVPCY01. The sequence goes on along the minus strand of CAVSCA010000005.1, from coordinate 231,397 downwards.
GCGTCAACCGCGATCGCATACCCGTCATCTTCGCCATCGCCCCCCAGGTAGGCGGCGAAGTCGGTGGTGAACCCCGGAACCAACTTCACGATCACCGCGTCGGTCGAGCCACCGCCAAACAACGGGCCCGAGGTCGTCGGAAAGTCCGGGGAGCTCGTGGTCCCGGCAATGTAGATGTTGCCGGCGCCGTCGACTGCGATGCCGCTGCCCGAGTCCTCAGCGGTCCCGCCGATCAGTTTGCTATTGCTCGGCGTCCCGTTCGCGGCGAACGTGGCGACCAGCATATCATTGGCGCCCGCCGGCGATCCACCCGGGAAATCGGCCGACCAGCTTTCGCCCGTCACGTAGGCTTCTCCGTTGCGCACGGCGATGGCATAGCCTGCTTCGAAATCGCTGCCGCCGAGGCAGGTGGTGTACACCGGGACGCCGACTGCGTTCAACTTTGCCACCACGCAGGTTCCTGTTGGTGCTACTGGCACAGCCCGCCTTCCCCGGCATGTTCGGTGACGAGGTGGCGCCCACCACGTAGGCGTCCGTGCCCTCGACGGCGATCCCGTTGCCATAGTCGAACCCGGCGCCGCCTAACAGCGACACGTAGCGGACGTTGCTCCCATCGGGACTAAGGGCCGCGACAAAGATGTCATTCTCACCCAGCGTTCCCGTTGTGCCGGCAAAATCGGTTGACCAGGTCTCTCCGACGACGTACGCCAGATCGCCGTTGACCGCGATGCCCACGCCCAGGTCCAGCTCCGCCCCGCCCAGGTAGGCAGCGTAGAGTAGAGCCGTCCCCGTGGCGTTGAACTTGGCCACAAAAGCGTCCGTGGGATCGCTGGCGCCGGCGTGGGTGGGATCGTAACTGCCGGGCGTTACCGGGAAATCATTGGATTGGGTTTCACCCGTGACATAGGCGTTGCCCAGCGTGTCAACAGCAATCCCATATCCCGCGTCCCCGGTCGTGCCGCCCAGAAACGTGCTGTAGATGAGGTCGGCGGCTGCCGCGCGCCGGCTGCGGCGGCGACCTCAGCGGCGCCCGCGTCAGACGCCCGCCCGGGTTCCGGCTGCGACTCCGGCAAGACGACGAAGAGCGCCATCGCCTGCCTGCTGCACGACCGCGCTCCCAACCGGGTTCGCCCGGCCCGCCAGGGACCAGTGCGGGTAGCGCCACGCCGACTGCGCGGCCTTTCATCTCGAGCCGTAGCTGGCCTGCCACCGCAGCGACTGAGTCGGCGCCTTCGACGCGCATCGTGACCGCTTGCGAGTTCGCTCCCGGCCGAGCTTCGAGACGCCACGGCAGGGCCCCGGACTGCGTCGCCGCCGATCACCAGGTCGACGCCGGGGTAGAGGTCACGGTAGCGCACGCCCGACCAAACCGGGACATCGCGCTGCCAGCGGGAGGGGTCGTTGCCGATCAGGTACGACACGTGCGTTGGCACGCGGCCGAACGGCTCCAGTGTCGCCGCCAGGCTGGCGCCGGGGAAAGTGAAGCGCAAGGCCGTGCCTGACCGGGCGCCTGCGGGTGACTTCCGGTGGCGCCGGGCTCGGCTCCTGGGGTCTGCGGCGGCCGGTCCCGCCTGCTCGCCGGCAACGGCCGGGTCCGGCACGGTCAGCCATACGGCATCGTCGGTCAGCCAGATGCGTTGGTCTCCCTGCATGAGCAGGAATCGGGCCTCGGCCGCAAACTGCCCCACGTTCTCCACCACCAGGTACGCGTCTGGCCGGCTCTTGCGGGCCCTGGGCGGCGCCGGCGTCGATCATCGCGGGCGTCGCCGCACCCGCACTGGCTGCGGCGGAGACCAAGAGAGACACAACCAGTAGAGCCCTGCCCGCTAATAAAAGCGGTGTGTGCAGCTTGGCGGCGAAACGGGCATTGACTACCATGACCTCACTCCACCCCCTATACTGATTCCACGATGAATCCCACAGCATCGCTGCCTCGGTAGTGGCGACTTCAGTCGCTTGGCGCTAACCCATGGCGGCTGAAGCCGCTACTACAAAACGTGCTGGATGCAGATTCCACCTTGGACTCAGTTTGGCCGTGATTCCGGTGCATGCGCGCCTCCCAACATGAGATCCAACCCATGGTGGAAGGTGAATTTGGCAGCCATCGACTCGTGGCCCCAACAACACGAAGGCGAGCACCCCTGTGGATGCGCTGTCAGGTACGGTTCCTTGATCAGACTTAAGCCCATCTCAGTTTGTTACGGGTGTCCACCCTCCGCAAAACATCGCAGGTGTCCGGACCTAGGTCTGGACATCGTATCTCATGGTTGTCCAAACTTGTCATCCTGACTGCTTCGTAACGACGATCCTGTCACAGACTGCTCGCCCCTACGCTGAGAAACGCCAACACAGTTACTCCTGCGCCGGAGCGAAACCGGAAGACTCTTGCGGGCAAGTGCCGGAGTGAGGAAACCGGTGCGCCGGCCCATCACCGGGCGCTCAAGCTGGCGTAGCCGCTTCCACGATCCGACCGTCGGCCATTTCGATCGATCGCATCCCCGATCTGACGAGCTGACGCGTGTGCGTGATAAACACAATGGTCAGGCCCAAACTGGCATGAAGATCACGAAACAGATCCATGATCTCCGTCTCTGTCTTTTCATCCAGGTTGCTGGTCGGCTCATCGGCCAGCAACAACTGGGGTTGGTTGATGAGCGATCGAGCGATGACCACCCGCTGCTGCTGGCCCGCGGACAACTGCCGTGGATAGGCGGTCAGTTTGTCGGACAGGCCGACCCTGCGCAGCAGGGCTTCGGCCCGCTCACGCGCATCCGGGCCATGACCGTTCGATCCGAAGATGGTGGGCAAGATCACATTTTCGTGCACCGTCAACGTTGGCAGCAGGCTGGGAAACTGAAAGACGAAACCGATCTTCCGGCTGCGCAGATAGGACTGCTGCTTATCGCTCAGTTTCCACAAGTCAACGCCGTCGAGCGTGACCCGGCCCGACGTCGGCCGGGTCAATCCGGCCGCGAGATTGAGGAGCGTGGTCTTCCCCGATCCCGATCGACCGACTATCGCCGTAAACTCGCCGGAGTCGATTTCCATCGTGATCCCGCGCACCGCGGTGACACTATTCCCTTTCCCCAGCTCGTAGACTTTCGTCACATCTTCCAGTACGATCATAGCCGCTACTCCCGCATGGCAATCGCCGGATCCTGCCGGCTGATCTTGATGGCCGGCAGCAGCGCAGCCAGGAAAACGCTGAGCATAGCCACCAACAATCCGATCCCGATCTGAAGCGCCAGCGAACCCGGCGACGGCAAGAGGAAAGGCACTCCCAACGATATCATGATCAACCTTCTGAAGAGGTAGATCGCCAGCACCGCCAGGAAAGCGCCCACCGACGCGCCGCAGAATGCCAGAATGCCCGCCTCGGCAAGCAACGACTAAGCGACGAAGCGACGCGTCGCCCCGAGCGCCCGCAACACCCCAAGCTCTCTGCGTCGCTCGTTGGCCGCCATCAGGTAGACCATGCCGATCAACACGATGGCCATCGGCCAGATCAATGCCATCATGATCACCACCGTGTTGAGCAGGCTGTTCAACTGCTTGCGCGAGGACTGGAACAGATTGGCGCTCTGGATGGGATAGACCCCTGGCACAGTGCGGTAAATCTCCACCGCGAGCTGCTCGATGTCCATGCCCGGTTTCGTCTTGAGCAGAACCGCCGAGACCTGATCCGGAGGGATGATGAGAGGCTTTTCTGCCTGAGTTTCGGAGACGCGGGCCATCTCGCGCGCCGTATCCAGGGTGAAGAAGAGGCTCTGGTCCAGCCCGGTGCCGGTCGGCTCGAGGTTCCCCTTCAGTGTCACCAGGTCTCCGTACACCAGGATGCCGTCTTCCCCTTCGGTCGCCGAGATGTAGTCGCCGCCGATCACTTCGCCGAGCTCCAACTCGGCGTGCTGTTGCTGCTCCAGCCAGGGCCGGATGGTGAAGTCGGTCTGTGGATCGTAGGCGATCATGAACATCTCTGATGCCGAACAGCACGAGGCGTCCTTCAGCGTGGCAAGGTAGATCTGCGGAGAAACGGCCTCGACCCCGGGGATGTCCGCCAGTTTCTCCACGTTCTCCTTCGGCATCCAGAACTGCACCGGGACGCCCATCAGCAGCGCGCCTTCCATCTTGGTCTCGGCGCCCTCCGGCACCACGACGATATCGGCGCCCAACCGGTCCGCCGCCAGCTCCAGGCTGGTGGCTGCCCCGCGCAGAAGAAGCGTCGCAAACAGCGCGAAGGCAGCCACGACCAGGGCGCAAAGCGCCACGACCCAGCTACGCAGCCCGTTGCCGGCGATGTTCTTCCAGGCAAGCTGCAACAGGCTCATGCGGCAACCGCCGGCGCGGCCGGCAGCTCCGGCTCCCGTGCGACGAAGAACAGGCCGGCGCTGGCCGCCATCGCCACGATGCCCGAGGCGAGCACGATGGGCCGCATTAACAGGTTGCAGATCATCGTGGGATTGCCGCACGTCCCGATCAACAGGGTGGGCAACAGGATCGCCATCGCGCCCGATGCCACGCCGACGATGGCCGCGAACCGCGTCGTTTCCTTGCGCCGGCTGCGCAGCGCGTAGATGCCTGCGATGCCCAGGGGGATGGCCGCCGCGACTTCGGCGACGCCCGCCCAGTGGCACTTCATGGACACGCTCCTGCCATCCGCCGTCGTCAGCGCCTTGCCATGCGATTCGCAATCGGTGAATGCCGGCGCGATCGCCAACACCAACGCTGCACAAGATCATCACGACACCCAAGAACCGTTTTCATCGCTTCCTCCATGAGAGAATATTATGGACCCCACACTCCAGAGTCGAGGCCTCACTCTGACAGCCGGCTACCGCACGGATGGCAACGTGAAGGGTGCATCGGACCACCATCGAGGAATTCGCCGGACTGTTGCCGTCTGCCCTCAAGAGGGCATCCCTGCGCCCTCAGGCGCCTTGCCTTGGCGCAACGACTGCACCAGATAGCGTTCAGGATCCTTGTCGAAGGCTCGCTTGCAGCCGACGGCGCAGAAATACACCGTCGCGCCGTGATAGTCGCTAGTCAGCTTCGCCGTGAGCATGTCAACCATTTTGCCGCAAACCGGATCTTTGGCGTATTGCTTGACGCTGCTGTTCTTGACCAACCGGATCAACCCGATATACATCCCCAGGCAGATCACGGTTGTGAACACCGTCGTGACCCAGACGGCCGGCTTGGAGACGTTGATCATGACGCCCAGCATCGCCCCCATCATGCCCCCCATGAAGCCGCCCATGCTGCCATCCATGGCGCCCATCAGCCCGCCCCACCGGCCGAACGCCGCGCCGAATGCCACGCCAACCATTACACCCACCAGGTTACTGGTGACCATATCCGTCGCGACCCCGATGCAAAAACCGACAGCGATGCCCGACATCATGCCCATGGTCATCCCGATCATCATCCCCATCATCTCTGTAATGCTGTCTCGGTAGCGCAGAAGATAGACCCCCACACCGATGCTGATGATCGTGAAGATAGCACCGAGAGCAATCGCTATGGCCAGGTTCATGACTCTCTCCTAGTTGGAATTCACTCTGAACTCGAAGCGCAGGCGCACGGTCTGTAGGCCCGGACGCTCGATGATGGTGATGACACGCCAGGGTCCAGGCATCGAGAAATGCACGTCTCCCGCGTAGTGACCGATCCCGGCCGGCTCTGTCGCCACCAAGTAGAGACCATGACTCATGTTGGTCATGTCGGCATGATATGTGATCTGAAGGCCACTGATCGGCTCTCCGGCGCGGTCGGTAACGAACGTATCCAATTGCGCGTCACCCGCAACCGGCTGCGCGGGCGTGCTGGACAACCAGACCAGCAAATCGCCCGACTGCTGACCGGCGGAGAGTGGCGGACATGCCGGCGCCGGATCCTCGAGCGCGACGCGCTGCAAGATCTCCGCTCCGACGCGCGGGTGCATCTGCCGCATCGGCTCGGCCTGCATCATGTCGCCGCGGTCGAACGCGGACTTGCCCACGTCGTGCAGAAGCGCCGACATGCCCAGTGACTGCAGGCCCTCTTCGGGCAGGCCGAGGCGCTGTCCCAAAGCGAGCGCGTAGATCATGACGTTGAGCGAGTGGAAGAGGTCGCGCTCGCCTGAGCCGCTGATCGTCGCGAGCCCCAGTACGGCCGGCGGGTCGTTGAGAAGCCGCTGCATGACCGAGCCGACCAGCGCGCCGGTCTCACCGATGTCGCCGCCGCCGGCAGCGAGACGCTGCTGCACGCGCCGAAGTGCCGCGAGCGCCCGCTGGTACATCATGCGGTCGGCCTGGCGCTGGCGGTCCTTCTCGGCGCTCTCCTCGTCGTCTTTCGAGAGCAACGCCACGTTGATCGCCGTGACGCCGCGCGCCCCCAGCTCCTCCTCGACGTCGAGGCTGGGCGTGGGGCGCAGGGAGAGCACCTCCACAAGGCCCAGAGCGTCCTGCATCGTGGCCCCGGGGTGGAAGGTGAGCGACTCGATGTTCCGTGCCTCGAACGCTTCGGCGAGTGTCTCGGCGTTGCGAGCATCCGCAGGTACGGCGGTGCTGTTCGAGTAGAGACGCCCCTCGTAGCAGTTGAGAGCGAGCGGGCCCAACGCTGTGGCCTGCGCTATCGCGTCGACCAGCGCGTCGAGCGCCGCGCCGTACTCCGGGTGGGTGGAGGGTACAGCTGAACCGCGCGCCGGGCGCTGATGACAGTGCTGACGATCGCCTCTGCGCTGCTCATGCTGTGCGGGCCGTCCCTGCTCGAAGCTTCTGGGTCTTGGCCACCAGCTCCTGCACCTCACCGAAGTGCCCGCGCTTTATCAGCGCGCGCCGGCCGGCGATCCTGGCAAGTGCCATGTCCGCCTCGGGACCGGGCAGATGCGTGAGCGCAACAATCATCTCACGAGCGACAGCGTAGTCCGCCGTATCGAGGTCGAGTTCGCCGAGGCGCTCCGAGATCGCCGCCGCCGCCTCGGTCGTGCCCGAGCGCGCGAGCGTCCGGGTGGCCGCGATCGCGACCTCCGCCGAGGGATCGGCGAGCGCGTGGGCGCACAGCCGCATCGCGCGCGGGCCGCCGTTGCTCGAGGCGCCCATCACGACCTCTCGGCGAGACTGCGGGTCGGTGCGCGCCATCATCGCATCGACGGTGGCCACCGAGCGCTCGTCGCTCTCGGAGAGCAGCCGGGCCGCGAGCGGCGCGAGCTCGTGCCACTCGGCGTTGGGGGCGATGTCGTTGAGCACGTCGATCGTCTGGCGACCGACGAGCTGCTCGGCGACGCGCAGGCCGTCGGACTTCAGCGCCAGCGACTGCGAGACGAGCAAGCGAGGCCCGGCTTGGCCGGCGTTGCGCATGAACGCGCGCGCCGCATCGGCCAGCGAGGGGTCGTTCGCGACCGCGGCGACGAGTGCCGCCATCGTTGCGGGACCCACGGCCTTCGCGCGCACCTGCGAGATGCGGCCGGTGAGTTCGGGCCACGGGCTCGACTGCGCGTGCTCGCGCTCGGACAGCTCGGCCAGGATGCGGGCCGCGAGCTCCAGGTCGCCTTGGGCGATCAGGCCGGGCACCATGGCCGCCAGGCTCTCGATGGTGCGGCAGAACAGCTCGAAGTCCTCCTGCTGGTCGAGCAGCGAGATCATGGTGCGCACGCCGATCGCGGAGATGGCCTTCTGCGAGCCGATGACCGCGGTGCGTGCCTTCTCGACGGTCTCCTCGGGCAACGTCGCAACGTCGGCGACGGCGCGGTACGAGCGGTCGAGGTCCACCAGCGCCGGCTCGGGCAAGGCCGAGTCACGAACGTCGAGCATGTGGCCGAGGAACGACGCTTCGTCCGGGGTTCGCCCGGCGTTTGGCAGCATCGCCTGGACCTCGGCGCGCACCTCGGCGGTGACGCGCTCGAGCGGCAGCCGGGTCAGAGCATGCGACAGCGAGAGCATGTTCTTGCCGAAGATCCCGCCCAGCACAGAGCCGGCGATCTCCGAAGGGGCCAGCAGGCCGAACATCTCGGCGGCGAAGTCGCGTACGGGCCCCGCCTCCAGCGACAGCGTCATCAGCCCGTCGCGGGCGTCCGAGGACTGAGACAGGAATGCGGTGGCGATACCGCTGACAAGTGCCTGGTATCCCGAGGGGCCTGCCACGCGGACGAGCTCCATCAGACCGTCGGCGAAGGTCGCGGGGTCACCGGATGCCGCCGCTCCGAACCATGCGGAGAGGCGGGCCGGGTCGGCGATCAGCTGCCGCAGGAACTCGTCGACGTCCTCGACCTCGGGCCCGAAGCCCACGTCGATCGCCGTGAGTTGCACCTCTGTCACCCGCACCCCGTAGACGCCGGTTGCGGAGAGCAGTGCCGCCATGCCGCCCTGTTCGCGCACGTAGTCGGCCGATCCGCCTACAGCGGAGAGGAACCCGATCAGCTCCTCCTCGGTCACCTCCGGCTCGATCTGGATGCTCGAGACGGCGTGGTCGCGCAGCTCCTGCAACAGATCGGACATGCTCACAGAACCCGCCTGCAGCGGTTCGCCGTTCCACACGAGCCCGTCACGGGTCACGCCGAGAACGAGGTCGAGCTGGCCGGTGACGAAGTACTGCGAGAGTGAGTCGAGCGCTACGGCGATGGACTCGCGCGGTATGGGGCTGGTGGACGGGTACAGGCGCAGGGACTTGCCTGCGGCCGCAAGCGCGCGGACCGTCGCCAGAGAGCTCATTCATGCCTGCTGTCTCGAACACGTGCCGTCCCTCTCGTAACGGGCGCACGCTCGCGCCACGACACTCCTCCCTTGCGTTATCGGGAGAACGGATGAGAATGGTTGACACTTTCTGTGCAGGTCAACGCGCGAGCGGAGATGGCCCGTTTCCGCCTGTCGGATACTGGTAACCTACTGAGCATGCGCAGCGCATGGTTCGAAATCGTCCTCATCATCGTGCTCGTCGCGCTCAACGGGTACTTCGCCGCAGCCGAGATCGCGCTTATCAGCGCCCGCAAGGCGGCGCTCAAGAAGCGCGCCGAGGCGGGATCCTCGGGGGCGAAGGCCGCCCTATCGCTGACCGAGGAGCCCACGCGGCTGCTCGCCACCATCCAAGTGGGCATCACGCTCGTGGGCATGCTTGCTTCCGCGGCGGCAGCGGTCACCCTCGCGGCTCCGATACAGGCGTGGCTCGAAGGCCTGGGCATCGCGTGGCTCTCGCGGGTGGCTGCGGGCCTCTCGGTCCTGCTCGTCACGCTCGTGGTCTCGTACGTGACGCTCATCTTCGGCGAACTCGTTCCCAAGCGACTCGGGCTCCAGCGTGCCGAGAAGGTCGCCATCGCGGTAGCCGGACCCGTCTCGGTGCTCGCCAAGATCATGGCGCCGGTGGTGTGGTTCCTGTCGGCGTCGACATCCACGGTGGCGCGCGCTGTGGGCATAAGGCCCGACGCGAGCAGCGCGGCCGTCTCCGAGGAGGAGATCAAGCTCCTCGTGACCGAGCAAGGATCGCTGCTCGAAGAAGAGAAGCGGATGATCCACGAGATCTTCGAACTGGGTGACACCGTCGCGCGGGAGATCATGGTGCCGCGCGTCGACATGGTCCTGGTCGAGGACGTTCACACCGTTCGCGAGGCGACCGAGATCATGCGCGGCACCGGGTACTCACGCGTGCCGGTCTTCCACGAGGACCGCGACCGCATCGTGGGAGTGGCGCTTCTCAAGGACCTCGTGGGTCCGCTGGCCGAAGGCAATGGTGACGATCTCGTCGTCGAGCACGTCCGCCAGCCTGTGTTCGTTCCCGAGACCAAGGGGATCCTGCCCCTGCTCTCCGAGATGCAGACGCACCGCAATCAGGTGGCGATCGTGGTCGACGAGTACGGAGGAACGGCGGGGCTCGTCACCGTCGAGGACATCGTCGAAGAGGTCGTGGGCGAGATCGCCGACGAGTTCGACCGCGATCGGCGCTACATCACGCAGGTCGCCGAAGGCGAGTGGGTCCTCGACGGGCGTCTCCCGATCGAGGATGCATCGGGGCTCGGGCTTCCGGTGGAGGAGTCCGACGAGTACGAGACGATCGCCGGCTGGCTGCTCGCCGAACTCGGGCACATTCCCGTTCCCGGAGAGAGGCACGTCGCACAAGGGTACGAGTTCAGGGTGCAGGCGATGCGACGCCGTCGCGTAGCGCGGCTGCACGTGAACGCCATCGCACCCGTTTCGGAGGAGACAAGAGATGACGGAGGAGCCTAACGTCGAGTCGGGCCAGCAGGTCCCGTCGCCCGTACCGCCGGTAACGTCCTCGCCAACCGTCCCGCCCGCGTCAGCGGCGCCTCAGCCGCCCCCCGTGCCGCCGCCCGTGCAGCCGCCGGTGCCGCCCGCCCCGGAGCCGCCGCCACCAGATGGCCAGGGTCGCCGCAGCGGGGTGACCGCAGGCATCGTGCTGATTCTCGTCGGCGCCGGACTGCTGCTCGCCCAGTTCGTGCCGGGTCTGTCGCTGTGGCAGCTCTGGCCGCTGTTCGTGATCGTCCCGGGGATCGTGCAGTGTTTCGTTCCGGGCAAGGACGGCTGGTCGGTGCAGCAGTTCTTCGACGGGCTCGTGACCGTGACCATCGGCTTGATCCTGCTCGCGAACACCACCGGCTACCTCGCGTGGGGCGTCTGGTGGGAGATCGTGCAGCTGTGGCCCGTGCTGCTGATCTCGGCGGGACTCGGAATACTGGGCCGAGCCACCCATCAGGGATGGTTGCGCGTGGTCGGCACCCTCGTTGTCCTGGCGGCGTTCGCCTACGCGGTGAGCGTCTCGTACTACGCTGTGGCGACGCCGCGCTGGGTGGGTGCGCCGGGCGGCGAGTCGCTTCTCGTTCACTCAGCCGGTCGCCAGCGACCAGGACGCTTCACTGAGCATCGAGTCGGGTGTGGGCGAGATCGCCCTGGACGGCACGACTGCGCGAAGCGTGACCGTCGAGGGAGTCTCTCCGTTCGGGCCGCCGAGCTTCAGCGCTGATACGGCGGGGGGCACCACCAACGTGGTCTTCAAGCTGACCGACCAGACCGGCTTCATCAGCTATCCGGGCGCGCCCACCGCGCGAGTCGAGGCCAGCCTCTCCGAGTGGACCCCTTGGGACGTGCGGCTGGAGACCGGCGTGTCATCGCTGGACGCCGATCTCTCGGAGGTCGAAGTGAAGAGCCTCGTTCTCGAGACCGGCGTGTCTTCGAGCACGATCCGGCTGGGCGACGCCCCGGACGGGCCGCAAGAAGGTCGCGTGAACGTGGAGTCCGGCGTTGCCTCGGTCAAGATCCTGGTGCCGAAGGACTCGCAGGTGCGTGTCGAGTCCGACAGCGGGCTGACCGCGCACCAGATCGACCCCGCCCTCGTGCCGCTCGGCGGGCGCACGTGGGAGACCTCCGGCTTCTCGGCAGCTCAACAGGCCGGCGATCCGGTCTGGATGATCACGACCTCCTCGGGCATCGGCTCGGTCGTCGTGGCGACCTACTAGGAGGATTCGATGAGCGGCAACGACCGGCGGACGGACTGGACGGTACTGGGCGCTGTCGCGCTGATCGTTCTGGGTGTGTGGCTGCTGCATGGGACGCATCGGCGGACCGTGGTGGAACGCGATCAACCAGGTGATGGGCTGGCTGGCGGCGATCGCCTGGCCGCTCGTGTTGATCGCTGCGGGCGTGCTGCTGCTGATCGCCGGGCGCAAGGGCGGGCTCGGCAAGGGCTCGGCCAGCGGCAAGCGCCTCTACCGGTCGCGCGACGAGCGGATGGTCGGCGGCGTGCTCGGTGGGCTCGCGGAGTACCTCGGCGTCGACGCCACCTGGGTGCGTATCGGCTTCGTGGTGCTTGCCGTGCTGACCAGCGTCGGACCGGCGATCATCGTCTACGTCATCGCGATGATCATCGTTCCCGAGGAGCCCAAGGGCTCCGGCGTGGAACCGCCGGTGTGGCCGATGCCCCAGCCGCCCGGCACCGAGACCGTCCAGACGCCGCCGCCGGCCCCGCCGGTGCCGAGCCTCCTGCGCCTGCGCCGCCTGTGCCCGAGCCGCCTGCGCCACCCGTGAGCGATCCGCCGCCTCCGCCTGCGCCACCGCAGGCCTGACATGGGTTGGGACATCGACACCGCGCCCGCGACGGTGCCGGGCGACGTCATCGACGGGCACGTGCACCTGTTCACCGTCGGGCTGCTGGAGGAGTACCTCGACTCGCAGCCGCCCGAGGCGATGCAGCGCTTCCGCGCCGCTCTCAAGGAGCGCAAGTTCGGGCGCCGGGGAGACACGCTTCCGGACATGTCGCCCGAGCAGACCGCGTGCTGGTACGTGGAGCGACTCAAGGCGGCCGATGTCGCCAAGGCGCTCGTGGTCTCGGTGGCGCCCGACAACCAGTGGACGCGCGACTTCCTCGTGGCGGCCAAGGGCAACGTGCACGCGCTGTGCAACGTCGACCCGCGAGACCCGGGCGCGCCCGAGCTGCTCGAGCGCGAGATGAAGGCCGGCTATCGCGGCGTGAAGCTCTACCCGGTGAACCGCTGCTACCGGCTCTCGGACCCGGCGTGCCGCCCCTTCTTCGAGGCCGCGAACGAGCTCAAGGCGCACATGATCATCCACTACGGCGTGACCGTGGACCCCACGGGCGACCTGCGCTACGCCGACCCGCTCGACCTCTCGCCGGTCGCGCGCGACTTCCCGGACCTGCACTTCATGATCGCCCACTTCGGTGCCGGATGGCTCGACTCGGTGCTGCGCCTCGCGTACCAGTGCAAGAACGTGGGCGTCGACACCAGCGGCACGAACAACTGGATGGACTACTACGTGCCCAAGATGACGCTGCCCGAGGTGTTCGAGCGCTGCCTGACGGCGCTCGGGCCCGAGCGCATCATGTTCGGCACCGACAGCGGCACGACGGCTCCGTACCGGACGTGGATACGCTTCATGCAGCAGCGCGTGCTCGAGGAGATCGGCCTTTCCGAGGCCGACCGGGACCTCATCTTGCGCGGGAACGCGGCGCGGATCTTCCGTCTCGACGAACCGCTGCTGCCCGCAGATGACGACCACCAGGAGCTGAGATCATGACCGCCGAGCAGCCCTCCCGAGGCGCCCGCAGAGCGACTACGACACCTTCGTGAACTGGGACAAGCGCCTGGCCAACGAGGGCCCGTTCTTCCGCGAGCTGTTCGAGCGCGAGGGCGTGCGCAAGATCATCGACGTGGGTGCGGGCAGCGCTCGGCACGCGATCATGTTCGCCACGTGGGGGTTCGACGTCATCGCCGTCGACCCGGACGAGTCGATGCTCGAGCAGGCGCACCTCAACGCGGCGGCATTCGTCCACGACATCGCGGCGGGCAACGGGTCGCTCGACATCGTCGAGGGCGGGTTCGGCGAGCTGCACAAGCTCGACATCGGCCCTGCCGACGCGATCACCTGCACCGGCAACGCGCTCCCGCACGTGTCGGGCCGAGACGGGCTCACCGAGGCGCTCGCCGACTTCGCGAGCGTGCTCGTGCCCGGGGGCATCCTCGTGCTGCATCTGCTCAACCACGCGCGCCTGCTCGAGAAGCGCCCGCGCACCATCCCGCCCAAGGTGGTCGAGACGCCCGACGGGACGCTCGTGTTCGTGCGGGTGATCGACTACCCGCGCAGGCGAGGAGTTCCTCGACTTCGACTTCGTGACGCTGTCGCGAGACGCGGCGGGCGAGTGGAGCGTCGCGAGTCGCCGCTCGCCGCACACGGCGATCCCGGTCTCGCTGCTCGAGTCTGAGTTGTCGTGCGCGGGGTTCGGTCGCGTCCGCTTGTTCGGGGGTCACGACGAGCATCCTCTGACCGACGCCGACGAGAGCGTGATCGTGGTGGCGCAGCGCCGCTAGCAGCCCGAGACGCGCGGGCCGAGCGCGCACGCGCGGCCGAGCGCCGCGTCGCACGGGAGCACCGGGCAGGCGTAGGCGCCCGGTTCGCAGCCCCCGGTGGCCTCACGCAGCGCCGCGTAGAGGTGGCACAGCGGCAGCCCGGCGACGTTCTGGTAGCACTCCTCGTCGGTCACCTCGGCGACCTGCGCCTCGATGTTGTACGCGCCCGCGCACCCCATGAACGTGCCCATCGCCATCCACGCCTCGATCTGGCAGTCGGTGAGCGGCTTCATCGTGACGTTCGTGGTGACCGAGAAGGTGCGCGGCGCGGTCTCGTCGGGGCACTGGATCGCGACCCCCGTGACCACCTGGTGGGTGCGGCCCGCAAGCGAGCGGAGCATCCGCCAGGCGTCCGGCTCGTCCAGCGGCTTGCCCAGCACGGCGCCGTCGTGCACGACGACAGTGTCGAAACACAGCACGAGCGCCCCGTCACCCAGGCCCTCCGCCCGCGCGGCCTCCGCCTTCTCGGCGGCCAACGAGGCGGCCAGCGCCGGGGGATCCGCGGCAAGCGGCGAGTCGAGCTCCTCGGGCGTGTCGACGGCCGTGACCTCGAAGGGTACGCCGAGCCATTCCAGGAGGCGCCGCCGGCGCGGCGACCGGGACGCAAGGACGAGCTTGGGGCGGGCGGTGTCGGTCATGGCGCAATGGTAGCGCAGCAACGGGTGCAGACCGCGCCCCCAACGTGCGGTCGTGCGCCTATAATCAGCGTGAGGTGGTGCGTCGGGGCTGTGCACCTAGGAGGAGGCTTCGTTGTCCGATTCGCACGATGAGCGTGCGGTTCCTCTCGTTGTCGAGCAGTTCCTCAAGGCCCTCGTCGTCACCAACAAGGCGGTGGGGCTCTACCCGCCTTCGAGCAACATCCCCAAGGACACCTCCGAGCAGGCCGTCAAGGCGCTCCACGAGGCGCTGCGCGCCGAGTCGGAGTTGCGGCTCGTCATCACGAAGCAGGGGCTCTTCTACGAGGATGCGCCGCTTCTGCATGGCAACGCCGCGTACAACGCGTTCGCCCGCGAGCTCTACAACCGCCACCTCGCCGACGTCCGGTTTCACTCGGGCGTCAAGGCCCCCGACATCGTCGCGTTCCTCTCCATCCTGAAGTACACGCCCGAGGAGGTCGCCGCGGCGGGCGGCTTCGAGTCGAGGCTTTGGGACCGCAACGTCACCGCCATCACGGTCACCGAGGCCAACGTCTCGATCATCAACGCCGATCAGGTCCTCGACTCCTCGGAGATCGTCAGGTTGTCGCGCGCCGAGATCGAGGAGATGCTCGTCGACTTCGCATCGGGACGCCCCCGCGACCGCATGGTGATGGCGCGCTTCGTGGGCGACCCGAACGCCGTGAGCGCGTACCTCAAGGAGGTCTTCGACGAGCAGGCCGACGAGCGCCTCGGCCTGGCCAGGGCGTTCGATCGCTACGCGGAGTTCGCGCAGATCATCCAGTCGATGCCCAGCGCCGAGCTGCGCAATCCGTTGCTGCAGTCCCTGGCGGAGGCGCTCAAGCAGGTCGAGCCGGACATGCGTCAGGCGATGCTCGTGGACCACATCCTGCCCCAGGCCAGGACCGACGAATCGCTCGCCGCGGTGCTGTGCGAGATGGACTTCCGAGACCTGGTCGAGCTGGTCATCGAGAACATGGACCCCGAGAGCCAGGCGCACGAGGGTCTCGCGCGCGCCCTGAGGAACCTATCGGTCATCACGGGCACGGACCGCGACACGCTCGCCGAGGCGGCGGGTGGAGTGATGCGCGCGGCGGGCTACAGCGAGAGCCGAGGTCGCCGAGGTCATCGAGACGGCGCAGCCCAGCCGCCTGGACCTTCCGGGCAGCGGGGCGAGGACGCTCCCCGTCCGCCGCCCGATCGACGCCGTTCTGCACATGCTCGACGCCGCCAAGGTGGACGAACGCGACGGCACGCAAGACGAGGGCCTGCGCGCGCTGCAGGAGGAGGCCCGTCGCGGCGTCACCGACGGCGACGTGATCATGGCGTTCGTGACGCTCGTGCTGGTCGACCACCGGGAGCAGCAGTTCGCCGCGATGATGGCGATGCTCGAGGACTCGCTCGACTTGCTGGTGGAGCGGGGCGACCTCGCGATCGCCGCCGACGCCGCCGACGCGCTGCGCGCCGCCGCCGAGAATCCGGCGCTCTCCGAAGAGCAGCGTCGTCGGGTCGAGGCGTCTTTGGGCCGCCTCACCAAGCCGGAGGACATCCGCACGATGGCCCATGCGCTGCGGATCTACCACACCGGCAGCGACGAGAACCAAGCCGCCCGGCGCCTGCTCACCTCGCTCGGCCCGCTGGCCATCGACCCGCTCCTCGAGCAGCTTGCCGAAGAGCAGGACATGGCGGTGCGCAAGTCCCTCGTCGAGCTGCTGTCCGAGATGGCGCCGTCGTACTTGAGCGAGGTCGGCGCGCACGTCTCGGACGCACGCTGGTACGTGGTGCGCAACGTGGTGAGCATCCTGGCCTCGACGCACTCCTCGGCGATGCTGCCCTACCTGGAGCGCACGCTTCGTCATCACGAGGTGCGTGTGCGCCGAGAGACGATCAGGGCGCTCTCCGGGGTCAACGACCGTGTCGCCCACGCGATGCTGGTCCACGCGCTCACCGACGAAGACGCCCAGAACGTCCAGCTTGCGGCGCGCTACCTGGGAACCGCCAAGGTAGCATCGGCGATTCCTTCGCTCGAGCAGGTCGCTCGCGGCGACGGTCGGGGCAACCGCGAAGTCGCTCCGCGCGTGGAGGCGATCGAAGCGCTCGGCAAGCTCGGGGCGACGCAGGCGCTGCCCACGCTCGAGGGGCTGGCCGGCCGGCGCACGATCATCGGCGCGGGCAAGACGCGCGAGCTGGCGGCCGCGGCCGACGCCGCGATTCATCGCATCCGGAGCTGCGGGAGGGGGTGCGTGATGGCCGAGCCTGTCGATCCGATGCAACCGCGAGCCCGCAGATCAGCGCGATATCGACATTCCCGAGTCCTCGGCGACGCACTACTCCAACGCGCAGCTGCAGCGCACGCGAGACATGCTCACCCGGCTCTACGCTGCTCGGCGCGCCGCGTTCCTCTACCCGTTCAACCACCCCGCCGTACAGGAGTCGGTGATCGAGCTGTTCAACGTGGTGATCGGCGTACCACTCCGAAGGCGTGGACGTGGAACTCGGCTTCTTCGAAGGCGAGATCCTGATGGGGGAGCAGCTCCTCACCGAGGAGAGCGTGCTGTTCGACCAGCTCATCCGAGACATGATGGCGCTCGGGGTGGGCTCGCTCCTCATCCGCCGAGGAGCCACGATTCGCGAGCTGGGCCGCGCCGTACAGCTGCTCTCGGCCGATCCCGCGGCGATCGAGGAGAAGGGCGGCCTCGAGTACGTCCTGTCCCGAGCGGACCTGGGCAACATCCTGATCGGCTCGCTGCAGAGTCTGGAGCGCGTCGACCCCAGTGACGAGCTGACCGAGGACGCTCGCGAGTCGTACGGAAGCGCGGTCTCGCTGCTTCGCGAGGTGTGCCGCTCGGTCGATTCCAGCCGCGGACTGAGCAAGCTGCCGGTGCGCGGCACCGTCCGCTCGCTCGTCGACAACGTGGTCAGCAACCGACGGGCGATGCTTCAGCTCACCGGCCTGAAGAACTACGACGAGTACACCTACTTCCACTCGGCGAACGTCGCCGTGCTCGCCATATCGCTGGGTTCGGCGATCAGCAACGACTACCGGTTCCTCTCGGCACTGGGGACGGGCGCGCTGCTCCACGACATCGGGAAGCTCTCGCTCGACCAGCAGGTGCTCAACAAGGAGGGGAGCCTCACGCCCGAGGAGTGGGCGCACGTCCGGCGCCACCCGGTCGACGGCGCGCAGATGGTGGCGCTCATGCCGGGCGTGGACCGCTCGGCCATCGTCACGGTGCTCGAGCACCACATGCGCTACGACGGGACCGGATACCCGGAAGTCAGCACGGGACGGGGCCAGCGGCTTGCGAGCCGGATCGTGGCGGTGGCGGACTCCTTTGACGCGATGACCTCGAAGCGCACCTACTCGGCGGCGCGCGTCCAAGACGAAGCCGTGTCGCAACTCGTCCAGGGCGCCGGAACCTCGCTCGATCCGGTGCTGGTGCGGCTGTTCGTCCAGATCGTGGGCATATACCCACCACGGTCGGTGGTTCGCCTGACAAGCGGCGATGTCGCGCTCGTGCTCCAGCCCGGCGAATCCGATCCCATGAGGCCGGTGGTACGCATCATCGCCCGCTTTGACGGCGAGTTCATCGACCCGGTCGACCTCGACCTTGCGGCCGTGACCGATGTCGGCGTCGCCGAGACGATCGACGCGAGGCTGCTCAACATCGACGTCGACTCGTACTTCGACTAGCCCAGCTCAGGAGGCCGCCCGATGCCCGCTCAACGCCGCTCTCGACTGCCGCTGATCCTCTCAGTGACCGCCGCCGTGCTGCTCTTCGTGGTTCTGCCGCTTGTCCAGTGGCTCGCGCGCGTGTGGACCGACTACCTGTGGTACTCGGACCTGGGCCAGCAAAGCGTGTTCGTCACGCGGATCGTCTCCCAGCTCGTGATCGGAGTCGTCTTCGCGGTAGTGGCGTTCGCCGTGCTCTACGGCAACATGCGTATCGCGCGCAGGATGGCGCCCAAGGCGGTGCCGATCGGCATGCCGGAGGGCACGCCGCCGCAGCTCGAGATGGCGATCGAGCGATTCCGCGCGAGCATGGGCCCGATTCTGGACAAGGCGATTCTGATCGCCGCGGCCGTGTTCGCCTTCATCAACGGCACGGCGATGGCATCGCAGTGGGAGACGTTTCGACTGTGGCTGGGCCGCGTTCCGTTCAACATCACAGACCCGCAGTTCGGACAAGACGTGGGCTTCTACGTCTTCTCGCTGCCCGTCAATGAAGTGATCCTCGCGTGGACGACCGACATCTTGCTTCTCACGCTGGTTCTCTCGGCACTGGTCCACTTGGTCGACGGTGCGATCCAGCCCTGGGCGAAGCTCAAGGGGTTCTCGGCACACGTGAAGGCGCACCTGTCGGTGCTCGCGGCGATGCTGGTGCTCACGCGTGCGTACGCCTACTGGATCGACATCTACGAGCTGAACTTCTCGCCGCGCGGGCAGGTGGTCGGCGCGTCGTACACCGATGTCAACGCGCAGCTTCCGGCGTATCGGATCCTGATCGTGATCTCGATCGTCACCGCCGGGCTTGCTGCTGCTCAACATCCGCTACAAGGGGTGGCGCCTGCCAGCGATCGCGCTGGGCACGTGGGTGGTCGCATCGATCGTGCTCGGTGGCATCTGGCCGGGCATCATCCAGCGCTTCGTCGTGACGCCCAACGAGGCCTCCCGAGAAGCGCCCTACATCGAGCGCAACATCCGCATGACGCGTGAGGCGTGGGGCATCGCGGACGTGAAGGGGCATGCAGTTCCCCGCCGCCGAAGACCTGACCGCCCAAGACATCGTCGACAACAAGACGACGCTGTCCAACGTCCGGCTATGGGACCCGGACGTCGTCAAGCAGAGCTTCGGTCAGCTGCAGACGATCAGGCCCTACTACGAGTTCGCAGATGTGGACGTCGACCGCTACATGGTCAACGGACAGAAGCGCCAGGTGCTCATCTCGGTGCGCGAGATCAACTCGTCGCTTCTTGCCGAACAGGCGCAGACGTGGGTCAACCGGCATCTGGTGTACACGCACGGCTTCGGACTCGTCATGTCACCGGCGGCCGAGTTCGACTCGCGGGGACTACCGCAGCTTCATCATCGGGAACATCCCGCCCGTCGTGGCAAGTTCCGTGGCGACCGGTTCGCCGGACCTGGAGGTCAAAGAGCCGCGGATCTACTTCGGCGAGGACACCGACGACTACGTGGTCGTCGACACGACCAGCCTCGAGTTCGACTATCCCAAGGGCGAGACGAACGCGACGTACCTCTACAAGGGCGGCGGAGGGGTCCAAGTGGGCTCGCTGGCCAGGAGGCTGGCGTGGGCGATACGGCTGGGCTCGAGCCAGATCCTGTTCTCCGAGTACATCAAGCCGCGGAGCCGCATCCTGATGAAGCGCGACCTCGAGACGAGGCTCCAGGAGCTGGCACCGTGGCTTGCTCTTCGAGGACGACCCGTACCCGGTGCTGGTCGACGGACGCGTGATCTGGGTCGTGGACGCCTACACGAGCTCGGACCAGTTCCCGTACTCGCAGCCGCTCGAGGGCGGCACCAACTACCTGCGCAACTCGGTCAAGGTCACGGTGGATGCCTTCACCGGCGAGACGACGTTCTACGCGTTCGATGAAGAGGACCCCGTGCTGCAGGCGTGGAGGGGCATCTTCCCGACGCTGATCACCGACGGGGACAAGATACCCGCCGCTATCCGCGAGCACTTCCGCTACCCGCAGGGGCTCTTCTCCGCGCAGGCCGAGGTCTATCGCACGTACCACATGACCGACGTCAAGGTGTTCTACAACAAAGAGGACCAGTGGGAGATCCCCGGCGAGCGTCAGGGCCAGACGATGGAGCCGTTCTTCGTCTTGCTCCAGCTTCCGGGCGCCGACCAGCAGCACTTCTACATCATGCAGCCGTACACGCCGCGCAACCGCGACAACATGATCGGCTGGATGGCCGCGTCGAGCGACCCGAAGAACTACGGCGAGCGGACGGTGTACCTGTTCCCGAAGGAGCGCGTCATCTTCGGCCCGGAACAGGTCTCGGCACGCATCAACCAGGACCCGGCCATCTCGCCGCAGCTATCGCTGTGGAACCAGCGGGGCAGCAGCGTGCTCTTCGGCAAGATGCAGGTCATCCCGATCGAGGACTCGATCGTCTACATCCAGCCGCTGTTCCTGCAAGCCGAGCAGACCGCGATACCGGAGCTGACGCGCGTCATCGTGGCGTACTCGGACAAGGTCGAGATGGAGCGCACGCTCGAGGGGGCGCTGCTCAAGGTGTTCGGCCAGAGCGCCCCGCCAGGAGTCGACCTCGACGGTCGAGCCGAGCGGCGGTTCGCCGCAGGCCGACGCGGCGATCGCGGCGAGTCTCTACCGGCAGGCCGTGACGGCGCAGCGGGCGGGCGACTGGGCGACGTACGGGGCTCGGATCGCCGAGCTCGGCAGGGTGCTCGAGCGGCTCGCTGCGGCCGAGACGACAGCGACGAAGTAGCAGGTAGCGGCCTCGGTGGGGCCGGAGCAGCGTAGCGTCGTTGCGAGCGCGAGAAGCACACCGGCTGGTCTTGGCCGAGGTGTCGTCTTGGCAACGCATCTGCTAGACTCCCTCGAGTGAACTCCCTTGTGAGTTCTTGACAGTCAAGCGGCTTCGCAGCGTTCGGCCGGTCGACGACCGGAACGGCCGAGGGACCTGCACTGCGGAGTCGGGAGCTGAGAAGTCCGGTCGGATCGGCCTGTGCGAGCCCGAGCGCCAAGAAGGCGCACTGGTGCAGTTAGACCGAGTGACAGATAGACAGGTCCAACGCCGAAAAGCATAGCGCTTCATACGGTATCGACGACGGCCCCAAGGGCTCGCTCGAGCCGGATGCGAAGCAGCTATACCTCTCTTCGAATCTCAACCTGCTGCTTGGGCACCCTTGTGCCCCCTTGCGCCTCCGCGCCGTCGTCCGCAATGTCCCCGAACGCGGAGGAATCACTTGATAGCACGTACGATGTATCGCATCACGGCGACCACGACGACGATCGGATTGGCCGTTCTCGTGGCGGCCGCGGCCCTGTGCCTCGGGGGCCTGCCTCTCGCCTACGCGGAGGTGGCGCCCGTTCCCGAGGGCGAGACTCTTCTCGGCATCGACGCGAGCACCGCGGCGACACTGGCGCCCGAAGTGCCCGTCGAGGCGAAGTTCGACTCGGTGGTGGCCACCGCCGCTCCGGTCGCAGTGAGCCTGATCGCCCCGACGACCAAGCGCCTCGCGCGAATCTCCCCAAGGCGGCCGGCCCAACCCGGCCTCGCACGTCACTATGGCGGCCACTCGCTCGTTCGCGGCAAGTGGCGCTCCGCTCGGGTGTCGTGGTACGGCCCCGGCCTCTACGGCAACGGCATGGCCGGCGGCGGCAAGCTGCGCCGCAACAGCATGGTGGTGGCGCACAAGTCGATGCGCTTCGGGACCAAGATCCTCTTCACGTACCGAGGGCGTTCCGTGGTCGCGGTGGTCAAGGACCGCGGGCCGTACGTCTCGGGGCGCACGTTCGACCTGGGGCCGGGAACCGCCAAGGCCCTGCACTTCGACGGCGTGGGCAGGGTCCGGTACCGCATCATCCACTAGCGCCGCGCTGATACCTGAAACGGACCAGCGGCGTCGGGGAGGCCCCGGCGCCGCTTCCTCTTGGCGACCTCGTGGCTGTGGCTCCCCGAGAGCCCGATTCGGCTTGCAGGTGCCGAGATGGGGTACCTTACACACGTGGGTCAAGCGACGTCGCGCTGGAGGATGCCGGATGCCAGATCCCGAGGCAACGAAACCCGAATACGAGGCCGAACCGCAGGTCGCGCCTCCGGAGGCTCCTGAGCCGCCGGCTCGCGCGACTATCGCCGATGCGATCACCGACTTCGTGCAGCTCATCGTCGACTACGTTCGCCAGGAGACCGGCGATGTGGTGCACGACAAGGTCGTCGTGCCCACCCAGAAGGCCGGCATGGTCATCGCGTTCGCGATCGCCGCGGCGCTCGTCATGTTCTTGGGAATCGCCTTCATCTCCGTGGCGCTCGAGATGGTCCTTGCGCGCTACGTGGGGTGGCCGGCGGCGCTGGCGATCACCGGCAGTCTGCTGCTGGCGGGCGCCGGTGGACTGAGCTACGCGAAAGTGAGGCAACTCCAGTGACGACTCCCGAGCCCGATACCGCACCTGCCCGCCGAGCGGATCACGCTCGACGACCTCAAGCACCGCGCCGGGCAGGTCAAGGACCTGGCCGTGACGGAGACCAAGACCGCCGTCGCCTCGGTCCTCGACACCAACGAGGCCAAGACGCTGATGATCATCGCAGGCGTCGTCGTGCTTGCGGCGTCCGTCGCGTTCTTCCTCGGTGCGCGCTCGGCCCGCTCGCGGTACACGGTCGACGTCGACCTGTAGGCCGCGCCGCGTGGCAGTGGTCGCGATCGAGGCGGTCGAGGTCGACGACCGGCGAGATTCGCGCGCGTGTCCGGATC
Organism: uncultured Actinomycetes bacterium; assembly: GCA_963726325.1. Lineage (GTDB taxonomy): Bacteria > Actinomycetota > Coriobacteriia > Anaerosomatales > PHET01 > CAVPCY01. The sequence continues at coordinate 208,431 of CAVSCA010000005.1, read as the reverse complement.
GCCGACCCGGCGCTGATGCGCACGTCCGCCCGGCCCGGCCTCGCGGAGGCGGCGGTAGCGTTGCTCCCGGGGCTTGCCCGCCATACCTGCGACAACGATGAGGGCGTCGACTTCCTGCGCGAGCTGCGCGACACGGAGACCGCGCACCTTCTCGAGCACGTCGCGACCGAGCTCGCGGCGCTGGCGGGCTCGCCGCGTTCCCTGCGTGCCGAGACGTCGTGGGACTTCGCCCGAGACGGTCGCGGGGTCTTCCTCCTGCGCTTCGACTACGACGACGACCTCGTCGTGCTCGGCGCGCTGGATGCGGCCGTCGGCGTGGTCGAGTGGCTGCTCGTCGGCCGAGGGCGAGCCGCCCGACATCGACGCGATCGCTCGGCGAACCTGCGCGAGCTGCGGCGACGCTGAGCCTCCTGCAGGCTGGGCGAGGTGACGGGGCGATGCACCCGCGTTGACCTGCGGCGCTTCAGGGTGCTAGAGTTGCCGCCAACACCCGCGGGTCTATGCGCGGGACTGGATAGCCAGCACAACGGACGTGAGGGAAGAGGGCGCATTGCCGCCCAGCCACCCCTCCGAAGTCCCCCGCCAGGGCGAGATGAGCGCCGGAAGCGGGTCGGTCCCGGACCGGTATCTCGGGGAATGAGGCTCGGCGAAGGCGCTCACCACGCCCGACGAGCGAAGATAGGTGGTACCGCGATACCCCCTCGCCCTATCAGGCCGAGGGGGTTTGTTGTTTTTCGGCGCGAAAGCTCGCGCCGAGGGTAGGTGGACACTATGGGTACCGCACGTGTTGTCTTCGACCGGTGGACCGACCGCTACGCGCAGCGGCTCGCGGGCGTGCGCTCGAGCGCCGTACGCGACCTGTTCGCCGCGGCCAGCCGCCCGGACATGATCTCGCTCTCCGGCGGCATGCCCGAAGTGAGTCGCGTCCCGGCGCAGGCGGTCGCCCAAGCGGCTCACGACGCGATCCTGCACGAGGGCGCCGCAGCGCTGCAGTACGGCTCGAGCAACGGGCGCCCCGAGACTCGCTCGCTCATCGTCGAGCTGATGGCCGAGACGGGCGTGCGCGTGTGCGCCGATGACATCATCGTGACCGCCGGCGCCCAGCAAGGGCTGGATCTGCTCGCGAAGACGTTTCTGAACCCGGGCGACGTCGTCATCACAGAAGGTCCCACGTACGTGGGCGCGCTCCAGGCCTTCTCGGCATACGAGCCCGAGATCCGGTGCATCCCGCTGGACGGCAACGGCATGCGCATCGGACCTGCTCGAAGAGGAGCTGAAGCGGCTGGGCCCGCGTGGCGCCAAGTTCATCTACACGATCCCGAACTTCCAGAATCCCGGTGGCGTGACGATGAGCGCCGAGCGCCGCCGCAGGCTGCTCGAGCTGTCCCGCGAGTACGACGTCCCGGTGATCGAGGACGACCCCTACGGCCGGCTGCGCTTCGAGGGCGGCCACGTGAAGTCGCTGCGCTCTCTCGACGATGAGGTCATCTACCTGGGCACCTTCAGCAAGATCTTCGCGCCCGGGCTGCGCCTGGGCTGGATGGTGGCCCCACGGCCCATCCTGGCCAAGGTGCTGCTCGTGAAGCAGGCGGCCGACCTGTGCGGCTCGAACTTCGCGCAGGTGACCGCGGAGCGCTACTTCCTGGGCACGCGCTGGCGCAGGGTGCTCCAGGACCTCGCGCGCACCTATTCGGAGCGCCGAGACGCGATGCTTGCCGCCCTCGACGAGCACTTCCCGGCCGAGGCGCACTGGACGCGGCCCGAGGGCGGCTTCTTCGTGTGGGTCGAGCTGCCGGCGTTCGTCGACACGGGTGCGCTTCTCGCCGAGGCGGTCGAGCACGGCGTCACCTTCGTCCCCGGCGACGGGTTCTTCCCGGACGGCCGGGGCAAGAACTGCATGCGGCTGGCGTTTTGCTACGCTGACCCGGCTCGCATCACCGAAGGCATCCGGCGCCTTGCCGAGGTCGTCGAAGACCGCCTCGAGCTGTACCGGGCGTTCATCGCGGCGGGCGCGCTCGAAGCGCCCGAGGAAGGTGCGGCGTGATGCACTCGGCGCTCGCGGAACGGGGGATCCGATGAGAGAGAAGATCGCGGTGCTCATGGGCGGGCGCTCGCTCGAGCGAGAGGTCTCGCTTGCGAGCGGTAGCCGCGTGTGTGAGGCACTCGAGGCGCTCGGCTACTACGTGCTTGCACTCGACGTCACCGCCGACCTCGTCTCCACGCTGCGAAGCGAGCGGCCCTCGGCGGCCTACATCGCGCTGCACGGCAAGTACGGCGAGGACGGCACGATCCAGGAGCTGCTCGAGTTCCTCGGCATCCAGTACACCGGCCCCGGAGTGGTGGCCAGCGCGCTCACGTGGGACAAGTCGGTCGCCAAGCACCTGTTCGCCGAGAACGACATCGACACGCCGCCCTGGCTCACCCTCACGGCCGACGCCTTCAAGGAGATGGGTGCAGCGACAGCGATCGACCTCATGGGCGAGGTGGTCGGCGGCTTCCCGGTCGCGGTCAAGCCGTCGCGCCAAGGCTCCGCGCTGGGGCTCGCGCGCTGTACCGAGCAGGGCCAGCTCGCGGAGGCGCTGCTCGATGCGCTGGGCTACGACACGGCCGCGATCGTCGAGCGCTGGGTCGAGGGCACCGAGCTCGCGGTGTCGGTGCTGGGAGGCGGCGACTCGCTTGAGGTGCTGCCACCGGTCGAGATAGTGCCCAAGAGCGGCCTGTACGATTTCTCGGCGCGCTACGCCGAAGGTGAGACCGACTTCTTCGTGCCCGCACGGGTTGAGACCGACGTTATCCGGGCCGCCTGCGAACTCGCCGCACGCGTGCACACGGTCACCGACTGCCGCGACGTCAGCCGCGTCGACATGATCGTGGACGCGGACGGGCGCCCGTGGGTGCTCGAGTCGAACACGTCGCCCGGCATGACCGAGACTTCGCTGCTACCCATGGCCGCAGAGGCGGCGGGTATGACCTTCCAAGATGTGGTATCAAAGGTCATCGAGACTGCGCTAGCGCGCACGTAATCGGGTATACAGCGTTACGAGGGCCCGACGAAGTGTCGGGCTCGCATGACCCAGGGACTGCTGCATCGATCACGGAGGTGCTTTCACATGTACGACTATCGCCGCGGGGGGTCTGTGTTCGGCGCGTTTCTGCTTGGCGGGCTGATCGGCGCGATTCTCGGCTTGCTCTTCGCGCCGCGTTCCGGCAAGGAGACCCGCGAGATCATCGCCGACAAGGCCGAGGACTACTGGGGCCAGGGCGTCGAGGTATACAACACCGGCAAGGACAAGGCCGTCGAGGCCTACTCCACAGGCAAGGACAAGGTCGGCGAGTCGGCCGAGCAGCTCAAGGTCAAGATCGACGAGGCTCGCGGCCGTCTTCAGGAGACCGTCTCGAAGTCGGCCGAGGGCGCCAAGGGCAAGCTCGATGACGCCGTTCCGGTCGCCAAGGACGCCGTGGACAAGGCCGCCGAGAAGACCAAGAGCGGGATCGACGTCGCCGGCTCCAAGGCGTCTGACACGCTGGGCGCTGTTGCCGAGAAGGCCAAGACCGTCAAGACGAGCTCCCGCCATCGACGTGGCTGTCGAGCCCGAGGCGTAGGACCCCGATTCGCTGGTACCATCGAGGCCGGTCCTGCACCGCGGGGCCGGCCTTCGTGTCGCGTGAAAGGCGGCGTGCGTGCTCTCGCTTCTCGACGTGTCCCGGCAAGACGTCTACTCGGCCAAGGGCAAACGCATTGGCCGGGTCGGCGACGTGCTCTTCGCCCCCGGGGCGACCTCCGTCGTCGGCTTCGTCGTGTCGCGGCCTCGGCTGCTGTTTCTGATCGATCGCAACGACCGCTACCTGGCGCTCGATCGCGCGCGCTTCGCGAAGGACGGCCTGGTGGTGGCCGACGCGAACGGCGCTTGGGATGGCTCGGCGGCCAAGCGGCTGGGGCACTCCTGGGACGACACCGTCATCTGGGTGGGGATGCCGGTGTCAACCGAGAGCGGCGTGAAGCTGGGGTCCGTACGCGACGGGCTGTTCGATGAGAAGACCGGAGAGATCTCGGCTATCGGGCTCACCGGCGGGCTGACAGCCGACGCCGCAGTCGGGGTCAGGGACCTTCCCGCCTCGGTGGTGGTAGGGTTCGACGGGCAGGCCGTTCGCGTCAAGGACGAAGCGATCGCCTACGAGACCCAGCGGCGGCGCGGCCGCAGCCGCGGGGCGCAGCACCGCCGTGGCGAAGAAGGCGGCGGTCGACGCGGCCGCAAAGGCCGCGGTGTACGGCAAGGCGGCGGTGAAGGTCGCCGGTCAAAGCGACATGGGAAAGCGCGCGGCCGGGTGGTTCAAGGCGATCAAGGACGAAGTGGTCGACGCGATGGGGGACCCGGACGACGAGTAGCTCTCGCGCGACGTTGTGCCGGCGATAGCCGTGCGGGTATCTGAACCTTGAAGGCAGTTGGAGACGAAGGGTGGACGAGAACCGCAGATGAGTCGCAAGCTCCGACCACTCACACTCGAGGACCTGGACCGCGTGCCGGACCACTGTCGTGGCTGCGCGTTCTGGGAATCGGCGGGCGAGCGTGAGCGCGCCTGCGGTTCGGTGAACGATCCGGAGCTCCTGCGCGCCTGGTATCGGCGTGTCACCGACGAGTGGGGCGACTGCGGCCGCGTCGCATATGAGGACGACGAAGTGCTCGGCTTCGTGAAGTACGCGCCAAGCGGCTACTTCCCGCAGGCCTCCACGTTCGTCTCGGCGCCGGAAGACCCCAACGTGCCGCTCATCGCGTGTCTGCACATCACGCCCGACGCCAGGCACCACGGGCTCGGCAGCGTCATGCTGCGCTCGGCGCTCAAGGACCTCGTCCAGCGCGGCGAGCGGCGCGTCGAGGCGTTCGCCGCCGTCAGCAAGCCCGAGGCGATCGACGATTCACCCGTCCTCGGCGTCGACTTCCTGCTGCGCAACGGCTTCGCGATCTCCCGCCCACATCCGGAGTTCCCGCTCATGCGGCTCGACCTGCGCTCGACCGTGATGTGGTCGGAGAACCTGGAGTCGGTGCTCGAGTCGCTTCGTTTCCCCTTGCGTTCGCCCAGCCGCGCGCCGGCGACGTGGATGAAGGGGAACCCGGATGGCTGACGCACCCCGCAAGACCGGATCGCGCGAGCGCGTGCGCGTCTTCCTGGAGGAGCGCGGACTGGCCGACGGCCTGACCGAGTTCGAGCAGTCGACGAAGACCGCCGCCCAGGCCGCCGAGGCGATGGGCTGCGAACTGGGCCAGATCGTGAAGTCGCTCGTGGTGCTCGCAGACGGCACTCCGGTGCTCGCGTTGGTGGCGGGGGACCGCCGAGGAGACCTCGACGCGATCGCGGCGGAGGTCGGTGCCGGATCGGCGAAGATGGCCGACGCCGATGCCGTGCGGGCGGCGACCGGCTATGCGATCGGCGGCGTGTCGCCCTTCGATCTGCCTGCGAGCCTGACGGTGCTGGTGGACGAATCTCTCACCCGATTCGACACCGTCTTCCCTGCAGCGGGTACACCATCATCGATGGTCCGTATGCAGCTGGCCGATCTGCTCGACGCGGCCGGGGGGCGCATGGCACGTATCTCGCACTGACCGACGAGCACATGTTTCGGAGGAGGGTCACTGTCCTACTACGTCGTACAACCGCCGCCGCCGAAGCGCCTGGCCTGGAAGATCGGGCTCGTCGCTCTGGTAGGACTCGTCCTCGTGGCTCTTGGCGCCGGATACACCGCCGCGCGACCGACCGCGGTCATCGTCGACGGCCGGAGCTTGGACGTGCCATCGGGAACCACGCTTGCCGGCCTCCAGGACGAAGGGGCGTACAGGGCCCCACCCGGTGACCTGATCGCCGTCGACGGCTCGATCCTCACGTCGGGCGGCGGTCATCCGCCGCGCGTGACGCGCAACGGCCGCACCGCGCCGATGTCGCAGCGGGTCTACGGTGGCGACCGGCTGGTGAGCATGAGAGGCCTCGATCGCCGAGAGTCGCTCGTTGTCACCGACGTCCCGGTACCCTTCGACATCAGCTACACGGGGAGCGGCTCGCTCTCAGAGGTGAAGACGCCGGGCAGTCCGGGTATTCGCCGAGTCACCATGGGGCTCGTCTCCGGTGTCGAGGTGTCCAGCCGCATCGTGACGCCGGCCGTGGACGCGGTCGTGGTTCGGCTGCGGCCCAAGCCCGGAACCAAGGTCGTGGCGCTCACCTTCGACGACGGCCCGTGGCCGGGGCAGACCGACCGGATCCTTGACGTGCTGCGCGCCAAGCAGGTGCGCGCCACGTTCTTCATGCTCGGAGTCCGAGCCAAGTTGCAGCCCGGACTGGCACGACGCGTCGCGGACGAGGGGCACCTGGTGGGCAACCACTCATCGGGCCACCGCTCGCTGGCGCGGTCGAAGGCCAAGGTCGCCCGCGCCCAGATCGACAACGGCCGCGCGATGTTGCTGAAGTACACCGGCGTCGACACCCCGTGGCTCAGGCCCCCGTACGGCGACATGGACAAGGGCGCGTGGCGGGTCGTGCGCGCGTCGGGCTCGCGCGTGGTGATGTGGGATGTGGACAGCCACGACTGGGAGAAGCGCGGTGCCAAGAAGATCGTCCGAGTCGTGATGAAGCACACCAAGCCCGGGTCGATCATCCTGATGCACGACGGGGGCGGGGACCGGCGCCAGACGGTGCAGGCCCTTCCGATAATCATCGACAAGCTCAAGGCCAAGGGCTACACGTTCGTGACGATCGACGAGCTCTACGCGCTGGGGGCTGCGAAGTAGGAGTGGCAGCAACAAGCCCGGCCGAGAATCCGACCGGGCTTGAGAGTGCGATTCGTGCTGAAGCCGCTGGTGCTGCTAGCGAACCCTCACGTACGAGAACCGCGACTTCGACGCGACGTGCTGCGTATCCTCGTGGTACACCTGCAGGCGCCACTTGCCCTTGTCGTGTGCGTGGACGTGACGAGTGAACTGCCACTTCGAACCGTAGTCGCTATGGCGCACGATCTTGGGGTGTACCGAGCCCTTGTAGACCCAGTCGCCACCTTCCCACTTCCAGATCTTCACCTCGACGGGGCGGGAGCCGGCGCTGTGACGCGGCCAGATGAAGCCGCGCACCGTGAGGTGCTTGTGGCGCCCGGACTTGACCCTCGCGGGCGCTGATCGGAGCGGAGAGCTTCGCCTTGACCGAGACGGTCACGACCTCGCTCTCGAGGCCATCGGCAACCGCCTTGAATGCGGTGGTCTTCTTCAGCATGTACGGTGCGACCGGGACGGTCACGGTTCCCTCGGCAGTGCGGACAGCCGCCACTGTGCGGAACTTCTTCCACTCGGTGGCGCCCACCGGCAGGTACTGGACGGTGACGGTGGTGCCCACGGCAGCGCCCTCGTCCGCGGCGTTGATCTTCAGCCACGTGGGCTGAGGATAGGTCACCACGTTGCGGGTTGCCGTCAGAGAGAGCATCGGCACCGCGATGGCGACTGCGGCCGTGCCGAGCACCATGAGTGCTGCGAGTGAAGCGCTGATCAGAACCTTGGTCCTGCGGGTCATCAAGCGCCTCCTTCCGTGTCTTTGGCGCGCATCGGCGTGCGGCGCCTTTCGAGTGCGGTCGTGACAGTATGTGATCGCGGCGGTTATCCGCAGATTGGCAGCGCGTTGAGTTTCGGTTGAGGCAGAAACAGGAAGCGCGCGAGCGCGGTCGGCGAGACGCGAGGTCGCGCGGCGCGGTCGCGCTAGAGCACCCCGAAGCCCTGCAGGACCGTGCCGCCCAGCAGCACGATCGTGAGCGCGATGACCACGGTCACGGTCGTCCACGCGAGCAGGTTCGTCGCCTTGCCGTTCACGTAGCGGCCCATGATGCGCCGGTCGTTGATGATGCGGATCATGAAGATGAGCAGGAACGGAAGCAGCACGCCGTTCACGGCCTGCGACAGGATCATGATCGTGATGAGCGGCGCACCCGGGATGAGCACGAACGCGGCGCCGAAGAAGATGACGAACGTGTAGATGGCGTTGAACGCCGGCGCCTCGGCCCAGGTCCGGTCGATGCCGCGCTCCCACCCGAACGCCTCGGTTATCGCGTAGGAGGCGGTGAGCGGCAGCACGCAGGCCGCGAGCAGTGACGCCGCGATGAGCCCCACGGCGAACAGCACGCTGGCGTACTGCCCGGCCACCGGCGCGAGTGCTTGGGCGGCCTGCTCGGCGCTCGTCACGCGTGATGCCTTGCGGGTAGAGCACGGTGCCGGTGGTCACGATGATGAACCACGCGACGATGTTGGCCGAGATGGCCCCGGCGATCACGTCGATCCGTGTGACCAGCAGGTCCTTGACGCCCGCGCCCTTGTCCACGATGTTGCTTTGCACGAAGAACTGCATCCACGGCGCGATGGTGGTGCCGATGGTGGCCACGACGAGCAGCACGAAGTCGATCTGCGGAACGAACTGCGGTACGACGGTGGCGCGCAGCACCTCGCCCCAGTCGGGCTTGGCCATGAAACGCCGCGATCACGTAGGCGAGAAAGACGCTCGAGAGCGCGAGCAGCACCTTCTCGACGTTGCGGTAGCTCCCGCGTACGACGAGCAGCCACACCACGACGGCGGCGATGGGCACCGAGACGTACTTGCTCACGCCGAAGAGCTCCATGCCCGCCGCGATACCGGCGAACTCGGCCACGCTCGTGGCGGCGTTGCTGGTGAGCAGCGCGAGCATCGCCCACATGGTGGGGCGTATGCCGAACCTCTCGCGGATGAGCGCCGAGAAGCCCTTGCCGGTCACGGCGCCCATGCGCGCCGCCATCTCCTGCACGACGACGAGCGAGAACGTCATCACGAAGATCATCCACAGCGTCGCGTAGCCGAACGACGCGCCGTCCTGCGAGTAGGTCGCTATGCCGCCGGCATCGTTTCCCGCGGATGCAGCGACGATGCCCGGGCCGAGTGCGGCCAGTACGGCCAGCACGCGCGCGCGACGCGAGACGAGGGTCTTCTCGGCGGCGGGCGGCAAGGGGCTAGACCACCTGGAGCGACGCGAGCACGAGGCCACCGACGACGGCGAGTCCCACGTAGACCGCGGCGCCAAGCAGCATCATCACCACGCCGAGGGCGGTTCCCGACACGGACTTCTCACGCTCGATGCGACGACGTGCAGCGGCAGCGACGAAGTTGCCCGAGACCATCACGATCACCACGGCGAGCGCGGTGACCACCCCCATCATCGCGGCGACCGCCGGCTGGTTGGTGATCAGGTCGAGCGCCGCGAAGACGAACAGCCCGGCGAGCACGCCCATGGCGAGCCCGGCGAGCGCGTCACGCAGGATGCGCGGCCACAGGGCGGCTCGCTCGTCGTCGTCCTCGTCGATCATCTCGGCGATGGCCCGCTGGGAGACGTCCTCGGCGGTGCGGAGCAGCAGCGGCATGAACACGAGCGCCGGCAGCAGCAGCGTCGACCACGCGCCGGCCTCCATGTCGCGCAGGACCAGCATCGCGACGATCGCGACCGCCGCCCACGTCACGAGCCAGGCGCTGCGGCGCACGACCCACCACATCATGTTGGCCGCGGGTCCGCGCTTGCCCGACGACCCTGTGGCGAGTGCGAGGTCCTCGGCGGACTCCTCTTCGAGCACGTCGAGCGCGTCGTCGACGGTCACGATGCCCAGGATGCGGCCGCGCTCGTCGACCACCGGCATCGCGAGCAGGTCGTACTTGGACATCTGCTCGGCGACGTCCTCCTGGTCGTCGTCGGGGCTCGCGGTGAACAGGTCGCGCTCCGCGATGTCGCACACGCAGGTGTCGGGCGATGCGAGCAGCAGGTCTCGCAGCGAGATGACTCCGGTCAGGTGGCGGTCGCCCTCCACCACGTAGACGTAGAAGATGCCTTCGTGCTCGGCGGCCTCCGAGCGGAGGTACTCGATGACCTGCTGCATCGTCATGTCCTCGGTCACGGTGGTGACCTCGGGCGTCATGATGCCGCCCGCCGTCTTCTCCTTGTAGCCGAGAAGCCCGCGGATCGCCGTCGCGTCCTCCACGCCCATCAGGCGCAAAAGCCGCTCGGCCTTGTCGTAGGAGAGGTCGCCGATGATGTCGGCCGCGTCGTCGGGGTCCATCTCGGCGAGCAGGTCCGACGCGCGGCGCTCCGACAGGTCCTCGATGACGTCTGCCTGCAGCTCGTCTTCGAGCTCGGAGATCGTCTCGGCGGCCGATTCGTTGTCGAGGTGCGCGAAGACCGCGGCACGCTGAGACGGCGAGAGCTGCTCGAGGATGTCGGCCACGTCGGCCGGGTGCAGCTCGTGGAGGCGCTTGTGCGTGACCGACAGCTTGACCTGCGAGAGGTCGCGGTCGAGCAGGTCCATGTAGTTCCACGCGATGAGCGTCTCGGGCAGCTCCGTGCGCAGGAGCTTCGCTGCCGAGGAGACCCCGCGCTCGAGGGCGGGGGAGATGCCGCGCAGGATGCCGCGGGCGCCGACCTCCGCGCCGAGAAGGCGCAGCTGGTTGCGGGACTCGGAGAGCTTGAGGTCGTTGACGCGGACGACCTTCATGCCCTGCGTGTCGACGATCTGCTTGCTCATCAGGTCGCGCGCGAGCAAGACCTCGTCGGGCTGCAGGTAGCTGAAGCGGATCTCGTGCGCGGGGACGTTGAGGGCGATGCGGTCTTCGTCGAGCTCGGCGACGTACTTGCGCCACGACAGCATGAACGGCGTCTTGTCGGGGCCCAGGAACGCCAGCGAAGTCACGCGCGGGAAGACCTCGCCCGTGGCGATCGCGACGTCGTTGACGGTGCCGATCTCCTCGCCAGCCGCGTCCACGACGGGCTTGCCGAGCATCTGCGAGAGGTAGAACATGGCGCTCCTCCCTTCGGCGTACGGGCTGGGCGGCGTGTGAGGCCGCACCGGCCAAACCGGTGGGTTCATGGTCAAAGCGGTCGGTCCCCCGGCCTGCCGCCTGACTTGAAGCGGAAGCGCCCGAGGGCCTACGGACTTGGAGGTTTCACGCAGGTCCAGTTCTCTCGGCTACAGGTCGCGACAGCAACGAAAAAGCCCCTGCGTCCGTTTGGACCAGGGGCGATGCGGCTCGCGCGGTCGAACCGCGCTCGTCCGTCGCGCGCACCCACCTCAGGCGGGAGACTCGCACCGGACTTCTGCCGCTCACATCCCTCGTCTGTGGATTAGGCACTGTTCGACGTAGGGCGCGGACGCGGCGTTGTGCGCGACACGCAGCGGGGATTGGCCCGCCACCGTACCCAGCCACCTTAGCCTTCGCCTTAAGCCGGCGAGGGCTGTTCTACCCATTGGCGTCTCTCGACATTTCCGGGCAGTGGCCTGTGTTCGAACAGGAGCCGCACCGTAACGGACGGAGCGTACTTCCTTGCTGTCAACGCTGCGCAGGCGTGAGCCCGAGCAGCAGACGAATCGTACACCTTGCGTGCTACCTGCGGCAACACGCGCACCGCACTCTCAGAACGGCAGCAGCGCCTTGCCGAGAAGCAGCGCTGCAGCGATGCCGAGAAGCGCCAAGCTGGCTTTGAACGCCGGGGTGGACCGGCGCCAGCCGAGCCAGCGCCACCGCCAAAGCGCTTCGCGCTGGTCGCGAGCGAGCGATGCATGCTGGCGTCGTGCGTGCTCCTCTGCCACGCGTGTCCTCCAGTTCTGAGCGTGGCGGTGCCACGACCTTGACGATGGGGTCAGGACTCGTATCGGCATGGCACGCGTCGGAGCTGAGCGCGGGGCGCTTGCTTCAGATGCGACTGTGGAAGTGGATACGCGGGTCGCGCCCCCGCTTGGACGAGCGCGAGGCGATCTTCGCCCGCCCCGACGGCCCCTCTGCGAACGACTTGAACGCGTCCATCGCCCGCTGGGTCTCGCTCTCCAGAAGCGACGAGTGTCGTCGCAGTGCGAATCCCGAGTGGCGGAACTCGACGTTCGATTCGATGGTCCATCGAGTAGCGCTCTGCCCAACGACGGAGAACGAGTACGTCTGGTGCTCGGTCATGTTCGGAGAGACCAGCGAGAGCTCCAATGCGTCGGGGAGCCGGTTGGCGACGATGTGCTCCATGCGCTCGCGAGAACCGCCACCCATGTGGCGGTATATCAGGCGGGTCTGTGCACCCGGCCATCCCGGTTCGCCGGTGATCGGCTCGCACATCGCGAGGTCAGGTCGCCACAGCTCGTCGCTCTCCCGGTCAGCCAGCAGCCACAGCACGTCGTCGCGGGGCAGATCTACGGTGACTTCGGCGATGTAGTGCATCGTTCGCTCCTCCAGTTGGTCCCGCTGAGTCGACCTGCGCGCTACGTGCGGCGGCCCGGCCCCCTGCCCTCTTCGCGATCCGAGACGATGACGACGTCGATACCTTCGGTCTCGCGCATGACGCGCGTCACGATCGACCCGCGCACGATCTCCTCGAACCTCGAGCGGACGGACTGGCCGAGGACGAGGAAGGTCGCGCGCTGCTGGCCAGCGCGAAGTCGACGATCTCCGACGCGATGTCGTCTCCGGTGACCTCGTGTACGTGTGCGCCGAGGTTGCGCGCTGTCTCGGCGAGGTAGTCGAGCGCGTGCCGCTCCGACTCCTGAGACGGCGGCCGCTCGGCGTCACGTGCAGCACGTGCAGCTCGGCGTGCAGGCGCTCGGCGAGGCGGAAGCCTCGGCGGACGAGCCGCACCGACTCCTCGCGGGCGGTCGCGCACACGACCACGACCTCTCGGCCCGCCCAGGCGACTGCCGAGGCGTCGCCGAGGGCCGCGATGCATCTGGTCGTCGACCTCGTCGGCGGTCTGCCGCAAGCGCGAGCTCACGCAGCGCCGCCAGCCGCTCCGGCGTGAAGAAGCCGACGAGCGCCCGGTCGACCTTCTCCATGTCGTAGACCACGCCTCGTCGCAGCCGGTTGATGAGCGCCTCGGGCGTGAGGTCGACCACGACGACCTCGTCCGCCTCGGCGATCAGCTGGTCCGGGAACGTCTCGCGGACCTCGACGCCGGTGATCTCGCGAACGGTGTCGTTGAGGCTCTCGAGGTGCTGGATGTTGACCGTCGTGATGACGTTGATGCCGGCCTCGAGCAGCTCCTCGACGCTCTGCCACCGCTTCGCGTGCTTGGCGCCGGGCACGTTGGTGTGGGCGAGCTCGTCGACGAGCGCCCACTCGGGGTGGCGCGCGAGCACCGCCTCGGTGTCCATCTCGGGAACGTCGTCCCGCGGTACTCGATCGTCTTCGGCGGCACGGCTCTCGAGGCCCTACGGCGAGCTCAGCGGTCGCGGGCCGGTCGTGCGGCTCGAGATAGCCGATCGACGACGTCTTCGCCGCGCGAGACCCGGCGGTGGGCCTCGGAAAGCATCGTGTAGGTCTTGCCGACGCCCGCAGCCATGCCGAGGAAGATCTTGAGGCGACCGCGCGGATGGGCGACGTGGGCGCACGACTCCTCGAGTCGCGAGGCTGCCGCTCAGTCACGGTCGCCTCCCTTCCCGTCATCGGCAGCTGCCGAACGCGCTCGTCGAGCGCCAGGTTGAGCTCGAGGACGTTGACGCGAGGCTCGCCGAGGAAGCCCAGGTCGCGGCCGACGACGTGCCGTGTGACCATCTCCCGGACCTGGCGCGCGGGTACGCTGCGTGCGAGCGCGACTCGGTTGACCTGCGCGTAGCGCGTTCGCCGGTGAGATGTGCGGGTCGAGTCCGCTTCCCGACGCGGTGATGGCATCGGGCGGCAGCAGCTCGCCGCTCCCGCCCGCTTGCTTCGCCCGGGTCGTCAGCTGCGTGGCGAGCTCGCACTCGTAGGCCCGAGGTTCGAGCCGCCGGAGACGAGCGGGTCGTAGTCACCCGCCGAGGCCCGCGGATGGAAGTACCCGGCGGACTCGAAGCGCTGACCGATGAGCGAGGAGCCCACGACGGCACCCTGGGCGTCTGTGACGAGGCTGCCGCCGGCGCGGCTCGGGAGCAGCACGCGGGAGACGCCCGTCACGGCCATCGGGTAGGCCAGACCCAGCACCACGAAGGCCACGACGAACACGCGAAGCGCTATGCCGAGCGAGTTCCTCATCGGCCTGCCTGCCCTGCGAGTCCCAGCACCACGAGCAGCATGTCGATGAGCTTGAGCCCGACGAACGGCGCGATGAGGCCGCCGACGCCGTACACGAGCAGGTTGCGGCGCAGCAGCCGCGCGGCGCCGATGGGGCGGTACTCGACGCCTTTGAGCGCGAGCGGCACGAGCGCCACGATGATCAGCGCATTGAAGATGACGGCGCTCATGATCGCGCTTTGCGCCGAGTGCAGCTGCATGATGTTGAGCGCCTGCAGCTGCGGGTAGGCGGCAACGAAGAGCGCCGGGATGATCGCGAAGTACTTGGCGACGTCGTTCGCGATCGAGAACGTCGTGAGCGCGCCGCGAGTCATGAGCAGCTGCTTGCCGATCTCGACGATCTCGATCAGCTTCGTGGGGTTGCTGTCGAGATCGACCATGTTGCCGGCCTCCTTGGCCGCGGTCGTCCCGCTGTTCATCGCCACCCCCACGTCGGCCTGCGCGAGCGCGGGTGCGTCGTTGGTCCCGTCGCCGATCATCGCGACGAGCCTGCCGCTCTGCTGCTCCTTGCGGATGAGGTCCATCTTCGTCTCGGGGTTGGCCTGAGCCAGGAAGTCGTCGACGCCGGCCTCGCGCGCGATGACCGCGGCGGTCACCGGGTTGTCGCCGGTGATCATCACCGTGCGGATGCCCATCGCGCGCAGTTGCTCGAAGCGCTCGCGGATGCCGCCCTTCACGATGTCCTTGAGGCGGATCACGCCGAGCACCTGCGCGTCGCGCGCGACCACGAGCGGCGTACCGCCTTCCCGCGAGACCGACGTCCACGATGCGCGCCAGGTCGCCGGGGATGTCGCCGCCCTGCAGCCTGCACCCATGCCTCGACCGCGTCCGAGGCGCCTTTGCGCACCGACGACCCGTCCACGTCGAGACCGCTCATCCGCGTCGTCGCCGAGAAGGGCACGAAGTGGGCGTCGGCGCCGGTGAGGTCGCGCTCGCGAAAGCCGAACTCCTTGGCCAGCACGACCACCGAGCGGCCCTCGGGTGTCTCGTCGGGAAGCGAGGCGAGCTGGGCCGCGTCGGCGAGCGCCTCCTCGGCGACGCCCGTCAACGGGCAGGAAGTCGACGGCCTGGCGGTTGCCGAACGTGATCGTGCCGGTCTTGTCGAGCAGCAGCGTGTCGACGTCGCCGGCCGCCTCGACCGCCCGGCCCGACATCGCGAGCACGTTGTGGCGCACGAGCCGGTCCATCCCTGCGATGCCGATCGCCGAGAGCAGCCCGCCGATGGTCGTGGGAATGAGGCACACGAGCAGTGCGATCAGCACGGGGACCGAGACGGGCTGCCCCGCGTACGCCGCGTACGGGCATGAGCGCCACGGTCACGCCGAGGAAGATGATCGTGAGTGCGGCAAGCAGGATGGTCAGGGCGATCTCGTTGGGCGTCTTCTGGCGCTCGGCGCCCTCCACGAGCGCGATCATCTTGTCGAGGAACGTCTCGCCGGGGTCCGACATGATTCGGATGACGAGCTGGTCCGACAGCACCTTGGTTCCGCCGGTCACCGACGATCTGTCGCCGCCGCTCTCCCGGATCACCGGCGCGGACTCACCGGTGATCGCGGATTCGTCGACCGAAGCGATGCCCTCGATGACCTCCCCGTCGCCGGGGATGAGTTCGCCCGCCGAGACGACGACGGTGTCTCCGCGCCGCAGTGAAGCGGCCCCGACCTGCCGTACCGAGCCGTCCGCGTCCAGCACGTGGGCGATCGTGTCCTTGCGCATGCTTCGCAACGTGGCCGCCTGCGCCTTGCCTCGGCCCTCGGCCATCGCCTCGGCGAAGTTGGCGAAGAACACCGTGAACCATAGCCACACGGTGAGCGCGCCTTCGAATCCGGCCTCAGGCGCATTGCCCGCGACGCTCGCAAGCCACGATACCGTCGTGAACGCCGCGCCCACCTCAACCACGAACATGACGGGGTTTCGCACCATCAGGCGGGGATCGAGCTTGCGCAGGGCCGAGAGTGCTGCCGACCAGACCAGACGGGGGTAGTCCGCGACAGCGCCGCTCCGTGTCCGCGCGTGGGCGTCGTGCGGCTCGGTGCCGAGCGCAGGTGAACCGGCGGTCGCTATGTCTCGATCGGGTTGCATCGTTCTCCTAGAACAGCTGGCCTGACGTCATCAGCAGGTGCTCGACGACGGGTCCCAAGGCAAGCGCCGGGAAGAAGGTGAGCGCGCCCACGATGACGACGACGCCCACCAGCAAGCCGACGAACAGGCCGTTGTTCGTGGGAAGCGTGCCGGCCGACTCGGCAAGCCGCTTCTTCGCCGACAGGGACCCCGCGATCGAGATGACCGGAAGGATGAACAGGAAGCGGCCCACGAACATCGCGATCGCGGTCATGAGGTTGTAGTAGACCGAGCCCGCCGCCAGGCCTGCGAAGGCGCTCCCGTTGTTGCCCGCAGCCGATGCGAACGCATACAGGATCTCG
Source organism: uncultured Actinomycetes bacterium (assembly GCA_963726325.1). Taxonomy (GTDB): domain Bacteria; phylum Actinomycetota; class Coriobacteriia; order Anaerosomatales; family PHET01; genus CAVPCY01. The sequence continues at coordinate 191,953 of CAVSCA010000005.1, read as the reverse complement.
GTGAACCCGTGCGGACCCGCGTTGAGCACGGCGGCTCGGCCCGCGTCGATGACGTAGGAGAGCGCCGATGGGACCAACACGGCGAAGTTGACGGCCAGCACCGCGAACATCGCCATGCGTACCTCTCGGGACTCGATCTTCTTGCCGATGTACTCGGGCGTTCGGCCGACCATCAGGCCCGCGATGAAGACCGCCAGCACCGCATAGACCAGCATGCCGGCAAGCCCCACGCCCACACCGCCGAATATCGTCTCGCCCAGCAGGATGTTGGCGAGCATCGCACCGCCCCCGAGTGGCGTGAAGCTGTCGTGCGCGCCTACAACCGCCCCGTTGGACGCCGAGGTGGTGACGGTACCGAACAGCGCGGTCTCGCTGACGCCGAGCCGCACCTCCTTGCCCTCCATGTTGCCGCCGGGCTGCGTCGCCGTGGCACGGAGCTGGGCTCCGGCCTGGGCGAGTGAAGGAGTCCCGGCCTGCTCGGCGGAGAGTGTCACGCCAAGCGACACGACGAAGAGAAGCATCATCGCCGAGAAGACGACCCAGCCCTGGCGGCGATCGCCTGTCGCTCGGCCGAAGAAGGACGTGAGTCCCGCTGGGATCACCATGACCGAGAGGGCCTGCACGTATACCGCGAGCGGGGTCGGGCCCTCGAAGGGGTGGGCGGAGTTCGCGTTGAAGTAGCCGCCTCCGTTCGTGCCGAACTGCTTGATGGCTTCGAGCGAGGCTACGGGCCCGGTCACTATCGTCTGCCTAGCGCCCTCGAGCGTGGTGGCCTGGACGATGCCGCCGAGGGTCTGAACCGCGCCTTGGGCCACATAGAACAGCGCGAGCAGGAGCGATGCGGGCAGCAGGATGTACAAACATGCCCGGACCAGGTCCGACCAGAAGTTGCCCACTCGGCCCACACTGTCGCGAACGATGCCTCGCACCAGCGCCACGCCCACGCACAGACCGGTGGCCGCCGAGAGGAACTGCTGCAGCGTGATCCCTGTCATCTGCGAGAGCGGGGTGATGGCTGTCTCGCCGGCGTACGACTGCCAGTTGGTGTTGGTCACGAAGCTCACGGCGGTGTTGAGGGCTGTGTCCCACGGCATGCCCGCGACATGCTGTGGATTGAGCGGCAGGAGCCCTTGAAGCCTGAGCTGCACGAACAGAGCGATCAGCCCGATCAGGTTGAACGCGAGCAAGGAGAGCGCGTAGTGCAACGCCCGCATCTCCACGTTCGGGTCGATGCCGCACAGGCGGTTGACGGCGCGCTCGATGGGACGCAAGAGGGGGTCGAGCGGGGTGCGGCGGGACTCGAACACCGCGTAGAGCCACCACCCGGCTGCGGGCGTGAGCACCACGAGCAACACGACGTACGCGACTACCTGGACTGTGGACACGCCGGTCATCAGAACCGCTCAGGTCTCACCAGCACGTAGGCCAGATAGAGGATCAGGCCGAGGGAGACGACCAGGAATGCGACCTGTCCGATCATCGGTCGTTCTCCAAGATGACGATGTAGCCTGCCGAGAGCGCCATCGCCGCACACAGTGCCAAGACGCACAGGATGTCGATCGCCAGATTCACAGCCTCTCCCTTCCAAGGACGTACAGGGAGAGCATGCGCGCGGCGGTGTTCGCAAGCCGTGAAGAACCGGCCGCTGAGCGTTAAGGATGTGCAAAGAGGGGCCCGCGGCCGAGGGCCCGAGCGCACCGGGCGCTAGACGCGCGTCGAGAAGCGGAAGCCGACGCGCGGCTCCGTGAGGATGTAGCGCGGCACGCTGGGGTGCGGCTCGATCTTCCTGCGCAGGTTGCTCACGTGCACGCGCAAGGTGGACGCGTCCGCCTCAAGGTCCGACCCCCATGCGGCGTCGACGATCTGGCGCCAGGTGAGGACCCGGTCGGGGTTGGACGCGAGCGCCTCGAGGATCGCGTACTCGGTGGGCGTCAGTGCGACCTCCACGTCCCCACGCATGACCTGCCGGTGCCCGAAGTCGATCACGAGGTCACCGACCTCCAGGCACGGCGCGAGTGACGTTCCAACGGTTCGCCTGAGCAGCACGCCGACGCGTGCGACGAACTCGCCCGCCGAGAATGGCTTGGTCAGGTAGTCGTCCGCGCCGGTTGTCAGCGCCGTGACCTTGTCCTGCTCGGCGTCTCGGGCGGACAGCACGAGGATCGGCAGGTCCGTGAAGGACCGCAGCCGCTGGAGCAGGTCGAGGCCGTCGATATCGGGCAAGGTCAGGTCGAGCACGATGAGGTCCGGGCTCCGCTCGAGCAGCCGGTCCATCGCCTCCGCGCCGCTGGCGGCCTCCATGACCTCGTAGTCGCGCGATTCGAGGATCGTGCGCACCGCACGCACGAGCTGGGCCTCGTCGTCGATCACCATCACCAGATGTTGTCCCTTGGGCACGGTCAGCCTTCCGCTGGTCGGCAATGCCGGCAGGTCGACGAGAATCCGAGTACCGGACGGCAGGGCATCCTCAACGCTCAGATACCCGGCGTTCGCCTCGATCAGGTCGCGAGCGATCGTGAGACCGAGCCCCGTGCTGCCGGGACGTCTTACACCGGCCGCCCCGCGGTACGCGCGGTCGAACACGAACGGCTTGTCCTCGATCCGATACGCCCGGGCCCCGGTCCTCGATCCAGAGCACCGTTCGGTCGTCGCGCCGCTCAGCTCCCAAGAAGACCGCCGCCATCTCGGGCGAGTACGTCAGAGCGTTGTCGAGCACCGCGCGAAGCGCGCGCGAGACCTGGGCGAAGTCCGCGTAGACGTCGGGCGAGGGTTTCTGCCTGACGCGGTAGACGAGGCGGTCTCGCACGTTCTTCGGAACCACGGAGACCACGTCGCCGAGTATCTCGCCCGCCTCGTAGAGCTCGGGGTGAGGCATCCACTCATCGGACTGGAGCCGCGACAGGTCGAGCAGGTCCGAGATCGCGATCTGCAGCCTGCGAAGGTCCTCGGCAACCGCCGACAGCGTCCGCTGCACCTCGTCGGGCTCTCGGGCCACGTCCTCAGAAACGAGATCGGTCACGGCAGCCATCGCCGCGGCAAGCGGCGTCTTGAGCTCGTGAGAGACCGCCGAGACGATCACCGACTTCACGCGCGCGGCTTCCGCGGCACCTTGGACGCGCGCCGCGGTCTCGACTGCCTTGAGGCTCGAGATGAAGACCGCGAGAAGCTGTGATATCGAGACAGCCAACGCCGAGGTGCCTGTGTCGAGCCCCTTGGTGCCGCTCGACGATCTGGAGCACACCCTCGTTCTCGGAGGAGGAGACGAGCGGGATGAACGTGCCCATGCTGCGCGATGCGCCTTCAGAGTCGATGGCCGGCCAGCCCGTGCCGAGGCGATCCGACTCGCTGCGGGCCTCCCGCAGGTTGATCGCCTTGACCCGCTCGAACGACCTCATGGCGACCGTCCGGTCGGCACTGGCCACGAAGCGCTCACCCGGGCCGGTGGCGACGAGCCCGTGTCCCTTCTCGGGCATCCACACCACCGCGGTCTCGACGTCGGGCAGCGTCATCAAGGCGGTCACGGCGCTGTCTATCACGGCGTCTGGGTCGTGGCCCTCGGCCATCTCGCTGGCGAGCTTCGCGAGCGCTGTCGCGTCGCGCTCACTTGCGACGGCTGCCAGCTCGCGCTCGCGTACGCGACCGGTCAGCAGGCCCACGACGGCGGCCCCGACGAAGAAGACGCCAAGCTGGATCAGATCGAGCGGTTCGGCGACGGCGAACGTGCCGTACGGAGGCGTGAAGACGTAGTTGCCGGCAGCGAACGACAAGTACGGCGGCGACGAAGGCCGGCCGGGTGCCCGGAGGACCACGCGACGATGCCGACGACGCACAGGTACAGCCACGACAGGTGCGCGAAGTCGACCTCCGGGCGCAGCGGGAAGGAAGAGGAGAGTCGCGAGGGCCACGGCGACTATGGCCGTCACGTAGCCGTGCTGACGCAATGCGCGCCCGATCGGCGCCACGGCCCCTCCTCCCGGCTACTCGGCTTCCGCGCGCCTTCAGCCACGCGTCCGCGAGCTCGGCCCACCCGTCGCAGCGCGGGCAGCACGCCGCCACCACGTTGTCATACCCGCCCGCTTCGAGCGCGGCGTGCACCGTGGGCGACTCGAACGCGTTTCGCACGAGCACCATCACGCCGGTCGAGCGCGCCATCTCCAGGTCGGTCACCGAGTCGCCCACGGACGCCGCCTGTTCGGCGGCGAGCCCGCGCGACGTGAGGTCGGCCGCGATCGTCTCGGCCTTGGTGACGCCCTTCGGGACCAGATGGTAGGCGTGGATCGGCGCGTCGAAGCACGCGAGCCCGTGAGCACGCGGGTGGACGATGCCGTTGTCGAGGATGCCGATGGGCAGATCGAGCGTGTCCAGCACGGCCTGCGCATCGGTCAGGTCGAGGCAGCCGCGCAGCAGGTGGCTGCCCTCGCGGTTGATGTGCCAGGGCGTGTGGTACTCGATCTCGCCGGGAAACGTGCGCTGCAGCGCATCGATGGCGCCGGCGTCGCGGATGAGCTCGTAGGGGGTCGCACCGTCGGTAGTGCCTTCGGGCCACTCGCCGGTGTCGTAGATGACGCGCACGCTGGGCAGTCCCACGTCGTGGACGCGCACGCAGCCTGCCTCGGCGATGAAGTCGCGCCAGCCCATCAGGCGCGCGAGCTCCGTGAGCTGCATCCGGGTGCGGCCCGAGACCGGCACCACGCGCAGCCCTGCGCGGTTCAGCGCGACGATCGCCTCGGCGACCCGCGTCGACGGCTCGCCACCCGCGTCGGCCAGCACGCAGCCGCCGGGCGCGAGCATCGTGCCGTCGAGGTCGGTGTAGAGCACCTCGACGTTCGCGAGCGCCGCGAGCGCAGCCTCGTTCTCTGAGAGCGGACACACTTCAGCCATGAGACGATGATAGCCGAGAGCGCGACGGCGTGGGGGGCCCGGCACCCCGCGCACACGCCACTCGCGGTTCGTACCTTACGCTTGGCGCTCCGCAAACGGTATAAACGACAGTACCCCTCGTATCGGGGGACCGCACCGACGGCCAGGAGTATCGAAGATGACCGCTGAGTTCGACATGCCGTTCCCGCACTACCGTTGTCCCACCTGCGGCAAGGACCTGCCGCTGGGCGAGGCCAAGATCACCGTCACCTGCGCCGACCACACCGAGCACGTGACCGCCGACTTCACGGTTCGCACCGCCACGCCCGAGGACCGCACCGCCATCGAGACGATCTGCGACCGCGCGATGGGCGAGACGGTGGTCGACGCGTTCGGCGGGACCTACGACGTCGTCGACAGCCTCAACCTCGTCGCCGAGGCCGACGGTGAGCTGGTGGGCCTGCTCTCCTTGGCCGTGCGTCATGGCGAGGCGATCGTCGTCTTCATGTCGGTCTACCCCGAGCACCAGGGCACGGGCGTGGGCGCCGCGCTGCTCAGGTACGCCGAGGAGATCTCGGCGGTGCGCAACCTGCCGTTCGTCCGCGTCGCGGTCACCAACGACGACATCCCGCTGCTCTACTTCTACCAGCGCCACGGGTTCACCATCTACGAGGTGTGCGTGGGCGAGGTCGCCGACAAGTTCGGCTCCGCGCCCCCGGGCTTCTCGGCGATTCCCGTGCGCGACGAGATCCGCATGCGCCGCTCTGTCTGCGTGACCCCGTCCTAACACCCGAAGGGAGCCCTAGATGACCCGACGCGCCGTCTTCGCGCGCACCGTCATCGGCCGCAACGCTCGCCGCGATGCTGCTTCTCACCGGCTGCGCCAGCGCGAACAAGCCCGCCGAGCCCGCGGCCACCACCGAGACTCCGGCCGCCGAGCTCAAGCCGGTCAAGATCGGCACGCTGCCCACCGAGGACTCGCTGCCCCTGTGGGTCGCCGAGGACATGGGCTACTTCGCCACCAACGGCCTGACCGACGTCGAGATCGTCACGTTCCAGAGCGCGCAGGAGCGCGACGCGGCGTTCGCGGCGGGCGCGATCGACGCCTACATGGGCGACATCATCGCCGCGGCGAACCTCGAGGCGGGCGGTGCGCCCAACACCATCAAGACGATCATGCTGGGCGCGGACCAGAGCCAGGGCCGCTTCGCGGTCGTCGTTCCCCCCAAGAGCGACGTGAAGTCCCTGACCGAGCTCAAGGGCGTTCCGGTGGGCACGTCGACCGCCACGATCCAGGAGTACGTGCTCGATGGCCTCATGGCCGAGGCGGGCGTTGCCGATGCCGACGTCAAGATCGAAGAGGTCAAGAAGGTGCCGGTGCGCTTCGAGCTGCTGATGGCCGACAAGCTCAAGGCCGCCGCGCTGCCCGAACCGTTCGTGACCCTCGCCGAGCAGGGCAAGGCGACGATCGTGGGCGACGACACCAAGGCCAAGGCGAACCTCTCGCAGACCGTGCTCGTGTTCAGCGACAAGTACCTCGCCCAGAAGGGCGGCAGCGAGTCGGCCGATGCGGTGCTCGAGGCGTGGGACGTTGCCGTGGGCGACATCAACAAGGCCCCGGAGAACTACCGCAAGGTGCTCGTCGACAAGGCGCGCCTTCCAGCGCCGCTTGCCGAGACCTACAAGGTCAACACGTACCCGACCGCGCAGGTCCCGAGCCAGGCCGACGTCGATGCGGTCCTCATGTGGATGAAGTCGAAGGGGTACCTGAAGGGCGACGTGACCTACCCAGACCTCGTGCCGCAGTAAGGCGCACATGGCCTCGCTCGGATTCGAGAACGTATCGCTGACCTACGAGGGTTCGGGCCGTCCGGTCCGGGCCCTCGATGGCTTCTCGCTTCAGGTCGCCGAGGGCGAGCCGGTCGCGGTGATCGGCCCGAGCGGCTGCGGCAAGTCCACGCTGCTGCTTCTCGCGGCAGGGCTTCTGATGCCGGGGGAGGGCTCGGTGCGCGTCGACGGTGCGCCGCTCGCGGGCGTACGCCGCGAGACCGCGCTGATCCTGCAGGACTACGGGCTGCTGCCCTGGAAGACCGTGGCCGACAACGCCGGGCTTGGACTCGAGATTCGCGGCGCGAGCCGCGCCGAGCGGCAGGCGCGCGTGGACGCGGCGCTCGACCGAGTGGGAATCGCCGACTTCGCGAAGGCGTACCCGGGCGAGCTGTCCGGTGGGATGCGCCAGCGTCTCGCGCTGGCCCGCGCGGTGGCGCTCGACGCCGATCTGTTGCTGATGGACGAGCCCCTCTCGGCGCTCGATGCTCTGACACGCGAGGACCTGCAAGACGTGCTTCTCGAGTTGTGGCGCGGGCGCAACCACGCGCAGGTGCTCGTGACCCACTCGATCGAAGAGGCGGTCTTCCTTGGCAGACGCATCGTGGTGATGTCGCCGCGGCCCGGCCGGGTGGCGGCGGTCGTCGACAACCCGGCGATGGGCGAGGAGGGCTACCGGGCAAGCGCGGCGTTCTACGAGCGCTGCGCCGAGCTTCGGGAGCTGCTCGCGAGCGAGGGCGCGCTGCACTCGGTCACCGGCGAGGCGCGCCGATGAGCGCGACCGCCCGCAGAGTGCTCGGCTACGTCGGCGCCATAGCTGTGCTGCTGGCGGCGTGGGCGCTGCTCGCGTGGTGGATCGGCTCGCCGGCGTTGCCGGGGCCGCGCTGGCGCTGTCGACGTTCTGGGTGGAGCTGCCGGCGTTGTGGCCGGAGACGCTGATCTCGCTCATCCGGGTGGTGGCGGCGATGGCGTTGGGTACGGTCCTGGCCGTGCCGATGGGTCTCGCACTGGGCCGCTCGGCGCGCGCCGACGCCCTCTTCGCTCCGATCATCTTCCTCACCTACCCGATTCCCAAGGTGGTCTTCCTGCCGGTGCTGATCCTGCTCCTGGGGCTGGGCAACGCGTCGAAGGTCGCTCTGATCGGCATGATCGTCTTCTTCCAGATACTCGTGACCGCGCGCGATGCGGCCAAGGCCGTGCCGGAAGCGAGCGTGCTCTCCGTGCGATCGCTCGGCGCGACGCATCGGCAGGTCGCTCGGCACGTGGTCGTGCCTGCGGCGCTGCCCGAGATCTTCACCGCACTCAGGATCGGCACCGGTACCGCGATCGCGGTGCTGTTCTTGGCCGAGGCGACCGCCGGCAGCAACGGGCTGGGCTGGTACATCGTGGACGCGTGGGGCCGCATCGACTACGCGTCGATGTTCGCCGGCATCATCGCGATGGGCCTGCTGGGCGTGGCGCTCTACGAGGCGCTCGACGCCATCGAGGCCCGCGTGACCCGCTGGCGCAAGGCGGCGCGGTAGGGCGATCTGTCGCGTCACCGCCTCCTGCTAGCATGGTTTGACACCCGCGAGGGAGGGGTCTACCTGTGCACGATCGCGTCACATTCATCCACGCAGCCGACTTGCATCTCGACGCGCCGTTCGTCGGCCTGACCGCCGCATCTGAGCGCATCGGGCGCGCCCTGGCGGAGGCGACCTACGACGCGTTTCGCCGAGTGATCGACACGGCCCTCGAGCGCGAGGTCGATTTCGTGCTCGATCGCCGGCGACGCGTACAACGCGCGCGACAAGAGCCTGCGTGCGCAGCTACGGTTCCGCGAGCAGATGAAGCGACTTGCCGAGGAGGGCATCGAGGTCTTCGTCGTGCACGGGAATCACGATCCTGCGAGCGGGTGGTCAGCAGGGCTTGCGCTCCCTGACAACGTGCATGTGTTCCCGACCGACCGTGTCGGTCGCACCGAGGTGGTGCGCGACGGCGAACTGGTCGCTGCCGTCTATGGCCGCAGTTTCGCGCGCGCCGCCGAGACCGACCAACTTCGCCCTCGACTATCGGCGTGAGGCCACCGATCCAGTCGCGATCGGTTTGCTACACGCCAACGTGGGCGGCAACACCGACTACGACCCATATGCGCCGGCATCCCTCGAAGACCTGCGTGCCTCGGGCATGGACTACTGGGCACTGGGCCACATCCACAAGCAAGAGGTGCTCGCCGAGAACCCCTGGATCGTCTACGCAGGCAGCCCGCAAGGCATCAACCCGAAAGAGACCGGTCCGCACGGCTGCTTCGTGGTCGAGATCTCGCGGTGCTGGCGCCGTGTCGCTCGAACACGTTGAGACGGCACCCGTGGCGTGGGCGCGGGTGGAACTCGACGCGTCTGCGGCGGGCGGCCTCGACGAAGTCCGCTCGTTGGTCGTTCGGGCGTGTGATGACCTCCTCGCTCGCGAGGGGCGCGCGGTCGTTGCGCGGTTCGTCCTCAAGGGGCGCAGCGAGGCGCACGCAGACCTCGCGCGGCCCGGAGTGCTAGCGCAACTGCTGGAGGACGTGCGCGCGGAGCAGGGAGCCGGCGACCCCTGGGTGTGGGTCGATCGCGTCGATGACCACACGGCGGCGGTGATCGACCTCGACGCAGTCCGAGAGGGCGCCGATTTCGCCGCGGAGGTCGTGCGCATCGCCGATGAGCTTGCTGGCCGACGACGCGAGACTGCTGGGCACTCATCGGCGAGATCGCGACGCCGGTAGCCGCCTCGCTGTCTGGCTACGAGCCGGGCGTAGAGGCCGCCGACGCGCTGCAGCGCGCGCGCGACGCAGTGCTCGACGAGTTGCTCGGCGGTGAGGCCCGATGAAGCTCACCGGCAATCGAGGCGATTCGGTATGGCGCGCTCGAGGGTGAGTGCCTTGAGGCGCTCAGCGACGGGCTCACCGTGGTGCTTGGTCCCAACGAGTCCGGCAAGTCCACGATGACGGCGCTCACTCGCCACGTTCTCTACGGCTATCCCGATGGGCGATCGAAGGAGCGCAGCTACGCGCCGCGGGCCGGCGCCCGCGTGGCCCGGCTCGTCTTCTCGGACGCGGCGGGCGAGTGGGCACTCGAGCGCGTCGACGGCAAGAATCGGGGCACCGGTATCGGTCGCTGCGCGCCGCGGAGCGGAGCGGCCCGAGCTGCTCGGCGAACTGGTGAGCGGCGTGAGCGAGCAGACCTATCGGGTCGTCTTCGGGTTCGGCCTCGACGAGCTCGCGCAGATTGAGAGCGGCGACAACGCCGACATAGTCTCCCGGCTCTACGCGGCGGGCTACGGCCTCGCGGTCAACCCGATGGACGCAAGGAAGCGCCTCATCGCTGCGGCCGAAGAGCTCTACGCACCCAGGGCCTCGAAGCCCGCGGTCAACGCACTCGCCGGCAAGATGCGAGAGCTCAAGATGCAGATCGGGGCCCTTGAGGCGCAGGCGGCGGAGTACGCCGGTGAGCAGGCGCACCTCGGTGAACTCGCCGATGGCCTCGCGCCGCTTGGCGCGCGTCGGGATGCGCTCGACACCGGCTTGCACGCGCTCGAACAGGACGTGACACGTCTGGCTGCGGCCTCTGAGGAGATTCAGGACCTTGGGGGCCAGGCGCGGGAGGCAGACGCAGCAATCGCGAACGTTGAGCGTGGCATCGATCTGGTGGTGGTCGACGAGCGGGTCATCTCGGTTGCGCCTGGACTCTCGGCGGTACTTGAGGAGACCTCCGGGTTTCGCCAGCGGCTTGAGTCCATCGCGGCTGCCGAGAATACCGCTGAAGAGACGGAGCGTCGTGCCAACGCCGTCACGCTGCCCGAGGGCGCATACGACAGCGTCGAGAACCGCGCGGCTGTCGATGCGTGGCGCGATCGGTTGGCGGAGTTGAGGGTGAAGGCGGGCAGCGCCGAAGAAGCAGCGCGCCGAGCAGAGGCGCAGGCCGCAAGTACCGAGCAGGTGGCCGGCGAGATCACGGCGACCGCGCCCGCGGAGTCCAGCAGGCTCCCGATGGCCCTGTCGCTCGTCTCAGTGGGTGCTGGCGTCGTCTCCGTTGCGGTCGGGCTGCTGTTCAGCCAGCCGCTAGCCGCAGTGCTGGGTGCTGTCGTGCTGCTCGCGGGTGCCGTCGCGCTTGCTGTCGCGCTGTCGCGCCGGTCGGTCACGGCGGGCACGGGCACGGCCCTTTCGGCGGACGCAGCTCGACTGCGTGCGGACGCGGTGGCGCAACGGTCACTCGCTGCCGCGGCCACAGCCGAGCTTGAGGACGCGAACAACGAGTGGCGGGCATGGCTCGCGGCCGCAGGGCTCGATGCTCACGGAGACGATCCAACTGCGGTGCGCTTGCTGCTTGACGAACTCGCGGAGCGCCAGCGTCTCTTGGACGACGCAAGGCGATACAGCGACGCGGCGGCACGGGAGCGGGAGGCTGCGGAGGCGTGGGTCGTGCGTCTGGTTGACGCGATCCGCCGCTACGACGACTCGGCCGGGCAGATCGTGCCGCTTGCCGAAGCCACCGGGCTGGCGGCGCGCGCGAAACGTGATCTCGACGTGGCCCGTGAGGCGGCGGCCGAGCGCGCACAACTCACCCGCGATCTGGAGACGGCGCGTTCACAGCGTCGCCGGATTGGCGAGCGGCTCGACGCTGCGCGTGCGCTGTCGGAAGAGATCGCCGAGCGCCACGAGCTCGAGCCCGAAACGGCTCTCCCCGCGCTTCGGTCGCTGGTCGACCGCGCGCGCGCAGAACTCTCCGAGGTGCGCGCGGCCTACGACGCGCTTTCGCGCGAGTACAGCGAGCTCACAGGACGCCTCAACACCGAGGGGCGCGACAACGCGATGGCAGTCGCGCGACAACAGATCGAAAGTGCTCGGAACGAGGCCGTCGATGCGGCCGACCGATACGTGGTGACTTCGCTCGCTGTGAGCCTGCTCGATGGCGCGCGCGAGCGTTTCGAACGGGAGCGGCAGCCCGAGGTGGTTCGGACGGCGGGACGGGTCTTCTCGGCGATGACCGACGGTCGCTACACGGACGTGCGCGTTCCGCTCGACAACAGTGGGATCTCGGTCGTCACGGCCGACGGGACCGTGCGCTCGACCGGCGAACTGTCGCGAGGCACCGCCGAGCAACTCTACCTTGCGCTGCGGGTCGGACTGATCGGCGCGCTCAAGGAGCAGGGACGTTCGCTCCCGATCCTGATGGACGACGTGGTCGTGAACTTCGATCCCGAACGTCGCAGTGGTGCGGTGCAGGCGGTGTCGGAACTTGCGGCGCTGCGACAGGTCGTCTTCTTCACCTGCCACCCGGAAACCGCCCAAGCGCTGACCGAGGCGGTGTCCGGGGCCGTCCTCGTCACTCTCGATCGCTGCTCGCTCTCGGGCTAGCGGCTACCACCCGCGAACCGGAGCCGCCACGAGTTCGCGACCACGGCAAGCGACGAGAGCGCCATCGCGATCGCCGCCGTGATCGGGCTCAGCACGCCCATGACCGCCAGCGGCACCGTCACGAGGTTGTACGAGAACGCCCACCACAGGTTCTGGTCGACGACGCGCCGCGTGGCACGGGCGATGTCGACGAGCGGCGGGAGCGATGCCAGCGGCGATCCGCTCGCGGCCTCGATGTCGAACACCGCGCCCTGCCGAGAAGCCACGGCGCGGTAGCGCTCCGCGGCGGCGGGGTCTCCCAGCAGCACCACGTCGGCCGCGAGTTGGGCCACGTCGCTCGCCCCGCCGATCGCCACAGCCAGGTCCGCAGCACCGAGCGCGGCCGCGTCGTTGATGCCGTCGCCCACGAAGGCGACCGCCGGAACCGTGTCGCGTCCGCCGCCGCCCAGCGCGAGCTCCTCGGCAAGTTCGCGCACGATGCGCTCCTTGTCGTGAGGCAGCACCTCCGAGAAGACCCGCTTCACGCCGAGCGACCCGCTACGGCTTCGGTCGTGGCGGTGGCGTCGCCGCTCACGATGGCGGTCTCGATGTTTCGGCGGGCGAGCGCGGCGAGTGCCGGAGCCGCGTCGGGCCTGATGCGGTCCTCGAGGACGACGCCTCCCAAAACGCGCCCGCCGGCAGCGACCCACACGACGATCCGGCCGGCCTCTCGCTGCTCGAGCGCGCGCAGCGACGAGATCGGGCGGAACCGACAGCTCGTGCAGCTCCAGCAGCCGCTCCGAACCGGCCAGCGCCGCCTCTCCCGAGACCGTGCCGCTCACGCCCATGCCCGCGTGCCGAGCGACGTGCTCGGCCGGCGACACGGTGATGTCGCGCTCGCGGGCGGCGGCGGCGATGGCGGCGGCCACCGGATGCGGGTCTCCGGCCTCCAGCGCCGCAGCCGTGCCGAGAAGGACCGCCGCATCCTGCTCGGGGAGGGTCTCGGGCAACGTCGCCACCACCGACGCGCGTCCCTCGGTGAGCGTGCCGGTCTTGTCGAGCGCGACCAGGCGCAAGTCCCTCGCGCGCTCGAGGGCGGGGCCGCCGCGGATGAGCGCACCGCGCCGCGCGCCCGCGCCCACCGCGTTCACCACCGCGAGCGGGGTCGCGAGGCCCAGCGCACACGGGCATGCGACCACGAGCACGGTGACGGCTCGAGCGACGGCTTCGCTCACCCCGGCGGTGACACCGACGATCAGAAGCGTCGCCGCGGCGACTGCGAGCACCACCGGGACGAACACGCCGGCGACCGCATCGGCGAGCCTCTGCGAGTGGGACTTCGCAAAGACGGCGTCCTCGGCGACGGCGGCGAGGCGGCCGGTGAGGGTGTCGGAGGCCACTCGTGTCGCCCGCACGACGAGCACGGCGGTGAGGTTCACGGTGCCCGCCCAGACCTCGTCGCCGGCTGCAGCCGCGGCTGGCAGCGGCTCACCGGTGAGCCGCGAGCGGTCGAGCTCGCTCTCGCCGCTGGTCACGACGCCGTCGACGGGCACTCGCTCGCCCGGCCTCACGGCGATCAGAGCGCCGGGCTCGACCTCGGCGACCGGCACGCGGGACGCCTCGGCCAGCGCGCCCGACTCCGGCAGCAGCCACGCTTCCTCGGCAGATGCGGTCGAGGCCAGCACCACGACCGCCCTCGCGGCGTCACGCTGCCCCAGCGACTCGAGCCAGCGGCCCAGCAGCACGATCGTCGTGATCATGGCGGCGGACTCGAAGTAGGTGGGGCCGCTGCCGGTGAGCGCGGCCCAGACGCTGTAGAACCACGCGGTCCACGTCCCCAAGACCACGAGCGTGTCCATGGTCGCGCGCCTGACGCGCAGCGCACGCCACGCGCCCGCGAGGAACGGCCACCCGGAGTAGAGCAGCACCACGAGCGACCCGACGGCCGTGAAGAGCTCGACGCGCTGCACGCCCGCGTACTCTGCGGACAGGAACGCCGGGTAGAGCACGAAGAGGGTGGGCCACAGCACCCACATCCCCACCGCGGCGCCAACGAAGAACCGCAGGAACATGTCGGCCGAGTCCGTCGAGGCACGCATCGGCCAGCCGCGCGGGCTCTGCCCGGTAGCCGAGCAGCCCGACTCGGCCCCGCAGCTCGTCGGGCTCGGTCCGCGCCGGGTCGTAGGTGACGCGTGCGAGCGAGGCCGCGTAGCTCACCTCGGCGTCGAGCACGCCGTCGATCCCCAGCAGGGCGTCTTCGAGCACGAGCGCGCACGAGGAGCACCACATCCCGCCCACGCGCAGGGTTTCTCGGCGGGCACCGGCTGCTGCGGCAGCTACCGCCTTGCGTTCGGCCGCCCGTGCGTTGCGCGCGCTGCGCTCGCCGGGCGGGGAGAGCAGCTCCGAGAACCCACCGGCCTCGGCCGCGCTCCACACACGTCGGCAACCCTCGCAGCAGAAGTCGTGGCCATCGTCTCGAAGCGGCCGGCCGATCAGGGGCAGCCCGCACAGGTCGCACGCGGCTCGCCCGTCCGCCGAGCGCTCGGCACCGCTCTCGTGCGCGTCTGGCGGACCGCTCACGAGGGCGGTCTCACGCGCCGGCGGCCAGGCCGATGCCCTGCCACACGACGATCAGCCCGAGGCCGACGACCAGAGCACCCGAGGCGGTCGCGAACGCCCCGCGGGCGCGCACTCCCAGCAGGCCGCTGGCGGCGCCGAAACCAGCCAGCGCGGGCACGGTGCCCAACCCGAAGGCAAGCATCGTGAGCGCTCCGTAGAGCGGGTAGCCCGTGGCGAGTGCCGCGATCTCGACCGGCAGGAGCGGGGCGCAGGGCAGCAGGCCCATCAGCATGCCCAAGCGCGAACCCCCAGCGCGGGCCGCGGCGCAGCAGCTCGGCGGTCGCGCGCCCGAACCACGGCCGGTCGGTGAGCAGCCGGGTGGGCTCGGGAAGACGCGTGCCCCGCGCACGAAGCGAACTCGCCAACAGCACGACACCGGCGGCCACCATCGCGACGCCGCCGGCGAGCTTGAGCCAGCGGGTCACGTTGTCGGGCGAGAAGGGGCCCGAGAGCGCGGCCATCGCTCCGGCTTGGCCGAGGAGCCCGAGCAGCGCGCCCAGCAGCGCGTAGGTCGTGATGCGGCCCGCGTGATACCCCAGCTGAAAGCCCAGCGGCCGCTTGGAGCCTTCGCCGCCTCCTGCGGTCCGCACGCCGCAGCCCTCG
This sequence comes from uncultured Actinomycetes bacterium, assembly GCA_963726325.1. Taxonomy (GTDB): domain Bacteria; phylum Actinomycetota; class Coriobacteriia; order Anaerosomatales; family PHET01; genus CAVPCY01. The sequence continues at coordinate 176,691 of CAVSCA010000005.1, read as the reverse complement.
GCGAGCGAGGCCGCCGCGACGAACGGGCCGCACATGGCCAAGCAGTGCCCGAACCCTCCGGTCAGCCCGAGGAGGAAGGCTCCCCACAAGGCCGCCGACCCGAGGCCGGCGATCTGCATGCTTCCGTGGTCCACGCTACTGGGTCAGGAACTTGTCGAAAGCGCCGAGCGGACCGTTGAGAGCCTGCACGAAGTACACGACGTAGAAGATCAGGAACACGACGTAGCCCACGATGATCCCCTTGATGATGAAGGGGACCTTGCCGTGGGCCTCCTCCAGCCCCTCGGGGTAGCGATGGATGGGCTCGGCGACGTCGGGAAGCACGTCCTCGGCGGGGATCACGTCGTTTCCGGCCTTGCGGAACCATCCCGAGCGCGCCGTGTAGTAGATGACGAGGAAGAAGGTGACATCCCGACGGCTAGCGCCCAGAGCGTCGCTGCGAGTCTGTTGCGACTGCGGCATGGCGTCACGCTCCTGTCTTGGTGTCGGCCGGGGAGCCGGATTCGCCGGGGTAGGGGTCGTCGATCGCGAGCACGATGCTCGCCGCCCCCGCGAGATCGCGCCACTGACCGGCGGCGATCGACCACGCCAGCGCGACGGCCGCGATCGACGACGAACACAACGAACGTGGCGACGATCATGTAGACGGAGAGATCCATCAGTTGGTCACCTCCGGGTCCTTCGCGCCCACGAGGTCGCGGGTGTAGTAGATGATGTCCCACTTCTGCTCGTCGGTCAGGATGAAGCGCCATGCGGGCATCGCGGTGGGATGCAGGTTGGTCTCGTCGCCGCCGTCGAACCCGACGACGCCTTGGTCGAGCCGCCAGTACCACCACTCGGCGGGCGAGGTGAGCGCCGGGTCCTCGGCGAGGTTCGCGGGCGTGGGCATGAGCGGCGGCCCGTACGGCCCGTCGCCGAGCGCCTTGGGTCCGTGGCAACCGGCACACAGGGTGTTGTAGAGCTCCCCACCGTTCGTGCGCGCCTGGTCGGTGTTCTCCCAGGGCGAGTCGAGCGCCTGGTACTGGACGGGCAGCTCGTCGCTGACGTCCTCGGGCTCGCTCGGCGAGATGAAGGTCCTCTTGACGTACTGGATGGCCTCCCAGCGCTCCTGCTCGGAGAGCAGGACGCCCCACTGCGGCATCGCGGTGTTGTTGATGCCGACGGTGACCTTCCAGAAGAGCTCGCGAGTCCGGCATCGTGTCGAACTCGTCGACCGTGAAGTTGGCGGGTGGGGGAACGAGGTTCTGCGCGGACTGGCCATCGCCCTGGCCGGCATCGCCGTGGCACATCCAGCAGCGCTTCAGGTAGACCTCGCGGCCCCGCATCACGCTGGTGCCGGCAGGCACCTTGAGTGGCTCCGACGTTCTTCGGGATCTCCGGATCGCCCGGCTCGGCGTCGGCCGGAGGGAAGAGCAGGATCGTGCGAACGTAGTTCGAGATCGCCCAGCGCTGGTCACTCATCGAACCAGTACTTCCACTGGGGCATGGCGCGCATCGGGATCGACTCGCTGATGCGCCAGTAGTAGTCCTGAGGCGTCCACTCCGAGTAGGTCGCGGTGTCGAGGAAGCTCGGTGCCGCCGGTTGCAGGCCCAATGCGTTCGGACCGTCGCCCGCTCCGCCGTAGCCGTGGCAGAACGCGCAGTTCATGACCTACATGGCCTTGCCGGTGGCGATGATCTCCTCGGACTCGTCGGCGGGCGGCTTGGCGTCGGCGTACTTGGCCGGCATCTCACCCTCGTCGGTGTAGTGCGGCACCATGTCCATGAAGGCGCCCTGGATGAACGCGATGGCCAGCCAGCAGTCTCGGCCTTGCTCAGCGACTGCTCCCACTGCGGCATGACGGTCCCGGGGACTCCCTCGCTCAACCGCCAGAAGAAGAACGACGGGGTCGAGGTTTCTGAACCGAGGCTGGCGTAGGCTCGCCGGGCGCGCATTGTTCATGTTCGCGTAGGGACCGTCCCCGCTTCCCGAGCAGCCGTGGCAGGTCAGGCACCGCTCGACGTAGATCTTGCGGCGCCTAAGCTACCGAATCCGTCTACCCGCGCCGCCCCGCGAACCGCAGCCGCCAGGAGTTCGCGACCACGGCGAGCGACGAGAGCGCCATCGCGATCGCCGCCGTGATCGGGCTCAGCACGCCCATGACCGCCAACGGCACCGTCACGAGGTTGTACGAGAACGCCCACCACAGGTTCTGGTCGACGACGCGCCGCGTGGCACGGGCGATGTCGACGAGCGGCGGAAGCGACGCGAGCGGCGATCCGCTCGCGGCCTCGATGTCGAAGGCGGCGCCCTGCCGAGAAGCCACGGCGCGGTAGCGCTCCGCAGCGGCGGGGTCTCCCAGCAGCACCACGTCGGCCGCGAGCTGGGCCACGTCGCTCGCTCCGCCGATCGCGACGGCCAGGTCCGCAGCGCCGAGCGCGGCCGCGTCGTTGATCCCGTCGCCCACGAAGGCGACCGCGGGAACCGCGTCGCGTCCGCCGCCGCCCGGCGCGAGCTCCTCGGCAAGTTCGCGCACGATGCGCTCCTTGTCGTGAGGCAGTACCTCCGAGAAGACCCGCTTCACCCCGAGCGACCTCGGCTACGGCGTCGGTCGTGGCGGTGGCGTCGCCGCTCACGATGGCGGTCTCGATGTCTCGGCGGGCGAGCGCGGCGAGTGCCGGAGCCGCGTCGGGCCTGATGCGGTCCTCGAGGACGACGCCTCCCAGAACGCGCCCGCCGGCAGCGATCCACACAACGATGCGGCCGGCCTCCCGCTGCTCGAGCGCGGCTGCGGCGAGATCGGGCGCCACCGACAGCTCGTGCAGCTCCAGCAGCCGCTCGGAGCCGGCCAGCGCCGCCTCTCCCGAGACCGTGCCGCTCACGCCCATGCCCGCGTGGCGAACGACCTGCTCGGCCGGCGACACGGTGATGTCGCGCTCGAGGGCGGCGGCGGCGATGGCCGCGGCCACCGGATGCGGGTCTCCGGCCTCCAGCGCCGCAGCCGTGCCGAGAAGGACCGCCGCATCCCGCTCGGAGAGGGTCCCGGGCAACGTGGCCACCACCGACGCGCGTCCCTCGGTGAGTGTGCCGGTCTTGTCGAGCGCGACCAGGCGCAAGTCCCGCGCGCGCTCGAGGGCGGGGCCGCCGCGGATGAGCGCACCGCGCCGCGCGCCCGCGCCCACCGCGTTCACCACCGCGAGTGGGGTCGCGAGGCCCAGCGCACACGGGCACGCGACCACGAGCACGGTGACGGCTCGAGCGACGGCTTCGCCCACTCCGGCGCTGATGCCCACGATCAGAAGCGTTGCTGCGGCGACTGCGAGCACTACCGGGACGAACACGCCGGCGACCGCATCGGCGAGCCTCTGCGAGTGGGACTTCGCGAAGACGGCGTCCTCGGCGACGGCGGCGAGGCGGCCGGTGAGCGTGTCGGAGGCCACTCGTGTCGCCTGCACCACGAGCACGGCGGTGAGGTTCACCGTGCCCGCCCATACCTCGTCGCCTGGTGCGGCCGCGGCGGGCAGCGGCTCACCGGTGAGCCGCGAGCGGTCCAGCTCGCTCTCGCCGCTGGTCGACGACGCCGTCGACGGGCACGCGCTCGCCCGGCCTCACGGCGATCAGAGCGCCGGGCTCGACCTCGGCGACCGGCACGCGGGACGCCTCGGCCAGCGCGCCCGACTCCGGCAGCAGCCACGCTTCCTCGGCAGATGCGGTCGAGGCCAGCACCACGACCGCCCTCGCGGCGTCACGCTGCCCCAGCGACTCGAGCCAGCGGCCCAGAAGCACGATCGTCGTGATCATGGCGGCGGACTCGAAGTAGGTGGGGCCGCCGCCGGTGAGCGCGGCCCACACGCTGTAGAACCACGCGGTCCACGTCCCCAGGACCACGAGCGTGTCCATGGTCGCGCGCCTGACGCGCAGCGCACGCCACGCGCCCGCGAGGAACGGCCAGCCGGAGTAGAGCAGTACCACGAGCGACCCGACGGCCGTGAAGAGCTCGACGCGCTGCACGCCCGCGTACTCTGCGGACAGGAACGCCGGGTAGAGCACGAAGAGGGTGGGCCACAGCACCCACATCCCCACGGCGGCGCCGACGAAGAACCGCAGGAACATGTCGGCCGAGTCCGTCGCGGCACGCATCGGCCAGCCGCGCGGGCTCTGCCCGATAGCCGAGCAGACCGACTCGGCCCCGCAGCTCGTCGGGCTCGGTCCGCGCCGGGTCGTAGGTGACGCGAGCGAGCGAGGCCGCGTAGCTCACCTCGGCGTCGAGCACGCCGTCGATCCCCAGCAAGGCGTCTTCGAGCACGAGCGCGCACGAGGAGCACCACATCCCGCCCACGCGCAGGGTTTCTCGGCGGGCACCGGCTGCTGCGGCAGCTACCGCCTTGCGTTCGGCTGCCCGTGCGTTGCGCGCGCTGCGTTCGCCGGGCGGGGCAGAGCAGCTCCGAGAACCCGCCGGCTTCGGCCGCGCTCCACACACGCCGGCATCCCTCGCAGCAGAAGTCGTGGCCGTCGTCTCGAAGCGGCCGGCCGATCAGCGGCAGCCCGCACAGGTCGCACGCGGCTCGCCCGTCCGCCGAGCGCTCGGCACTGGCCTCGTGCGCGTCTGGCGGACCGCTCACGAGAGCGGTCTCACGCGCCGGTGGCCAGGCCGATGCCCTGCCACACGACGATCAGCCCGAGGCCGATGACCAGAGCGCCCGAGGCGGTCGCGAACGCCCCGCGGGCGCGCACTCCCAGCAGGCCGCTGGCGGCGCCGAAACCAGCCAGCGCGGGCACGGTGCCCAACCCGAAGGCAAGCATCGTGAGCGCTCCGTAGAGCGGGTAGCCCGTGGCGAGTGCCGCAATCTCGACCGGCAGGAGCGGGGCGCAGGGCAGCAGGCCCATCAGCATGCCGAGCGCGAACCCCCAGCGGGGGCCGCGGCGCAGCAGCTCGGACGGTCGCGCGCCCGAACCACGGCCGGTCGGTGAGCAGCCGGGTGGGCTCGGGAAGGCGCGTGCCCCGCGCGCGAAGCGAACTCGCCAACAGCACGACACCGGCGGCCACCATCGCGACGCCGCCGGCGAGCTTGAGCCAGCGGGTCACGTTGTCGGGCGAGAAGGGGCCCGAGAGCGCGGCCATCGCTCCGGCCTGGCCGAGGAGCCCGAGCAGCGCGCCCAGCAGCGCGTAGGTCGTGATGCGGCCCGCGTGATACCCCAGCTGAAAGCCCAGCGGCCGCCTGGAGCCTTCGCCAGCCTCCTGCGGTCCGCACGCCGCAGCCCTCGGCAAGCGAGGCCGCGGCGACGAACGGGCCGCACATCGCCAGGCAGTGCCCGAACCCTCCGGTCAGCCCAAGGAGGAAGGCCCCCCACAACGCTGCCGACCCGAGGCCGGCGATCTGCATGCTTCCGTGGTCCACCCTACTGGGTCAGGAACTTGTCGAAAGCGCCGAGCGGACCGTTGAGAGCCTGCACGAAGTACACGACGTAGAAGATCAGGAACACGACGTAGCCCACGATGATCCCCTTGATGATGAAGGGGACCTTGCCGTGGGCCTCCTCCAGCCCGTCGGGGTAGCGATGGATGGGCTCGGCGACGTCGGGAAGCACGTCCTCGGCGGGCATCACGTCGTTTCCGGCCTTTCGGAACCACCCCGAGGCCACCGTGAAGTAGATGACGAGGAAGAAGGCAGAATCCCGACGCCCAGCGCCCAGAGCGTCGCTGCGAGTCTGTTGCGACTGCGGCATGACGTCACGCTCCTGTCTTGGTGCCGGCCGGGGAGTCGGACTCGCCGGGGTAGGGGTCGTCGATCGCGAGCACGAGGCTCGCCGCCCCCGCGAGGTCGCGCCACTGACCGGCGGCGATCGACCACGCCAGCGCGACGGCGGCGATCGAGACGAACACGACGAACGTCGCGATGATCATGTAGACGGAGAGATCCATCAGTTGGCCACCTCCGGGTCCTTCGCGCCCACGAGGTCGCGGGTGTAGTAGATGATGTCCCACTTCTGCTCGTCGGTCAGGATGAAGCGCCAGGCGGGCATCGCGGTGGGATGCAGGTTGGTCTCATCGCCGCCGTCGAACCCTACGACGCCTTGGTCGAGCCGCCAGTACCACCACTCGGCGGGCGAGGTGAGCGCGGGGTCCTCGGCGAGATTCGCTGGCGTGGGCATCAGCGGCGGACCGTACTGCCCGTCACCGAGCGCCTTGGGGCCGTGGCAGCCGGCGCACAGCGTGTTGTAGAGCTCCCCGCCGTTCGTGCGGGCCTGTTCGGTGTTCTCCCAAGGCGACTCGAGCGCCTGGTAGCTGGACGGGCAGCTCGTCGCTGACGTCTTCGGGCTCGCTCGGCGAGATGAAGGTCCTCTTGACGTACTGGATGGCCTCCCAGCGCTCCTGCTCGGAGAGCAGCACGCCCCACTGCGGCATCGCGGTGTTGTTGATGCCGACCGTGACCTTCCAGAAGAGCTCGGAGTCCGGCATCGTGTCGAACTCGTCGACCGTGAAGTTGGCGGGCGTCGGGACGAGGTTCTGCGCGGACTGGCCATCAGCCCTGGCCGGCGTCGCCGTGGCACATCCAGCAGCGCTTCAGGTAGACCTCGCGGCCCCTCATCACGCTGGTGCCGGCAGGCATCTTGAGCGGCTTCGACGTTCTTGGGGATCTCCGGATCGCCCGGCTCGGCGTCGGCCGGCGGGAACAGCAGGATCGTGCGAACGTAGTTCGAGATCGCCCAGCGCTGGTCGCTCATCGAACCAGTACTTCCACTGGGGCATCGCACGCATCGGGATCGACTCGCTGATGCGCCAGTAGTAGTCCTGCGGCGTCCACTCCGAGTAGGTCGCGGTGTCGAGGAAGCTCGGCGCCGCCGGTTGCAGGCCGAGTGCGTCCGGACCGTCGCCCGCTCCGCCGTAGCCGTGGCAGAACGCGCAGTTCATCACCCACATGGCCTTGCCGGTGGCGATGAACTCCTCGGACTCGTCGGCGGGCGGCTTGGCGTCCGCGTACTTGGCCGGCATCTCACCCTCGTCGGTGAAGTGCGGAACCATGTCCATGAACGCGCCCTGGATGAACGCGATGGCCTGCCAGCGGTCCTTCTCGCTGAGCGACTGCTCCCACTGCGGCATGACGGTGCCGGGGACTCCCTCGCTCAGCCGCCAGAAGAAGAACGAGGGGTCGAGGTTCCTGAACCGAGGCTGGCGAAGGTTCGCGGGGCGCGCGTTGTTCATGTTCGCGTACGGGCCGTCCCCGCTGCCCGAGCACCCGTGGCAGGTCAGGCAGTGCTCCGCGTAGATCCTGCGGCCGGCGTTCCACGTGTCGATGTCGGTCGGGAAGGGCTGCTTCTTGTCGTTGTACTCGGCCGGGACCATCAGGTCGGTGCTGGCGTTTTGCTTGTTGCCCATCCGGTTGAGGTAGGCGACGAGTGCCTCGAGCTGACTGGTCGGTGAGGTAGCTGAACGCCGGCATGATCGAGTTGGGCGTGAACTGCCGAGGATCGCGCAGGTGGTCCATCTCCCAGCGGTCCCCGCGCTTGAAGCCGATGTTCGCGAGGTCGGGACCGGTGCGCAACGTGCCCAGCTGGTGCGGGTTGTCGTAGACGTACTCTCCGGCCCTGCTCGGCTTGGAGGTCGAGTGGTCGTTGGGCCGGGTGAACTGGCTGTGGCAGTAGACGCAGCCGTTCGACTTGTAGAGCTCGAGGCCTTCCTTCTCGAGAGCGGTGTACTGGTTGGTGGTGATCGTGGGCGCCGGCTTGAACACGGCCACCGGCAGGAAGACCACGACGGCGACGACGCTCAGCACTACAGCAAGGCCGCCGATGATGATCGTCTTGGGCGTCATGTGCATCTTCTCGACGTCCTTTCTAGGCGGTCGCGACCGCGTCGGCAGCGGGCGCCGTCTCGGTCTTCTCGGCGGGCATCTGCTGTTTGGCGAGCGTTCGGAAGGCGTTGTAGGCGAACAGGTACTGGGCGAGGATGATGACGGTCCCGAAGGCCGCTCGGCCGATCCACATGGGCCTCACGCCGCGAAGGACCGCGATGATCGGGATGCCCTGCGCGAAGCTCGTGGCCTGCGTGAGTCCGGCGGCGGTGAGCACGAAGAAGAAGCCGAGGAAGCCGATCGGTCGTGAGCCACCAGTGGGTCCACGCGAGTCGCTCGGAGTAGAGCGGGCGACCGGTGAGGCGCGGGAAGACGTAGTAGACGGTGGCCCACATCGTGTAGGCGACGAAGCCGAGCAGCGCCAAGTGCGCGTGCGCCACGCTCCAGTTGGTGAAGTGGATGTACTGGTTGAAGCCGCGCAGCGCCTGGAGCGAACCCTGGAGGCTCACGGCCATGTACCAGAACGCGCCGGTCAGCGCGAAGCGCAGCGGGATCGAGTAGAACGCCGAGCGCCACGACCCTCGCACGGTCATGAACATGTTGATGACGAACGCCGTGACCGGGATGAGCAGCCCGACAGACGTCACCACCGAGATGACCTTGAGCCACTCGGGCACCGGTGCCTGGAGGATGTGGTGGGTGCCCACCGCGGTGTAGAAGAACGCGAGGAACCAGAAGGCGATGAGCGCCAGCGTGTAGGCGTAGAGCGGGCGCTTCACTTCCTTGGGCACGATGTAGTAGAGCAGCGGGATCGATCCGGTCGTGAACCACAGGCCCAGGATGTTGTGGCCGTAGAACCAGCCCCAGATCGCGTCGTTGAGGCCGGTCAGCGCGCCGGTGGGAGGCGCCCAGATCACGTTGCCGATCGAGAAGACGATCGGGAACCAGATGAGCGTGCCCATGATGTACCACAGCGACACGTAGAGGTCCTTCTCCTCGCGCCGCCCGATCGTCATGAACAGGTTGAAGGCCGTGGCGACCAGCAGGATCACGATGCCGATGTCGATCGGCCAGGCCAGCTCGGCGTACTCGCGCGCCTGCGTCCAACCCGAAGAACAGGCCGCCCACGCCGATCGCCAGCGCGAGGTTCCACGCCCAGGCGACGACGACCGCCAGCGTCTCGGAGTAGATCTTGGTCTTGGTGAGCCGCGGGATGATGTAGTACCACCCGCCGACCATCGCCATCGAGAGCCAGCCGAACGCCAGGCCGTTCACGTGCGCCTGGCGCAGTCTGCGGGAACACCACCACGGTATCCCCGACGCGAAGTCCGGTGCGATGAACTCGATCGCCTGCAGCAGTCCCAGCGTGATGGCGAACACGAGCCAGATGATCGCCGAGACCATGTAGGTCTTTGCGGCGCGGTCCTCGTAGGGCCGTGCTTCTTCCGCGGCAGCCATAGTCCCTCCCCGTTCGCGATTGGGCCGCCGAGAAGCGACGGCCCCTCCCGCAGCCATTCTATAGGTGATGCATGCGAGCGCATACGCCCGCATGCGGGAATGCTCAGCGTATGGGACGCACTTCGGAGGTGAGGTCGTGTTCGCGGACCGGACAGACGCAGGGCGTCAGCTTGCCGAGGAGTTGCGCGGCACTGTCCTCGGCGACGATGCCGTCGTGCTGGGCATCCCCCGGGGCGGCGTGATCGTGGCGGCCGAGGTCGCGCGCGCGCTGGAGCTGCCGCTCGATGTCGCGGTGGCCGCCAAGGTGGGCGCGCCCGGCAACCCCGAGTACGCGATCGGCGCCGTGGCTGCCGACGGCGAGGTGACCGCGAACCCGGGCGCCGGGTACTCGGCCGAGGAGGTCCGCGCTCAGTCGCAGGCCGCGTTTGCGAAGGTGCGCGCCCAGCTCGCGATGTGGCGCGAGGGCAGGGAGCCGCTGCGGATCGCCGGCCGGACGGTGCTGCTGGTCGACGACGGACTCGCCACGGGCCTTACCGCGATCGCCGCTGCCGAGTGGCTTCGCCGGCAAGGCGCGGGGCGGGTGGTGGTCGCGGTGCCCGTGGCGCCGCCCGACACCGCTCGAGAGGATGCGGCGACCACGCCGACGAGGTCGTCGTGGTCGAGCGGCCGCGGTTCTTCTCGGCGGTAGGGCAGTTCTATCGGGACTTCGGGCAGACGAGCGACGCCGAGGTGCGCGCGGCGCTGGAGGCGGCGGGGTAGAATCGTGCGGCACCGCTCGGCGGGTTCGGGCGGCGCGGCTCGACCGTCCCTTGCCGAGGAGAGCCGCATGCCCGACGACCTCTGGGTCGCGATCGACTTCGAGACTGCGACACGCGAGCCCACGAGCGCCTGCGCGCTCGGTGTCGCGCTGATCGACGGCCTCGAAGTGGTCGAGACGGCGAGCTGGCTCATCAGGCCACCCTTCAACGAGTACGAGTTCTGGAACACCCACATCCACGGCATCAGCGCCGAGGACACCGAGCTCGCGCCCGACTTCGACGAGCTGTGGTGGGAGATCGGGCCGCTGCTCAGCGGTCGCAAGCTGCTCGCGCACAATGCGAGCTTCGACATGCGCGTGCTGGGCGCCCTCATCGACTCGCGCGACCTGACCGCCCCGCGCTACGAGTACGCCTGCACGGTGACGCTCGCCCGCAAGGCGATGCCGCAGCTGCCCAAGCACACGCTGGACACCGTGTGCGACCACTGCGGGATCCGGCTCGTGCATCACGACGCGGCGAGTGACGCCGAGGCGTGTGCCAGAGTCGCGCTCGCGTGCGCTCGCGCCGTGGAAGCGGACTCGATCGACGCTGCCTGCGAAGCGCTCGGCGTGGGCGTGCGTTCTCGCTGACCCTTGGGTAAAGTCGATTCGAGCACTTCCCCCGAGAGGAGACCCGCATGAGCGCCACCCTTCGCCAGCGCACGGGCTTGGTAGTCGTTGTGGGCGCGGTGCTTGTCGCCGCCCTGCTGTTGAGCGGCTGTGGCGGCCCGAAGGTGCCCGACGTGGTGGGCATGCGCCAGGACGAGGCGGTTCGGGCGCTCCAGGACGCCGGCTACCTTCTCGGCGACGTGAGCGCTGTTGCGACCGACAGCGTGGGCGTGGGCCTCATCGCCGCGCAGGACCCGGCGGCGGGGGAGCGGCTCAAGGAGGGCAAGCCGGTCAGCTCTGGCCGTCAACTTCAGCGACGGCGTCGACACGATCGTGCCCACGGTCACCGGACTGCAGGAAGTGACCGCGGTCAACGTCGCGAAGACGAGCAACCTGGTGCCGCTCGTGACCAACCAGTACAGCGACGACACGGCGGTGGGCATGGTCGCGGCGCAGAGCCCCTCGCCGCAGTCGCAGGTCAAGGCCGGCGACACGCTGGTGATCGTGATCTCGAAGGGCAAGGCGCCCGCGACAGGCCGAGGTCCCCAACGTGAAGGGCAAGTCCCAAAGCGACGCCGAGTCCGCTATCGAGAAGGCCGGCTTCACCGTCACGACCACGAAGGTCTACTACGACTCGGTCGCCAAGGGGAAGGTCATCACGCAGCAGCCCGCCGGCGGCTCGAGCGCGACCAAGGGCTCGAAGGTGCAGATCGTCGTGTCGCTCGGCAAGGGCACCGGCTCGGCCACCGTGCCGTCGGTCAAGGGCAAGTCCGAGTCGTCCGCGAAGACGGCGATCACGGACGCCGGCCTCAAGGCCAAGGTCATCAAGCAGTACAGCGACTCGGTGGCAAAGGGCAACGTCATCGACCAGTTCCCGGCTGGCGGATCGAAGGCCGCGGCCGGCTCCGAGGTGCTCATCGCCGTGTCGAACGGCAAGCAGCCCGCGGGCACGGTGGCCGTGCCTGACGTGATGGGCATGACCGAGGCCGACGCGGTGAGCGCGATCGAGGGCGCCGGACTCGTCGCGGCGGTGGAGCAGCTCGCCTCTGCCGACGTGCCGGCCGGCAGCGTGGGCTACCAGTTCCCGGCGGCGGGCACCCAGGTGGCGCCCGGCTCCGAGGTGCTCGTGGCGGTGTCGAGCGGGCCGGCGCCAGAGTAGCGCCGGCGACGTAGCCACTGCGCTATGCTCGGCGCATGACGACGCCGGCACCAAAGAGCGAGCGGCTCTTCGTTCTCGACGCCCTCAAGGGCTTCGCGATCACGTGCGTCGTGATGGGACACGCGCTGCTGCGCATCGTGCCCGATCCGGCGAGCAACGCCGCCTACCTGTTCCTCTCGGCGTTCGAGATGCCGCTGTTCATGTTCCTGTCCGGCTACATCCTGCCGGGCCGGGTTCGCGGGTCGCGGGTCGTGTGGCTGCGCAAGCGCGCGGTGCGACTGCTCGTGCCGTTCTTCGCGTGGCAGGCGATCTTCTTCCTGTCGCGACGGCTCACGCCTGATGCGCTCGGCTCGCCGCTGCAGCTTGCCGAGGGGCTCGCGCGCTATCTCGCAGCCACCTTCGCCGCACCCACCGCGGGGCTGTGGTACCTGCCCGCGCTGATGCTGTGCTCGATCGGGCTCGCGCTCTACTTCCCGCTGCGCACCCGTCCGCTGCTGCTGGCGCGTCGCGGGCTGGGTGACGTTCGCGGCGCTGCTGCTGCGTGCGCGACCGCATCGGGCTGGCAGGCGACTACGGGCTGCTCAAGACCTCGACGTACTGGGTGTTCTTCTCGGCGGGCTACGCGTGGGGCGAGTGGAAGCGCTCGCTCCAGCCGAGCAAGCCGCTGTGGCGCTGGTCGTGGGCGCTGCTCTATCCGCTCGTCGGCGGTGCCGGTCATGCGCGTGATGCCGGCGCTGGGCGCGGCCGGCAACGGCGCTGCGAAGGTGGTGCTGGGACTGGCGGGGACGGGGTTCTCGGCGGTGCTGCTCGAGATGGTGGAGCCGTTCGCGAAACGCATCCGGCTCGACGCGCTGGGTCGGCTCACCCTGGGCATCTACTGCTCGCAGTGGCTGTTCCTGCGCGCCGACGCGTGGATCGCGCCGCGTCTGGGCACCGGCGCCGCCGGCGTGCTCGCGCTGTTCGCGTTCGCGATGGTGGGCTCGATCGCTGACGACGTGGCTCATCGGCAAGGTGCCGGTCGTGCGCGGCGTGCTTCTGGGCGAGTGGCCGAGGAAGCCGGCCGCAGCCCTACCTGACGCGGAAGTAGTCGGCCGTACCTGAGCTGGCTGCGTTCATGGTGTCGGCCGCGTGATACGCCACGAGCTTCCAGCGGCCCTTTGACGTGAACCTGACGGGGGCCTTGTAGATGGTCTTGGTCGACGAGTAGTAGACGTACTTGGCCGTGAAGGACCTGACGTAGTGGTACCGGCCGTCAGAGCGCTTCTTGTATGCCTTGATCCTCACCCGGTTCGAGTCGCTCGTGAGATGTCTCGGCTCGATGTAGCCCTTCGCGTAGTACGTCCGGTTGCGGTAGCGGGTCTTCCAGGAGGTCGTGCGAGTGAGCTTCGCCTTGGGCTTGACGGTGACCGTCGTCGAGTCGACCCAGCGTCAGGCGAGCATCCGCGAAGCGCGCCCGGTAGCTCACCTTGGTCTTCAGTCCGCCGACGACTTCGTGGCTCGGCCTCGAGTCGGTACGCCGAGCCGACCGGCCCAGCCGAGCCGTCCCACGATCGAACTCGATCGTCTGCCCGCGTAGCTGCCGACGCCGGCGTCCTCAGGCGGGCGATGAGGCGTCGCCGAGCCGCCGTAGGCCGCGCGTGCTGGTCGGCAGGCGACAGAGCTCAGCCGGCTCGCCTGGACGTGAGTGTGACTGGACGGCGCCGAGAAGCGATGCACGTCGCTACCGGTCGGAGAGTCCTCGCCCAGGTAGCCGGTGTGCGGCGCTAGGCGAATGACCCGTCGGGGTTGAGGGGGGTTGCCGCTGTGAGCCGTGACCAGCTCGGGGTGAGAGTTTGTCGAAGATCAGGGTCGCTGTCGTCGCGATCCCGGGAGCAGCGACGGTCCGTGTCTCGAGACGCGATGTAGTCGATCGCCGAGTACGGCGCGCTGTTGACCTCGCGCACGGTGACGGTGATCGACTCGCTGTCGGTGGAGGGCCCGTCGCTGACGATGACGCTGAACGTGTAGCTGCCCGGCCCCTGGGCCTCGGTCGGAGTGAAGGTGAAGGCGCCGGTCGCCGAGTCGATGCCGCGCCGCTGGAGCTCCGCTCAGCCGGTACGAGCAGCCAGTCGCCGTCAACATCCGTGGCTGACGCGACGAAGGCGAGTTGCCGCTGTCATCGTCGGCCAAGCAGCCCATCTCGAAGCTCGCCGAGTTGGAGTAGCCCCAGCCGATGTTGCTCGGCTGGTGGAGGCGTAGCCCCGGTCGTAGAAGGCCTGGGGCATGTCGGCGGGCTTGGGCGGGGTGTGCGAGAAGGTGCCCGCGGCGAGCAGCACCGCGCCGTACTGGGCGTCTGCATTGCGAGCGGAGTCCAGCGACACGTCGTGGGGAACCCCCGCGAAGAAGCGAGCGAAGTTGATCGTCTTGAGCCCGTCGTTGAGGAAGCCGGCGTTCACCGCACCGGGCGCGTAGGGCGCGACGACACTCGGCGTGCTTGAGTAGGTCGCCCCTGAGTAGCTGGGCCTGAGCTCGCTCCAGAGCGTGCGGACCTGCGCGTCGCTGTAGCCGGCGGTCTGGGCGATGCCCATGTCGGCCGCAAGCGCGGTGGTCGGGGCGAGGGCGCCGAGAAGCAGCGCGGCCGCCAGAAGAGTCGATAGCCTCATGTTCTCTCTAGTCGGCACTCTGCCGCACGATGATGAGGTCTTGGCGAGATGTTCTACCCGCCGAGCAGCGCCGCCAGCTCCTCCGGGGTCGTGACCGGCCGCTGGCACGAGAAGCCTCGGCATACGTAGGCGGTCGCCTTGCCACCAACAGCTTCGCGGCCAGCCAGCAGCTCGATTCCCGTATCGTCCGCCGAAGCGCTGCACGCCACCACGAGGTGCGGCCGAAAACCGGAGCGCGCCACCGCGAGCAACGGCTCCGGGCTCGTCGCCCACGATTGCGAGCTCTTGGACGGGGGAGAGCGCGAAGTCGAGCGAGCATGAGCCACTGCGCGAAGCCGAGAGGAGCGCGCTCCATCCACTCGCGCGTCTGCGCGAGGGCGCCGTGCGCCGCGTCGGCGTAGCGGCCATCGCCGGTGTAGGCCGCCAGGCGCAGCAGCACCCCCGCGGCCATCGCGCCGCCCGAAGGGACCGCGCCGTCCTGCAGCTCCCTTGGGTCGCACGATCAGCGTCTCGTGATCGTCGCTGGTGTCGAAGAAGCCGCCGTCTGGATCGGCGAAGTGCTCGAGGATCGAGTCCGTCAGCTCGCGGGCCGCAGCGAACCAGCGCGGCTCGAAGGTCGTCTGGTACAGCTCGAGCAGGCCGTCGGCGACGTTCGCGTAGTCCTCGAGGTAGCCGTTGAGCTTGGCGTGGCCGTCCTTCCACGTGCGCAACATGCGGCCGCGCTCGTCGCGCATCTGCGCCCAGAGGAACTCCGCGTTGCGCTGGGCGACCGCCAGGTAGTCGTCACGGCCGAGCACGCGCGCCGCCTCGGCGAACGCTGCGAGCATCAGACCGTTCCAGCCGGCGAGGACCTTGTCGTCGAGACCGGGCTTCACGCGCTGCTCGCGCGCGCCGAGAAGGACGCGCCGCGTGCGTGCGAGGCGCGCCTCCACCTCTTCGAGCGGCAGCCCGCGCTCATCGGCGATCTCAGCAGCGCGTGCGCGACGACGAACAGGATGCTCTTGCCCTCGAAGTTGCCGCCCGGGGTGATCCCGTAGGCGTCGGCGAACAGCTCTGCGTCGCCGTACGGGTCGTCGGACGAGCCCTCGAGCGCGGCGCGGACCCCCTGGAGCGTCCAGACGAAGAAGCGGCCCTCTTCGCCCTCGGAGTCGGCGTCTTGGGCCGAGTAGAACCCGCCCGCCGGATCGAGCATCTCGCGCACGACGTAGTCGAGGGTCTCGGTCGCCACTCGGCGGTACGACTCGTCGCCGGTGACCTGGTAGCCGTGAAGGTAGAGGCGGGCGAGCTGCGCGTTGTCGTAGAGCATCTTCTCGAAGTGGGGCACCAGCCAGATCTCGTCGGTCGCGTAGCGATGGAAGCCGCCGCCGAGCTGGTCGTAGATGCCGCCGCGCATCATCGCGTCGAGGGTGCTCGTGACCATGTGCAGCAGCCCGGTGTCGCCGGTCGTGTGGTGCCGCCGCAAGGCGAACTCGGCGATCGACGGTTGCGGGAACTTGGGCGCGCCGCCCCATCCGCCGTTGGTGGCGTCGAAGGCGCCCGCCAGCCCGCGCGTCGCCATCTCGAGCGTCTCGGGATCGAGGGACTCGCGGACTCGCCGTCCGAAGCGGGCAGCCCCTGTGCCAGAGCGGCCCGCAGCTGCTCGCCCGCTTCGACCACGTCGGCGCGCCTCGTCTCCCACACCGTGGCGATCTGCCTGAGCACGTCCGAGAACGACGCCATCCCGTAGCGCGCCGTGCCGGGGAAGTACGTGCCGCCGAAGAACGGCACGGCGTCCGGCGTGAGGAACACGCTCATGGGCCAGCCGCCGCTGCCCGTGAGAGCCTGCACGGCATCCATGTAGACCGCATCGACGTCGGGGCGCTCTTCTCGGTCGACCTTGATCGAGACGAAGTGCTCGTTCATCAGTGCCGCGGTCGCCTCGTCTTCGAAGCTCTCGTGCTCCATCACGTGGCACCAGTGACACGCCGAGTAGCCGACGCTCAGAAAGACCGGCTTGTCCTCGGAGCGCGCCTTCGCGAACGCCTCGTCTCCCCACGGATACCAGTCGACGGGGTTCTCGGCATGCTGGAGAAGGTAGGGGCTCGTCTCGCTGCTCAGCCGGTTCGCCATCGGTGGCCCTTCGCGTGGGCGGCGCCTTCACGGGTGGATACCCGAAAGGCGCTGGCGGAAACAAACAGGCCGGAGACATCGCCTCCGGCCTGCAGTGTGGTGTGTGGTGCCCCCGGCAGGATTCGAACCTGCGACACCAGGTTTAGGAAACCTGTGCTCTATCCCCTGAGCTACGAGGGCGTTTCCGGACATCTCCGCTGGTCAGCGGATTGCGAGTCCGAGCCGACAGGGAACGATACCTGCCGTTTGGGACCTGAGCCAACCGCACTCAGGCGAACGCGGAAGCGCGTACATGGTACCAAAGCGGTTCAGCAGACGCATCCTCGTCCAGCGGCACACCCAGGCGCCCGCACTCTGGGCTCGGAACGTGAGAGCAGGGGAACGTAGGGACTGGAGGCGATCACTATGAAACGCATCGTCGTCAAGCTGATTGTCGCATCGCTACTCTTCGGAGTCCTGCTCGCATCAACCGGGGTGTCGGCGTTTGCTGTGTTCCCGGCGCCTGCCGACGGCCAGAGGGTCGCACTCTCGGTTGATAACCCGAGAGTCTACGAGTATCCCGTGAGCAGTGGAACGTGGTACATCGACGGCTTCATCCGCAACAACAGGTACGTCGACTACTCAGCCGGGGTCAACGTCGTCAGCCCGCATACAACCGTCGAGTATCTCGACGACTCGGACGTCGTTGTCGGCAGCCAGACCTTCGAAGTGCCGGTCCACGTTCTGGAGTGCTGCGAAGGCCTCAGCTCCTTCAAGGGAGGGTACTTCAGGGTCTTCCATCAGGAGATCGATGTGCCAGCCGGAGCGAACCCGACGAAGACGCGGTTCGCCGTCGAAGTGCCGACAAGCGATCCGCCTTCCCCAGGTACCACTACGGCATCGCCGCGAGAGGCGCAGTCTTCGATGCAGATCCACTGGGTCGCCGCGCGCAGTGGACACCAGCAACACTCGACGGAGGCCGACCCCAGTTCACGCTCACTGTCACCAACAGCACGGCCACGACCGTCGGTCCCGTAGCGGTGGTCGGAGTTGACAGATACGCACCGGACGCCCTCTCCCCAGGGGACTACCTTGGCGTCTATGAGGTCACGGCAAACGAGCCCGTGAAGGCCCGGCGGCTCGGACCTGGCGCCTCGACCACATTCGCACTGCGGGGGCTGAACGCGACTCCTGACGGCAACGTGCGTTTGGTGGGGGACTGTGGGCCGAGGCCGCACCTCTGCCCAGTCTGGTCGGTACTGTGACAAAGGGCGGTCAACCGTTCGGCGGGGTCTCGGTCGCGGTTCCGGGGTACGCACCGTCAAGACCGCGGCAAATGGCACCTACAAGGTCGCGAGCATCGATCCGGGCACGTACAACGTCACGTACTCCAGGCCCGGCTACAACTCGCAGACCCGCTCGGTCACCGTCTATGCAGCCGTCGACTCGAACAAGGCTGTCGCCCTCACAGCCACGCCTCACCTGACCCGCTTGCCGGCGACCTCAAAGAAGACCTACCGGCGTAGGCACGGCAGGGTGAAGTACACGCTGGCCGCGTACGTCAAGGGATCCGACAAGGTTGGCATCGCCGGCGTCAAGGTGTTTCTACAGTCGAGCAAGTACGGCAAGACCTGGAAGAATCTCGGCTCCGTGAGGACGACCAGCTCGACCGGACGGGTCGATAGGCACTTCATATCCAAGAGGCCATCGACCAGGTACTATCGGTGGGTCGTCGTCCCGGGGCAGGCGGGCATGAGCGGGGCCCCGAAGACATCCAGACAGAAGATCATCGTGAAGTAGAGCGACTTGGTAGCGCGACGAGCGACCGAGAGGGACGGGAGTTGGCTCCCGTCCCTCTCGGTATGGCCTAGTCTCGCTTCAGCGCAACGAAGTTGGTCGTTGTGAACTGCTCGTAGACTTCCTTGTACGAGTCGATCGGCGTCAGAAAGCCCGAAGGCGTGATGCGCAGCACCCGCATCCCCACGTCCTCGAAGAAGTAGTAGAAGTCCTGGAAGTAGGTACGCGTGTCGATGTTGCAGCCGCCGAACTCGAAGGTCGCCATGCCGTATGCTGCCGCTGCGGAACATGCCAGCTGCGCCAGCGAACACGTCAAGTTCGTGGCCCTCTACATCGCACTTCAGCAGATCTATGCGTTCGATCCCGTTCCTGCTGCAGTAGTCATCGACCGTGTCCACGGCCACGCACTCGCTTCCGTCAAACGCGATCCCGAAGTGGTCCAGGCGTCTCTTGGTGAGCGATGCCAGTCCCGAACCGGGCTCGTTGTAGTGGAGCGTCATCTCCCCGGGCGTCGCTCCCAGAGCCACGTTGTTCAGCGTGACTCCACTCCTGTCGACGCCCTCGAGGCTCGCCTCCAGCAACTCGTAGGTATGTCTGCCGGGCTCGAAACAGTGAACGCTCAGGCCCTCCCTCGGGACGTGCGTGAGGATGAGACTCAGGTACTGCCCCTGATTGCTACCCACGTCGAAGACGCAGCAGGGGGCTTCCAAGGAGCAGCTGCAGCAGTCTCGAGCACGGCCGTCTCGCCACTGGAATCGACACCAGTACCCGGTCCCGATGCCCATCAGCTTGAGCGAGGACGAGACCTGTCGCTCAAGGGCCTGCTGAGTCGACTGCTCGCTCTACCGTCCGCCGCTCGGAGCCGAGCGACCGGGACTTGCCCCTGGTCCTGCTGGCGGAAACCAAGGCGATGATCGACACCGCGACAGTCGACCACTACCAGCGCGAGCGCCATCCCATAGAGCAGCCTGGTTGCTCCCGGTTCGGAGCTTGGTAGGCCTGGAGCGACGCTGCGCCGAACGTGACGACCCCCACGTATCCCACTACCGTGACGCCTCCGACGTGCTGCGCCAGCGTAGTCGAGCCGGCTCCCGGAGACGAGGAGAAGGGCGGCGCAGCGCAGAGAGTGTCGCGACGATCGCCCACGCCGTACCCGTGGACACGGCCATGACCAGAAGCATCCCCGGGAAGGAGGACCCCAGCGGGCCGAGAATCGCGACAGCGAGCGGAGCGTGCATCGCGGCCAAACACAGACCGGCGATGCCGAAGATGATGAGCAGCCGACCGAGGCGGCCTCGTGAACCCGACTTCATGTGGCCCCCCTCAGTGCGAACTCGCCGGAGTCCCAGCGAACGTCTCGCGTATGCGCACAGGCATGCGCTCTAGGCGGATTCTACATCCTGCACGATCGCCCACGTGACCGAAGTCACAGGACATCCCGCGCCAGTGTGAGGGGGCGCACACGCCGCGAGCTCGCCGATGTCGATACAACTCCCATCATGTCGGGGCAGTCCGCTGCCCGAGAACTGGAGGGAGGGGATCCGATGCAGAGCAGGAGCAGGCGATTCCGAGTCGCCGTAGCGGGGCTCGTAGCGTGTTCCGTCGTGGCACTGGCGGGGCTCGCGTCGCCGGCATATGCGGCGCCCATGAGGGCGACGTGCGAGCCGGAAATCGCGCTCTCGGTCGAGGCCACGGCCGCCTATGACTACGGCGAGGCGCGCTATCTTGATGGCATCATCTCCAACGATTCAACCGTGAACGTGAACTGCCCGGTCGTGAAGGTCACGTGGCTCGAGGAGACGCCGAGCGAGTCGAGTGGGCGTGGCCGCGCGCCGACGGAATGGCCCCCGGCGACTGGACGGCATTCCACCTGTCGTGGCCCGAAAGCGTGCCCAGCACGTGGACCGCTGTTGTCACGGCAGGCGGCTATCGGACAGACCGGACCGCGCTTCGGCTGCGGGTCGATGAGGTCTCGGCGCTGGGCGGTGACGCCGACACGATGTCGGCGCTGATGGTCGATCCCGGCTCCGAACTGCGCTCCTACGTCGCCACGGTCACCAACACGGCGGCCTTCCCCGTATCGTCCATCGAGCTGATCGGTGCCGAGTGGGAGGGCGACACCTTCGTCGACGCCGTGTGGTCGTGGGACGAGCCGGCCGTGCTTCAGCCCGGCCAGAGCGCGCAGATCGAGTTCCACGCCAAGGCCCCGACCGCCGGCACGCCGGTGCCCGACATCTTCGTCGAGGCTCGCGAGCGGCCGGTCATCACGCTTCGGGCCGACACGCTGACGCCGTACTACGGCTCGGCGATCACCTTCACCCTCAAGCTCGCCGATATCAGCGGCGCGCCGATCACGGGCGGGCGCACGCTCAAGCTGTTCTACTCGGCCGACAAGCAATGCTGGAACTACGTGCCCCAGCAGACCGAGACCGGCACCGCGGTCATCAGGTTCGTGCCGGACAAGCCGCTCTACTTCAAGGCGCTGTACTGGGGCGACGATCGCTACGGCATGACCGAGAGCGCCATCGTCAGAGCGGTCCCGCGTGTCGTCAACACGGACCCCAACGCACCCTCCAGCGTCGGTGTCGACCACAGATTCAAGGTCACCGGGCGTGTCTCGGCGGGAGCGAAGAGCGCCGGCAAGCCGGTCTACTTGCGCCTGTACCGCTACAGCTACACCTACGACAAGTGGGTCTACAAGTACTCGGTCAAGACGAGCGCCGACGCCGCAGGGCGCTACGCTCGCACGCTGAGCCTATCCAGGCGTGGCTCTTGGAAGATGCGCGCCTACAGAGCGGGCGCCGGCTACTCTGGCTTCGAACACGTGAGAGCCAGGTAGTCGTGAGTCCCGCCCGTCTCGCGTCCTGACTGCCGGGTCACGTCGCCGAGACAACCGAAGGGGCCGCCCAGCCGGGCGGCCCCTTCCGCGCTTCAGGTTCAGATTCGCTCTGATGCGGGTAAGCTGAAAGTACGATGGATTACGGTGGACGACGGTCGCGGTGGGCACACCCGCACCGGAAGGCCACAAAGAGCCCGCCGCCCCCAGGGTTCACCGCTTGAACCGGGGGGCGAAACATCATGCAGCAGGAATTCCCGATCGGGCCGGACAGCAGCGAGAACCCGGCACAAGCCGTGCCCCCGCCGACCACAGCCGAAGTGGCGGCACCCGTAGCGCCCAAGTCCGCACGTCGCATCCCCAAGTGGTTGCTGATCACGACGATAGCGCTCGTCGTGCTGGTCGCTGTTGCTGCCGTTGGCTATGTCTCGCTGGGCCGGTCACTGGCGGCCAAGGACGCAGCGGCCATAGCGATCGCGGCCGCGAAGGTAGCAGTGCAGGAAGCGGGCACTGCGGCGGAGCCGGGGTCCCAAGCGCTCGCCGAGAGTCAGAAGAGCAAGGCCGCTCTCGATGAGGCGACTTCCCTGTATTCCGAGGGCTACCTCGTGCGAGCGGGGAAGTATCGGGCCGCGACACGCAAAGCCGATGACGCCCGGCGAAGCGCGCGCGCCGTTACGGCAAGGGTGGAGGCTTTGGCCGCAGACGCATCGACCGCGGATTCGAACGACTCGGTGGGTCTCTACTTCGCGCTGTACAAGCAGTACCCGCGTACACACGAGGGGCAGGCGGCGCTTGCCGCGCGCGTCGGAGGTACTCCTCGCCAACCTTTCGAGCGACGACTGTGACTGCCTTACCAGCATCAAGGAGTTCTGTACGGACTGCCCAGGTACGGTCCCGGAGTCGGTGTATACCGCTGCGGGCGAGCGGGTCGAGTCGATGGCAAGAGACACCTTGGGCTGGCAGACCTCTATGGTTGTGAGCAACAGGCGATGGGTCAAGAAGCTGAAGATCGCCGAAGGGCGCGAACTTCGCGATATGGGGCACGAGCAAGTCCGACACGCTCGAGCTCTCGCAGGCCATCGCCACTCTCTCGACGGTCGAGGCCGCTCGCTATCGGCCCGTGCTGGCGCTACTTCGCGACTGCTCGAAGTTGGGCGAGAAATGCACCAAGATCGCGAACTCGCCAACTCGGTCGACCAAGAAGTGCGCAGTACTTCAGCAGCCGGCAGATCAGCACGGTTGACAAGCTCACCAAGCAGATGGACGCGAAGTTCGACAAAGCGCGCCGGGAACTGAAGCGCCTCTAGCGCCGGGGCGGCAGTCGTTGGTCGAGGGCCTGAGGAGGGCCGCGCAGCCTACGGCGCGGCGTCCACCCGGACCTCGACGGTCGAACCGCGCTTGACCATAGTGCCGGCGCTCGGCGACTGCTCGAACACGGTGCCGCTGTTGGTCTGCAGATCGTAGGTGACCTTCATCTTGAGCCCGGCGTTCTCGATGGTCGCCCTCGCGTCGGCCTCGGACTGCCCGATGACCGCGGGCACCTTGACGCGCTCCGGACCCTTCGACACGACGATCCTGACGGTCGAGCCCTTCGCCACCTCGAGTCCCTTGCTCGGGTTCTGCGAGATGACGATGCCCTCGGCGACCGTGTCGCTGAACTGCGTCTCTGCGCGAGACCTTGAAGCCGGCGTCCTCCAGGGTCGACTCGGCGGTCGACTGCTTCTTGCCCACAACGTCAGGGACGGCGACCGTCTCCACGCCTCGCGAGACCACGTACTCGACCTGCGAGCCCTCGTCGACCATCTCGCCGGCTGCGGGAGTCTGCTTCATGACCGAGCCGATCGGCACCTTGCTGCTGGGCTGGTCGGGCAGCGAGCGCGCCACGAACCCGGCGTCCTCGAGCGCTGCTATGGCCTCGTCCTCGGTGAGCCCCACGATCTTGGGCACCTCGACTTGGCGCGGGCCCTTGCTCACGGTGAACGAGATCGCCGAGCCTTCCTCGGCCGGCGCGCCCGCCACCGGCGACTGGTCCATGATCAGGCCCGCTTCGACGTCCTTGCTGAACTCGGGCGTCGCCTCGCCCAGCGTGAAGCCGGCTTCGGTGATCAGGAGCTGCGCCTCCTCGGCGGTCTTGCCCATGAGATCGGGGACCGGCGCGGTCTGCGTGCCGATAAGCCCCATCTGCCACGCGACGCCAAGACCCGCGGCGACCAGCGCGATCGCCACCAGGATCCAGACCCACGCCCTGCTCTTGCGCTTGACCGGCGGGCGTCCTCGGCCCGCCGAGGCGGAGTAGGGGTCCGGCTCGACGCTGGGCATCACCGAGGTCTGTGCGGTCGCTGCGGCCGCAGCGGCTCCGGCGACTGCCGCGCCGGCCGCCAGGCCACCGCGCCCTGCGCGACCTCGAGCAGGTCTCGGCGCATGGCATCGGCGGTGTCGTAGCGGGCGGTGGGGTCCTTCGCCATCGCCGTGACGATGACGCCCTCGAGCCCGGGATCGATGTCGGGGTTGAACTGCCGAGGAAGCGGGGCCGCCTCGTTGACCTGCTTGAGCGCCACGGCCACCGGCGTGTCGGCGTCGAACGGCAGCTTGCCGGTCGCGGCCTCGAACAGCACGATGCCCAGCGAGTACAGGTCGCTTGCGGCCGTGAGCGGCCTTCCCTGCGCCTGCTCGGGAGAGACGTAGTGCGCGGTGCCGAGCACCGAGCCCGTCTGCGTCATCGTGGTGTTGCCGGCGCGCGCGATGCCGAAGTCCATGACCTTCGCCGACCCGTCCGGCGTGATCATGATGTTGTGCGGCTTCACGTCGCGGTGGATGACGTCGTAGCCGTGCGCGACAGACAGTGCCGAGCAGACCTGCGCACCGATCTCGGCCACGCGGCGCGAGTCGAGCGCGCCCTTCTCCTGGATGATCGACTTCAGGTCGGTTCCGCGGACGAGCTCCATGACGATGTAGTACGTGTCGCCGTCCTGGCCCCAGTCGTAGATGTTGACGATGTAGGGGCTCTGCAGGTTGGCGGCCGCCTGGGCCTCTTGGCGGAAGCGTGCGGCGAACGTGGGGTCGGCTGCGTAGCGCGGGTGCATGACCTTGACGGCGACGGTGCGCCCAAGGGTCTCGTCGACCGCCTTGTAGACCTCGGCCATGCCGCCGGTGCCGATCTTCTCGGTCACCCGGTATCTGCGCCCGAAGATCATCTCTTCCACGTGGTTCAGCTCCCGTGCTGGTTACCTGCGGGGATTCTCCCCGACTGCCGTCATTCTAGCCCATACGAGCGCGCTCGAATCGCGCGTCGCATACCGCTCCTACCTGCTGCCCTGCGCTCTGAGCGCCGCCTTGAGCACTGGCTGCGCCGCCGGGGCCGCCACGCGCCCTCCGATTCCGCCGCTCTCGATCATGATCGCGAGCGCCACGGTCGGCTTGTCCGCCGGCGCGAACGCGACGAACCACGCGTTGGTCGCCTTGCCCTTGCCCACCTCGGCGGTGCCGGTCTTGCCGGCCACCTTCACGCCCGCTACCTGCGCCCGCGTGCCGCTGCCCGACTCCACGACCGCGCGCATCGCCTTCGTGACCTGCTCGGCGGTGGCCGCGTCGGTCGCCGTGGTAAGCCGCCGAGGAAGCGTGCGCGAGGTGAGCGACGCGCCGCCGGCGGGATCGAGGACCCTGTCGATCACGTAGGGGCGCATGACGAGGCCGTCGTTCGCGATGCCGGCCGCCACGAGCGCCATCTGCATGACGGTCGCCTGCGGGCCGGCCGGGCTCTCGTGCTCGCCCACGGGCTGGCCCACGCCCGCCCACGCCGTCTCCCACGTGGTCATCTCGGCAGGGTCGGGCATGAGCGAGACCTTGGCGGGCAACTCGTAGCCCAGCTCGTTGTCGAAGCCGAAGCGGTTGGCCTGCTGCACGAGCGTCTCGGGGCCCATGTCGACCGCCAGCTGGGCGAACACGGTGTTGACCGAGCGCGCGGTGGCGGTCTTGAGGTCGAGCAGCCCGTAGCTGCCGCCCTCGAAGTTGGTGACGGGCGCGTTGCCGATCTCGAGCGTGCCGGGACCGCGGGTAGCGGCTGTCGAGCGTCGCGGTTCCCGAGCCGAGCGCACCGGTGAGCGTGACGACCTTGAACGTGGAGCCGGGGGCGTAGAGCGCCTGGCGTCCGCGGTCGAGCAGCCGTGCGCCCTTCGCTGCCGAGGAGATCTCGTCCCACTTCGCGTCCACGTCGGCAGGGTCGTAGCCGGGCGTGCTGGCGGCCGCGAGCACCGCGCCGCTGCGCGGGTCGATCACCACGCACGCACCCCGCTCGCCGCGCAGCGTCTTCTCGGCGGCCTTCTGGATGCGCGAGTCGATGGTGAGCGCGACGTCGTCGCCCTCGACCGGGCGCCCGGTGGCCGCGTCGACCACGTCCGCCCAGTCCCGGTAGGTGCGCTCGCCCGTGAGCGCGTCGTTGGCGGCGGCCTCGACGCCGGCGCGCCCGTAGCGAAGCGAGTAGTAGCCCACGGTGTGCGCCGCGAACGTGCCCTTGGGGTAGCGGCGCTCGAAGAACGAGCGGCCCACCGGCACCGACTCGGCGAGCACGACGCCGTCGCGCGTCAGGATCGACCCGCGGTCGCTGCGGGCCTGCTCGGCGAGGCCTCGGCTGTTCGCGGGGTGGTTGATCGAGCGTGCGCGCGGTCGACGACCTGGATCCACGTGAGGTTGACGACGAGTACCGCGAGCAGCACGCCCAGCACCGTCGCGACCCGCGTCAGGCGCCGCCCGAGCGCGAGGCGCCCCAGCACGCCCAGGTCGGTTGCGGTGCTCTGCATCTCGGTCTCGAGCCCGGTCGCCTCGTCGCCGGCGCGCAGCAGCAGTGCGAGCGCGATGAACGTCGAGAGCAGCGACGAGCCGCCGTAGCTCATGAAGGGCAGCGTGACGCCGGTCAGCGGGATCAGCCGCGTCACGCCGCCCACGATCACGAACGCCTGCAGCCCGATCGACGCGACGAGTCCGGTCGCCGTGAACGCCGCCATGTCGCTCTTCGCGCGCGCCGCGGTCGCGATGCCGCGCACGCACAGCACCAGGAAGCAGATGACGACCGCCGAGGCGCCCAGCAGCCCCAGCTCCTCGCCTATCGCCGAGAAGATGAAGTCGGTCTCGACGAACGGGATGCGGGTGGGCAGTCCCTGCCCGGGCCCGGTGCCGACCATGCCGCCGGCCGCGAGTGCGAACAGCGACTGCACGAGCTGGTAGCCGCGTCCGGACGGGTCGGCGAACGGGTCGAGCCAGATCGCGACGCGTGACTGCACGTGGTCGAAGGCCCGGTACGCGAAGTACGCGCCCGCGCCGAACAGCCCGAGCCCCACGATGACGTACGCTGCACGACCGGTGGCCACGTAGATCATCACGAGGAAGATGCCGAAGAGCAGCAGCGAGGAGCCCAAGTCGCGCTCGAAGACGAGAACGAACAGCGACGCGAGCCACATGAGCAGCAGCGGTCCCAAGGTGCGCGGCTCGGGCAGCTTCATCCCGAGGAAGCGCCGGGTCGACACGGACAGCATCTCTCGGTTCTCGGCGAGGTAGGCCGCGAGGAACAAGATGATGCAGAGCTTGGCGATCTCTCCGGGCTGGAAGCTGAAGCCGCCGAACTTGATCCACAGCTTCGCCCCGTTGATCTCCCTGCCGATGAACGCCGGCAGCATCAGCAACACGATGCCTACGAGCATGATCGTGTACTTGTAGCGGGCGAGACGCTCGAGCGATGGCACGAGCACGAGCGTGACGACGAGCGCTGCGACTCCCGCGAACAGCCACACCACCTGGCTGGCCGCCAGCTCCCTGTCGAGCCGGGTCACGAACGCGAGGCCCAG
The DNA here is from genome assembly GCA_963726325.1 of uncultured Actinomycetes bacterium. Lineage (GTDB taxonomy): Bacteria > Actinomycetota > Coriobacteriia > Anaerosomatales > PHET01 > CAVPCY01. The sequence goes on along the minus strand of CAVSCA010000005.1, from coordinate 149,696 downwards.
CCCCGAGAGCACGAGCGCGGCAGGCAACAGCGCCGGGTCGGCCTCGGGGGCGAAACGCCTGACCGCCATGTGCGCGACGAAGAACGCGATGAGGAGTGCGGCGGGAACGGCGAGGCTCGCCCAGGTGAACGAGCGCGCTTCCTGGGTCTCGACGATGGCGAAGACGAGCAGCACGGGCAGCGCGGCCGCAAGCAGCAGGAGCAGCTCGGTTGTGCGTCGGCTTCTCATCGCGGCTACGGCGTGGGGGTCGTCGTCGCGGTGCTGCTGGATGCCGAGGACGCGCTGCTCATCGCCCGGTAGCTCGCGGCGAGGTTCACGGCCTCTTCGACGCTGTTGGCTCGCTGCGACTGCGCGAGGCGCTGCTGGATCGAAGGCGGCAGCGTAGCTGCGGGGATTCCGGTGTCGACCAGCGGCCACTGCAGCGAGACGCCCGCGATCTGCCCCGGCACGCCGCGGTACACGACGACCACGCCGTTCTCGGTGGTGAGGAATGCGCGGCGCTGCGCGTAGAGGTAGGTGCCGTATCCGATCGCCGCCACCACGAAGACGAACGCGAGCAGCCACAGGACCACCGCGATCACGCCGCGCAGCTTGCGGTCGCTCTCGCGCGTTCCGGCGGCCCCGGCCGATGTGGCGTCGATGTCCACCACCACCGCGCTGATGTTGTCGTGGCCGCCGGACTCGTTCGCCGCATCGAGCAGGGCCCGGGCGGTCGTGTTCGGGTCGCGGTAGCCGCCCAGGATCTCGGCGATCCGGGAGTCTTCCAGCATCCCCGTCAGGCCGTCCGAGCACAGCAGCAGACGGTCGCCCGCCGAGGCGTCGATGTCGTAGGCGTCGGCGACCATGTTCGCGTCGGTGCCGAGCGCGCGAGTGATGACGCTGCGGTTGGGATGCACGCGGGCGTCGGACTCGGTGATCTGTCCTCGGCGGATCATGTCGGCCACCATCGAGTGGTCCTGCGTGATGCGCTGCAGCGAACCCTCGTGCAGCAGGTACGCGCGCGAGTCGCCCACCTGCGCGAGCGCGATGTGGCCGCCCTCGACGATCGCCGCGGTGATGGTGGTGCCCATGCCGCTGCGCCCGATGCCTTCCCGGGCCGCCCGAGCACCTCCTTGTTGGCCGCGCGCACCGCTCGCGCGAGCGCGTTCGAATCGGCGTGCCGAGGAGCGTGGTCGCGGATCGTCTCCACGGCGATGGAGCTGGCGACCTCGCCGGCCTCGTGCCCGCCGAGCCCGTCGGCCACCACGTACAGGGGCGGCTGCGCCAGCACGGAGTCCTCGTTGTGCGAGCGCGTCTGACCCACGTCTGTGAGTGCGGCGTACGTGAGCTTGGTGCGCGACGACATCAGCGGTCCACCTTCAGGCGCAGCTTGCCGATGTCGATCGTGTCGCCGGGGCGAAGCGTGGTGGGAACGGAGAGCGGCAGCCCGTTGAGCAGCGTGCCGTTGGTGGAACCGAGGTCCTCGACGATCGCGTCGTTGCCGGCGGGCGAGACCCGTGCGTGCCTGGCCGAGACGAAGTCGTCCCCGATGACGATGTCGGCGCCGGGCGAGCGGCCGATGACCACGGGTCCCGCGACGGGGACGGTCACCCCAACGAGCTCAGGCGGGCCCTGCGCCACCGACAGAGTGAAGACCCCCGGACGCGCCTTGCGCTGGCCCGAGACCAGGCCGATGCCGGCGCGGATGGCCGCGAACAGGAACAGGTAGAGCAGCGCCAGCAGCAGCAGCCGGGCGGCGAGAAGCGCGACGTCGATCACGCGGAATCAGCTCCCCGGCTCGTGATAGGTGAGCTCCGAGGTGCCGATCGTGATGGTGTCGCCGTCCTGCAGCCTGGCGCGCGCGGTCCGCTCGCCGTTCAGGAGCGTGCCGTTGGTCGACCCCAGGTCGACGAGCGCCCAGCCCGCGCCCTCGCGCTCGAGCGCCGCGTGTTCGCGAGAGGCGTTCGCGTCGGCGAGGCATATGTCGCAGGTCTTGAGCCGCCCGATGACCATGCGCTCGCCGCCGAGTGCGATGTCGTGCGCGATTCCGGGAACGGTCAGGGTCGCGATCCCGTTCGAGGGGCGCGGCGCGGCGGCGGCTCCTCCTCGGCATCGAAGACGGCCGGAACGACAGCGGTGCGCTGCGGCGCCGACGGTGCCGGCGCTGCGGGCTCGGCCGTGCGCTCGCGGACGGAGCCTTCGGGCTCGCCCAGCTCGGCGGCGATCTCCTCGGGAGAGAGCAGCTCGCCGATGACCACGAAGCGGCCCAGCTTGAGCTCGTCGTCGATCAGGAAGCGCACGACCGGGCGTGCGGCCAGCGCGTAGTCGCGCTCGCGCGCGTAGCTGACGAGGTAGGTGGCGAGCTCTCCGCCGAGAGTCTCCGCGAACCCGCCCAGAGCGTCGCCGTCCTTGGGCGAGAGCAGGACCGAGTACATGGTGGGCGCGTAGACCTTGCCCACGCCGAGCCGCTTGCGGCGATCCATCTCCTTGGCGCACGCACGCGCGAGCTCGGCGGGCTGCACCGGCGAGCGGAACACGCCGGCGAACACGCTCTCGACAGCGCCCGATACTCGGTCTTCGAAGTCAGAAAGGATGCTCAGTTCTTACGTCAACTCCCGCCGGCGCGGTGGCGCCTCGTCCTCCTCGGCACGCATGGGCGCGCCCAGAGCGGTCACGAGCAGCATCAGTATAAGTGAGGCGCCAAGAGACACCGCGAGGCCGTTGCCTGCCCATTGACCGGGCGAATCCAGTGCGTCAGCCACGCGTGAGGCGAGGTAGTAGGCGCCTCCCAGCACGCCGGCGCCCAGCACGGCGCCCAACGCAGCCCCGGCGCGGGTCGCTCGGGCGCACGCCAGCGACATGACGACCGCGGCGAGCGGCCATCCGGCAAGCGCCACGTAGGCGGCCGGCGAGGTCGCGAGCGTGCGCAGGCTCGCGAGCGCGAGGTCGGCGCTCCAGACGTCCACGACGTAGGGCGCCCACACGTCGAGGTAGGGAGGGCCGCCGGCCGAGACGGCCGCGGCGACCGCGGCCAGCACGCCTCCCAGAAGAGCCGTCGCGGCCGCGGGCAGCGGGCGCAGCGCGAATCCGGACAGGAGCGGCTGCGCCAGCCCCAGCTTCACCGCGCCAAGCACCGGGGCCGAGAGTGGCAGCACCGCGGCGCCGGCGCTTCGCCGCGCGAGGAACCACCACCACAGCACGCCGGCCACGAGTATGCCGGCCCCCACGATCCAAGCGCCGGACGCGAGGACGCCGGCGATCAGCACGCCGAGGCCGAGCCCCATGCCCAGCGACGGCGCGAGCGCTCCGGCGAATGCGACGAGCGCCGCCGCCCCGAGCATCGCGGGCCTCTCGAGGTTGAACGGCACGAGTCCGGACCACGCGAGCCACGCCGACTCGACCGCTGCGACCGAGCGCAGGAGCGCCCCGCCGAGCGGTCCTTGCAGCCGGTCCCACACGCCAACCGTCTCGAGGCCGGGTGTGGGCTCGGCCTCGTCCTCGGCGTAGGCGTCGACGAGATCCGCGAGCGATTCGCGGCCAAGCGCGGGATCGCCGAGAAACACCGCGAGCGCGTTGGCGAACTGCTCGACGGTCTCGTAGCGGTCGCGCGCGTGCAGCGCCAGCGCCGCAAGCAACACCTCGTCGATCTGGCGAGGCAGCGCGGGTTCGTAGGCGGAGGGCGCCGGTGGCTCGCCGCTCTCGAGCCGCGCGATGGCCGCCTGCGGGGTCTGCTCGGCGAAGGGGTTCTCACCGGTGATGGCCTCGTACGCGAGCACCGCGAAGGCCCACTCGTCGGTGGCTTCCGAGACCTTGCCGCCCTCGCAGCTGCTCGAGCGGCATGTACCCGGGCGTGCCGCCCCAGGCCGCGCCGTGGCCCGAGAGCGAGGAGAGCTCGGCGATGCCGAAGTCGGCGACCTTCACGCGGCCGTCGCGCGTGACGAGCACGTTCTCGGGCTTGATGTCGAGATGCAGCACGCCGTTGTCGTGCGCGAACGCGAGCGCGTGGCTCACCGCCTCGACGACCGCGGCGACCTCGTCGAGCGTGAGCGGCCCTCCGTCGTCGATCAGGTCGGCGAGGTTGGCCCCGTCGACGTGCTCCATCACCAGGAACGCCTCGTCAGCGTCGGTGTCGAAGTCGAAGACGGTGACGATGGCGGGGTGGTTGAGCATCGCGGCGGTGCGCGCCTCGGCGAGCCCCGGGGGCTGGTGGGGCCGGCCTCGGGAGTCGAGGGGGAGGGGGAGGCGTTTGATCGCGACCCGGCGCTGCATGCGGGTGTCCCACGCGAGTGTCACGGTGCCGAACCCGCCCTCGCCCAACTCGGCGAGGGGCCGGTACCGATCGAGAATGAGTAGCCCCTCCACCGCTCTCCTCGTGACGAGCACCCCCGGCCGGCGGGTGACGCCTTGGATTCTACCGCGAGACCGCGACGGTGCGAGGCGGCTGTTGACGGTCGAGGCGTCCCGCGCATATAGTTCGGCAGTCAAACTATTTGACTTACGAATAGAAAGCGCGACCGCATGACCGATCGAATGAAAGACGAGCTGCTCGACGAGCTGGACGACGCCATCCTGCGCATGGGGCGCATCATGGCGTCGCGCCACGCCGGCCCCGACTGCTGCCCCGACTCGCTCACCCTGTCGCAGACGATGCTGCTGCGCGGGCTCGAGAGCTTCGGGCCCAGCAAGATGAGCGACGTGGCGAGCATGATGGCGATCAAGGCGCCGGCCGCCTCCTCGGCGATCGCGGCGCTCGAGAAGAGCGGCTACGTCGAGCGCGTTCACGACGACGAAGACCGCCGAGTGACCCTCGTGCACATCACCGACGAGGGCCGCGACGCACTGCACGCTGCCGAGACGAAGCGTCGCGAGCTCATGCGCGGCTACCTCTCGGTGCTCAGCGAAGACGACATCCGCTCGCTCATCCGCATCCACCACGTGCTCAGCACGGCGATGGACGAAGGGCGCGCGTAGCCGCCGGCCCTCTCGGGCCGCGCACTCCTGCACCGACCGCAACCCAAGCACCTCCCGACGAAAGAGAGCTCACCGCATGGACCGCATCACACGATTCTCGCTTCGCAACAGCGCCGCCGTGATCCTGGTGGCCGTGCTCGTCACGCTCGGCGGCCTGTGGTCTGCGGGGCAGTTGAAGAAAGAGACGATGCCGGACATCAACATCCCCATCGTCGCCGTCGTGACCCCGTATCCGGGAGCGGCGCCGGGCGACGTGTACGACAACGTCACCGACCCGGTCGAGAAGGCGCTTCGAGGCGTCGCCGGCGTCAAGCGCGTGAGCGCGACCTCGGGTGACTCGGTCTCGGCGGTCGTGGCCGAGTTCAGCTTCTCGGAAGACATGGACAAGGCCGAGCAGAACGTGAACAAGGCGCTGCAGGCCGTCAAGCTGCCCGACAACGCGATCGCACCGAAGGTGAGCCGCATCAGCTTCGGCTCCGCGCCGATCATGAAGCTCGCGATCATGGCGCCCGGGAGCAACCCCGAGCTGCTGCGCGCCGACGTGCGCGAGAACGTGATCCCGGCGCTGCAGGGCGTCGAAGGCGTGGGCGAAGCGAAGCTCGCAGCCGACTCGCCCTCGTCGATCCGCATCGCGCTCGACCCCGAGCGCCTCAAAGACGAGGGCCTGACCGCCGAGAGCGTCATCCAGCAGCTGCAGGCGGCCAACCTCTCGTTCCCGGTGGGCGCCGTGGACCTGGGCAAGACCACCGAGCCCATCCGCGTGGGCGGCACCATCGAGGGTGTCGAGGACATCGAGAACTTCCGCGTGGCCGTCTATCCCAACCAGGGCGAGATGATGGGCGAGGCCTTCGCGCAGATCGGCTCCGGGATGGCGGGACTGGGCAAGGCCGTGGGCGCCATGGGTCAGGGCATGGGCGCGCTCGGCTCGGGCGTGGGCCAGCTGGGGGCGGCGACCGGCGAGATCGGCATGCAGGCCGGGCTCATCAACGGCATCCAGCAGCTCCAGGGGCAGATGTACTCGCTCAAGTACGACACGCTGCCGGGTCTGAAGGCGGCCGCTTCTTCGATGCCGTCGAGCACGCCGGAGTACCAGCAGCTCCAGGGGCAGATCTCCTACATCGAGGGCCAGGCGATCCCGGGCATGCAGGCCGCGATCAACGGGATGCAGGCGCAGGTCAGCTCCTCTCAGAAGAAGCTGATGGCCCAGTCGGGCTCGCAGTCGTCGGGCGGCTCGGCTTCGATGGCGATGCCGTCGAGCGGTGGCGGGATGTCGATGCCCAAGGCCAAGTCGAGCTCGGCGCTCAAGATGAAGATCGGCATCGTGAAACTCGCCGATGTGGCCGACATCACGTACGGACCCGCCGAGGGCACCGTCGGGACGCGGGCGAACGGCGTCCCGGCCGCGCTGATCGACATCACCAAGACGCAGGACGCCAACACCGTCGACGTCTCGGAGCGCGTGACCGCGGAGATGGATCAGCTCAAGACCGAGCTGCCGAGAAACGCCAAGGTCATCACCGTCTACGACGCGAGCAACGGAATCAACGCCTCGGTCAACGGCATGGTGCGCGAGGGGCTTCTCGGCGCGCTGTTCGCGATCATCGTCATCCTGCTCTTCCTGCGGAACTGGCGCGCGACGATCATCGCGGCGATCTCGATCCCGCTGTCGGTCATGATCGCGATGGTGCTGCTCAAGCAGGTGGGCGTCACGCTCAACGTCATGACGCTCGGCGGCCTCACGGTGGCGATCGGACGCGTGGTCGACGACTCGATCGTCGTCATCGAGAACATCTTCAGGCACATCCAACGCGGCGACGAGCGAACGCCCGAGCTCATACGCGTGGCGACCTCCGAGGTCTCGGCGGCGATCACCAGCTCGACGCTCACCACCGTCGCGGTGTTCCTGCCGCTGGGCCTGGTCACCGGCGTCATCGGCAAGATCTTCCTGCCCTTCGCGCTGACGGTGGCGATGTCGCTGCTCGCCTCGCTGCTCGTGGCGATCACGATCGTGCCGCTGATGGCGAAGTGGTTCCTGCTCAAGTCGAAGGTGCCGCAGGAGAGCGAGACGATCTCCAAGCCCATGGCGTTCTATCGCGGCGCGCTTGCCTGGTCGCTCGAGCACCGCTGGGCCGTGGTGGCCGGCGCGCTGGCGCTGTTCATCGGGTCGCTCGCGCTCATGCCGCTCATCGGCACCGGCTTCGTGCCCGAGTCCAAGGAGAAGTACATCCAGGTCGAGGTGAGCTACCCCGAGGGCACCAAGGCCACCGAGGTCGACACCACCGTGCGCGGCATCGAGAAGGCGCTCGCCGCCGAGAAGGGCATCGAGCTCTACCAGAGCACCATCGGCGGGTCGAGCGACTTCAGCATGTCGGGCGATCTGGGCGGCACCAACAAGGCGATGTCGTTCGTGCGCCTGAACTCGGATGCCAAGTCCGATGCGGTGATCGGACGCCTGCAGAAGCAGACCGACGCGCTCGAGAAGAACGGCGCCAAGATCGTCTACCAGCGAGTGGACGCATCGGGCACCAACAGCTCTCTCGAGGTGATCATCACCGGTGACGACCTTGCCGAGATCCGCAAGGCCGCCGCCAAGGTCGAAGTGCTGATGAAGAAGAACCCGAAGCTCGAGAACGTGTCGAGCAACCTGGGCGACAGCCGCAAGCAGCTTGTCGTGAGCGTGGACCAGGACAAGGCCGCCAAGTACGGCCTGAACGCGGCGATGGTCGCCGGCACGGTGCGCGGCTTCGTCGCCGAGCAGAAGGCCGGCAGCGTCAAGCTCGACGGCAAGCCCACCGACGTGGTCTACGCGCTCGCGCTCGATCCTGTCGAGAAGGCGACCGAGATGCGCGACCTCGAGCTCGCGACTCCGCTGGGCAAGACGATCGCGCTCTCGAAGATCGCGACGGTCGAGGAGACCGGCTCGCCCATCGCCGTGCTCACTCGCGACGGCAAGCAGTACGCCTCGGTGAGCGGCCGCATCACCGATCGCGACTCCGGCTCGGTCATCTCGGCGGTACGCAAGGACGTCGAGGGCCTCAAGCTGTCCAAGTCGGTCACCACCGAGATCGGCGGAGCCGCCGAGCAGATGAACGAGTCGTTCTCCCAGCTCGGCGTGGCGATGCTGATCGCCATCGGTGCCGTCTACCTGGTCATGATCATCGCGTTCGGCGAGGCCATCGCCCCGCTCGCGATCATGTTCTCGCTTCCGCTCGCCGTGGTGGGCGGCCTGTTCGGGCTGCTGATCGCGGGATTGCCGCTCGACATCCCGGCGATGATCGGCGCGCTCATGCTCATCGGTATCGTCGTGACCAACGCGATCGTGCTCGTGGACCGCGTGCAGCAGAAGCGCCGCGCGGGCATGACGCGCCGAGACGCGCTGGTCGAGGCAGGCACGACCCGTATGCGGCCGATCCTGATGACGGCGGTCGCGACCATCATGGCGCTCGCACCGCTCGCCTCGGGCTTCGCCGAGGGCGCGCTCATCAGCCAGTCGCTCGCCGTCATCGTCATCGGCGGCCTGACGACATCGACGCTGCTCACGCTGATCGTGGTGCCGGTCGCCTACGACCTGCTCGAGGGCGCGAAGGACCGCATGATGGGCAAGCCGATCGCCGAGGAGTCGATGGCGCCCGAAGGGGCGTAGCGCCTAGTACACCGAGTAGTACTCCCACGACGAGTACGTGGTCGCGTGGTTCGCGTCGCCGGGGTGATAGGCGCGCACGCGCCAGCGCACCGGCACGCCACGAACGTAGCGGTCGGCGTAGCGATACCGCGAGCGGTACGAGTCCGACGTTGTAGACCTTGAGCGGCAGCGTGACATCGGAGCGCCAGTGCTTCTTGTAGTAGTACTGGAACTGGACCTTCACGGCCGAGGCGTTCTGCGGGTGCTGCGGCTTTAGGTCGCCGTAGAACGTGTAGGACCTGTTCGGCCGCACGCGAGACGGAATGCTCGGCCGAGTGATCGAGACGTACGCGTACACGGTCTTCGGCGGACTGAACGTCTCGTTGAAGCCGGCGTCGCCGGCGAAGCGCCAGCGGAACTTGGTGTTCGACCACACCCTGGCGTTGGCCGAGTAGTCGCCGGTCGTCGATGCTGCCACGACCGCAGCGGTCACCCACTGCGACCCGTTGTACCTCTGCAGGACCGCCGGCTTGCCCTCTGAGCTTGGTGCTGCCGGGGAAGTACAGCGACCCCTTGAACGTGACCGTCGCGCCGTACGGCACCGGCTTGTTGACCGCGGTCGTGCCCAGGTACGCCGAGATCGACATGGTGGGCTGCTCCACCACGTTCACGCGCACGCGATGCGTCTGCGGCTCGGCGCCGAGGATATCGACGGTCACCGTCGCGTCGTGCGCGCCGAGCCGGCAGCGCGGTCGTGCTGGCGTCGACGGTCACGTCGGTGCTGGTGTTGCTGGTTGCGTCGCCCGCGGTTGGGGACGCGACGAGCCACGGCTGGTCGGACTCGACCGTGAACGTGACCGGCTCCGAGCCCATGTCGCGCCAGTCGATCGCGAAGGTGCGCGGTCCGGCGTCCCTGGTCTTGACCGCCGTGATCGCCGTGCTGGTCGTGGCGAGCGAGAACGTCGGATCCGAGATCGACCAGTTCACGGTGTAGGTGGACGTCCCCGACTGAGCGGCCACGCTCAGGTAGTAGTCGCCCGCCTCGCCTCCCTTGGCGGTGACGTCCGCCGTGAAGCTGGTCTGCTGGGACACGTCGCCGCTGCCAGGGCAGCGGACAGGTTCGTCACATCGGTCGTGCCGGGACCGAAGAGCGCGGCAACCGCCGTCGCCTCGGTCGTCTGGGCGACCTCGACGTGCAGGAACTGGCCCTCGGCAAGCGTGAAGTGCGTAGATGTCGCGCTTGTCGGTGACGGGGTCGACCGACGCCTTCGAACGGCGATGCGGGCGCGGCGATGCCCGGCAACGCGTCGTCGGGCTCGACGGTGTCGGGGTCGGCACGTTCACGGTCACGCGGTGGTTCTGCGGCGCAGCGCCAGCGAGCCGCACGGTGACGGTCGCCTCGTGGCTACCGAGCGCCAGCCCGGTCGCGTCCGCGGCGAACGTCACCTGCTGCGAGGTGTTGCTGGTAGCGTCGCCCGCTGTTGGGGACACGGCGAGCCACGGCTGGTCGGACTCGACGGTGAAGGTCACCGGCACCGAGCCGAGATCGCCCCAGTTCACGTCGAAAGACCGGTCACTCGACACGTGGCCTTGGACGACGTCGATTGTCGTGCTCGGCGACGAAAGCGTGAAGTCGGGGTCAGAGATCGACCACGTGACGCTGTAGTCCGAGGTGCCTGAAACCGCGGCGACGCTCAGGTAGTACTCGCCGGCCTGGCCGGGCTTCGCGGTTGCATCGCCTGCGTACCCGCTTGCCTGGTCGACCGTGGCGCTGCTGATGGCGGTCGACGTGTCGGCCACGCTCGTCGTGCCCGGCGCCCACAGTGCGGCGACCGCGGTCGCCTCGGTCGTCTGGGCGACCTCGACGTGCAGGAACTGGCCCTCGGCAAGCGTGAAGCGTAGATGTCACGCTTGTCGGTGACGGGGTCGACCGACCCCTGGAATCGGCGGCGCGGGCGGCGTCGATGCCCGGCAACGCGTCGTCGGGCTCGACGGTGTCGGGGTCGGTCACCGTCACGCTCACGGCGTGAGTCAGCTCCGAGCCCTCAAGGCTTACGGTGAGAGTCCCCTCGTGCGAGCCGACGTCCAGCCCGCTTGAGTCGACAGTGAACGCGATCTCCTGCGACACGGTTCCGGTGACATCCACGCTTGCCGGGGTGCCGACAAGCCATGGCTGGCTCGACGTCACGGTCAGGGTCGGCTCGGCAGACTCGAGCGCGGTCCAGCTTGCGGAGAAGGTGGCCTCGGCGGACGCGCCCTGCACGAGTTCAACCGCGGTGCTCGGCTTGTCCAGCCCGAAATCGGTCACCGCTACCGCCGTGACAGGTGAAGCGAAGGAGAACGAAGCGAGCATCGCCGACGCCACTAAGAGGCGAAGGCCGCGCAGTGGTCTGCGCATGAAATCAGACATCATGGTCCCTCCTGGGTGTTGCGCACGCACATGTCCAGTGCAAGGCGTGTGCCGCTCTCGTCTCGGCCGCAGGTGAGGGCGTATGCTTGGAGGCGGGGTACGAGGCTCGCGGGTCGGCCGGCGGCGCTCGAGTGCGCCCATCGGGGAGGGCACATGAGCAGCGGGAGCTCGAACAGCAAGTGGCCGAGCAGGCGCGGGATCAGCCTGCAGAGCAGCCGGCCTCATGGGGGCGCCGATCTACTTCATACAGTCGGCGACGAGCTTCTGGGACGGTCTTGTCGGCTGCGTGCAGGCGGTGTTCTGGCCGGGGTTTCTCGTCTACGGGCTCATGGAGTTCCTCAAGCTCTAGCCTGCGCTGGCGCGTAGCGACACCTACATGATCAGCCACTCCGGAGGCAGAAGGTCCTGAGTGTCCTGCGGGCCCTTCGGCCCGAACCAGGTGCGCGGCGCGATCACGACCTTCTCGGCAGATGGGTTGAGCCACGCCGCCCACCAGCTGTAGCTGCTGTTGGCGATCACGTGGTGTTCGCAGCGGCTCATCAGGCACATGTCGGTGCCCAGGTCGTTTCCTGAGGAGAAACGGTAGCCGCGGCCTCGAAACGCTTTGCGGCACCAGCCTATATCGTCCGAGAAGACCACGACGCGCAGGCGGCCGAAGCGATCCTCCAGGTAGTCGAGCGCGCGGTCGTAGTACCTGACGTCGCACACCGGGTGGTAGTCGGGCTTGACAAGGTAGTCGCCCCGCCGGACGTGCAGACTCACCGGCGTCGCCTCGCGCCAGCCTCTGAAGAGGCGTCGCTGAGCAGCGTCGGCCTTGGCGGCCACGCGGCCCTTGAACGAGTACGCTTCGCGGATCTGGCTCTCGCAGTCCATGAAGTAGCGCTGGGACTGGAAGTAGCCGTGTAGATTGCAGCTGTCGGGAATGTCGAATACGGCGTCACTGAAGGCGAAGTGGGGCTCGGTGTACGTGTGCACGAGCGTCTGCGCGTCGTCGGGGGTGAGTTCCGGTTCCGGGATGTCGAAGACCGCAAGTAGATCCAGTTCCGGGGGGCGCGGTATCCGCACTTCGTAGTCCCGCCGTATGCCCACGGCTTTGAGAGTCGCGTACTGGAACATCTGGTTGGCCAGTCGGCCATACGTGCCAAGCCGCAGGAAGCTGATCAAGGTTCCGCCCTTTGGATCGCGTGCCGGTCGCAGTGCCGCCTCCGCGCCCAATCTCGAGGGGACGAATCGGTGCGCAATGCTTGCAGAATCGTAGCACCAGCGCGGAAGACGTCGAGTACGTGCTCCGGGAATCCAGGTGCGTGGCTACGCCGCGGCCGGCGGATGACGGAGGGCCGATCGCGGTCTGCGCACGTCGAACAGGCTCTTGATTACCAGCAGGATGACGATGCTGAGCGTCTCGTACTCGGCGCCGAGGAGGGCGTAGGACAGCAGCGCCACGAAGGGTAGCGCGAGCACGAACACGTGCATCGCGACGATGCGACGCTCGGGCGAGCCTGCCGCTTGGGCCTGCTGCACCGAGGAGAACAGCAGCGATGCCTCGCTGAGCAGCTGCCCCACCACGAGCGGCCAGTACAGCCTGGTCAGGTGGGCCACGGGTGTCCAGAAGTCCGAGTTGATGAAGCCGTTTCGGCCGAACAGCTCCTCGGGGGGCAGCTGGACCCACACCGAGAGCATGATTCCGTAGAAGCCGTAGGCCAGGCTGAACGCGTAGAGCAGGCCTCCGCCGAGAAGGGCCGCGGCGACTAGCGAGATTCCCAGCAGGGCCGTGCTCAGACAGTGCCGAAAGCGGCCGTATGCGTTCCCGCAGCAGCGCATCCCGGTAGCGCACGAGCCGCAGTGCTATGCGGCCCGCCGAGACGTACGCCGAGTACAGCCCCACGAGCCAGACTGACCAACAGAACTCGGCCAGGGTCATGTCGCTCGATACCGCGAAGACCACGGAGACCGCCAGCCCGGCGACGCTTGTTGCGATCGCGACCCGGCGAGAGGGTGTCGGCTCAGGACTCATGTGGTCAAGGGTACTTCACCGGCGCGCTAGCGTGTCCGAAGACCCGACCCTTCTCGGACTCTGCACGCCGAGTCTGACACAGCGTTGTATGCAGCCCATTTGCCCGCTCTCACCTGCGGTGCTAGTATCGTGCTCTCGCACACGCGGGTGTGGCGGAATGGCAGACGCGCATGGTTCAGGTCCATGTGGGGGCAACCCCGTGAAGGTTCAACTCCTTTCACCCGCACCATCAGACTGAGCATGAAGGCGCCGACCTCTTTGAGGCGGGGCCTTCGTGTTCGTCATGCCTGGGCGCTCAGAGCTGCATCCGAGCTTGCGATGTGCGCGGCCCTGCGCGGTACGATGGAGCCGGCTCGCAGAGGGCGGGCACGCGCGGCGACGAGGACGTAGGGGGTGTGCGTGGAGGGTCGCTCGTTCGGCGCGTGGCTCAGGTCCTCGTGGCCATGCTCCCGCCGTCGCCTTCAGCATGGCGTCTCCGCAGGCCTTCGGTTCTGGGAGCCGGTCGGCAGGGTCTGTGGTTCGACGACTGTTCTCGGTGACCGTGTCTTTCGGGCCGCGCATCGCGGATCCGATCACCGCGAACGCCATCCGCCGCTATACTACGTCTGCCAGACGCAGCCGTCCCGGTGCTCGGCCGCTCCGAGTGGGCGACGCGGGTGACCGCCGGCGATCTCCGGCGTGTTCGCGAGGTCGGATGTTCTTCGTAGGCAGGACCTGTTCGACCGCCGCACCGGCGCCTGGGCCGCGGTCGATGTTCGCGTAGTGTCGACGATAGCTCTGCAGTACGCGCAGGAAGCGCGCACTGTACTCCCTGCTCATGCTGTTCGGTGGCTCGTGCTGCCGCGTGTTCGAGCGCGCTCTCGCGTATGCCGCACTGAGTTCGAGCGAGTACGGCTCCCCGTAGTGCTGGCGACGTTTGCGCTCCGGGCAGCCTACGGCTACAAGGCGGCGCGACGTGCGAGCCGTTCTGTGTCGCCGAATCACGCAGGTCGTGATGGGCGTCCACCCTCACGGGACCCACGCCGGCGAGGCTGCTCTTCCTCGCCGTGGCGCACTCCGCGATTCCATCACCGAGTCGTGATCGTGTTGTCGCCGGCCTCAGAGGCGCGTGGTGCATGCGTGCCGCCGGCAGCGCCTCGGGACGCTTTGCGAACCGCGCGCCTCGCCAGATCAGCGCCATGCCGGGCTGCTGTTCGGATGTCCTCCTGATCGCGGCGGTCTTCGTCTGGCCGTCAGCTCGGAGTCAGACGATCCCGAGTCGGGCAGTTATGCCGCAGTCAGCCCGAACTCGAGAAGGTCGCGGACGCTGTCGTGCTGGACTGCTCCCGCTTGGTCGCCGGTCGGCGTGATCTCGAAGTACGTGACGCCGGTCGCCACGACGCGAGGTCTGCCGTAGGGGTGTCCGCTCTCGACGTGCGGGCAGCATCGAGGTCGGCACGACGGCTCGGAAGCCGTACGGGACGATCGCGCTAGCTGCGAGGTTGCGTGCTGGCCGCGACCCAGGTTCCTCGGCTTCTACAGTGTGGTGACACTAGGGCTCGCTGGGACGTCGCTGCGTGGATATTGACCGCCGGACCGCAACGTTGGCGTGTTCGTGCAGAGAGTGGCGAGACCGCTTTCAACATCGACACGTACGCGAAGATCCTGGACAGCAGGATCACTCGAGGCGCTGTGGGTCAACGACATCAGCGCGACACCGGAGTGTCGCAGGGCGTTCGACGAGCAGCAGCAGGTCTCGCCCCGTGTTCTACGACTTCGCCAGTCCGGTGATCTATCAGGTAACCGACAGCTCGGTTGCCGCTATCACCGGCGGGCGCCATGTCGAGGGGGAGTTCTTGGGCGCACAGCAGACAGTCGTGGTGGGAATCGGCGGACTCGAGCTTGCACAGGTGGTCGCCGTCGCCCGGGATGGGGCACGCGTCGAGCTGTCGGCCGAGTCGACCGCCGCGATCCAAGCGTCGCGGACACACATCGACGAGCTCGCCGAGAGCGGCCGCGCCGTCTACGGCGTCAGTACCGGGTTCGGCGCGCTCGCCACGCGCTACATCGAACCGGAGCAGCGCGCGCGGCTGCAGCGCTCGCTCGTGCGATCGCATGCGGCCGGCAGTGGTCCGTGCGTCGAGACCGAGGTCGTGCGGGCGCTCATGCTGCTGCGGCTCTCCACGCTCGCGACCGGCCGCACGGGGGTCCGGCTCGACGACCGCGCAGGCGTACGCGCAGCTGCTCAACGCGCGCATCACGCCGTGCGTGCCCGAGTACGGCTCGCTGGGCTGCTCGGGCGACCTCGCGCCGCTCGCTCACTGCGCGCTCGCGGTCATGGGCGAGGGCGAGGTCTTCGATGCGAGCGGGGAACTGATGCCCGCTGCCGATGCACTGGCCGCCGCGGGCATCGTGCCGGTCGAACTCGCCGAGAAGGAGGGCCTCGCGCTCATCAACGGCACCGACGGCATGCTGGGCATGCTGGTGCTCGCGATGGCCGACCTCGAGGCGCTCGTGCGTGTTGCCGACATCGCCGCCGCGATGAGCGTCGAGGCGCTGCTCGGCACCGACCGCAGCTTCGCCGCCGACCTCGTGGCGCTGCAGGCCGCACCCGGGACAGGCGTTCTCGGCAGGCAACATGAGGCGCCTGCTGGACGGGTCGGAGATCGTGGCGTCGCACGTGACCGGCGACGTGCGCGTGCAGGACGCCTACTCGCTGCGTTGCGCACCGCAGGTGGCCGGAGCAGTCCGAGACACCCTCGACCACGCCGAGAAGGTCGCGCTGCGCGAGCTCGACTCGGCGATCGACAACCCGGTCGTGCTGGCGGACGGCCGCGTTGAGAGCAACGGCAACTTCCACGGCGCGCCGGTGGGCTACGCGCTCGACTTCCTCGCGATCGCGGCGGCCGACCTCGCGTCGATCAGCGAGCGTCGGACCGACCGGATGCTCGACGCGAACCGCAGCCAGGGCCTGCCGCCGTTTCTCGCGGGCGATCCCGGCGTCGACTCGGGTCACATGATCGCGCAGTACACGCAGGCCGGGATCGTGAGCGAGCTCAAGCGCCTCGCCATGCCGGCGAGCGTGGATTCGATCCCGTCCTCGGCGATGCAGGAAGACCACGTCTCGATGGGCTGGAGCGCGGCTCGCAAGCTGCGGCGCAGCGTCGACGGCCTCACGCGGGTGCTTGCGATCGAGGTGCTCACGGCGGCCCGCGCGCTCGACCTGCGCGCGCCGCTCAAGCCGGCGGCCGGCACCGGCGCGGCGCTGGCGGCGGTCCGCGAGCGCGTGGAGGGCGTTGGCCCCGACCGCTGGCTCGCGCCGGAGATCGAGTCCGCGGTGCAGCTGGTACGTCGGAGGCGAGTTGCTCGCGACCGTCGAGCGCAAGATCGGCCCGCTGGACTAGGGTCCGCGCGCGGACAGGACGTCTACGTGCACGGAAGAAGGAGCGGTATCTGATGAGCGAAGGCGCACGCCCGGTCAGGGCCCCACGCGGCACCGAGCTGTCGGCTCTCGGCTGGCAGCAGGAGGCTCCGCTGCGCATGCTGATGAACAACCTCGACCCCGAGGTGGCCGAGCACCCCGACGACCTCGTCGTCTACGGCGGCACCGGCCGCGCCGCCCGCAACTGGGAAGCGTTCGACGCGCTGGTGCGCACGCTGCGCACGCTCAAGGCCGACGAGACGATGCTCGTGCAGTCGGGCAAGCCCGTGGGCGTCGTGAGAACGCACGAGTGGGCGCCGCGCGTGCTGATCGCGAACTCGAACCTCGTGCCTGACTGGGCGAACTGGCCGGAGTTTCGCCGGCTCGAGCACCTCGGCCTCATGATGTACGGCCAGATGACGGCCGGCAGCTGGATCTACATCGGCACGCAAGGCATCGTGCAGGGCACCTACGAGACGTTCGCCGCCATCGCCGAGAAGCGCTTCGGCGGCACCCTTCGCGGCACGCTCACGGTCACCGGTGGCTGCGGCGGCATGGGCGGCGCACAGCCGCTCGCGGTGACGATGAACGACGGCGTGGTGCTCGTCGTCGACGTCGACGCGAGCCGCCTCGAGCGCCGCGTGCACGACCGCTACCTCGACGAGTGGACCAGCGACCTCGACGCCGCCGTGGACCGCGTGCTCGAGGCCAAGCGCGCGCGAGTCCCGCTGAGCGTGGGGCTCGAGGGCAACTGCGCGTTCGTCCTGCCCGAGCTGCTGCGCCGCGGCATCCCGGTCGACATCGTCACCGACCAGACCTCGGCTCACGACCCGCTCTCCTACCTGCCGCTCGGCGTGAAGTTCGAGAGGTGGCAAGCGTACGCGAAGAGCGATCCCGAGCGGTTCACGGACCGGGCGCGCGGATCGATGGCGCTTCACGTCGAGGCGATGGTCGGGTTCAAGGACGCCGGCGCTGAGGTCTTCGACTACGGCAACTCCATCCGCCGGGAAGCCGAGCTGGGCGGGTACATGCGGGCCTGGGAGTTCCCCGGCTTCGTGCCCGCATACATCCGGCCGCTGTTCTGCGAGGGAAAGGGCCCGTTTCGCTGGGCCGCGCTCTCGGGCGACCCGGCCGACATCGCCGCCACCGACAAGGCCGTGCTCGAGCTCTTCCCCGACAACGAGCCGCTGCGTCGCTGGATCACGCAGGCCTCCGAGAAGATCGCGTTCCAGGGGCTGCCCGCGCGAATCTGCTGGCTCGGCTACGGCGAGCGTGACAAGGCCGGCGTGCTCTTCAACGAGATGGTCGCCGACGGCCGCCTGAAAGCGCCGATCGTCATCGGCCGAGACCACCTCGACTGCGGCAGCGTCGCAAGTCCCTACCGCGAGACCGAGAGCATGCTCGACGGCAGCGACGCCGTCGCCGACTGGCCGCTTCTCAACGCGCTCGTGAACACGGCCTCCGGCGCGACGTGGGTATCGATCCACCACGGCGGAGGTGTCGGCATGGGCCGCTCGATCCACGCCGGCCAGGTCACCGTCGCCGACGGCACGCCGCTGGCCGCCGAGAAGATCGCGCGCGTGCTCACCAACGACCCCGGCATGGGCGTCATCCGCCACGCCGATGCCGGCTACGAGATCGCGGAGAAGGTCGCCGCCGAGCGCAGCGTGCGCATCCCGATGCGGGAGGGGGATGCGGGCACGCCCTAGGGCGCCGCTCCACGAACCCATGGCCTCGACGCTCATCACCAACATCGCAGAACTCGTCACCAACGACCCCGCGCTTGGCGACGGCTCGCCGCTCGGCGTGGTGCACGACGCGGCGCTCATCTTCGAGCAGGGCCGCGTCGCGTGGGTGGGCGCGGCGGCCGAGGCGCCCGCCGCCGACGAGCGCGTCGACGCAGCAGGCCGCGCGGTCATCCCCGGCTTCGTGGACAGCCACACGCACCTGGTGTTCGGCGGCGAGCGCTCCGCCGAGTTCGCGGCGCGCATGGCCGGCGAGCGCTACGACGGTGGCGGCATCGCGACCACCGTGGCCGCGACTCGCGCCGACTCCGACGCCGGCCTGCGCGCCTCGGCCGCCGCGCGGCTGCGCGAGATGCGGGCGAGCGGCACGACCACGGTGGAGGCCAAGAGCGGCTACGGGCTCGACGTCGAGACCGAGGAGCGCATCCTGCGCCTGTCGCGCGAGTTCACCGCCGAGACCACGTTCCTGGGCGCGCACGTCGTGCCGCCCGAGTACGCGCGCGATCGCGCGGCCTACCTCGCGCTCGTGTGCGGCCCCATGCTCGAGGCGTGCGCCCCGCACGCACGCTGGATCGACGTGTTCTGCGACTACGGCGCCTTCGATGCCGAGGAGACGCGCGCAGTTCTGCGCGCGGGAGTGGCCGCGGGGCTGCAGCCCCGGCTGCACGGAAACCAGCTCGGCTTCGGTCCCGGCGCGCAGATCGCGGCCGAGTTCGGCGCTGCGAGCGTGGATCACTGCACGCACCTCGGCCACGACGACGTCGAGGCGCTTCGCGAGGCCGGAGTCGTCGCCACGCTGCTGCCCGCCGCCGAGTTCTCGACGCGCTCGCCCTACGCCGATGCCCGCCGCCTGCTCGAAGTCGGTGTCACCGTCGCGCTTGCCACCGACTGCAACCCCGGCAGCGCGTACGTCACCTCGATGCCGTTCGTGATCGCGCTTGCCGTGCGCGACATGCGCATGACACCCGCCGAGGCGCTGTGGTCGGCGACCGCCGGAGGCGCGGCCGCGCTTCGCCGAGACGACATCGGCCGCCTCGCGCCGGGTTGCTCGGCGGACCTGGCCCTGCTGGACGCGCCGAGCCACGTCCACCTCGCGTACCGCCCGGGCTCGCCGCTCGTCGCGGGCACCTGGATCGCAGGCGAGCGCGTGCACGACGCCGGAGCCCGCCGCGTGATCGACGACGACCTCAAGCGCCTGCGCTCGCTGACCTGCATCAAGTGGACGTGGCACGACCCCGACGTGCTGCCGGCTTGGGTCGCCGACATGGACCTGCCGCCCGCCCCGGTGATCGTCGATGCGGTACGCAAGCTCGTCGACCGCGGCGACTTCGGCTACAACTTCGCCGCGGCGCAGCAGCTGCCCGAGGCCTTCTCGGCGTGGGAGGAGACGCGTCACGGCTGGAAGCCGGACCCCGAGCGCGTCCGCGTCTTCTGCGACGTGATGCAGGCGGTCGACGTCGCGCTCATGACGCGCTGCAAGCCCGGCGACGGCGTCATCGTCTTCACGCCGATCTACCCGCCGTTCCTGCGCAGCGCGACCGCCGACGGCCGCGTGATGATCGACTGCGAGCTCGACCCGGACGGCTGGCGCATCGTCCCCGAGCGCCTCGAAGCCGCAGCGGCGCAGCCCGGCGCGCGTGTCGTGCTGCTGTGCAACCCGCACAACCCCACGGGCCGCGCCTTCAGCCGAGAGGAGCTCGAGCTCGTGGCCGAGGTCGCCGAGCGCCACGACCTGCTGGTCATCTCCGACGAGATCTGGTGCGACGTCGTGCACCCGGGGGCGAAGCACGTCCCCACCGCGAGCGCTCTCGGACGAGGTCGCCGCACGAACGGTGACGATCTCGGCCGCGAGCAAGGCGTTCAACGTCGCGGGTCTGCACTGCGCGGTCGCGCACATCGGCGACGAGCGCGTGCGTGAGGCGATCGAGGCGCTGCCCGGCCACGTGCTCGGCGCGGTGGGCTCGCCGGGTGCCGAGGCCACGCTCGCCGCGTGGACGTGCGGGCAACCCTGGCTTGCCGAGACGACCGCGCACCTGACCGCGATGCGCGACCACGTGGCGGCGCGGCTCGCCGCCGACCTGCCGCAGGCGCGCTTCTCGGTGCCCGAAGCCACCTACCTCGCGTGGATCGACCTCTCGGCGTACGGACTGGGCGACGACCCGGCGGCCGAGCTGCTCGAGAAGGGGCGGGTCGCGCTCTCGGCGGGGCCGGACTTCGGCGAGCACGGCAAGGGCTTCGTGCGGCTGAACTTCGCGACGACACTGCCGATTCTCGACGAGGTTCTCGATCGCATGGTGGCCGTGCTGGACTAGCGCGAGCGCCCGCTACCTCTTGCGGGCATCCACCTTCACGAACGTCCCTCGGCGGTACTCGTCGAAGGCCCGCTCGAGCTCCTCGCGCGAGTTCATCACGATCGGTCCGCCCCAGGCGATCGGCTCGCGCAAGCGGTCTTGCCGCTGATGAGCAGCATGCGCGCACCGTCGGGACCGGCCGTCACGCGCGACCTCGTCGCCGTCGCCGAACAGCACGACCGTGCCGTTCTCGGCGCAGGCCTTCTCGGCGTCGGGCCCGAAGCACGCCTCGCCGGCGTAGAGGTATGCGAACACGGTGTGGCCGGGCGTGGTGGGGTGCGTCCAGGTCTTCTCGGCGTAGACGGTGACGTCGAGGTACTCGGGCTCGATGACGATGTCTGTCACCGGTCCGCTCACTTCGCCCACCTGCCCGCACACGACGCGCACGCGGGCCTCGTCGGTCTCGACGACCGGGATCTCCTCGGCGCTGATGCCGCAGTAGCGCGGGTCGATCATCTTGTGGGTCGCGGGCAGGTTCGCCCACAGCTGGAAGCCGCCCATCCGCCCTGCCGAGTCACCCTCGGGCATCTCTTGGTGGATCACACCGCTGCCGGCGGTCATCCACTGGACGTCGCCGGGGCCGATGCGCCCCTCGTTGCCCATCGAGTCGCCGTGCTCGACCTCTCCGTCGAGCATGTAGGTGATCGTCTCGATGCCGCGGTGCGGGTGCCAGGGAAAGCCCGCCGAGTACTGGGCGGGATCGTCGCCTCGGAAGTCGTCGAGCATCAGGAACGGGTCGAAGAGGTGCTCCTTGCCAAAGCCGAAGGCACGACGCAGGTGCACGCCGGCGCCCTCGGTCGTGGGGCGGCTGGGAAAGACGGACTCGACGGTTCGTGTGGTGGTCATGGTGCGCTCCTCTCACAGGTCCCTAGGTCGAGCGAGAGGCGTGCCACAAACACGACTAATGAGTAAGGATTAGCCCCTCGACGATCTCCACGAGCGTGATCTCGAACGTCAGGTCCTCGCCGGCGAGCGGGTGGTTGAAGTCGAGCACGACGCTGTCGTCGTTGACCTCCTTGACGGTGGCCGGAACGCGCTGCCCGTCCTCGGTGGCCAACTCCACCGCCCAGCCCACCTCGGGAACCTGCCCGCCGAAGAAGTCCAGCGGGAACTGCTGCACGCCCTGCTCGTCATGATCGCCGTAGGCCTCGGCGGCGACGATCGTCACGACCGTGGTGCCGCCGGACTCCAGCTCGCACACCGCGACGTCGAATCCCGGGATGACCTGACCCGAGCCCACCTCGAACTCAAGGGGCTCTCGGCCTTCGCTGCAGTCGAACTCGGTGCCGTCGGCAAGCGTGCCGCGGTAGTGGACTTTGACGGTATCGCCTTGCTTGGGTGCCATTGCGCCTCCTCGGAGGTGGGAAGTCGGAAGAACACACTCTAGCGCATAGCGTGCCCACGGCAATATCGCGCGAAACGCAGCGAGACCGGCGCGCCTCACGGGC
The DNA here is from genome assembly GCA_963726325.1 of uncultured Actinomycetes bacterium. Classification (GTDB taxonomy): domain Bacteria; phylum Actinomycetota; class Coriobacteriia; order Anaerosomatales; family PHET01; genus CAVPCY01. Next base: position 127,756 of record CAVSCA010000005.1, on the reverse strand, counting down.
AGCGCCGGCCTCGGCTAGGACGTATGGGTGGAGCTACTTCACGAGCGACTTCAGCGTTCCCGACACCAGGTCGAGGAAGCGCGCGAAGAACTGCTCGAAGCTGCCGATCTCGTCGTTGCTTCCGTCGGGCTCGAAGTGAGCGTCGAAGTCGCCGCCGGCCACGCGCACCGAGATGTCCTCCATGCTGGCGACCATGCGGTTGAGGCGCTTGAAGATGAACGCGTTGAGCATCAGCGCGATCAGGCCGGTGGAGATCACGAGCCCGAACATGATGACGAACATCGTGCGCACCTGGGAGGTGCGCGCGGAGTTGGCTGCGGCGCTGATGTCCTTCATCACGTAGACGACGCCAACGCTCTTGCCGGTCGAGTCGATGGCGGGGAACACGCCGTGCGCGCGGGTCGACGAGTCCTTGCTCCAGCGCACCTTCCAGAAGTCGCCCGAGCCCTCGACGGCGCCATGGCACGTCTTGGAGCACGCGCCGTTCTCGACGCCCACGAGCTTGCCGATCTCGGGCACGGTGTCGGCGGTGGCGGTCAGCTGCATCGCTTCCGCGGCCTTGTCGCCGGTCGAGGCGATCAGCACGTAGTTCTCGCGCTCGTCCCAGTCGTTCGGCTGCCCGGCGGCCTCGCGCGCCTTGGCGTAGGCGGCCTGGTCGAGTGCGCCCTTGTCCAGCATCAGCCCGACCTCGGCGCCGGTGATCTCCTTGGCGGCGTCCACGTACTTCTGCGCGGCGGCGGCTTGGGTGAGCGGACCGAACTCGTCCGCGCCCAGAGCGCTGAGCTGGTCCCAGCTCGAGCGGCCGACAGCCAGCGTGTCGACACCGGCGACGTCGAGCTCGCCCGAGTACGCCTCGTGCAGGTAGATCATGACCGTCATCATGCCCACGAGGTTAACGAGGACCACTCCAATGAGGATCTTCGTCCTGATCGACATGTTCTTCATCGCTCTCCCTCTCTCGTCCCGCACACTCGGTGTGCGTGATGCCCCCCATGAGCGTATCGGCGTGTGTCGGTCATCACTTTATGCAATCCGATCTGTGGTTGAGCCATCCGCTAGCGGACGACTACCCTGCGGGTGCTCGACGTCGAGCCGGTGTGGCTGGCGTCGCCGGCGAACACGGACTTCACGTAGTAGGTGCCGCGGGCGCTCGGGCGCCAGCCGTACGTGTACGCGCTGCCGCCGTTGAGCGTGCGGGTCGACAGCGTCTTCCAGGCGCCCGATCCGCGCTTGTACTGGATCGTGACGCGGCCGCCGGAGTGATTCGGCGAGACCGAACCACTGACCTTCACGTAGCGGCCCAGCACGATGCTGCCGGCCGAGACGTTCGCGCTCGTGGTCGAGCCCAGCGTCACCGTTGCGGTGGCGGAGGTGACGTCCACGTCCTGCTTGACGTTCCAGACGGCCTTGTAGCTCGTCGTGCCCTCGGGGCCGACGTAGTAGCCGAAGTCGCCGTCGTCACCGACGGTCGCGGTACCGATCTTCGCCCAATCCGGCGGTGCCGCCCGGCTTGGCCCAGATCGCGACCTTCTCGCCGGCGGCGGGTCGCCGTCACCGAACTCGAGCGTGCCGTAGAGCATCGCCATCCGCATCGAGCCGTTGTAGCCCGTGGTGCCGAAGCGGGTGAACCCTGCGCCCACGGCGCGTGCGAAGTACTCGGCCTTCTCGAGACCGGCCTTCGCGTAGGGGTAGTTGTGCGCGCCGTTGCTGGCGTCAGCAGCGACGAAGCCGACGTTGGTGTTCGCCGAGCCGATGAGGTTGATGCCCGCGGCGGTGCCCGCGGCCGCGCGCGTCTGCGCTGCGGCGATCGCGGCGGTCGCCTCGGCTGCTGAGCTCGGCGAGGCCCTCTTCCCACTCGTCGAGATCGGCCTGCAGCTGCGTCGCGGGTCTTCGAGGTGTGGCACGGTGTGCACGAGTCGCCCTTGTCCTGTACGCCCCATGCGATCGCGTTGCCCGGGGTCATGACCTTGAAGCTGTGGGTGGGCAGCGCGTACTTGGTCTTGGGCATGTGGCACTGCGGGCACTCGGTCTCTTCCATGAACCGCTCGGCCGGAGTCGGCACGCCGATCAGCCCGTAGCCGTTGCGCATCTCGCGATGCGGGTGGTGCGCCGTGGCGCCGGGAGCGAGCTCCTCGCCGACCGGGCCCGAGCGAGTTGTGGCACGTGGCGCACAGCTCCTCGGCCTCGAGGCGCAGGCCGAGGGGCTCGCCGGTGCTCGAGTGAACCTGGTGGCAGACGCCGCACTCGATGTCGAGCTCGTCAGTGGCGAGGCTCGAGGCAGCGCTGGAGACGTCGTTGGGGAACCTGCGCAGAGCCGTAGCCGATGCTCTTGAGGAACGCCCTCGCCGGAGTGGCAGCGCAAGCACGTCTCCTGCGCGTACGGCGTCCAGCGCGTGGCCGTCCTGCCACCTGAGCGAGCGCGCGTGGGCGCCGATCTCCACTCGTTGTAGAACGAGTGCTTCATCGCCCTTGTTCGAGCCGTTGGGGTAGAACTTGGCGTCCGTGTCGGGATGACCGGCTTGGCGACCGTCGGCGAGATCTGGATGTAGTTGGCGCCAGCAACGTCGAAGAAGTCAGACAGCTTCTTGTCGGGCGTGTAGCCGTTGGCGCCGCCGAACGGTCCCGCCCGACGTAGTTCTTCTCCTTGGCGGTGCCGTTGACGTGGCACTGTCCGCACACCTGGCTGTCGAGCGACGCCTTCGTGCGAACGATGTCGACGCCGGAGTCGTAGTGGCCGCCGGCCTTGCCGGTGCCGTGGCACGTCTCGCACTGGATGCCGAAGCCCGTGTACGAGGTCTCGGTGCTGTGCCCCATCGAGGCACCGCTTGCGAGCGTGTAGTCGACGTCGCTGGGACGTGTCACGCCCGAGGAAGTGGCAGCCGCCGCAGCTCTGGAAGTAGGTGCATGGCCGTGACCTTGGCCGTGCTCTCCCACACGCCCGTAGCGGTGCCCATGCGACGCCGTTCGGCCATCATGATGTCATCGGCGGGGCCGGCGATCGGCGTTGAGTGTCTGACCGCTGCCCAGAGTGTGCGGTCGCGTCGTTCTTGTACTTGGTGACGTACTGGTGCAGCACGGCCGGGCGAGCCGAGCACCAGCGGATCTCGTTGGCCGCGAACGTCAGGCCGCCGCCGAACGACGGGGACGGCCACTTGGCGGCGCCCGGCACGAGCGAGGCGGGGTTGTTCTCGACGTCGGTCACGAACTTCGCGTGGCCGGTCTCGAGGTACCTGCCAACCTGCCAGCCGCCGGAGGTGTTCTCGTGGCAGTTCTCCAGGCACTTCTGCTGCCCGGCGAAGGTCTGGCCGTAGGCGTTCGCGGCCATGGCGACCTTGGGCGCCACCAGGATCATCGCGGTTGCGAGCACCGCGACCACCACGAGGCGCACGCGCGTCATGGTCCCGTCGACCGCTATCGCTGCTGTGCCGTTCATTTCCGTCCCCTTCCGGTTGCGGGTGGGTGCCCCGCGTTGCTGCTGTGGGCTTGCGCCCGTCCTTATGGCCAGTACGTCGCTGTCGGTATGTCCGACGGCAACGGGTGCGAGTTGACGCCGTGGAACCCGTGGCATCCGCCGTTCGCGCAGTATCGCGATCTCAAGTCGGTCGGCGAGGTGTAGTCCCGCAGGACGATGCCGGCCAGTCCGTCGTGGTCTTTGCTCACGTACGGGAATGTATCGGCAGGTCGGCCGTCGGAGGTTACCGTCCGCGCCAGCAGGCGCGGGCTGCGCCACGCGTGCGGGATGCGGACGTGGCAGTCGACGCACTTCTCGCCGTAGCGCAGCGGGTGGGTCGCGGGCGCGCTCGTGTGCTTGGCGTGCGCCCGGTGCACGTAGCTGCCGCCCGGCGACGTGGTGCCCTCGACCGAGCCGATGGCGATCGTGTGGCACTTGAAGCACACGACGCGGTCGGTCCCGGTCGTCTCGAACTGCGACTGGAGCCCGCGGGTCGGGTTGGCGTACTCGGTCTGGCTGTAGTCGGGGTCGATCGTGATCGGGACCGCGCTGCCGTGCGGGCCGGCCATCGCCGAGGTCCCCACGTGGCAGTCGTCGCAGCCCATCGTGACGGCGCGGATCTCGGCCACCGTGTCCACCGGCACGCCGAGCGCGGTGCCGTCGAGCCACTTCGTGGTTCCGCTGTTGGCCGGCAGAGTCCAGGTGTAGGTGGTGCCCTGGCTGGCGTACGTCGGTGACGGGGAAACGCTTGGAGAGCCCGGTCAACGCGTTCCAGCCGATGTTGTGTCCGCCGCCCACCGGAGAGTCGAGCGCGGTCTGCCACTGCTCGAGCGGGTCGCTCCACACGTAGCCAGCCGGCAGTCTCGTCTCCGTGGAGGTGCGCTTGTGCGCCGATGCCGCCGAGGAGGCGCTGGGCGCTGCCGTGCCGCTCTTGTGGCAGGAGGTGCAGCGGTGGTCGCGGTTGGTGATGGCGGCCTTGACGTCGGCAAGCGCAGCGTAGTCGCCGTTGCCCTCATCGGCGGGGTCGTCGTGGCACACGCGGCAGCTCGTGGCGCCGCCGCCCGTGATCGGGCCGCCCGAGGTCGCGGTGTGCGAGTTGCATGCAGGTCGCCCGGGTGACAGCCCAGGCAGCCCTCGTTCTCGCCGGCGCCGTACGTGATGCCGTTGACGGTCCCGCTCAGGTTCGCCGAGTGGTCGACGAAGTGCTGGCTCGCCGAGAATCCGTTGTGGCACGCCGTGGCCGGGTCGCTGCCGCCGCACGACTTGATCGTGGGCGCGGTGCCGGTCTTGTGGCAGCCCTCGAGCGCGCAGGTGGCGCCGTGGACCGCCTTGAGGTTCGCGGAGGTGTGGCAACCCGAGTACGCGCAGAATCCGGGAGTCGGATCGCCGGACGTGTTGAGCTCGGTGCCCTCGTGGGCGGCGGCGTTCGCGCCGTGGCCTTCGAGCGCCGAGTAGCCCACGTGGCACGACTCCTCGGCGTTGTTGCCGCCGCAGCTCAGCGGTGTCGAGGCCGTTGATGTTGCCCGTGTTGGCGTGGCAGCCCTTGGCGGTGCAGCCCGGTCCGCGGTGCAGCTTGCGAACGTCGAGCGTGTCGTGGCAGCCGGCGCTCAGACAGGTGCCCGGCTTGGGCGTGCCGTCCTCGGCCAGCTCGCGCCCGTTGTGCGACGAGTCCTGCAGGCTGTGCGCCGGCGGGATCTCGGCGGTGCCGTGGCACGCGGTGCACGCTGCGGCGGTGGACTTGGCGCTCCACGAGTTCTTGACGTTGCTCGCGGTGATCTCGGTGGCGTTGTGGCATCCGGCGCACACGGTGACCTTCGTGGAGGTGCTCGAGCCCGCGGCGATGGTGTTGCTCGGACGCGCGTGCTCGGTGCCGATCGATCGGCGTGGCACGCGCCGCACGGCGTCAGCAGGCCGGTCGCTGCGTCGGCGAGCTTCTGGCCGGCGATGCCGGTGGCGCGGTGCGCCTCGTCGGCGCCGTCGGTACGCCTCGACTTGCCCGCGTGGACGCCCGTGCGCGGGTCGTACTCGCCCGTGTCGCTGTGGCATGCGGAGCCCTCGCCGCAGCTCTTGTTCGCGGGATCGAACGCCGCGTTGCCGTTGCTCGCGGTCTTGGCGTGGCAGCGCAGGCAGCTCTTGTGCAGCCCGCCTTCGAGCGGATCGCCCACGGCGGAGAGGTCCTTGCCGGGGTGGCAGCCGGCGCCGCTGTCGGCGCAACCGGCGCTGCCCTCGGCGACGTGCGCGCCCTCAAGCTCGCCCGAGTGGGCGGCGTCCAGGCCGTCGGACCCGTGGCACGCGTCGCAGCTCTCGGCGGTGTCGCGGGCTCGACCAGTCCTCGGCGATGGCGATCTCCGAGGCGGGGTCGTCGTGGCAGTTCTGGCACGTGCTCGGGCTGTTCGAGTGCGCCGAGGACGCGCGATCGTGCTCGGTCTGCAGGCTCACGCCGTCCGGCTCCATGAAGTGGCACTCGCCGCAGGCGATGTCGTTGTAGGTCGTGTTGCTCGCCGGGACGCGCGTCTTGGGCGAGTGCACGTCGCGGTCGTTCTCGTGCGAGTAGTCGTCGTTCACGTAGTCGGGATGGCAGGCGCCCTCAGAGTCGCTGCCGCACCCGCGCGCGGTGGGCTGGTGCGCCTCGATCTCGAAGTTGTGGCACCCGGGTTCGCCCTTCGCGGCCTTGCCCGAGCAGTTCTCCGGGGCGTTGGCGTGGAGCGCGTGCAGGTCGTTCTCGGCGTGGCAGCCGCTGCCGGTCTCTCCGCAGCCCAGCGAACCGGTCGCCTCGACCGACTGGGCGACCTCGGGATCGTGCATCGGCGATGAGGAGTTGACCTTGTGGCAGTCCTCGCAGGCGCGCTTCTTCCAGTCCGAGAGGACCTCGGCCAGGCCGAAGGCGCGCACGTCGTTGTGGCACTCTCCGCAGCCTACGTCCTTGCCGTACGTGCTGCCCTTGGCGATCGGCACGCCGGTGTGCGCGCCCTTCAGGTCGCGGCTGTGGCAGTCGTTGCACGACGCCTTCGCGGTGCCGGTCTCGCCGGTCGCCGTCGCCGCTGACTCACGGGCGCGCTCATCGTCGCCTGCATGTCGGTACCGGTGACCGTGTGGGTGGTTTCTCGGTAGTGTCCGCGCGGATAGGGGGCCGCGAGCCGCATCCGGTTGGGTGCTGCCTCCAGGGTGCCGTCGTGGCAGACCTGGCACTCGTGCTCGCGCGGCTTGTGGCAGGGGATGCACCCCACGCCCTGGTAGTCGTGGCACGTGGTGCACTCGGAGTTGGGATGGTAGGCGTTGAAGTCGGTGTAGCTGGTCTCCGAGCCGTGGCAGCCCTTGCCCGAGTTCGTGCAGCCGGACTCGCGCTCGATCTTGTAGTCGCTGGCCTCAGTGAAGTCGTGGACCGAGCCGGTGGGCGGGTTCCAGACCGCCGAGAAGATCACCGCTGCGATCGCAGCGACGGCGAAGACCCCGCCGCGCTTGTAGTTGCGCGGCGAGCTCTGCTTCTTCATCGCGTCTGAGCCGTAGAGGGGGCGGTATCCAGGCTGGTTGCCACCTCGTGGGCCCGAAGGGCTCGGCACTACGTCTCTCCCTCAGGCAGTCCGTTCGTGTCGTGCGCCCCAGCGTCGGCCCTCATGATAGCGGAGGACTTCCATTTGCTCGTCGAAGCGCCGGGCTGGGGCGCCACAGGTATTGTCGGACGAAAGATTGGTTTACCTGAGTGCCTGGATCGCCGGCATCGGTCGCCGGGCAACACAAACACCCGCCCAGAGGGGCGGGTGCATCGGTGGCGCCGAGGACTACTGTTGCGGGCGCGTCTACTAGGTGAGCGTCAGCCCGAAGACGTCTTTGGCTGCGGCACGCAGAGACTCGATCTTCTGCGGATCGTCGGGCTCGTCGGGCCCGATCAGCGAGATCAGGAAGCCGCACCGCAACGCAAGCTCCCCACGCGACTTGAACACGTCGAGGTTGTTGCGTTCGATGTGCTGCTGGATCTGCTGGCAGTAGTCGTACAGCTTGCCCATGTCTCACTCCCTACGGATTGAGCCCCCCATTGAGCGCGCCCCCTGATGATACGGGGTCGCCCCCATGTCGTACAACCGAGCAGGCGACGGAGTGCCCTTCATCGCCCCCCGTTTTCTGCCGATACTCCCATCGGGGTCGGTTGGCAAAACTCCCCTCGATGGGTCTTATCGGCTAGTTTCCGCCGGAGTTAAGATGTCTGATTCATTCAGTCCGATCAGAGGCAAGTGCATGTGGTGGCGCGAGGCTGCCGTCGAGGAAGACATCCACGACGCTCGCCTGAGTGCTGAAGAGCGCCGCGTGTACTGCTCGTGTTTCGTCGAAGGCAGGGGCTGGACGCACACGAGTCGACGACGTGCCGTCGAACTGCCCCGAGAACCTGCACTGCCGCTACTACATCCGCCACTGGTAGGCCCCCGGCTTGCGTACTCAGTCCGCGCGCTAGATAGTTCATCTCATGAACTATCAGCGGAGTGAACTATTACCGTGAGTGCATCCCCGACTACTCAGCCGAAGAGCTTGCCGAACTCGCACACGAGATGCGCCACGTGTGGCATGCCGTGGTGCGCGGCGTCGCGCAACCGAAGGACTCGAGGGGCTCCAGCGCCAGCAGTTCTGGGTGCTCGGCGCGCTCGCGCACGCGCCGCGCCGCATGAGCGATCTGGCCGAGTGCGCGGGTACGTCGCAGGCGTCGCTTACCGGCATCGTGGACCGCCTCGAGGAGCGAGAGCTCGTCGAGCGAGTGCGGACCGCCGAGGACCGCCGGTGGTCGAGGTTGCGCTCACCGCGCGGGCGCGAGCAGATGGACCGCTCCAACGCTGCCATGCTCGGCCGGATCGCCGAGGTGCTCGAGCCGCTCTCGGTCGCGGAGCGCCGCCAGTTCCTCGCGCTGCTGCGCAAGATCACCGCCGGACCGGGAGACGCGAACACGTGCACCTGATCGACCTCGAACACAACCACAAGCTGCGCATCCTCGGCGGCATCATGCTCGGCGTGCTGCTTGCGGCGATCGACCAGACCATCGTGGCCACTGCGATGCCGCGAGTCGTGAGCGAGCTTGGCGGCTTCCAGCTTCTTGCGTGGGTGTTCACGGTCTACTCGCTCACGAGCACCATCGCCGTCCCGATCGCGGGCAAGCTCACCGACCTCTACGGGCGCAAGTGGATCTACCTGGGCGGCATAGCGCTGTTCGTGGTCGCCTCGGTCGCGTGCGGATTGTCACCGAACATGTATGCGCTGATCGTTGCGCGAGGCATCCAGGGCATCGGTGGCGGCATCATGATGGCGACAGGCATGGCGCTCATCGGCGACCTGTTCGTTGCGCGCGAGCGCGGCCGCTACCAGGGGCTTCTCGGCGCGATGTGGGGCCTGGCGTCGATCGTCGGGCCGCTGCTCGGCGGGTTTCTCACCGACGCGCTGTCGTGGCGCTGGGTCTTCTTCATCAACCTGCCGCTGGGGCTCGTCGCACTGTTCGTGCTATTCCGGACGCTGCCTGCGCCCGAGCGCGGACAGCGGCACACCATTGACTGGGGCGGCGTGGCGGCCCTGGTCCTCGGCCTGGTGCCCCTTCTGCTCGCGCTCAACCTGGGCGGGGGAGGCGAGGCCGCGACCGCGGCTGCCGGCTGGGCCTCACCGGTCATCTTGGGCCTGCTCTCGGCGTCGATCGTGGGGCTGCTGGTGTTCTTCTTCATCGAGCGGCGCCACCCCGAGCCCATCATCGACTTCGACCTGTTCAAGGCGCGCATCTTCACCGTGTCGGTGACCGCAGCGTTCTTCTCGAGCGTGGGCATGTTCGGCTCGATCATGTACGTGCCGCTCTACGTGCAGGTGGTCCTGGGCCGCTCGGCGACCGCGTCGGGCGTGTTCATGATGCCGCTCGTGCTGGGCATGGTGACCGCTTCGATCGTCGCCGGTCAGCTCATCAGCCGGACGGGCAAGTACAAGAAGATCGGCATCGTGGGCTTCGGCGCCTCGGCGGCGGGCATGTTCCTGCTCTCGCGTTTGACGCCCGCCACGCCCGACTGGCAGATCTACGCCCAACTCGCCGTGATCGGCGCGGGCATGGGCGTGGGGATGCCGCTGTTCAACGTCGCGGTCCAAAGCGCGTTTCCCACCCGCATAGGCGTGGTGACCTCGGGGCTGCAGTTCTTCCGCTCCATCGGCGGAACCATCGGCGTGGCGGTGCTCGGCGGGGCACTCAACGCACGGCTGCGCGTCGAGCTGCAGACGCTCGTCACCGAGCAGGCCGCGAGGCTCGCGCCCATCCGCGACCGGTTGGGCGACGCGCTGCGCGCTCCCGAGCAGCTGCTCAACGAAGGCGCGCTGGAGCGCTTCGGAGCGGGTCTTCCGCCTGCGGCGCAGGCTTCGCTCGTGCTGTTCGCGAAGGATCTGCAGCTTGCCGTCGGCTCGGCCATCGGCTTCACGTTCCAGATCGCGTTTCTCGCCTCGGCAGCGGCGTTCGTGACGATGTGGTTCCTGCCGGAGATCGAGTTGGGAGAGGCCCCGCAGCGTTCCAGGACCGAGGCGGCCGGGATCGAACTGCTCGTCGATGAGGGCATGGGCCCCGCCGAGGCGGAACCCGCGCTCGTGGAGAACCCAGATGTCGCGACCGACCCCGCCTAGCGATCCGCGCATCCCCGCGTTCGTCGAGCGCGTGATGGCCGAGGGAGCGCGCCTGTACCGCGACTTCCCCTGGCGCGACACGCGCGACCCGTACTCGATTCTCGTCTCCGAGGTGATGCTGCAGCAGACGCAGGTCGCGCGCGTGGTCCCGTACTACGAGCGCTGGCTCGAGGACTTCCCCACGATCGACGCCCTGGCCGCGGCCCCGCTCGAAGCGGTGCTGCGCGCCTGGCAGGGGCTGGGCTACAACCGTCGCGCGATCGCGCTCAAGCGACTCGCCGAGACGATCGCCGATAGCACCGCGCCCGGCTCGCAGCCTGCATTGCCGAGCGACCGCGACGAGTTGCTGGCGCTGCCGGGCGTGGGCCCGGCGACTGCCGCGGGGGTGCGCGCGTTCGCGTTCGGCGAGCCCGACGCCTACCTCGAGACCAACGTGCGTGCGGTATTCCTGCACGAGCTGTTCGCGGATGCCGACGGCGTGCCCGACCGCGCGATCGCGCCGCTGGTGGCCGAGGCGGCCGCCTGTGCCGCGGATGCCGGTATCGACTCGCGCGCGTGGAACTACGCGCTGCTCGACTACGGCGCGCACCTCAAGCGCACCGTGCCCAACCCGTCACGGCGCAGCGCTCACCACGGGCGGCAGTCGGCGTTCGAGGGCTCGCGGCGCCAGAAGCGGGCTCGGCTGCTGCGCTTGGTGATGGAGGAGCCGGGCGCGACCGCCGAGGACCTTGCCGCGGGACTGTCGCTCGATGCCGGCGAGACGCTGGGGATCCTCGAGGACCTGGCCGCCGAGGGGTTCGTGGCTCGCGAGGACGACAGCTGGCGGGTGGGGTAGGGCACGCCGCGCAGTGTGACCTGCGTCACTCTCTCATGCGCGCGCTCGTGCGCGAGGGGTTATCGGCCGAGCGAGCACCGCCGATGAAGAATGTGGGACTCGGGCGACACGCCGAAGGACAGGGTCCCGGCGCCAGTTCCACTGCGGCTTCGGGCGCAAAGACAAGTGCAGAGAGCCGCGGGGCCCGTGGGCGAGAGTCCGCGGGCCTGTCTTTGCGACAGCGCCTAGCCGGGCGGCAGCGGCCAGCCGATCGAGAACCAGACCAGCAGCACGATGTTCGCAACGACGGTGAGCCAGAAGACCGCCCGGAACGACCGCTTGACGGTCTTGTGGCGGAAGACGTGCTGCGCCACTAATGCCCCCGGCCACCCTCCAAGCAGCGCTACCAGGTGCAACGATGCCTCGGACGTTCTCCATCTGCCCCGCTCGGCAGCGAACTTGTCCATCCCGTACATGAAGTACGCGGCGACGCTCGCTAGCACGTAGAGACCGAGCAGGCCCAATGGCACCAAACCCGCGGCGGTCAGGCCGGCGAAGATGACGAGGAAGGCTACGATCGCCAGGAGGTCCAACTCAGCCTCCTGTCGCTGGCTTCAGCGTGCACGTAGAGGTCGGCCGGACATGTGCAGGGCTGCTGGCTGCATGCAGGGCAAGGCCCTGTGCCCGGAGCCGCGTAGAAGTCGATCAGCCGTCGCTCGAAGGAGAAGCCCAGGCTCTCAAGGACGCCGGCAAGCGGAGCCTCGCCCGCAGGCCCGTGGACCCACGCGTACGCAGCCATGTCACGAGCGCCCGCCTCTCGGCACTGGTCGCACACCTGCTTCGTGAGGAGCGTCGCGACGCCACGCCTGCGCGCTCGTGCATCCACGGCAACGATCCGGACGAGCCCGATCGGCGTATCGAGGGCGGGGGCCTCACGAATCGAATCGACCAGCACCGCCGAGGCGAACCCGATGACGGCACCATTCTCGAGCGCGACGCGGTGGCTTCCCGGCTGCGACGGATCGAAGTCCCAGAAGCCGCAGCCCAGAGTCTGGTCGAGCAGCTCGGCAACCTCGGGCAGGTCCGACCCGATGAACTCGCGAGTCGTCCAGCGTCATCTGCTCGCGCCTTCCGCAACGCTCGTCCCGGCGTTCACGATCACCGGCATGCAGCCCTTCCACCGCTGCCAGGCGGCTTCGTCGGTAGCCAGCTCGCACATGAAGTGCGCGACGTTGGCCATGTTCGTCTCGTCTGGCCGGAAGATGCTGCTCACGAGCTCGTCGTGGACTGCTGGCGCGTGAGGTAGACCCTCCTATCCGCGGAAGGTGTTGACAAGCATGTGCCTTCGGTCGTGCAATATTCGCTCTGGGGGTATCGCGCTCGGCCACCATTCGCTTGCGACCAACGAACTTGCGGGCCTCGTACCAGCCCCGGTACATCCGTGCGTCTGGGGAGGGGACATGGTCAGCTCTGCGGGCCGAGGCCGTCTTGGCGTCTTTCGTGCGAGTCGTTCTTGCTCTGTCGCTTGCGTTCAGCATCAACTTCGCGCCTATGCGCAAGACACCGAAGGCCTCAGCAGCCGGGCCATCCTTATCTGACACGAGTCGAGGAGAAGCGGTGGCCGGTCTTCCCGAACAACCTCGGCCTTGCGACGCGCTTGGACGGCTACGGCAACCGCTACGTGATGCGGGACACCAGTCTCGTGAGCAACTACAGCCAGTTCGAGCTCAGCAAGATCAAGCCCAGCGGTCTTGTGGACTGGACTATCACGCTCCCGATCGCCGGACCCGGCAAGCCCGAGCTCGAGTGCGACACCGCCGGAAACCTGTATGCCTGTGGGGAGACGAGAGCACAGCGGTGAGTTCGCCGTGGTCAAGATCGAGCCTGCGGACGGCGGGGTTATCTCGGCGCGAGAAGTTCGGCGGATTCGACACGCGGATTCCGGCGAAGATATCGCTCGACGTCTCGGCGCAGAGCATCTTCTTCTGCGCCAACTACGGCGAGTTCGCGCGAATCCTTCGGCTGTCGGCAGCTGACGGCTCTGACAGCGTCGTGGCGGACACCGCTCTCGCCGCGACCAGCGCGTCGGAGCAGGTACGCGTCCTGGACATCTCGGCGGAGGCCTCTGGCGCCGCTCTACGCTGTCGGCCACGTCAAGGGCCAGCTCAAGCAGTCTGCTCGCGTGTCCGAGGAGGGCGGCGACTACGCCGTCATCAAGTACGACTACGACGGGAACATGCAGTGGTCGAAGCAGATGTTCACCGCTCAGGCCGTACACGACTGTTCTAGCCGCACCCGTAGCCTGTCGCGTCGAGGCGGATCGGCGGAACGGGACCGCCCACGTTCTCGTGAACGAGTACCCGCTACACAAGCAGGTGTTTGTCGAAGGATCCAAGTGGTACCTCATGCAGTTCGATCCTCGTACGGGCTATACGAACGGCGGCAAAGCCCTGTCCAGAGCAAGTGGAGAACGCCGGGTCGTCGGCTACCAGGACTACGCCGATCCGGGAACGGCAGGGCTTGCGCGTCGACCTTGGCGGTCCGGGTCTACGTGGTGGTTCAAGACGTGGATGAGGTCCGCCCGGACGGCACGTACACGCTGTCCCCTAAGCTCAGGATGTTCGGATGGGTGGACGGGGATGCGGAGGCCGAAGTCAGTCCGAGCGAGCCGACAGCTCGCATCACCGTGGAAGACGTGTCGTACGGCGGGGGTCATGTGTACGTGACCGGATCGTCCATCGACCCCCTCGACGGTCCCTACTCGGCCTCGTCCGACTATGGCGCGTATGTCGCCAAGTACACCGCCGGGGACACCGACACCGACGGAGACGCGCTTCCGGATCGCTGGGAGATCGAGGGCTACACCGATCCCAAGACTGGCGGGAAGGTCGATCTGCCGAAGATGGGCGCCGACCCGCTTCACAAAGACATCTTCGTCGAAGTCGACTACATGGACACGCGAAAGCCGAACGTCGATTCGATCTTCCGTGCGGTGAAAGCATTCGCTGAGGCCGATGCGGTTGCCAACCCTGACGGCACGACGGGCATCAACCTGCACGTCGATCTCGGCGCTGACACCACAATGACGCCAAGTGGCGTCAAGTGGGACAAGCTCAGTCGTTCGAATCAGATCCCGTTCAAGACGATGTCGTACCTGGACTGGCGTGGCGTAGGCGGACAGTTCGTGAACGACGACATTGCCAAGATCAAGGGCAACCCTTCGGCACCCGGGAACATGGATCCCGAGCGGTTCCCGATCTTCCACTACTGCCTGTTCATCAACTCGTGGGACACGGACGGATCTGCAGGGCTTGCGGCCGGGATTCCCGCCAGCGACTTCGTCGTCAGTCTTGGGACTGAGTCGACTCCCGGTGGCACCGCGCAGCACCAGGCGACGGTGTTCATGCACGAGCTTGGCCACACTCTGGGACTCGGCCACGGCGGGCAGTACGCCTACAACTACAAGCCAAACTACATCAGCATCATGAACTACCACTTCTGCTTCGACGGTCTTGGGGAAACGGGTTGTGGAGCAGCGTACAGCTGGGATATTCACGACTACGAAGGTTCGGTTCGGGCAGACCTGTCCACTATCAATGAGACCTCATTGAACGAGTCGCTCGGCGTCACATCGCCAAGTGGCAATCCCGCGCTGAGTGACTACCTTACGAAGAACTATCATCCCACGCCCGCGAATGAGGAGAGAATCCGAGTCACCACCATAACTGTCGGCTCAAAGTACTGGAACTGGAACAGCGCCATCTCCACAACCACTGTTCCGCCGAGAACGTGAACTGCTACGGCAGCTTTCAAGGCTGCAACGACCTGCGTTGACAGAAGCGACTACGTGCTCACTGCCTACGAGTACTGGAGCAGGCTCGTGTTCAACTGCGGCACCATCGGTAGCGGCGCATCTGTCAACTGTGTTCCGCCTATCCAAAGCCCCCACAACGAGACTACCATGCCCTATCCCACCACCTATTTCGAAGTGGCTGTTCAGGCGCCCGCCAACCAGCGCACTTATCAATGTAACTCCCTTACGAGTACGTTCGTCGTTCGGAATCTCTGCGCGAAGGCCTACACCTACACTGTCGAGGTGGCGTCGTCTGCAGAGTGAGCGTCACTGGCAGATCTTGCGCCTCAGCTCTAGTTGTAGCGGAGCAGTCACTTGCACTCTATATCCCCGTTACTGTGCCTTACTTCGCGCCCATCTGTGCAGTCTATGAGATCACTGTGAGCGTCCGCAGCCAAGCGTACCTTGCTTATCGAAGTATCTGGTACTGCCGACGTGAACCGTGCTGCCAATGTCGTCGTACCCGAGCAACAGATCACCAACTACACCTGCGCAGAGACCCACCTAATAGGCGGTCATGCAACTGATTGTGACTGAGTCCTGTGGCTGTATCTGCTTACGTCGAGCGGTACCGTTAGCCTACGCGCGCACAACGTCGCTACCTGTGAAGACCTACTTATCGCCAGCTGCTTCACCAACTACTACTACCGTGTGGTCGACATCTATGTGTCCAAGGTGGCCTACAAATAGAACTACGCCACCAACTACCTCGACTATCTTGACACCGTCGTGGAGCAGAATATCGTCGACGAATGCTTCATGCCCAGTGTCTACTGCAATCGGTTATCTACATCGCTGCTGCCTCGAGCAGGTACGCTTATGTGCACGCGTATCACATCGCTTCCGATACCTCTGAACCTATTCTTGAGAAGGTATGGGAGTATTTATGCAACACTACTTAATGCGTGGAGTCGTACGCTTACTACGATCTCGAGGGCGACACTTTGGCGCTGCTGCAAGTGATCAGCCCGACGTCGGCTCCCACCTACAATGTCGTCACCCATGACTTCAGCACCGGGGCTCACCGGTACATAACCGAGAACAGCTACCAGCACAAACATGTGAAGCTGGCGAACGGACGGGTGACGTGGGAAGACGACAGGACGGGTGCCTACGCTACCTATGTCCACGACCTCGCGTCCGATGAGGAGACGCGAGCGAGCACGTACCAAGGTCCTGTTCTCGCCAGTAGCTGTTACACCTGGCCCGACCTCTGCGGTGACAGGCTCGTGGAGGCGCGCGGCACGTATGACCCCGCAAACTCCCGAGTGATTACGGATCTGTACTTGAAGGATCTTGCCGGCGGTGACGAACAGTTGCTCGCTGGCGAAGCGAACCGGGGTGGCAACGAGGTGCCGCTGGCCTTCGATGACGACCGAGTCGCTTACACCAAGGGGTCGTCACCGACCAACCTCTACATCAGGGACCTCGCGTCACCGGTGGACACGAGCATCTCCAGCGTCCCGGCAGCGCCCGGCGCGTCGGGATGGTTCACGACGCTGCCCGAGATCACGCTGACGCCTTCGAGGGCCGACGCGCGGGCCTACTATCAGCTCGATGCGACCGACGACGCGGGGTGGATAGCATACGAGGGCCCGTTCAAGGTGCCCGACGGCGACCATACGCTCTACTACTTCTCGGCCGATCGGCTCGGCAACAAGGAGAGCCGCAAGAGCGCTTCAGCTTCAAAGTCGACACGACAGCTCCGCTGACCAGTGCGGAGGTCACGGGTGGGGCGACCTACGGCCGGGACCGGTATCTACTCGGTCCCGCCCGACATCACTCTTGCCTGCGACGAGCCTGCGACGAGCTACTACCAGTGGGACGCAACGGGCGCAGGCAGTTGGAGCACGTACTCGCGCGGCGATCCAGCCGCCAGAAGGCGTCCACACGCTCCATGTCTACAGCGAAGACGTGCATGGCAACGCCGAAGAACCCATGTCTCGCCAGTTCCAGGTTGACACGACCGAGGACTCGGTCGCGCCGACCGTGACCGTCGAAGCGACGCCTGCGGTCGACCCGGATGGGGTGTTCCGCGCCCGTCCCCGCATCGATCTTTCGGCCGACGAGACCGCCACCATCTATTTCCAGTGGGACTCGACCGACGGGCTCGGCGACGATCCCGGCCGAACCATTCCGCGCACCGGGAGGCCAGGTGCCCGGGCAGCCTGCTCAGTACGTGGGTGGAGACGGATGGAGCAGGTATCTCGGTCCGATCTACACGCCCGAGGGCACGCATACCCTCTACTTCTACGCAGTCGACGTCGCAGGTAACAGAGGCGAGATCGGCAGCTTCGATGTCGACGTGCAACTGCCCCCGCCTCCCGGAAGTGTCGCCCCTGTTCTGGACCCCATCGGTGACAAGTCGGTCGCGGAGGGTGCGGAGCTGGCCTTCATCGTTCACGCGACCGACGCGAACGCCGACCCGCTCACCTATGGGGCCGTCGGCATTCCGGATGGCGCAGCACTGGATCCAGCGACGGGTGCATTCGTGTGGACGCCCTCCTTCGCGCAGGCCGGTGAGTACGTAGTCACCTTCACGGCAACCGACGGGGAGCTGTCCGACTCGGACGCCGTCACACTCACCGTGACCGACACCAACCGCCCGCCGGTCGCGAACGACGCCACCGTCACCACGACCGCCGGCAAGCCGGTCACGGTCACCTTGTCCGCCACCGACCCGGACGGCGATCCGCTCTCCTGGCTGCCCGTCCCGGTGGTCGCGCCTACGCTCCGGAACGCTCTCGGGCACGGCTCCCAACCTCACCTACACGCCCAAGGCGGGCTTCGCGGGCACCGATGTGTTCGCGTACCAGGTCTCTGATGGGGGCGGCGGCACCGATGTCGCCAACCTCATCGTGACCGTCACCTCCAAGGTCAGGCGCGTGCCCGGCGCCGATGGCTACGAGCATCGCGCTCGCCTCGTCGAGGGACACCTTCCCGGCAGGGAAGTGCCCGAGCGTGGTCGTGGCGAGCGGCGCTCGCTGGGATGATGCGCTCGCCGCCTCGGGGCTGGCGGGTACGCTTCGCTCGCCCGTGCTGCTCACCGGTCGTTACAGCATGCCCTCCGGGCTCGTGGCCGAGCTCAAGCGCCTGGGTGCCAAACGAATCTACCTCGTGGGCAACAGCACGTCGGTATCGAACGGCGTGCTCACCTCGCTCAAGAACAGCGGATTCGCGGTCACCCGCATCTCGGGTGCGAACCGCTACGAGGTCGCGAAGAACGTCGCGTACCGCATCGAGGCGATCCGCGGCAACAACAAGGTGACCCAGGCCTTCGTGGTCAGAGGCGACGCCCACTACGACGCGCTGTCGGTCTCCGCACTGGCCTACTCCCGCAAGCTGCCGGTGCTTTACACGCCGCGCAAGACGCTGAGCAGCAACACGTCGCGCGCACTGCGCGCCCTCGACATCGACGAGGTCATCATCGGAGGGGACACCACGGGTCGTCTCCTCGGGCGTGGCGCGCTCGATG
This sequence comes from uncultured Actinomycetes bacterium, assembly GCA_963726325.1. GTDB lineage: Bacteria > Actinomycetota > Coriobacteriia > Anaerosomatales > PHET01 > CAVPCY01. The sequence goes on along the minus strand of CAVSCA010000005.1, from coordinate 109,539 downwards.
CTGCGGATGCGAAGCGTGGATCGCGTCACGCGCTGGGGCGGCCACGGGGCGGTCGCGACTTCGGTCGCGGTCACCAACGGCGCTGCGAAGCGCGGCTGGATCAGCTACTCGACGGTGGGCACCGCGAACTGGGCCTCGTACCCGGATGCCTTCAGCGCGTCCTCGGCCATCGGCTACCGGCGTGGGCCGCTGCTGCTGCTCACGCGCACCAGCGTACCGAGTCAGACCAGGTGGCTGTTGCAGTCCCACAAGACGCAGATCAGGTCGGTGTGGGTGTTCGGGCGCACCGACGACGGTGATACGACACGGTGCTCGGTCAGATGAGGGCGGTGGTCGATTAGCGGGAACGCCGCTGCACAGCCGAGGGGCTTAGTCGCTGCCTACAAGCCGGTCCACTTGAGTCGCCCCAGTGTGACCGACGTCACGCGCTCATGCGCGCGCACGGACGCAAGGAGTTATCGCCCGGGCGAGTACCGCCGATGCAGAAGGTGGGACTCGGGCGACATGCCGAAGGACAGGGTCCCGGCGCCAGTTCCACTGCGGCTTCGGGCGCAAAGACAAGTGCAGAGAGCCGCGGGGCCCGTGGGCGAGAGTCCGCGGGCCTTGTCTTTGGGACTGCTGTCTAGCCGGGCGGCAGCGACCAGCTGACCGAGAACCAGACCAGCAGCAGGATGTTCGCAACGACGGTGAGCCAGAAGACCGTTCGGAACGACCGCTTGACGGTCTTGTGGCGGAAGACGTGCTGAGCGACGAGTGCCCCCGGCCACCCGCCGAGAAGCGCCACCAGGTGCAATGACGCCTCGGATGTGCGCCACCTGCCCCGCTCGGCGGCGAACTTGTCGATGCCGTACATGAAGTAGGCGGCGACGCTCGCGATCGACGTACAGGCCGAGCAGGCCCAACGGCACCATACCCGCGGCGGTCAGGCCGGCGAAGATGACGAGGAAGACCACGATCGCGACCAATGAGGATCCCAACTCAGCTCCTGTCGCCGGCGGCGTGCGCACGTAGAGGTCCGCAGGACACGTGCAAGGCTGCCGGTCGCACGCAGGGCAAGTCGCAGTGTCCGGTGCCGCGTAGAAGTCGATCAGCCGTCGCTCGAAGGAGAAGCCCAGGCTCTCAAGGACGCCGGCAAGCGGAGCCTCGCCCGCAGGCCCGTGGACCCACGCGTACGCAGCCATGTCGCGGGCACCCGCGTCGCGGCATTGGTCGCACACCTGCTTCGTGAGGAGCGTCGCGACACCACGCCTGCGCGCTCGTGCATCCACGGCAACGATCCGGACGAGCCCGATCGGCGCATCGAGCGCGGGAGCCTCGCGAATCGAATCGACCAGCACCGCCGAGGCGAACCCGATGACGGCACCGTCCTCGAGCGCGACGCGGTGGCTTCCCGGCTGCGACGGATCGAAGTCCCAGAAGCCACAGCCCAGCGTCGGTGTCGAGCAGGCCGGCAACCTCAGGCAGGTCCGACCCGATGAACTCGCGAGTCGTCAGCGTCATCTGCTCGCGCCCTCCGCAGCGCTCGTCCCGGCGTTCACGATCACCGGCATGCCGCCCTTCCACTGCTGCCAGGCGGCTTCGTCGGTAGCGAGCTCGCACATGAAGTGCGCGACGTTGGCCATGTTCGTCTCGTCGGGCCGGAAGATGCTGCTCACGAGTTCGTCGTGCAGCTCGGTAGTCGGTGACGTCGCCTTCCAGCAGCGTGTCCGGGCGCACGGCGACCCACTCGACGTACGGGTTGCTCGGCCCGATCTCGCCGGGCGAAGAAGTCGGCGGCGCGCTGGTTGTCCCGCGCGGGCGGCACGAGGCCCGCGCAGCACGCCACAGGAACAGCCGCTCGCCGGCGCCGCGGCGGGTGTCCGCCTTCTCGGGCCGGTTCACCGAGACGGTGCTCATGAGGATGAAGCGCACCGGCTCGGCGGGCCGCATCGCCTCGACGGCGCGGGCGAGATTGGAGACGGCGCGGACCACGAGGTCGAACGGCGGGCCCAGGACGCCGCTCAGGCTGATGGTGTGGCCGAGACACGAGATCACGGTGTCGCAGCCCTCGAGATGGCGCTGCAACTCCTCGGTCGAGAGCGACAGCAGGTCGGCCTCGACGACTGTGAGCAGCGGGTCGCCCGCCACGCCCTCGGGCAGCCGCGCGGCCGAGCGCACGATGGCGCGCACCGCGACGCCGCGCCCGAGCAGCTGGGTGAGCACGCGGCCACCGGTGCGGCCGGTGCCGCCGACGAGCAGCACGCGGTGCTGCAGGCTCATGACCCACCTCCTACGGCGCTCGCGGAGGAACCGGTAGCGGACGGCCTCAGACCCCAGCCGATCAGCCACACGGCGAGCACCATCTCCTGCACGCCCATCGGTGCGTAGAGGGCGCTCGAGATCGCCGAGTTCGGGTCGTTCGTGAAGGGCAGCAGCAGGCCTCCGGCAAGCATCAGCGGAGCGGCGACGAGTCCCCACACGGACAGCCACCTCGGCACGCGCCGCGAGACGAACAGCAGCCAGTAGAGCATCACGGCGCCCACGCAGAAGACGGTCTGGCCGGCGACCCACGAGTACTGGAAGAGGGCAGACAGCGCGACTGCCACCGCCTCGTACGAAGCAACCAGTACCGCCGGAGCGCTCGCCATCGCCTCGCTGACCGCGAGCATCGCGATCAGGGCGAGCACGCCGACGACGAAGATGGCGCCCTCGGTGATCCGGGATCCCACGTACCAGGCGGCCATACCCTCCTTGCCTCGCGTGCGGGCGTCGCGCACGAGAACCGGGTAGAACATGACCGCGACTCCGGCGACGGCGATCGCCATCACCATGTCGAGAAGCGCCGTTACCAGCACCAGACCCCTGCTGGAGGCCATCGCGGCGACCTCGTTGGGCGCGTTTGCGAACAGCGCCGCGAAACCAGCGGCCGTGGCAAGGACGTAGAGCAGCCCCACTGCGACTGCAGTCGTGCGTTCTTCGCGAGCCAGCTTCTCGCTCATGACTCCTCCTCCGGGTAGTGGAACACTTCGTCCAGCGGCACGTTGAACACGCGCGCGATCTTGAACGCGACCTCGAGCGACGGCGAGTAGCGCCCCTGCTCGATGGCGATGATGGTCTGGCGCGTCATCCCAACACGGTCCGCCAGCTCGGCCTGCGTCATCTCGTTCGCGGCGAAGCGCAGCGCGCGGATGCTGTTGGTCACTCTCGTCGGCTTGACCATGGCTAGAAGCCTCTCCGGTATCCGACGAGCTTCACTGCCGATGACGTGAGCCCGGCGACGACGAACGCGGCGAACATCGCGTTCGCGATCCAGAAGTACTCGACCTCGATCATCGTGATGACGAGCACGCCGAACATCAGCACGGACGACACGTAGTAGCCCACCAGATCGCCGCGCCGGCTGATGCTCTTGTCGCGCTCGTCGGAGCGGTCGATGTCGAGTCTCGACCGAGCCCTCGCCGGTGATCTCGGCCGATATCGCGCTGCCGATGGCCGTGACGATCGCGCCCGACGATGGTGAGCAGGATCATCGCGACCGACCGCGATGATCATCGGGCGCTGGTAGGCGATCTCGGCGACGGGCGTCGTCGCCGAGCTGGCCGCCTACGATCCACGCGTACACCGCGACGACGATGACGGTGGTGGTCGCGTTGACCCAAGTGAGCTTCTCTTCGAAGGACATGGCTGCCTCCTTGATGTCAGGTATCTTTGACATACCCGAATGTAAAGAGTTCTAGACATCATGTCAAGAGAAGATTACTTCATCCTGCGTAGGGCACGCACGGGCAACCGGCGTTGAGCAGGTGCCAGCGCTGGCCTATCGTCATCCCAAGAAGCGACGGATCGAAGGCTGCGCGACACTACCGAGTTCCCGGGCCGCACGAGTCATGCGCACTGCCTCGCATCGACGTCCATGTCGAGCCGGGTGATGCTCAGCGTGGTCGATCGTCGGTGGTAACCAGTCGTAGCCGCCGTCAGCGTGGATCGCGTGAGCGCAGCTCGGGTGTCATGCAGTTGACCCTCGGGCATTCGCAGTACCGAAGCGCGTCGTGGATCTTCAGCTGTCGAATGGCGGATACGTCGCGCATGAACTCCAGATCGGACGACGTGGTGAGTCAAGCGCGAGCAACTCCGGCGGCAGCCCGGGCCGTTGTACAGCGCACTCGGTGAAGCCGAGAGTCGCGCGCGGTCAGCGTGATTCCCTGCAGACTCACGGGCTGTAATGCCGAACAGCCCGATGTGAAGCTTGCGGGCGCGGCGAGTCGGGCACGTGTCAGTTCACTCCGCGCAGCTCGCCTTCACCGATGGACGACCGAGCACACGCGCGCGATACTGCGCCCGAGTAGCCGCTGCAATGAGATCGGTCGCGCAATCGCCGTCGATGCGCCGGGCCATGACCGACGGGGTGCACTTCCGCTATGGAGACCCGACTTTCCGCGTCCACTGCGCACGTGCATTGCGATGGAGGGTAGTCGTCGAACGCGATGGACGAGGTGACGATTGCTCGTGTCTCGGAGACGACTCACGCCGACTGCGGTCGGGATCCAGCCCGCCACGGGGAAGTCGGGTCGCTTGCTCGGCGGAAGCGGATCGTCATCAGGACGGCTCGCGCGACTCTGAACGCCCGGAATCTCTCGGCGCGCGCTGAAGCCAACGCGTAGCAGTGCGGTCGTCCGTACGGAGTGTGGCGGCGGACACGTGCTTCTCGGCCAACACAATTCTGAGCCTGGCATGTGCCGAGCTTGCTACCTCCTCGAACAGCAGGGATCACGTGCTCGACGCCCGGTGAGCTGGCGTACTCTCGCTCCACACCGACCTCGGCGATCTGTCGCTGATGATCAACATCGACGGAGCCGATGGACTGCGCGGATCGCCTAGCGCCTGGACTCCCATCTACAACGCGCGACCGAGGTCGCTCGCCGGCATTGACTCGAAGCAGACCACGTCGCGGCCGTAGACAGCCGCGCGGCGTCCAGTGCTGCGGAACGCTCTCAAGCGTGGCCGAGCAAGCGACCTTACCTCGGTGCGTTCGACCACTGCGCGGGCACTCGCAAGGTCAGGCGTGTTCCTCTCCGATCACGTTCTCGCGGAGGTACTCCTCGTCGAGCGTAGGACTTCTTCACCACGTAGGCGTCTACTCCTACACACATCTGCCGACACGCCCGCCGTGGGAATCGACGTAGCGACCACCCTGGCCGCGACCTCGCCGGCCAGATCGTCGTGGCTGCGGTGGTCGGAGCGGCCACGTTGCCGGGCCCCGGGTGCTCATGCAGCGCGGCGCCACGGGCGTGGTGCTCACGCTCCTCCGACGGCCAGGGCTCTAGTTCCAGGCACTGTAGCAGCGACGGAGCGGTGCCACGTGCCGTGAGACGATGCGCCTTTCAGGCACGCACCGAAGTGCTCAATGTCTCCTTCCCGTACCTCCAGAACAGCCAAGCGACAAACAGCCACGTCACGCCCGCAGTCGCCAATGGGACTACCGGGCTCACCACGACCGCCGCGACGACTGCGTTCGTCGTGTTGGCCCAGCCATGCAGGATTGCAGTTCATCGCGACGCTGTCAGCCGAGTTGTACACCCACGCCTGCACGTAGCCCATCGCGATGATGCTCATAGTGAAACCCGCCAGAGTCGAGCGGCAGCTGCCACGCCGGAAGCTCGCGGTACAGATAGAGCATGTATGGCAAGTGCCAGCCCGCCCAGATCAGCCCCAGGTACCAGCTCGCGTTCTCGGCTGTGTGGGTGCGCTGGAGAAGGGGCAACGCGAATCCCCGCCACCCCGGCTCCTCCATCCCGCTCGTAATGACCTGGGTGAGCGCCATGGCCACGAGAGTCCCGAATGCCGGGATGCCTGAGCCGGCCAACTCCCCACCCATGGCGAGGCTCACGGCGGTGACGAGCGCAGCCAAGGCCAGTGGCGCAAGGAGCACGAAGGCGTACCAGCCAGAGAGCGACCCTGAACCTGACGAGGGATCTCGCCCACGACCGCAGTTCGTCTCGGTCCCGGCCCCTCAGCAGAACCACAAGCGCGGCCACCAGCGGTCCGTAAACAGCCAACTGGAAGGACACCGCCATGGCGAACTGGAGCGGCGTGAACTCGGCCCACGAGCTGAAGCCCCTGTCCTAAGGACGGGATCGACCAGCCCTGACGCAGCGGAGTAGATGAGCGGAGGGATCCATAGCGCCCACGTGACGGCGTATGCGATCAGGACGTAGGTGAGCAGGCGCCGCCTATCTGCAACAGGCATGTGAGCCTTCGGCTTGGTGGCCGATCTCGCCCAGTGAGATGCACCGCCCCCGCTACTTCTCCTCGTGCCTGCCGCATGATGTCGACGATCGCGCGGGTCTTGCCTGACTTCTGAGCGCGCTCGCGCTTCATCTGCTCGCGCTTCGTCGGGTCGAGCATGTCGGCGACCCGCTGCTGGAGGTCCTTGGGCGTGAACGGCTTGGTGATGTAGTCGGCCGTCCCTTCGTCGAACGCCTCGAGTTGCTGCTGGTAGTCGCCCACAGCCGAGAGGTGGATGATCGGGATGTCCTTGGTCGCCGGGTCGGCGTGGAGGCGCTTGCGCACTTCGTTGCCGTCCATCTGCGGCATCATGATGTCGAGAATGATCAGGTCGGGCTGACGCGACTTGGCGTACACGAGTGCGTCGACGCCGTTCTCGGCGGTGATGAGCTCGTAGCCCTTCGAGTCGAGCGTGGCGGTCACCAGCCTCAGGATCGAAGGCTCGTCGTCGACTATCAGGATTATCGCCATGGTCGTCTCCCGCTCCTGTTCGTGTCCGATACGCGTTCTATTCGCCGAGAAACCCGCGTACCTGCTCCACGAGGTCCTTGGGTGTGAACGGCTTGCAGATGTAGTCGAGCGCTCCGGCCTCGAGGCCGATGGCCTGCTCGGCCTTCTGGCTCTTCGCCGAGAGCATCACCACGGGGATGTCCTGCGTGGCCGGGTTCGCCTTGAGACGCCGGCACGCCTCGTAGCCGTCGAGCACCGGCATCATCACGTCGAGCAGGATCAGGTCGGGCTGCTCGCGCTCGGCGATCTCGACCGCCGTGAGCCCGTCGCTCGCCTCGATGACGTCGAACCCCTTCGAGCTCAGCGAGAACGACACGAGCTTGAGGATGTGCGGCTCGTCGTCGACTGCGAGGATTCGCGTCACCTACGGCACCTCCCAGCGGCACGCTGGAGAGCAGCTTCTCGACCTCGGCGGCGATCCCGTCGGGCGAGAGCGGCTTGTTGATGCGGCCCGCCACGCCGGCGAGCAGCTCGGTGTTGGCCGAGTCGACCGGGTGCGCCGTCATCACCACGATGGGCGTGTCGGCCCAGTCGGGGTGCGTCTTGACGGTCTTGATGACCTCGAAGCCGTCCATCTTGGGCATTCGCAGGTCGAGCAGCATCACATCGGGCAGCCGCTTCTCCATCGCCGCGATCGCCTCGGTGCCGTCGTAGGCCTTGGCCACCGAGAAGCCCCGGCGCCGCAGCGTTTCGGTCGAGCAGCGACACCACCGAGCGGTCGTCGTCGACCACGAGCACGAGCGGGGAGTCGGCGGCACCCACCAGGCTGCCCACGATGTCGAGGAGCTTGCGTCTGGTCGATCGGCTTCTCGAGGTAGTTCGCCGCGCCGAAGCGGCAGCTGCGCCCCTCGTCGCACACGATCGAGAGCACGACCACCGGAATCGACGCGGTGTCGGGATTGGACTTGAAGCGCTGGATCAGCTCGAAGCCGTCGCCGTCCTCGAGGATCACGTCGAGCGTGATGACCTGCGGCTTCACGCGAGCGGCGATGGCCAGCGCGTCCTCGGAGTTGTACGCCTTGTAGACGCGGAAGCCCCGCCGCATGAGGTACGTCTCGATGAGCGTGGCGATCTCGGGGTCGCTGTCGACCACGAGCACCGTGCCGCCCGCCTTCGCGGGCCCGGCGATCTCGGGGTCGCGCATCATCTCCTCGGGAGCCACCGGCAGCGTGAACCAGAACGTCGAGCCGGAGCCCGGCGTGCTCTTGCACGCCGATCTCGCCGCCGAGCAGCTCGATGATGCTCTTGCAGATCGACAGCCCCAGTCCCGTTCCGCCGATCTCGCGCGTCATCGCCGAGTCGACCCGGTAGAACTTGGTGAAGAGCATCTTCTGGTCTTCTCGGCTGATGCCCAGGCCCTTGTCGGCCACCGAGACCCTGACGGTGTCGCCGGTGTGCTTGGCGCTGATGGTCACGTCGCCGCCCTCGGGCGAGTACTTGATCGCGTTGCTGACCAGGTTGAGCAGCACTTGGCGCACGCGGTCGATGTCTGCGGCGGCGAGCGGCAGGTCCTCGGGCACGCGCAGCTTGATCTCGCGGCCGGCCTGGCGAGGCGAGCGCTCGGAACGTGTCGGCGGCGCCCTCGATCAGGTCGGGCAGGTACTGCGGCTCGACCTTGAGGTGGATGCGGCCCGACTCGATGCGCGAGATGTCGAGCATGTCGTTGATGAGCTCGACGAGCCGGTCCGAGTTCTCCTGCACGATGCCGAGGAACTCCTTCTGGATCTCGTTGATCTCGCCCGCGTCGCCGTCGAGTATCAGGTCGACGTAGCCCTTGATCGAGGTGAGCGGCGTTCGCAGCTCGTGGCTCACCGTCGAGACGAACTCGTTCTTCATCTGCGCGATCTCGTACTCCGAGGTGATGTCGCGGATCGCGATCACGCGCCCGGTGTAGTCGCCGTCGCTGTCGGTGATCGGCGTGACCTTCACCTTGACCACGAGCTGCTCGCCGTTGCGCTCCAGGCTGAGCTCGCGGTACTCGTCCTCGGTAAGCGGGTCGAGATTCTCGCTGAGCAGCTCGCGGGTCACGCATTCGCGGCAGCGCGCGATCTTGTCGGCGAAGTTCTTGGGCTCCTCGGCGCCATCGCACAGCGTCCCGCTCATCAGCCAGCAGCGCAGGTCGACCGAGTCGTACGCGGGGCACTCGGGCATCTCGCAGTTCATGATGTCGCGACAGTGCGCGGGCCCGCCCTCGGGCGGCGGCACGGGATCGAGGCCGAGCAGCTCGTCGACCGAGACCCGCGTGCCGAGCAGCTCGTGCTCGGTCGCGTGCAGCATCGCGAGCGCGGCCGGATTGGCGTAGGTGACCTCGTCTGAGGCCGAGAGCACCAGCAGGCCGTCGGTGGTGGCCTTGAGCACCGCCTCGACTCGATCGCGGCGCCCCACCACCAGGCTGTCGTCGTGCAGGCTCACCGCGAGGGAGCGCGGGCCTGAGTGGGAGCGCCATGCCCGGCACGACAGCGCGCGGTCTCCGACCAGTATCGAGAACGGCCGAGACGGGCAGCGGGTGCCGGACTCGAGCAGGTGCGCCACGCGCTCGTGCAGTGAGGCGGGCAGCGCGTCGAGGTGGGAGCCGGTGAGGTCGCCGTCGAGCCCCAGAAGTACCGCCGCCGAGTCGTTCGCGTACAGCACCAAGCCGCGCTCGTCGAAGCAGACGAGGCCATCTTCGGCCGCGTCCAGCAGTCGCGCGAGCTCGGCGTCGTGGTCGTGCCGTGAACGCCCACTCGTCATGTGTCGCCTCTTCGAGGCATGCGGATCCGCTACTTCGTTCGGACTTCGACGAATGGGGGCGGGTTCCTGCCGGCTACGGCGCTTCGAGCGCCTCGATCGCGAGCCCCGCGAGCTCCTCGGCCACGTCGAAGAAGGCGCGGCCGGTCTCGCGTGCGATGCGGGCGACGTCGTCGTTCTCGGGCCGGTAGCGCGGCGAGGCGCCGGGCGGTCCCACCTTCACGTGCACGGGGCCGTACGCCGTGTCGATCACCCGCTGCTCCCGCTCGGCGACGTAGCGCGGCAGGTCGTGGCGGCGGACTCCCAGCGTGCCGGTGAGCGCGACGAGGCGCTCGGCGAGACGGTCGGCATCGCCGGTCGTGGCCAGCACCGAGATCAGATGTCCGGCGCGCCCCTTCTTCATCACGATGGGGGAGAGCCACACGTCGAGTGCGCCCTCGGCCAGCAGCTGCTCGGCGGCGAACGCGCTCGCCTCGGCCGAGATGTGGTCGACGTTGGTTTCGAGCAGCGTGACCTGCTCGGTGCGAAGTGATGGTGCCGGGCCCGCCGGCTCGCCCACGATGATGCGGCAGACGTTCGGGCTGCCGATGTCGCGCGTGCCGGCGCCGTAGCCGATGTGCTGCGGCACGAGCGGCTCGCTACGGGCCGAAGCCGTCCGCCAGCACGCGCACGAGCGCGGCACCCGTGGGCGTGGTGAGCTCGCCGGGCGCCTCGCCGCTCGCCGGCAGCGGGCCCCGCCACCGTCGGCAGCCCCACCAGCAGTGCGGCGGTCGCCGGCGCGGGAACGGGGAGGACGCCGTGCGACGTGCCGACGGTGCCCCACCCGGTCGCGAGAGGCGACGCGGTCAGCCGCTCGATGCCCAAGGCGTGCAGCGCCGCGCAGGTTCCCACCACGTCGAGGAGCGAGTCGAGCGCCCCCACCTCGTGGAAGTGCACCGAGTCGACATCGGTGCCGTGCACGCCGGCCTCGGCCTCGGCCAGCGCCGAGAACACCGCGACCGCGCGCTCGTGCACCGCGTCGGGCAGGCCGGCGGCGGCCAGGTCGCGCGCGGATGCTCGCCCACGTGCGCGACGCGGGCTGCTCGGCGGCTTGCACCGACACGCTGAGCGCCGAGATCCCGTGGCTCGATACGCGCGCGACGGTCACGCGGGCCTCCGGCGCGAGGCGGGCGAGGAGCGCCTGCAGGTCCTCGGCGGTGAAGGCTCCGGTCGCGACGCCGACGTCGAGCAGCGCGCCGAGGAACTTGTCGCCCGACACGCCGGTGGAGCAGTCGAGGTAGCCGATCACGGCGGCGAGCCCGCGGGGTCGGGTCGCGCTAGCTCGCGCCGCTGCTGCATCGAGCTCGGCCGCCCACGCCGGGCGGTTGATGCGCGACGCGAGCACGGCGGCTCCGAAGCCGTTGTCGATGTTGACCACGCCGATGCCGCCGGCGCACGAGTTGAGCATCGTGAGGAGCGCCGAGACCCCGCCGAAGTTGGCGCCGTATCCCACGCTCGTGGGCACGGCGACGACCGGCACGTTGACGAGCCCGGCGACCAGCGAGGGCAGCGCGCCCTCCATGCCGGCGACCGCGATCACCACGCGCGCCGCGCGCAGCTTGTCGGTGTGGGCCAGCACGCGGTGCACGCCCGCGACGCCCACGTCGTAGAGCCGCTCGACCTTGCAGCCCATCACCTCGGCGCAGACCGCCGCCTCCTCGGCGACGGGGATGTCGGCGGTGCCTGCGCTGGCGACCACGACGCTGCCCTCGGCGGGCGGGTCTTCTCGGCGATCGATCACCACGAGGCGGGGCAGCTTCGAGGTGCACCGCATCGGGTGCGACCGTGATGAGGGCCTCGGCGTGCGCACGTTCGGCGCGGGTGGCGAGCACGACGCTCCCGCGAGAGAGCAGCTCGAGGCCGATGGTCGCGACCTGCTCGGGCGACTTGCCCTGGCAGAAGATCACCTCGGGAAAGCCGCAGCGAAGCGCACGGTCGTGATCGATGCGGGCTTCGGGCGAACCGCTCACCGATCCGACCTCGGCGGCGGACAGCCCGGCCAGGTCGGTCAGCGCCCCGTCGGGCGAGAGCGAGCCGGCGGCTACCGCCTCGAGCAGCTCTCGGATGCGTTCGGGTTCCACGTGAGCAGCGTCCTTCGGGGAGAGAAGCGGCCCACGCTCGCGCGTAAGCCGCAGGTCATCACGGTATCGTGCTCTATACTACTACCACGCCTGACCCCTGAGGCTGCGTCGGCGGCCCGATTCGAGAAGGAGCTGACAGCCATGTCACGCTACGCGTTCCTCGGCCCTGCCGGGACCTTCTCGGAGGAAGCGCTCTTCACGCTGGCCATCGACGACGTCGAGCCCGTACCCTACGCCACCATCGCCGAGGTCTTCGAGGCGGTCGAGCGCGGGCAAGCCGAAGCCGGCGTCGTACCCATCGAGAACTCGGTGGAGGGGTCGGTGCCGGCGACGCTCGACGCGCTCGCGTTCGACTCGCAGCTCGAGATCCAGACCGAGCTCGTGCTCGACATCCACCACTGCCTCGTGGTCGCACCGGGCACCGCGCTGGGCGACATCACGCAGATCGTCGCGCATCCGCAGGCGAGCGGTCAGTGCCGCCGGTGGCTCGCGCGGCACCTGCTGGGGCGACCGGTCACGGCCGCGAACTCCAACGCCGAGGCGGTCCAGACCGCGGTTGCGAACCCCGGTACGGCGGCGATCGGGCCGGCGCTGGCGTCGAAGCTCTACGGCGGCGAGATCCTCGAGCCCGACATCGAGGACTACGCCGGGAACCAGACGCGCTTCGTGGTGATCGGCCGAGGACTTCGCTCGCGCACCGGCGCCGACAAGACCTCGCTGGCGCTGTTCATGAAGAAGGACAAGCCCGGCGCGCTGCTGATGATCCTCTCCGAGTTCGCCTACGGCGATATCAACCTCACGAAGATCCAGTCGCGTCCCACCAAGCGTCAGCTGGGCGACTACATGTTCTTCGTCGACCTCGAGGGGCACGTCGACGACCAGAACGTGCGCACGGCGCTCGACTGCCTGAGGCTGAAGCTGCGCGAGGTCAAGGTGTTGGGGAGCTACCCGCGCGCCGAGAGTCGCTAGCGCGACCTACCTGCGGGGGGTGTCCTGGTCGTAGACCAGCCCCGCGTCGAACACGCCGGGCCGCGTCTTGAGCGAGTCGACGGTCAGCTGCTCTTGGCCCTCGCCCACGATGACCACGTAGCGCCCGCCACCCAACGAGACCACGTCGTCGGAGCGCACGGCCGTGCCGACGAGCACCTTGTCGATCGTCGTGTCTTTCGAGACCCAGACCGAGATGACCCCCGGCAGCGGCTCGTACTGCGGCACCGAGACGATGCTCTTGTCGCCGCCGCCAGCCGCCACCGACCGGATTGGCGCCGCCGCAGTTCCTGAGCAGCAGCAGTATCAGGATGATGATGACGATGAGGACCAGCACGCCAACGACGTTCCACGCGCTGGGGCCCGAGCGTTCCTCGGCAGGCTCGGTCCTGAGCGACCGGTGCCTCTTCGGGCTGCAGTGGTTCGTCGGCCATCGTCAGTCTCCTCGAGCGCGGCTCGCGCGCTAGTCTCCCCCTGCTGCCGAGTATAGCCGACGAGAAGCGCGACCTGTGTGCCGCTGGGCGGGAGCCGCGCTGGCTCGCTACGCGTCAGAGAGCCGATCGATCCCGACCTCACTGAGCAACTCGCACAGCGTCTCACCGTCGACCACCGTGCACACGCGGTAGCGGTCCTCGTCGGGCTGTCCCGCCTGCGCGTCTGCCGCCGGGGGAGGCGTGACGCCGCCGGGGCCCACGAACTCACCGGTTGCGAGCCGTACCAGCCGGTCGCTCACCACGGTCGGCAGGTCGGGAGCTACGGAGAGCAGCATGTCGTCGTTGTAGATCATGCGGACGGTGGGCAGCCACGAAGGCGGCACGCCGAGCGAGAGCAGGTAGTCGTCGGTGAATCCGCTGAAGAGGCCGGCAGCAGGGGCCTGGCCGCCCGCGATTCGTGCGGCGTGCGTGACCGCGCCGTGCGACGCCAGCTTCTGCTCGGCCTCGGCCGGGTCCTCGACGATCTGCATCTCACCTGTCACGGGGTGGCACTCGATGCACCGCTTGCTCGCCCATGCGTACGCATCGTCATGTTGCCCCACGTACAGCAGCACGATCTCGTCGCCGTCGATGTGGCCGATGGCGCGCAGGTCGCGCGTCACCTTGAGCGAGCGGATCGTCCTGTCGCCGGCCTCGTGGACGATCTCGGGCCGAAGCCCGGCCGCGTCAGGCGCGTGAACCAGCTTGTCCAGAAAGGCGGCCACTCGCTTGCCGTCGCCCGGCGACGAGGTCGGTGAGCGCCTCGATGAAGCTGTCGGTCATCGATATCCGCACGAGCGGCTCCACTTGCCGTGATTGCGGCGCCACTGCCGCGACGCTTGCTCCTCGGACAGTCTAGCGCGGGAACTCGGTACCCATCGACGGATCCCACACCCGCCACGGTTTGTCGGGGTCGTGCTTGGCCGCGTACATCGCGATGTCGGCCTTGACCACGAGGCTGCGGGGGTCGTCGAGGGCCGAGTCGTACACCGAGAACCCGATCGAAGCGGTGACCTTGATGCGCGCCTTGCCCTCCGATATGGGCTTCTCGTATCTCGGCGAGGAGCCGCTTGGCGACCTGGTTGAGCTCGCCTCGCGACTTCAGCCGAGGAAGCAAGACGACGAACTCGTCGCCGCCGATTCGCGAGACCAGGTCCTGTTGGCGGATGCAGGCGAGCAGTCGCGTCGCGATGGTGGTGAGAACCTTGTCGCCAACCTCGTGCCCGTGGGCGTCGTTGACGGGCTTGAAGTGGTCCAGGTCTATGTAGGCGAGTCCGAGCATGTCGTGGTGCCGCCTCGACTCCGCGAGGGCGACCCGGAGCCGCTCGTCGAGTGCTGCTCGGTTCGAAAGCCCGGTGAGAGCGTCGTGAAACGCGAGGTAGACCAGCCGCGCCTCCGCCTTCTTGCGCTCGCTGATGTCGCGGATCACGCTCACGACCACCGGCCCGTCCTCGGTCTCCACCCTGCGCGCCGAGACCTCCGTGGGCACGGTGGAGCCGTTTCCGCAGCGCGCGACGCTCTCGAAGTCGAGCCGCCCCTCGTCGAGGATGCTTTGCATCCGCTCCTCGGCGCCCTCGGTGGCCTCCGGCGCGACCCAGCCGAGCGGCCCCAAGGCGAGCATCTCTCGCTGCGAGTAGCCGAGCATCGCGCACGCTCCGCGGCTGAAGAACAGCATGCGACCGTCGAGGCGGTGCACGATGATGGCGTCCGGCAGCGCGTCGACGATCGTGCGCAGAACCGCGGACTGCTCCTCGAAAGGCAGGTTGTGGAGCAGGTCGATTGCGCCGCAGTCCTCGTCCTCGGCGTCGTCCGGTACGGGATGGAGGGTGTCGAGAGGGTCCGTCACACTGTCTAGCGTACCCGTCGAGCCTGCCTTTTCGACTCGTACATCGCGATATCGGCCCGCGCGACAAGCGAGCGAGCGTCATCACGGCTCGGGTCGTAGAGGGCTGTGCCTGTCGCCGCGCCCAGGTCGAACTCGAGTGTGTTGCTGATCTTGAGCCGCTTGCCGACCGTCTCCCTGAGCTTCGCGGCAACGCCCTCCAGGTCGTGCTGCACCGTCGAGACGCGGCAGGATGACCACGAACTCGTCGCCGCCGAGCCGGGCGACGACGTCCTCCGAGCGGACCGCCCCCTCGAGGCGTCGGGCCATGGCGACGAGCACGGCGTCCCCCGCGCTGTGACCGTAGTTGTCGTTGATCGCCTTGAAGTCGTCGATGTCGAGGTAGATGACGCCCAGGCAGTCGCCGTGCCGGTCTGCCGAGGCCATGGCCGCGGCGAGGCGCTCGTCGAACGAGACGCGGTTGGCGAGGCCCGTGAGCGCGTCGTGGAACGCGAGGTCGTGCAGCATTCGCTCGGCACGGACCCGCTCGGTCACGTCGTGCGACACCGAGACGACCAGCGGCCCGAAGCGCGTCTCGGCGAGCTTGGAGTGCACCTCCATCACGACGAAGCGGCCGTCGGGCAGCGTGAGCTCGGTCTGGAAGGTCACGCCCTCGGGATCGCGCATGCGCTCGATGCGCGCGGACGCGTCCGCGGGATTGCCGACACTCGTCCAGCCGAAGGGCGGCAGCTTCGCGAACTCCTCCGGCGTGAGGCCCAGGTTGGTCGCGCACGCCTCGTTGAACAGCGCGATCGTGCCGTCGGGGCGGTGCATGAGGATTCCCTCGCAGGTGGACGAGAGCGCCAGCTGACACAGCTCCAGCTCGGCTTGAACGTCGTTGCTCAAGTCGATCTGGTCTCGGAATCTCTCTCCGATGTGAAGTGCCATCGCGGCGCCACCTTCCGGACCCTGCGCGCGGACTACAGCCACGCGATCTCCCATCCCGGAATCCCGGTCTGGCGCGAGCCGTACATGGCGAGGTCGGCGCGGACCACGAACGCGTCCGCACTCTCGCCGGGCTCGTGCAGGGCGAGTCCGATGCTCACCGAGACCGAGAACCGGTGCTCGGCGATGCGCATGGGCTTGGATACCTCCTCGGCTATCTTTGCGGCTATGGCGGGCAGGTCTTGCGGGCGACTCAGGCGGGGCAGGAGCACGATGAACTCGTCACCCCCCATCCGGGCGACGAGGTCGGATTCACGAACAGCGGCGCTGAGCCGCTCGGCGACGATCCGCAACGCTTGATCGCCGACGCTGTGGCCCATCGTGTCGTTGACGGGCTTGAAGTCGTCGAGGTCGATGTAGGCGATTCCCGTGGTGTCGCCGTGGCGCTCGGCGCTCGAGAGCTCGCGCTCGAGCTCCTCGGCGAGCAGGAAGCGGTTGGCGAGCCCGGTCAGGTTGTCGTGGTAGGCGAGGTAGCGGACCATCTCCTCGGCGTTCATGCGGTCGGTGACGTCGCGGACGGTCGAGACGACAAGCGGACCGCGCGAACAGTCGAGCATCCTTCGCGTGCACCTCGCGGTAGATCTCGCTGCCGTCCGGCCGCACGTCGTGCGCCGTGAAGCGAACCTCGCGCTGCAGTCGGAGTTGAGCGGTGCGCGCGGCGATCTTGGGGCGCTCCTCGCGCTCGATCCAGCCCCACGGTCCGGCTGCCTGCATCTCGGCCGAGGCTCGCGTAGCCCCACTGCGCGAGCATGGCGCGGTTCGCATAGACGACGTCGCCCGAGAGCGTGTGGGCGATCATGCCGTCGAGGCACTCTTCGAGGAGCAGCGAGCGCAGCTCCAGGTCGTCTCGGCAGTTCACGAGCTGCTCGCGCAGGAGCAGCAGCACGGTGCCGTCTTCGTCGCCACCGCAGCGGCTTGCCGTCACTTCGGCGCTGAAACTGCGTCCCGTCCCCTCGGAGCTGGGCGGCCGTGAAGGCGCGCGGCGAGTCCGTGCATGAAGCGATCTCACCGATGAGCGAGTCGGCGTGACCGTCGGCGCACAGCTCGTCCAGTCGGAGCCCTGCCAGCTCCTGGGGGGGACGCTGGTAGAGGCGACACGCTGGTGCGTTCGCGGACCTCACGGTCATCTCTTCGTCGATGACCAGACATGCGTCACCCAGCAGCTCGATGAAGCTATGGGTATCGCTGCCCTGAGTCGCGGACTGCATCAGCGTGTCACCTCCCCTGCCTCACTCATGAAGACGACCATCGTACTTTCGGTATCGGTGCAGGTAGGGGCGGTATGAGTGACCAGAAATCACAGGAGAACCAACTATTTCGCTAAACATGCGGGTTGTTGCTGCCGACAACACGAGGGTTTGCGCTGTTGGCCTTCGCTATACTCGCAATCGGCGGGAGTCGACTTCCGCCTCAGCGCACCGCATCGAAAGGCCTGGGCAGATGCTTGAAGCGAAGTTCGTCCGAGAGAACCCTGACGCCGTTCGCACCGCGATGCGAAACCGCGGAGCCGAGTGGGACCTCGACGGTTTCCTCGGTCTGGATGAGAAGCGCCGCAAGCTGATCGGCGAGGTGGAGGGGTTGCAGGCACGCCGCAACGAGGCCTCCAAGGCGATCGGCGCGCTGATGAAGGACGGCAAGCGGGACGAGGCCGACTCGGCCAAGGAAGAGGTCCGCGGCATCAACGAGCGGATAGCCGAGCTCGAATCGGCGATGGATGCGGTCGATGGCGAGGTCCGCGAGCTGCTGATGACCGCACCGAACATCCCGCACGAGTCGGTGCCGGTGGGGGCGTGCGAGGACGACAACGTCGAGACCGCTCGCTGGGGCACCCCGCGCGAGTTCGACTTCGAGCCCAAGGCGCACTGGGACCTGGGCCCCGAGCTCGGCATCATCGACTTCGAGCGCGGCGTGAAGCTCGCCAAGTCGCGCTTCGTGTTGCTCGGCGGCATGGGGGCGAAGCTCGAGCGGGCGCTCATCAACTTCATGCTCGACACGCACGAGACCGCCGGCTACCGGGAGTGGTGGCCGCCCGCGCTCGCGAACGCCGAGACGCTCACCGGCACGGGCCAGCTGCCCAAGTTCGAGGAGGACCTCTTCAAGACAGGCGAGGGTCTCTACCTGATCCCCACCGCCGAGGTCCAGCTCACCAACATCCACCGCGACGAGGTGCTCGAGGCCGACAGCTTGCCGCTGTCACTACACCGCGTACACGCCGTGCTTCCGCGAGGAGGCGGGCTCGGCCGGCCGAGACACCCGCGGCATGATCCGCGTGCACCAGTTCGACAAGGTCGAGCTCGTGAAGTTCGCCAAGCCCGAGGAGTCGATGGACGCGCTCGAGGGCATGGTGGCCGACGCGTGCAAGATCCTGCAGCTGCTGGAGCTCCCGTACCGGGTGATCGTGCTGTGCACCGGCGACATGGGCTTTGGCGCCGCCAAGACCTACGACATCGAGGTGTGGCTGCCCAGCTACGGCGCGTACAAGGAGATCTCGAGCTGCTCGAACTGCTGGGACTTCCAGGCGCGCCGTGCGAGCATCAAGTACCGCTCGCCGGGCGAGTTCAAGGGCTCGCGGCTCGTGCACACGCTCAACGGCTCGGGGCTTGCGGTGGGGCGCACGCTCGCCGCGGTGCTGGAGAACTACCAGCGCGCGGATGGAAGCGTCGAGATTCCCGAGGTGCTGCGCCCGTACGTGGGCGGAAGGTCCGAGGTTCGCGCCGAAGGCTAGCCGCGGCCGTCGGGCGGCCCAGCGCAGACTACATGGCGGCTTCGGCGGTGACCGGCCCGTTGCCTACCGTGTGGCCGATCCAGTAGCCCACCCGGGCGCCGCTCGGCAGCTTCGCGCTTCCCAGCGAGCCGATGGCGTGCAGTACGGCCCCGTCGAGCCGCCGCAACTTGGCCTCGATGTGCAGGAACGACTGCCCCGTGTCGAGAACGAGCTTCCGCCGTTCGCGGGAGGCCTCGTGCAGCCACCGGGTGGATGATCGCCGACACCGGATGCCCGGCGAGTTCAGGAGTGGCCTCACCAACGAAGAGCTCCTGTGCGGCCGTGTTCGAGTACAGGAACCGGTCGTCCTCGCCGTAGACCGTCACCGGCTGCAGCATGGCGTCGAGCGTGGCCCGGGCCAGAGCCGTTCCTTCGGCGAACTCGGGCGACTCCACCGCCGGCACGGCGAGTTCGGGGTAGAACCGGCAGCGAACGATGACCGCGTACTGCCGATCTCCTACCGAGAAGCCCCGCACCGTGGCCTCGAGCGGGAACGTGTCACCGGTCAGGTCGGTGATGCACAGCGCGAGCGGAAGGTACGGGGCGGTCTGCCCGGTGCGAAGCAAGCGCCGCACTTCGGCCGAAGCGTTGTCTTCGGGGCCGATCAGTGCCGAGAGGGGCAGGCCCACCACACTGCGCGGCGACATCGCGCCGAAGGCACGACACGCGGCGGCATTCGCGAGGACGACGTGCTCTCCGTCGTGTACGACGATCTCGCATGGCAGTGCTTCGAACACCGCCTCGAAGAGGGCGTTGGGGGAACTCGCCACGGGGTTCCATCCTGGTTGCGGGTCTTGAAGCGGGCACTCCACTCCGCTGGAGCGACTGCATCTAGCGTGCCAATCGGCGGGTCGGGCAGGGCGATAGCTCGGCGGGACTCACCGCTCGCGCAGCACGGGCGAGGGCGCCGGGTGCTCCTAGAGTCCGAGCAGGCGCGCCGCGTTGCCGCCGAGGATGCCCTCGAGGTCACTCGCCGAGAACCCCAGCCGCGACAGGTGCGCGATCTCGGCGCGCGCGTCGGTCCACGGGCCGTCGCTGCCGAACAGCACGCGGTCGGTGCCGTGCGCCTGCACCAGCTGCGACGAACTCCTCGTCAGGCAGGTGGCCCAGCGTGTAGGCGGTGTCGAGCCACACGTCGCGGCCCTGCAGGTGCTCCGCGACCGCGCTCCACTGCTTGAAGCCGCCCAGGTGGGCGAGGATGACGCGGAGCTCGGGCCACGCGTCGATGAGGCGCGCGAACGACGTGGCGGTGCCTCGGACCGACGGGTGGATGACGTCGGCGCCGGCGTGGAACAGCACGATCATGTCGTGCTCGATCGCGGCCGACCAGATCGGGTCGAGATCGCGGTCGTGCGGCTCGAACGCCTGGTGCTCCGGGTGCATCTTGAAGCCCCTGAGCCCGAGCGACGCCATGCGGGCGATCTCGGCAGCCGGGTCCTCGGTGCCGGGGTGCATGGCCCCGAAGGGCACGATGCGCTCGCTCGCGATCGAAGCCGCCCAGTCGTTGATCGAGGCGACCTGGCCCGGCTTGGTGGCGACCGGCTGCACCACCGAGATGTCGACTCCGGTGCGGTCCATCTCGGCGATGAGCCCGGAGACGGTGCCGTCGTAGAACGCGGTCAGCGAGCCCTCGGCGCTGGCGAGCAGGGCGGGCATCGCCTTCTCGGCAAGCGCGTCGGTCCACGCGTGGGTGTGGATGTCGATGATCGGCATGAGGAAACGGTAGCACGAAGGAAGGGCCCCTCGGCGAGGGGCCCTTCCGGTGGCGCTGCGTATGTCGGCGGTGCTAGTAGCACCGTGATGTACTTCGCAGGCCGAGTAGCGTCTCCGCGTGGTCGAAGGTCGTCTTGAACTGAGCTCGGATGCGCCACTTGCCCTCGGTGGTCAGCTTGATCTTCTTCGAGTACTTGGAGGTGTCGGCGTCGTAGTCAGCGAGCGTCGTCGTGTAGCGTCTTCTTGTAGCGCCACTTGCCGCCCGACTTGCGGTAGCACTTGATCCACACACGTTGAGAGCCGGCGGTGTACTTGGGCTTCAAGTAGCCGTAGTACGTGTAGGACTTCGTGTTCGAGATGCTGCTTCTTGCCCGCTCGGCTTGGTGAGCGAGACCTTGGGAAGGACGGTCTTGTCGCCGCGCTCAGCACCTCCACGCGTCTGGAGTCCCCGTCGAAGCGCGGCCCGCACGTAGAAGCGCGCGTCGTCTGCCGGGAATCGTGGCGGTGTACTTGCCGTTCGAGTCCGTCTGGCGTACTGGTGCCCGCCGTGACGGAGTTGGTATCCACGTATGGGCCACGCAGAAGTGCTGTAGATGCGCGATTGGCGGCAGGTACTCGACCGTGACCGTCCGGTTCGCCAGAGGCGAGCCGTCCCATGCCTTCAGGTAGCCGGTCACCGTGGTGGTCGCCGAACGCGACGCTGCTCGGTGCGGACATCGTCAGCGACGGCGTCAGGATCGTCATCGCGTAGATGTCCTCGTTACCGTTGCGGTGTCGAAGTAGACGACCGTGTTGCCCCACATCTGGGGCTCGTGCTCGTTGCCGGCGCTGTCGTGAGCTGGTAGGTCTGATTGCCGCAGCGTAGTAGCATGATGGCCAGTTGCCGCCGGAGTCGGCGTGCCCAGACGAAGTGTTGCCGTCGATCCTGGGTTGTCCCGACTGGACGGTTACGTAGCCCGAGGTACACGTGCCGACGCCGTTCGTGTCGAAGTAGGAGACGACCAGACGTCGTAGTTCGCCGGCCGTTGTTCGGACGTAGGCGGCCTTGGTGCCCGAGACGTCGGGGTCGACTTCGTTGTCGTGCTGATGGTCAGGCGGTACTCCTGCTTCGCGGCGATGTCGTACCAGTAGATGTCCCAGTTCCCGTTCGTCTGGTCCTGCCAGATGATGCGGTTGCCGGAGATGCGCGGGCGATCTGGTCGACTGCGTTCGTGGTGATCCGGGTGGTCCGGCCGGTCTTGAAGTCGTACATGTAGATGTCGTACTTCGCTGCCCGTTGCAGTTGTCCTGCCACACGACCCTGTCGCCGCTGATCTCCGGCCACACTGTCGTCGGTGGTATCGGTCGTCAGCCGGTGCTCCTGCTTCGCGGCGATGTCGTACCACCTAGATGTCCCAGTCTGGCCGTTCCGTGCCGTCGAGCCACACGACGCGGTTGCCCCAGATTCGCGGGCGCCACTGCAGCGTGCCCGCGATGCGACCGCGATCGTTGGTCACGGCGTTCGTCTGCGATGTCGTAGAGCTTGATGTCGTGGGTCCGGAACCATGCGTCCTCGTAGGCCACGAGGTTGCCGTAGATCGACTGGCCAGCACTGGTCCCCGGCGCCTGTGACCGAGCGGCCGCTCAAGGCCGTAGGTGCCGACGAGCGGACCCGGCGTGAGCGCGAAGGGCTTCATTGGCGCCGCCTGAGCGCCGATGCAGCCGCAAAGCGACAAGCGACGAGCAGCCAGCAGTGAGGACCACGCACGTGCGTCGCCAGATTCGTCTGTCCATCCAGCACACCCCCCGTCTCGGCCGCTGGCCCAGCGAGGGGTGCGGCGCGTCAGAAAGAAACGGACGCACGGGAATCTGTCAGCCTGTCTCGAAATACCCCCACCCGGCACCGGAGCACCCTCCCGTGCGCTTGTGATGTATATGCCTCAGCGCGCGCTCGCCCAATCGGCGCGAGCCATCGCGTCCGCGCATACTCGTAGGGGCATGGGGGCCTCAGCGCGTTCGTAGGCAGCGGGCCGGCCGTGCGATGGGAACACACACAAGGTGAGGCGACCCGCCCCGCAGCTGCCATGCACAACCGGAGGCCCCACATGACCACCTACGCACCCGACATCGCCCCGACCATCCTCGTCGTCTTCGGCGCGACCGGCGACCTGATGGCGCGCAAGGTCGTGCCCTCGCTGTACTACCTGCGCGGCAAGGGCCAGCTGCCCGATCACCTGCGCGTGGTCGGCTTCGGCCGCCGCGACTGGGGCGATGCGGAGCTGCGCGACCACGTGCGCGGAATCCTGGCCGAGCGCGCGGCCGACGCGGACCCCGCCGACGTCGAGGAGTTCCTCGGCATGTTCTGCTACCAGAAGGGCGAGTTCCCGGACGCGGAGTCCTACGACGCGACCAAGCGGCTCGTCGACTCGATCCAAGACGAGTGGGGCGTGTGCACCAACAAGCTCTACTACCTCGCGGTCCCGCCCGAGCACTACGAGACGATCTTCCGGCACCTGGCCGACAGCGGGCTGACCGCCGAGTGCAGCGATCTGATGGGCTGGACGCGCGTGCTCGTGGAGAAGCCGTTCGGCGACGACGAGGCCAGCGCACGCGAGCTCGACACCCTGCTCGCGAGCCTCTTCCGCGAGGAGCAGATCTACCGCATCGACCACTACCTCGCCAAAGAGATGCTGCAAGGCATCATGAACTTCCGCTTCACCAACAACCTGTTCGAGACCGAGTGGAACCGCAGCGCCATCGAGTCGATCGACATCACGCTGCTCGAGTCGATCGGCGCCGAGAAGCGCGGCGCGTTCTACGACGCCGTGGGCGCGCTGCGCGATGTGGGCCAGAACCACCTGCTGCAGATGCTCGCGCTCGTGACGATGGACCAGCCCGCCTCCGCAAGCCCCAACGACATCCGCGAGGCGCGCGCGCAGCTGATCGAGTCGATCGCGCCCATGACGCCGGGCGAGGTGGCCGAGCGGACCTTCCGGGCCCAGCACCACGGCTTCCGCGACATCGTCGGCGTGGCGCCGGACTCCGAGACCGAATCGTACTTCCGGCTCGTCACGACGATGTCGGGCCCGCGATGGGCCGGCGTGCCGGTGATGATGGAGTCGGGCAAGCGCATGGGACCGGCGTGCAAGCGCATCGTCGTGAACTTCCGCCACCCCGTGAAGTGCCTGTGCGACGGCGACTTCCATCCCACGAACAGGATCGTCTTCACCCTCGAGCCCCAGGACCGCATCGAGATCGTCTTCTACACCAAGCGCCCCGGCTTCGAGCGCGACGTCGAGGAGCGCACCTTCTCGTTCTTCCTCTACGAGCGCACCGAGAAGGCCCAGTACGTCGAGGAGTACGCGAAGCTCCTGCACGACGCCTTCCGAGGCGACCAGACGCTGTTCGTCTCGACCCGCGAGGTCGACGCCGGCTGGGCGTTCATCGACCCGATCGTCGAGGGCTGGGCCGAGGGGCTCGCGCCGCTCGAGTTCTACGAGCCCGACTCGGCGGACATCGTCGCAGCGCGCGGCCGAGGCGCTCGGCGGCAAGGCGACCGAAGGCCGAGTGGGCGTGGCGGGTCTCGGCAAGATGGGTGCGGGCTCGCGCGCAACCTCATGGAGCACGGCTGGGAGGTCGTGGGCTGGAACCGCACGCACTCGGTGGCCGAGGCGATGGCGGCCGAGGGGCTGCTGGCCGCCGAGTCCCTGCCCGATCTGGTGGCAGCGCTCGCACCGCCGCGCGCGGTGTGGCTGATGGTGCCCGCGGGCGCGCCCGTCGACGAGCTGCTGTTCGGTCCCGCGCCCGACGGCGGGCCCGGCCTCGTCGAGCTTCTCGCCCCGGGCGACACGGTGATCGACGGCGGCAACTCGCACTTCCGCGACGCGGCTCCGCGTGCCGAGAAGCTCGCCGAGGCCGGCGTCCACTTCGTGGACTGCGGGACCAGCGGGGGGCCGGCCGGGGCGCGCCACGGCGCGACGCTGATGGTGGGCGGCGACCCCGACGGTCTTCTCGGCGATCGAGCCGATGCTGGCCGACGTCGCCACGCCCGGCGGCTACCGCTTCTTCGACGGCCACGGCGCGGGGCACTTCGTGAAGATGGTCCACAACGGCATCGAGTACGGCATGATGCAGGCGATCGCCGAGGGCTTCGAGGTGCTGCACGACGGGCCGTTCGAGCTCGACCTCGAGCAGGTGGCCGATCTCTACCAGCACCGCAGCGTCATCGAGTCGCGGCTCGTGGGCTGGCTGCGCGACGCCTATGAGGAGCTGGGCGACGACCTCGAGGGCGCGAGCTGCGTGGTGGGCCACTCGGGCGAGGGGGAGTGGACGGTGCTCGCGGCCAAGGAGCTCGGCATCGAGGTGCCGATCATCGAGGGCTCGCTCGAGTTCCGAAAGGAGTCGGAAACACAGCCCCGCTACGCTGGGAAGGTGCTCACCGCGCTGCGCGACGGCTTCGGCGGACACGGGCTGGGACCCGGCGGCGGGCCCAGGCGATAGGGACGTACAGGACAATGAAGTACCTGCGATGGATCCTGCTCTCACTGCTCGCGTTCGCTGGCGGATGGTTCCTTGTGTCCTATCTCACGGTCGACCCGCTGCAGATGTCGGCGGCGCTGGCGCTTGCCTTGTCCTGCCTGTTCCTCGCCGCGGGCCTGATCGCCTGGAAGTTCCGTGGCCGGGCGATCGCCGGAGCTGTCGCCGTTCTGCTCCTCGGCGTCTCTGTCGGGTATGCGGCGAGCGCCTCCGTCGTGCTCGGCAGGGAAGACGACCGCGTCGTCCCGCAACTCACGCGCGCGCCCGGCGACCCCGGCGACGGTCACACCGCCGTCATCTACTTCACGCACGGGGAGCCGGAGACCTACGACCCGATCGGCTGGCTCAATCAGTTCCGCGAGTTCGACGAGCAGGGCATCGCGTTCGTGCCGTTCCCGGTGCGGCCGCTGTTCCTCAAGAGCCTCAGGGACGCCTACCTGGAGGTCGGCGCGAGCCAGCATCGGGGCCGGCACCTCGAGATGGCGCGAGCGCTGGAGGAGTCGCTTCGAGCCGACGGGTACGAGGATGTGCGCGTGTATCCGTCGTTCCTCGACGACGACCCTCGGCCCGATGCCGCGCTGATCCAGGCGCTCAACGAGGGGGCCAGCGACGTCGTGGTCGCGGAGGTGTTCGTCTCGATCTCGAACCACACGGCCGAGGGCGAGAACCTCATCAAGGAGGTCGAGGCCGAGAAGCTGGGTGTGCCCGTCCGCTTCACCGGTCCGCTGTGGGACTCGCCCACTCTGCATCAGATGTTCGTCGACAAGGTCGAGCAAGCGCGCGGGAACACGCCCAGGAGCAAGGTCGCCGTGCTGCTTGTCGGACATGGCCAACCCGACGAATGGGACCGTGAGTGGCCCACGGAGACGCAGCAGGAGCTCGCCTTGCGCGAGGGATCATCGACGCGCTCGTGGCCAAGGGCTACGACCGCAAGCTGCTCGATCTCGCGTGGATGTCGTTCAAAGAGCCGGAGGTGCCCCAGCGAGCCGCGGAGCTCGCCTCTTCCGGGGTGGACAAGCTCCTCTACTTCTCGACCGGCATCAGCGCGGAGTCCATTCACAGCCAGTACGACGTTCCCGAGCTGGTCGCCGAGGCCCAGATCGCAGATGAGGTCGAGACGGTCAACCTTGGGGCGTGGAACAACCACCCGCTGACCATCAAGGCCATAGCCGAGCGGGTCAAGCCGTTGCTGCCGTCGGGCGCGGTCCAGAGCGAAGAGTCGACTCGTGCCCCGTGATCGACCCCAGCTTCTCCGTATCGGTCGAGACCGCCTGCCCGCTGCGGCCGGCGGCAAAGCGGTCGGCCTGCAGTGGCTGATCCGCCACGGCTTCCGTGTACCGGAGGCCTGGGTGCTGCTCCCGTCCGACACGCCGCCGACCGGCACCCGAGCTTGAGGCTGCGCTCGAGCCGGTGATCGAGCCCGGCCGCCACTACGCCATCCGCTCCTCGGCGGACGTCGAAGACGGCGCCGCGCACTCGTTCGCCGGGCAGTTCCAGTCGGTGCTCGACGTGCCGGGGCGCAGGCGGCGGCTGGAGCGGTCCAGACGGTGCTGGAGGGCCAGGGCGCGGACTCGGTCAGGTCCTACTCGGCCGACAGGGGAGCCCGCGCCGACGGACCGGCGTCGATGGCCGTGATCGTGCAGGAGATGGTGCAGGCGGAGTTCTCGGGAGTGGCGTTCTCGGCCAACCCGATCACCGGCTTCACCGAGACGATCATCGAGGCGGTGCCCGGGCTGGGCGAGGGGCTGATGCAGCGCGGCGAGACGCCCGAGCGCTGGATCAGGAAGGCGGGCGCGTGGCGCTCGAGGCCGGACGCCCCCGAGCTGCCCGAGAACGTCGCCGAGCAGCTCGCGGCCGATGTCGCCGAGATGGCGCGACGCTACAAGCAGCCGGTCGACGTCGAGTGGGTGCTGGCCGAGGGCCAGCTGAGCTACGTGCAGCTGCGCCCCATCACCGGCATCGGCGAGATCACCTACTACTCGAACCGGTTCTCGCGCGAGATGCTGCCGGGCATCATCGTGCCGCTCGTGTGGTCGGTGAACATCCCGGTCGTCAACGGCGTGTGGATCGGCGTGCTCGACAGGCTGGTCGGGCCCACCGGGCTCAAGCCCGGACGACCTGGCCGCGCGCTTCTACTGCCGCGCCTACTTCAACATGGGCACCTTCGGCACCATCTGGGACAAGCTCGGACTGCCGAGGGAGTCGCTCGAGATGATGCGGGGCATGGAGCGCTCCGGCGGCGAGCGGCCTGCCATGAGGATCACCTTCCGCACGCTGACGAAGCTGCCGCGCGCGCTGGTGTTCGCGGCGGGCTTCTCGGCCACGAGCGCAAGGCCAAGCGGCTGCTGGCCAAGCACAAGGCGGCGTTCGGCGAGTTGCTCGGACGCGCTTGACCTGGACACCGGCGACCCGGCTCATCTGATGCGGGCGCTCGACGAGCTGCGGCCGATCTCCGAGGGCGTCGCGTACCTGAACGTGCTCACCCCGCTGCTGTCCGAGGCGCACAACCACCGGCTCGCACGCCGGCTCTCTCGCATCGGGATCGAGTACCAGAACGTGGACTTCGCCAACCGGGACGAGGGTGACGAGGGCAGGGACCCCACCTTGGCGATCTGCCGTCTGCACGACGCCGTGGAGCAGCTGCCGCCGGACCTGCGGGAGCGGCTCGGGGAGGCGGGCGTCGAGGCGCTGCGGTCCGACCCGCGCGCGCGGGAGTTCGTCGCACTCTTCGACCGCTTCATCGCGACGTACGGCCACTTCTCGGACTCGGGCAACGACTTCTCGCACGTGCCGTGGCGCGAAGACCAGTCGGCCGTCGTCCGGCTCATCGAAGCCCAGGTGGCGCCTCGGTCCTCGGCGGTGCGGGTGACGCGCGAGGACATCGCGGCGCGTCCCGGAGGCAGGCGCTGTCTGCGCGCGTTCGACCGGGCGTCGCGCTTCCAGGTGCTGCGCGAAGAGGTCAGCTCGTTCTTCACCCTGTGCCACGGCTACCACAGGCCGCTCTACCTGCGCCTGGCCGAGCTGTGCGGGATGGCCGAGTGGCATCCCGACGGCAGGGCCGTGTTCTATCTCTCAGGACGGCGAGGTCCGCGCGCTTGCCGCCGGGCAGCTCGACTCGGACGAGGCGGAGCGACTCGTCCGCGAGCGCTTCGAAGAGGAGGAAGAGGTGCGCGACGCTGCCGTTCCGGATGAGATCTTCGGCGACAACCCCGGGCCGCTGCGCACCGAGACCGGCGGCACCCTGACCGGCGTGGCGACGTCGCCGGGGCGCCACACCGGACGGGCGGTCAAGATATCGTCGGTCTCCCAGGCGCCGGAGCTTGCGGAGGGCGACGTCATCGTCGTGCCCTACTCCGACGTCGCATGGACGCCGCTGTTCTCGCGCGCCGGTGCGATCGTCGCCGAGTCCGGGGGGTTCCTGTCCCACACCTCGATCGTGGCGCGCGAGTACGGGATTCCGGCGGTCGTCTCGGTGGACGCCGCGATGTTCGCCATACCGCAGGGGGCGCAGGTGGTGGTCGATGGGTTCGCCGGCACGGTGACGGTGCTGGAAGACGAGCGGGCGGACTCGCCGTTCGATGAGACAGGAGCGATCGAATGAACTGGGCACTCATGGGCGCGGCGGCGCTCATCGGCTACCTGTGCGGCTCGATCTCGTTCGCGCGGATCATCGTCAAGGCGCACGGGCACGACGCTGTCGAGGCCATGAGTCTGACCTCGCCGGACGGCGGTGCGCAGATGACCTCGGACGCCGTGAGCGCCACCGCGGTGCGGCTGATGCTGGGCGCGAAGTGGGGGCTGCTGTGCGCGGCGGGCGACATCTTGAAGGCGACGATCCCCACGCTCGTGTTCCGATTCGCGTTCCCGGGCGAGCCCTACCTCTACGCGGCGGGTCTGATGGCGATCGTCGGCCACAACTTCCCGGTCTACTACCGCTTCAAAGGCGGCCGGGGCCAGTCGCCGATGCTCGGTGCGATGCTCGCGATCGCTCCGATAGGCGCGCTCGTGTGCAGCGTCGTCGGCTTCGTGGTGGGCTACTACGTGATCAAGGACGCGATGGTCTCGGACAACCTGGGCCAGGTGCTCTACATACCGTGGGTCTGGGCGGTGGGGCTCGGCCCGTGGGCGGTCGCGTGGGCGGTCGCGGCGAACGTCGTCTTCTTCGTCTCGTACGCCGGCGAGATCCGGCAGTACTGGGAGGGGCGCAAGGCGGGGCACCTCAAAGACCCGGACGACGTCATGCGGATGATGCAGATGGACTACGAGTGGATGAGCCCGAAGAAGAAGGACGCGGACGGCTAGGCCCGCTCCATGAGAGGCGTGCGGCCCGCTACTCCATGACCTTGGTCGCCTCGGCCAGATCGAGGCGGAAGATGCGGCGCACCGGCGGGATCTCGGAGAGCAGCAGGACCGCTACCATCAGCAGGCAGATCCTCACAACGCTCTCGGGGTAGATGTATGCGCTGAGCGTGTACGACTCCGTCTCGAACGACGAGAAGATGGCGTCCGTGGCCCGGACGCCGAGCCACAGGCCCAACGGAAGCGCCGCGAGCGCGATGAGCAGGTTCTCGAGCGTGATCATCAGGGTGAGCCGCCCGTTGTCCTCGCCGATCGTGCGCATGGTCGCGATCTCCCGTGTTCGTTCGGCGACGTTGGCCGTGAAGGTCGTGAAGACCACCACGAATGCGAGCGCCCCGCCGAACACCAGCAACACGGTGCCGAAGACGTTGAACAGCTCGAGCAGGCTCTTGAGCCGCGCGACGAGGCCGGCCTTGACCTGGACGCTTGCGACGTCGGGCATGTCGTAGATTTCGTCCTGGATGCGGTCGCCGCGTTTCGGGTCGGCTGTGAGGTAGAGCGCGTTGAAGCGGTTGATCTGTCCTCCCACCAGGTCCGCGGCTGCGTCGAGCGACACGAAACCCGGCTGCCCGAGCGTCTCGTCAGAGAGCGCCCCGACGCGCATTCTCACGGGGTCATCGGTGAGCGGCGAGTCGACCTCGACTCGAGCGCCCGTCCCCACACCCAGCTTGCGCGCAGTGGAGGCGGCAAGGATCAGGTCCCCTGCACGAAGCGCGTCGGCCGGAGGCGCGCCTGCCGCAGGAGAGAATCCGTGGAAGTCGGCGTCGGGCTGCATCGCGGTGAGCGAGACGTTCTCCTCCGAGTCGCCGAATCTCACGGTCACCGGCACGACGAGGGCCGGCTGGACGCGTTCGACGCCCGTCGAGACGGCGCACCTCGGCGATGCGCGCCTCGCCCACTGGCTGGTCGAAGTAGGCTGCGACGTCCCAACGCTCGACGCGCGAGAAGGTCTCGGTCGAGCAGGTAGTCGATGGAGTCGAACATCGAGACCGTGACCACGGAGAGCACCATAGCGAACGCGATCCCCAGCACCGTGTAGAGGGTGCGTCGCCGCGCGCGGAAGAGGTTGCGCAGCGGGATCCGGAACGTGAACGACCGGGGCAGAAGCGGGCCCATCGCCGCTCGATCAGGGGTATCCGCCCGTCGGAGAGCGACTTGTTGGGATCGGCGTGCATCGCCACGGCGGGAGCGAGGCGCGCCGAGTTGAGCGCCGGAACGAGCGCCGCGGCGACACACGAGACCACGGCGATCCCGGCGGCCACGAGCAGCACCTCGGGGTAGACGCCGCTTTCCAGGAACGGAATGCCCAGGATGCTCGTGTAGCTCAGCGCGACGCCGCGGGCGCCCAACAGCCCGAAGGCGATGCCGAGCACGATGCCGCCGCCGGCGACCACCAGTGCGAAGCTCAGGTAGTGCAGCAGGATCTGGCTGTCGCTGTAGCCGAGCGCCTTGGCGAGTCCGATCTCGCCGCGCTGGGCCGTCACGAGCCGCGACAGCGCGATGAACAGCGACATCGAGCTGATCAGCAGCACCAGCACCGGCAGGGAGCGGGCCATGACGCGGTTCTGGTCCAGCTCGGACTTCAAGCCGTCGTAGCTGGGCTGCTCGGCGCGGGGCACGCTGTCGATGACGCCATACGGCCGCAGGTCGTGTTCGACCGTCTCGATGAGCTCGTCGACGGAGGTGCCCGGCGCCACGCGCACGGCGAGATCGTTGCCGTAGTTGCTGGTGCCGAGAAGCGACTCGGCGACGCCCTCGGTGACGAAGACCACTGCGAACTCGCCGGGCGACGGGATGTCTCCCGCGGTGCGCAACGGGTAGAGGTACTCGGGATCCGAAGCGATGCCAACGACCCTGACGTCTCGCCGCTCGCCCCCGATGCGCAGTGTCAGTGTGTCGTTCACACCGATACCGGTCTCCTGGGAGAACTTGGGGTGCAACAGGACCTCGTTGCGCGCACCGGCCGCCGGGTAGCGACCGGCCTCGACGTAGACGCCGTTGACGCGAGACTCGGGCTCGTCCGGGACGGTGATGATGCGCGCGGTTGCCTGGCGTCCGCCGCCCTCGAACTCGATCCCGACGTCCTGGATCGTGCGGACCCGTGCGGCCTCCACGCCGTCGAGTCTCTCGATCGCCTCGGCGGCGCTCAGCGGCATCCTGTCGACCCGGACCGTGAAGTCGGCGAAACGGAGTCGGCCATACGCCTCGTCGACCGAGGCGCGCAGGTCGTAGTAGCCGTTCTGGAACGTCACGAAGCTCATGATGCCCGAGGGCGACAAGGACGATGAGTGCGATGAACTGGCCCTTGTGGGCCATCGTGTCGCGCAGCGTCTTGAGCGCCAGCATGCTCATCGGTCGCTCTACCAGCTCACGTCTGCCGGGTCGAGCGGGCTCTCGTTGACGCGTTGCTCGACGATTGCGCCGTCCCGCAGCTGGAGCACCCGGTCGGCGATCGCGGCGAGAGGCTGGTTGTGGGTGACCAGCACGACCGCCGCCCCCTCCTCGCGGTTCACCTTGCGCAGCGCGGAGAGCACGAGCTTGCCCGTGCGGAAGTCGAGGTTGCCGGTCGGTTCGTCGCCCAGGATGAGCTTCGGCGCCTTTCCGAGGGCTCTCGCGACCGCCACTCGCTGCTGTTCGCCGCCGGACAGCTGCTTGGGGAAGTGCGTGGCGCGATCGGCGAGTCCCACGTCAGCCAGCAGCACCTTCGCGATCCCGCTCAGGCGGCACGCCGTCGCGAGAGGCGAGGTCGATCGCGAAGCGCACGTTCTCCTCGGCGGTGAGGGTGGGGATCAGGTTGAAGAACTGGAAGACGAAGCCCACGTTCTCACGGCGGAACAGCGTGAGCTGCTTGCGAGTTGAGCGTCGAGATGTCCTCGCCGTCGAACAGGATCGAGCCGCTGGTGGGCGCGTCGATGCCGCCGATGAGGTTGAGCAGCGTGGTCTTTCCCGAGCCGGAGGGGCCGAGGATCGCGACGAACTCGCCGCACTTGATGTCGAGTTCGGCGACGTGCAGCGCCTGCACCTCGACCTCGCCCATCTTGTAGATCTTGCGGACGTCGCGCATCTCGACGAGGTTGCCTGTCTCCGGGCACGTGCTGCGTCACCCCCTCTTCATCTTGCCTGTCATACCCCACCACGCCATCTTCGCTCCGCCTCGCATCATGCGCCCCGGGGTGAGCAGCGCGTAGACCTTGCCGGTGGTCTGGCCCGGCTCCTCGCCGAGAAGAGCGGCCGCGCGCCTGCCGACCTCGGGCAGCGGCGTTCCGAACGCGTCGAGCGCGAGCCGCACGTTGCCCGCGGTCGCCTCGAGGCGCGGGCTGCACTTGATGTCGACGTAGAAGTCGGTGTCGACCATGCCCGGCACGAACGCGTTCACCGACATGTTCGCGATGTCCTTGTTCTCGGCGGCGATCGACTTGGTGAGCGATGCGATCGCGGCCTTGCTCGACGCGTACGCGGTCGTGAACGGCGTGGCCTCGCCCTTCCAGCCGCGCCCGCACATGTTCATGAGGTAGCCGCCGTGCTCGCGGAAGTAGGGCACCATCGCTTTGGCGCCGTAGATGTGGCCGAGGACGTTGATGGTGATGAGGTCGTGCAGCTCCTCGACGCTCTCTTCGTCGAGCGGCCGGTAGCCGTTGCTCACGCCGGCGTTGTTGAGCCACACGTCGATGCGGCCGTGCTCGGCCAGCGCGTGGTCGCGCAGGGCGAAGACCTCCTCGGCGTGGGCCACGTTCGCGGCGAGACCGCTGGCAGCGCCACCGGCGTCACGAATCGCCGAGACGGTCTCGGCGGTCTTCTCGGCGGAGCGCGACGAGACGACGACGGTTGCGCCTTGGCGCGCACACTCCTCGGCGATGGCGCGCCCGATGCCACGCGTCGAGCCGGTGATCACGACGACCTTGCCCGCGAGGCTCACAGCAGCTCCTTGGGCAGCGCTCGCTTGACCGCCGCGATCGCCTCGGCCGGCGTCTGCCGCGTCGAGCAGCTGGCCGCGATCGTAGTAGGGGTCGAGCGCCGGGCCGAGCGCGATGCCGAAGTTGACGACGGTCTTGCCGCTCTTGAGCGCGAGCGCGACCTCGGAGACGGTGCCCGCGCCGCCCGGCAGCGCGATGACCACGTGGCTTGCGAGCACGTTGATGGCGTTGCGGGCGTCGCCCATGCCGGTGGGGATCGCGATGTCGACGTGGGGCGAGACGCCGTGCGTGTCGTCGTAGGGCAGGACGCCCACCACCAGTCCGCCGGCCTCGGAGGCGCCGCGCGCCGAGGCCGCCATCACGCCCGCGTCACGCCCGCCGTTGAGCAGCACCCAGTCCTGCTCGGCGATCAGCCGCCCGATCTCGTATGCGGCCTCGGCGACCTGCGCGCTCGCGATCGCTCCACCCATGACACCGATGACGGTACGCCCACGCGCCCCACCTCCCTCGGCCCATTATCCCACGGGAGGCGGGGCGCCCGGCGGTGCGCGGTGCGCGCGCTCGGACGCGGGCACTCCGCGGCGTGCTGCGCTACTTCAGCTCGAAGACCACGGTCACGCTTGCGGTGATGTCGAGCTGGCCCGGCTCGATGGGCACGTTGAGCGCGGCGTCTTTCGTGTTGACCTCGGCGGCACCCATCGGGACCGGCTGGAAGCCGGAGTCGGTCGTGCTGATGCGCAGCACGTCGCCCACGGACTTGCCGGCCGCCTTGGCCATCGCCTCGGCGCTCTTGCGGGCGTCGGCGACCGCCTTGTCGATAGCCTTCTGCTGGTAGGCGGTGTCGTCAGCGACCTCGAAGGCCGGTCCGCTGATGTTGCTCGCACCGGCGTTGGTCGCTGCGGCGATGACCTCGCTCAGGTCGCCGAGGTCGCGCACGACCACCGAGACGTTCAGGCTCGCCTGGTAGCCGGTGATCTCGGTGGAGTCGGGGCCGTTCACGGGGTAGACGCTGACGTTCTGCGTCTGGATGTCCTTCTTGTCGACTCCGGCCTTCTGTACCGCCGAGCTGATGTCTTCGGCGACCTTGGACGCCTGATCGAGCGCCACCTTCGCGTCCTTGTTCTGGACGGTGACGCCGAACGACATCGTCGCCTGATCCGGAGTTGCCGAGGCCTTCCCGGTTCCGGATGCCGTCACCGTGCCCAGGTCCTGGCCTGGCGGGGCTTGAACGACCTGTGGTGCCGCAGCCGGCCAGAGCGAGCATGGCGACGAGTGCCAGGCCGAGGGCGGCCGCGGTCAGGGGCCGTTTGGCTCGAACGTTCATGGGAACCTCCATCACTCGTGTGCAACGTGGCGCCGCGAATCGACGCGGCCATCTGTTACTTCAGACGACGATACGCGATTCTCGGTTCACCCGAAGTTTCTCTTGCTTCGAGTCGTTCCCCTTGTCCGGCACTGCCACTCACCGCTGACGCGAGGCCTGTCGGTGTAGACTACCGCGAGTGAGCGGCGCTTTGGCGCGTCGACGGATTCGTGGGAGGCCGAGTGGCGAAAGACACCGCGCCGGTCCGCACTCGGCCGGCGGTCGATACGGCAATGCTCGTCGTGGTGCTGGCATGTCTGGGCATCGCTATCGCGCGAGCCATGCTTGTCGCGGCGACCATTCCCTACGCCTACTACACCAGCGCCCGTCTTGCTTCCGCCGCCAAGGCAGCCGGTGCCACGCCGCCCACGACGCGCATCTCGGAGCGCGTGGCCGGCAGCTGGCCCTTCGAGTCCTGGTGGGGCGGACGGCGCGTCCCGTACCGCGAGGGCGGCGACTACCTGGGCGTGCTGTCGCACCATCAGACCGAGCGGTCGCTCGGCGTCGTCATCGGCGTGCTTGCTGCTCGCGACAGCCTCGAAGGCCGCTCGACGATTCGCCGGGTCGTCCTGCCCGAGGACCGCGATGCCCTCTACGGCGAGGACTCGGGGACGCTCATGACGAAGGCCGACGGTACCAGGTGCGTACGTCGCTGGGCGCTGCCGTCGCAAGACATCGCGTACCTCTCGCCCGTGCCGACGGAGACGAGGCCGTACAACCCGGTGCTCACTGCCGAGCAGGCGCAGCGCCTCGAGGCGAATGGCGGCCTCGTCGAGCGCGCGGAGGACTTCTTGGTCGGTGCGCCCAGAGCCGGGGGCTCCGGAACGTGGATCCTGCTCGTCAAGCCGGGCATCGAGCGCACCTACGTCTTCGTGCCCATCGAGGACAGTCCCGTGGGCGGAGCGCAGTGAGCGGGCCGGCCAACGAGCTGGCAGCCGTCGCGTTCTTCGTTGCCGTGGGCTGGGCGGCCCTTTGGCCGTCGCGCCATCGCCTGGGCGCGTGGGCCTACCACGGCGCGGCCCTGCCGATGGGGTTGATGTCGGCGGTGTTCGCCGGCAGCGTGGCCGCGTTCCTGCGCAGGCCGCTCGACCTCGCCAGCGCCGCGGCGGGCGCCCTGCTGTTCGTCGCGGTGCTGTGGCTCGTGCAGCGCCTGGTCACCCGAGACGATCCGGCTCCGGCGGCTGAGTGTCGGGGCGCGCAGCTTCCTGATCGCCGCCGGTGTCCTCGGCGGGCTGGCGACCTTCTTCGCCCTGGCGCGCTACACCGTCTCCAACAACGACTCGTTCATGTCCTACTGGCCTCTCGGCGTCTGGCTGAACCGGACCGGCTCGTTCACCGTCTCGCTGATCTCCAGCCGAGGACCGTTCCTGCCCGCCGTGAGCGCGATCCATGTCGCCTTCGGCAGCGACTGGGCCTACGTGATCTACCCGATGCTCGGAGCGACGCTGCTGTACTGGTGTGCGCTGTCGCTGCTGTCGGGCCCTCTGTCTACGGCCGCCGCCAAGACCGCACGGCTCGTCGCGGGCGGCGCAGTGCTGTTCCTCGTGCTCGAGCCGTCGTTTCTGTTCCACTCGTTCTTCGTCCACTCGCACATGGTCAGCGCCGTGTGCTTGCTGATGTCGCTGACGTCGATATGGCTCGCAGTTCGCCCGACGGCGCCATCCGCTGGCCCGCCGAGCAACGCCTACCTCGTGCTCGCGGGTGTGTTCGCCGCGGGGTTCGCCCTCGCGCGCCCCGACGGGCTCGCCTACCAGTTCGTGCCGGTGGTTGCGGCGATCTCGGCGCTGACCGTCTCGGAGGTGCGCTGGCGCAGCGTCGTCGCGTTCTTCGCGCCGCTGCTTGCGCTGGAGGGCCTCGCGTACGGGGCCGCCTACTGGCAGCTGGGCATGTGGAAGGCGGGCAAGCTCGGCGGCGAGATGACCGCCGCGATCTTGGTGGTGCTCGCGCTCTCCGCGGCCGGTCCGTGGATCGTCGAGTGGCTCGATCGGCGCCTGCCGTTCCGTGTGGCCGGCGAGCGGTTCTTCGGCATCGTGACCGCGGTAGCGGCGGGCCTGATGCTCGCGGTGTTCGTCTGGAAGTGGGACAAGGCGTCGTCTCGTCCTCGCCCACGTGCGGATCAACCTCTTCGAAGGGGCAGGCGGCTACTTCCACCTGTGGTACGCGATCGCGATCGTCCTCGTGCTCTCGCTGTTCACCGGCGATGCGCTTCGAGCGCGCTCGTGGACGCGACCGGCGTTTCTGTCGATCGCGCTGTTCTTGGTGATCGCCGGACTCGTCCACGGAACGCAGCACCCCGGGCGCATCGGGCCGGGCGACAGCCTCAACCGAGTGCTCTTCCACGTGGTGCCGCTCTTCGCGTGGTACGCGGCTGCCGTCGTCGCGCGGATCCTCGGCGGTCAGCCGCCGGCCGAGCAGGCCGGAGCGCCGAGCAGGCCTAGTCGCTCGAGCGCAGGCCGCCGTAGCGCACGACGTTGGTCATCGCCTTGGCGAGACTCGGGGTGTGGCACAGGATGTTGCTGTACGCCTGGTTCGCGAGCGGGCACGCGCACTCGCCGGCCTTGATCGAGGCGCGCACCTCGTCGGCCTGGTCCGAGCGCCACACCGTCATGAAGTCGTAGTTCGGCCTCGCGCAGGTCGCCGAGGGGCTTCGCGTAGCCCAGCACGCAGCACGGCCACAGCTGCCCGTGCGGCGTGAGGTGCACGTTGCTGATGCCGGCGTAGCAGGGGATGACCTGGCGGTCCTCCTGCACGATGCGGGCGGCCAACTCGTAGTAGACCAGTCGCAGAGACTCGGTGAGCCGCGCAAGCGGACGCTTCTTGGGCAGGTTCTCGCGCACCTTGGCGGCGAACTCCTGCATCAGCTGGGCGTACTCCTCGCCGGTGGGCGTGATGGGATCGCCGATGTTGAAGAACTCCTCGCGCTGCTCGGCGATCTCGTTGCGGTAGCTCTGCACGCCCAGCGAGTGGACGTAGTCCTCGATCTCGTCGAGGCGGTCCTTGTTGAAGTTGCTGACCACCGAGCCAAGCTCCACGTGCAGGTTCGGGAACTCCTCGGAAAGCTCCTGGAGTCCCTTGATGGTCGCGAGCAGGCGCGGCCAGTTGCCCTTCACGCCGCGTATCTCGTCGTGCAGGTCGCCCACGCCATCGATCGACGGCTTGACGGTGAACGGCGTGTCGAGGCCCCGCGCGCGCAGGTTCTCGAGGATCTTGCGCGTCCCGGCGATCGTGCGCTTGGTCATGATCGCGTTGGTCGGCGTGTGCAGGATCGCCGGCTTGAGGTGCTCGACGGCCAGATCGACGATCTCGGGCAGGTCGTCGCGCAGGAACGGCTCGCCGCCCGAGAGGTTGAAGAAGTAGACCGGCGGCATCGAGCGGAAGATCTTCTCGATCTCGTCGAGCGTCAGCTCGTCCTCGGCGACCTGCCAGTGGTTGGGGTAGATCTGCCAGATGTTGCAGGTCTTGCAGCGGCTGTTGCAGCGGTTCGTGACCGAGAAGGTCAGCGTCATGGGGCCGATCGGCTGCTTGAGCCCGGCCCGGGTGGCCTTGTACGAGAGCGTCTTGGGATAGATCTGTGTGACGAAGTCCGATGCCTTCATGCGTCTAGCGTTCCTCTTCCTCGATGGGCGGTCGCGGCGCTGTCTCGCGCTTGAACAGCGAGACGACCTCGGCGCGCGTGATTGCCCCGTGCGCAAGCACGAGCCCCGCGTAGACCCCGAGAGCCGGCGAGACAGGCGAACGGGAGCACCACGAGAGAGTACGTGCCGGGCACCGACATAAGCAAGTAGACGGCCACCGCGCCGGCGACGGCCTTGAGCACCGGACCGGTTCGATGAGCAGGCCGAAGTAGCGCCGACGTCAGCAGCTCCGACGACCGCGACGCCCACCAGCGCGGCGTCGCGAGGTTCGCCGATCGCCGCTCCCGTCATGCCGACCGTCGGGATCAGCAGCGCAGCCGGCGCCAGCTGGACCGGGATGCAGATGAGCCACGCCGGCCATCGCGACCGTAGGGCTTGCCGTTCGCGGTGACCGCGGCGGTGAACGAAGCCACCAGCGCGAGCAGGGTCTGGGCGACGTCAGCCACATCAGCGCAGGCGCGGCCACTCGGTAGGTGCTCGGGATAGACGAAGTCGAGCAGGGTCCCTGGGCGCCGCGAGCCATGATGCCGATGACCGGGGGCACCGCGATGATCAGGAACGACATGTTTCGAGCGGACGATGCCGCTGGCGCGCGGCCGTGTCGCCTCGCGCAGCGCGCTGGTGACCACCGGCAGCAGTGTGATGGAGAACGCCGTGAACAGGAAGTACGGCGTGCTGCGAGAGGCTCATCGCTCCCGAGTAGAAGCCCACGTCGTCGCCGTGGGAAGTACGCCTTGATCTGCAGCAGGTCGAGGTTGACGAGCACGGCCTGGCCGATCGCGAGCACCATGAGCGGCGCGCGAAGGCGAGGAGGTGCCGGCTCTCCGGGTTGGCGGTACCGGTTCCTTGGCTTTACGTATGTACCACGAGATGCGCAGAGAGAGCGAGCGAGATCGCTGAAGCCCACGAGCACGCCGTAGACGCCGTTCCCGCGCAGCACGAACGCGATGGCGAACACCACGCGCGTGATCGAGTACAGGATGTTGAGCCACGACTGGGCGACGAAACGGTGCGTTCCGTTGAAGTAGCTCTGCAGCACCTGGATCGCCCATGAGCGGGATCAGCGGCGCCGCCGCCCAGAAGTACGGCGCGAGCGTCGGGTCGTTGAGCATGTCTGCCACAGCGGGATCGCCCGCGAAGTAGACACCGGTGATGCGCCGCCGATGATCCACTGCAGCTTCATCGAGGTGCGCAGGATCGGGTAGGTGAGCTCCTCGTCGTTGTCGGCGATGAACTTCGAGGTCGCCTGCGGCAGGCCGGTCGAGAGCAGCACGCGGGCGATGTTGGTCATGTTGATCATGATGCCGAGAAGCCCGTAGGCCTGGGTCGCCCTAGCAGGTAGACCATTGCGATGTGGAGCACGTAGCCCGCAGACGATGAACGTCATCGCGCGCGAATTACCTGGTGGAGCGTGCCCTTGCCCATCGCAGTCGCGCCCCGTCTTCGGCAGCGCTTCGGTTCCTGACTTCGCGGGGCGGGGGCTCGACGACGACCCCGCTCTCCGTCGAAGTGCTTGCGGCGGAGGGCGAAGGCGGCCTTGGCGTCGTAGTCGTAGTTCGACCGAACGACACCTGGCCGGCGACGCCGCCAACGAGTGCGTCCGCGTCTTCGATCGTTGCTTACCACGACCGCGCCCATGGCCCACGACCGAGTCCGTCGCCACTGACGCACCCATCTGGAACCGGCAGTTCGAGCCGATGTAGACGTCGGTCACCGATGCGTGATCGGCTCGAACTCGGCATGTAGAACGTGTGCGTGAAGAAGACGCTAGCCGGATACCGCCCACGACGCACGTTGGCGCCGAACGTCGATGTCGGCGCACACGTCGAAGTAGTGCACGAGCGTCCACGAGCGCGCACGGCCCCAGGGTCAGCGTCGCGTGCGGATAGGTGGGCTTGTTCGCGGTGCCCCGGAAGGGTTCCTCCCGACGCGCGGCGACCCGATTCGCGAGTACGGTCCCATCTTCACCGCGTGGACGCTCATGAAGACGTTGCCGATGCCTCGTATCGATGCGCCCTCGTCCATCTCGAGCGATCGGATATCGAGGATGTTGAGCATCCCGACGCGCGCGCCGTGCCCGAACTTGAAGCCGAACAGCATGCGGTACAGGAAACGGCGCAGTGGCCATCCCGGCGTGATAGCGACGAGCATCAGGCCGAAAATGCGCATCAGGCCGTTCCGCCCTCCTTGCGCAACGCCACCATCTGGATGTGTCCGATGCGCTTCCAGAACGATCCCTCGCGCGTGCTCTCGAGCGAGCGGACGAGCGGCATCATGAACCTCGGAAGCCGATTCGGCTTGAGGGGAAACAGGCCCCGGGCAGCATCGAGTTTCGCGTCGTGGCCGTTGCGAACGCGG
This sequence comes from uncultured Actinomycetes bacterium, assembly GCA_963726325.1. Classification (GTDB taxonomy): domain Bacteria; phylum Actinomycetota; class Coriobacteriia; order Anaerosomatales; family PHET01; genus CAVPCY01. Next base: position 69,010 of record CAVSCA010000005.1, on the reverse strand, counting down.
CGATCTCGTCGACGGTCGCGTACCAGACAGTCCACGCCTGTCGCCCCTGCAGGCGCTGCGCCGTGCGGCGCAGCGGATAGGAGATCCGGTTGAGACTGCGCCTGTTGCGGATGTCGAAGATCACGAGTCCACCGGGCTTGATGACGCGGAGCATCTCGCGCAGGGCGGCGTCGTGCTCGGGCAGATGCATGAGTACGTGCACCGACAGGACCGCGTCGAAGGTGCCGTCGGCGAAGGGCAGTTCGAAGACGCTGCCCTCGATGAGCTCGACGTTCTCGGCGCCACCCTCCTCGGCTCCGCGCGCCGCGCAGGTCTCGAGCATCGCAGGCGAGTAGTCTAGGCCGGTCACGCGATGACCGGCTCGAGCCATGGTGTAGGTGAACCTGCCCGTTCCACATCCCGCTTCGAGCACTGAGAGGGGCCTCTCGCCGAGAAGATCGAGCACCGTCTTGACCTGCCGCTCGTTCAGGTACGCGCCGCCGGGCCGGCCGAATCGGTTCGAATCGTACTCGGACACCTTCTTGAGGTCCTGGTACTGGTGTTCGACCTTCCCGTACTGGATATCCGAGCTTGCGTTTCGGGCATGATCACACTCCGACTTCGCTCGCCAGCCACTCGAGAAGCTCCTCGACGGCAGACGGTTGGGACTTCATGACGTTGACGGTCTCATCTGGATCGGAGGCGACGTGATAGATCTCGCGCCGTTCGCTTGCATCATAGATGTATTTGTACCCCGCCGAGCGGATCGCACGCAGCCAGCGCGCCTTGAGGTACGTGTGGCGGGTCTCGGTGAAGGAGACGCGCTGTCGGCGGGCATGCCAGCCGCCGCCTCGCCGATGCGCGCGAGAAGGGCAGCGCGTCCGGCCGTCGCACGGCATCGCGGGGAAGCCCGCCAGCGCGAGGAGTGTCGGAGCGAGGTCGATGCTGCGGGTGAGCTGCGCGATTCGGCCGGTTGGAGCGTCGCCCGACAGCGAGGCGATCACGGCCGGGACGTGGATCTCTTCGTCGTAGAGTTCGCAGCCGTGCAGCATGTAGCCGTGGTCGCCGAGGCCCTCGCCGTGGTCGGCGGTGACGAGCACGAGCGTGTCGCGGTCGGGATCGTGCCGCTCACGCGATCGACGAGTTGGCCCACAAGACCGTCGATGTGGCGCACCGACATGTCGTACTGCGCGCGGATCTGCCCCAGGACCTCCTCGAAGGCCTCACGCTTGCCCGTCTCGATTTCGCGCAGCGTCTTCTTGTTGCTACGCATCCGGTAGGCCCGGAAGCCCTCGGGGCTGTAGTACTCGCAGTGCGCGTCGAACAGGTGGCAGAACAGGAAGCGCGGACGTTCGGAGTCGCACGCCCGCGTACCACTCGGTCGCCGCCGCGATCGTCTCCTCGCCGAACCGCCGCTTCGCGAGGTCCATCGTCTTGAACGGCTTGACGGGCACCCGCTTGAGCGCCTCCATGACGAGGAGCGTATGGCCGCAGTGGAGCGGGTAGAAGGGATCCCGCTTCCGCAACTTGTCGCCGTAGTTCCGAAGCCGGCGCCGAATCCGCGGTTGCGGTCGAGCGCGTACGCGCTGATGAATCCACCCGTCTGGTAGCCGTGGCGCGCGAGCCACTCGGCGAGCATGTGGCGTTCGGCGGTCACGTGCTTGCGGTTGACGACCGAGCGCAACCCCTTGATGCGTGGGTAGTGGCCCGAGAGGAGCGCGCCGTGCGCGACCGGGGTCTCGACGGCTTGGGAGAAGAGGTTGTCGAAGGCGATACCCTCTCGGCGAGCGCGTCGATCGCTGGCGTGATGCGACGGTCGACCGGGGACGTCGCCGATCTTGTCTTACAGCAGTGCGCGAGGGTCACGGGACGCTGTGGGGCGGCGCTCACCGCGCGGGCCCCGCCAGCACTTCGTCGAGCGCCGGCGCAGCCGCTCCAGCGTGAACTCCGGCAGGTCGATCATCCGCGCTTCCTGCCCTGACAGCTTCACGAACTCCGAGACCTTGTCGTCGTAGCTCACCGTCGCGATGGGCACGCCCATCATCGTGCCGAGGATGACGGCGTGCAGGCGCGAGAGCACGAGCGCGTCACACGCGCCCAGAAGCGCCATGTAGACAGCCGGGTGCGGGTAGGTCTCGAGCAGCGCGAACCACTCCGGCACTTCGAGCTCGTGGCGCAGGCGACGGCCGAAGTCGAGGTCGTCTTCGAGGTGCTTGTCGGGGTGCTGGCTGATCGGCAGGAAGATCACGTCGCAGCCGCGCTCGTGCAGCTCGCGCGCGAGGCGCGCCGCCTCGGCGAGCGTGCGGTCGTTGTCGACGGCCGGGTCGCCCACCCAGCGGAAGTTGAGCCCCACGAGCGGGCGAGTGCGCTCGGCGCGCGGCGACGGCGCCGGCCTCGACGAGCAGCTTGTCGGCCTCCTCGGCAGGCGCGGGCTCGAGCGAGAGCGCGGGGTCGAGCACCTGCACGATCTCGCGCTTCACGCCCAGCTCGCGCAGGTTCGCGATGGTGCGCGGGTCGCGCGCGGACACCACGCTCGCGCGCTTGAGCGCGAAGCGGGTGAGGTTCTTCACGACCGGGTCGGGGAAGCTCTCGGCGCCGATGCCGTAGTAGAGCGTGAACGCGCCGGTCCAGCCCGGCGAGCAGGGCGGCGAGGAACTGGAACTTGCCCTTGGGGTCGAGCCACTTGAGCATCATCAGGCCCGAGTAGGCGTTGATGCGGTTGACGATGCCGCCGCCGCCGATGATGTAGAGGTCGCTTCGGCGGGCCGCGCGAATGGTCGCGCGCTCTTGAAGTGCGACGAGGTCACGGGGCCGGCCGGGTCGTCGCGGTAGCGCTCGACCACGCGCTCGGGGCCGTGGCACACGACGTGGATCTCGGCGTTGGGGAACGCGGCGAGCACGCGCCCGCGGATCACGTGGAGCAGCGCGTCGTCGCCCATGTTGTTCTTGCCGTAGCCGCCGTGGATGACGACGCGGGGCGGTCGGCCGAGGTTCGCGAAGCGCGTCGCGAGCGTGTCCCACAGTCCCGGCACGTCGGCCGGGTATGTCGCGCAGCGGCGCGGGCAGCGGGCGCATCACTCGGCGTCCTCGGGCGAGGTGCTTCGGCGAGGGCTTCGGCGGGTTGAGCCCCTTGAGGCGCACGGCGTCCGGCTCGCTCGCAGCGCGCAGGCACATCATGCATCGCACGGGCATGCACTTCTCGGCGATGATGCGGCGCTGGCTCACGTCGATCGCGCCCACCGGGCACAGCGCCGCCAGCCGCTCGAGTTCGGCGTCGGAGAGCGTGCCGAGCTCGGGGTGCACGCCCAGGTTCCAGTGCAGGTGCGGGATGAGCGAGTCGCCGCCCACCGTGCGGACCTTCACCTCGTCGACCAGGTAGAACGCCGAGTACATCGCGCGGTGGAAGCGGTCGCGCGGGGCGTCTCGGCGGGAGAGCTCGGCCTCGGCGCCCTCGGGCAGCGCGCCGTCGACGCGTAGTCCGGCACGCGCGTGAGGTGCGTGACCGAGTCCGGGTCGATGCCCAGCAGCTTCGAGCCGAAGTGGTCGAGCGCGAAGGGGTCCTCGGCGGCCAGGAAGAAGCCCAGGGGCCGCACGTCCGAGAAGACCGCGCGGATGAGCAGGTTGCGAGCGTCGGCGAAGTGCAGCGCGCCGGGGAAGTGGCGCGAGATCGCCGCGATGCCCTCGTGCAAGCCGCTCACGTGCAGCTTCCGGCGGCTCTCGCGCGAGAGCAGCCCGAAGGTGTTCTTCACCGCGCCGGTCACCTTGGTGATGGTGTGGCCCTTGAGCACGGGCAGGTTCACGAGCATCTCGGACTCGAGCGCGAGCCGCGTCATCTCCACGCGCTGCCCCGTCTCGGCGAGCGTGACCTCCTCGTAGGGGTACTCGTCGAGGTTCACGAACTCGATGCCGCGCTCCTCGAGGTACGGCCGCACGCCGAGCACCTCGTGCGTGCTCGTCGGCCGAGAACTCGTAGCCGCTCGACTCGCCCACCACCGGCACGCCGCCCGCGTCGCGGATGCGCTCGGCGACCGCCGCGATGATCGCGAGGTCGGTGGTGGCCGCCGGGAACGGCGCGACGAAGTTCGGCTTGATGAGCACCTTCGCGCCCGCCGAGAAGCGCCCCTCGAAGCCGCCGAGCGCGTCGACGAGCTCGGCGAGCACGCCCGTCGCGTCGCCGTCCGGGTCGACCCGGCGGCTGAAGACCGTCACCGGCGGGGTCGCGGACCCGCGGCGCCGCGTCCATGTCGCGCCTGCGCCCGCTCACAGCCCCTGCTCCTTGAACCAGCGCACCGTCTCGACGCAGCCCTCGTGCAGGTCGACGGCGGGCTCGTAGCCAAGGTCGCGTCGCGCCTTCTCGATCGAGAACTCGCGGTCGTAGACGGTGTTGGCGATGTTGCGGCGCGTCGCCATGGGCGCCTTGCCCGTGAGCTTGCCGAGCAGCTCGAAGCCCCAGGCGGCGGTCATCATCAGCCACACAGGCACGTACGGGTACGGCGCCGATTCGCCCCAGCCCTCCATGATCCAGTCGCGCAGCTCGTCGAGCTCGGGGGAGCGCGCCGAGGCGACCAGGTAGGTCTCGCCGGCGACGCCGCGCTCGCCGGCCTTGACCGCGGCCTGCACGACGTCGTCGACGTGCACGAGCGGCGTGAGGTTGCGCCCGCGCCCGACCTTCGGGAATCGGCCGCGTGCGCATCAGGCGAGCCATCTTCTCGAACTCGCCGGTCCCGCCGATGCCGTAGATCATGCACGGGCGCACCACGACCACCGGCACGCCGGTCTCGCGGCCCGTCTCGAGTGCGGTGAGCTCGCTCTGGCGCTTCGACTTCTGGTAGGGCGTCACCGGCTGCGGCTCGTCGTTCTCGTCGACGAGCGGCTTCTCGATCAGCCCCATCGCCGCCGTCGAGCTGAAGTGCACGAAGCGCTCCACGGCACCGGCCGCCGCCGCCGCGCGGATGAGCGCCGCGGTGCCGTCGACGTTGACGGCGACGAATCGGCGAAACGCCTCCTCGGACTGCGCCGAGACGTGCCCTTCGGCGGCGAGGTGGAACACGACGTCGCAGCCGTCGGCGACGCCGGCGAGCGTGTCGGGGTTCGGTGATGTCGCCCACGACGTGCGTGACGCGCGGGTCGCTGGGCAGGGCGGCAGCGCGCTCCTCCGAGCGCACCAGGCAGCGGCACTCGACGCCGGCGTCGAGCAGCGCCGGCACGAGCCTGCCACCCACGAAGCCGGTCGCGCCGGTGATGAGCGCCCGGCGCATCACGCCACGCCCTCCGGCCTGCAGGGTCGCCTCGGCAAGCCCGGTCCACGTGAGCTTCTCGGCCTTGAACCGGCGCACCGCCTCGACCATCCCGTCGAGATCGCGATCGGCGAGGCTCTCGATGGCGCGCGCGAGCGCCTCGGGCGACTCCGGCTCGACCACGAAGCCGGTCACGCCGTCCTCGACCACGTCGGGCAGACCGCCGACGCGCGTGACGATGACCGGCTTCTCGTAGTGGTGCGCGATCGCGACGACTCCGCTGCCCGTCGCGCTGCGGTAGGGCAGCACGAGCGCATGAGCGCGCGCGAAGTACTCGGCGACCTCTTCCTCGGTGAGGTAGCGGCTCACGATCTCGACCTTGTCGGCGAGTCCCAGCTCGGCGATGCGCTTCTCGGTCTCCTCGGGGCCGTGCCAGAACTCGCCGGCGACGGTGAGGCGCACGTCGAGGTCGGCGGGAAGCAGCGGGAGCGCCTCGATGAGCAGGTCGAGGCCCTTGTACGGGCGCACGAAGCCGAAGAAGAGCAGCTCCAGGTCGTGCTCGGGTGCGAGCGTGCCGCGCGCGGCGCGGGAACTGGTCGTAGGCCGGGTGCAGGTGCAGCACCGGCTTCGCGTCGGGCAGCAACTCGAGCAGATGCTCGGCGTCGAGGTTCGTCTGCACCACGTGCCCGCTGCCCAGCGCGAGCACCCGCTTGGTGAGCGCGCGCTTCCAGCCGGCCGCCTCGTGCTCGGTGACGTTGTGGCACATGAAGACCACCGGGATGCCGGCCCGGCGGATCCGTCTCGCGATGTAGGAGAAGCTCGGCGCCCAGTAGACCTGCCACCACGGCAAGACGACGAGGTCGGGCTTCTCGGCGATGGCGAGCTTGACGGCCTTGCGCCACGTGAGCGGGTTCACCGAGTCGATGAGGTAGGTGGTGTGCGGCTCGACGTGGCCCTCGAAGGCGGGGTCGCGGTCGCTCTCGCCCGGGAAGATCAGCTTGGGGTACTGGCGAGTGAACGAGATCGCCTGCGCGTCGGCGAACTCGCGAAACGCGTGCAGGAGCATCGTCGTGTGCTGCGCGATGCCGCCGCGAAACGGCAGCACGGGTCCGATGAGCACCACCTTGTGCGGTCCGCCTGCCACCTAGGCGGCTTCCTCCGGGTGCCCGGTCGCGTACTTCGAGCTCCATGCGGCGCGTACGCCACTGGATGTCCTCGAGCAGCTTGCGGTTGTTGCCGATCAGCTCGGCCACCAGCCCGAACAGCACCATCTGCGCGCCCACGAGGATGAGGATCGCGGTCAGCACGAGCGACTGCAGGTGCCCCTGTCCCTGGCCCGTGAAGTAGAAGTAGAGGAACCGCAGGCCGATCAGCACGCCGATCGCGCTCAGGATGAGCCCCGGGGCGAGGAAGAACCTCATCGGCTTGTACGTCATGAAGATCCGGGCGATCGTCACCAGCGAGCGACGCACGTACGACCCGATGCTCTTGACCAGCCGAGAAGGACGAAGGTCGCCGTTGACGCGAATCGGGACGCTCTCGATCGCCATGCCGGCGCGGCCCGCCTGGATGATCGTCTCGATCGTGTAGGTGTACTCGGAGAGCACGTTCAGGCGCAGCGCGCACGCGCGCGACATGGCGCGAAAGCCACTGGGCGCGTCGGGCACCTCGGTGTTGCTCGCCACGCGCACGGCCCAGCTGCCCATCTTCTGCAGCATCTTCTTGATCGGCGAGAAGTGCTCGATCTCGCCGATCGGGCCGAGCGCCGATGACGTAGTCAGCGCGGCCCGCGAGGACCGGCTCGACGAGCTTGGGGATGTCGGCCGCGCAGTACTGGTTGTCGGCGTCGGTGTTGACGATGATGTCGGCGCCCAGTCGCAGGCACGCGTCGAGCCCGGCCATGAAGACCTTCGCGAGCCCGCTGTTGCGCTTCATGCGCACGACGTGGTCGACGCCGTGCTCCACGGCGACCTGCGCGGTGCGATCCTCGCTGCCGTCGTCGACGATCAGCCACTCGACCACGTCGATGCCGGGAACCTCTCGCGGCAGCTCGGCCAGCGTGATGGGGAGCGAATCCTCCTCGTTGAAGCAGGGGATCTGGATGATGAGCTTGGTCATCGGCGGGGCCTCTTCCGTCGTCTTGCGCTAGCGCCGCCCGACGCCCACGTAGTCGCCGCCGCCGCTTCGGACGGAGGCGGGGTCCAAGCAGTTGCGGCCGTCGAACACGAGCCTCTGCCCGACCATCGTCTCACAAAGCGCCTTCCAGTCCGCGTTGGCGATCTGGTCCCACTCCGTTGCCACGATGACCGCCGAGGCGCCGCGGACCGCGTCCTCGATGCTTTGCTCCTGGCTGTACAGGTCCGACTCGAACGGCAGCACTCCCACCGGATCGTATCCGGCCACCGTGGCGCCCTCCACCACGAGCATCCGGATGATGTCGCCCGCAGGCGCCTCGCGGGTATCGTCGGTGTCGGGCTTGAAGGTGAGTCCCAGCACGGCGATGCGCGTACCGCGCAGGTCGCCCAACCGGCGCTTGAGGGCGGTGAGCGGCAGACGCCGCTGGAACGCGTTGACGTCGATGACGGCCTTCATCAGATGCGAGTGGTGGCCGTTGATGCTGTACAGGTAGTCGAGCGCGCGGGTGTCCTTGGGGAAGCACGAGCCGCCGTAGCCGATCCCCGCGTTGAGGAACGACCCGCCGATCCTCGGGTCCATGCCCACCCCGTGCATGACGGTCGTGATGTCGGCGTCCACGTTGTCGCACAGGTTCGCGATCTCGTTGGCGAACGAGATCTTCAGCGCGAGGAAGGCGTTCGACGCGTACTTGATGAGCTCGGCGCTCGCGATGTCGCACACCAGCGCCGGCGCTTCGATGTCCTCGTAGAGCGAGATGAGCCGCTCGCAAGCGTCCGGCTCGCCACCCACGACGATGCGGTCGGTCTCGTACCAGTCCTTGACCGCGTTGCCTTCGCGCAGGAACTCGGGGTTCGAGACGTAGTGGATGCCGCGCGGCTCGAGGCGCTTGGACAGCATCGCACCGGTCCCCGGCGGGACGGTGCTCTTCATCACCACGACGGTGTCGGTCGGCGCCTTGGCGATGACCTGCTCGATCACGGCGCTCACGTAGCGCATGTCCGAGGAGCCGGTAGAGGTCGACGGCGTGCCCACGGCCACGAAGACGAACTCACCGTACGAGCAGTCTCCGGCGGCGTTCTCGAACTTCAGCCGGCCTGCCGAGATGCCCTCGGCGATGATCTCGTCCATCCCGGGCTCGTGGAAGGGCGTGCGCCCCTGGCGAAGCGAGTCGAGCTTGGCCTCGTCCACGTCGAGCAGGGTCACCGAGTGCCCTGATGCCGAGAGACACGCACCGGCGACCAGCCCGACGTAGCCGGCGCCGAAGACAGTGATGTTCCGTGGCTCCATCCAAAACCCCCAGGTTCCGATCGGTTCGACGTGCGTGCGTGAAAGAGGGCACGAGTCCGCGCGCGGGTTACGCACGGATTCTACGCCAGGGTGCCCCCGCGGTCACCCGAGCAGCGAAAAGGCCGGAGCGTGTCGCACCTCCGGCCTTCGAGTTCGCGTGGCGCGCCCTGCAGGATTCGAACCTGCGACGTCCTGATTCGTAGTCAGGCCCTCTATCCAGCTGAGGTAAGGGCGCGCGAGCCCCTTGCAGGGCTTGCGTATCCTGCCACCTGCCTTGCACGGTGTCAACCGAGAAAGGGGGCTGTGGCAGCGTCGATGTCAATGGCGGAGAGTGAGGGATTCGAACCCTCGAAGGGAGCTTTACCCCCTTACTCGCTTAGCAGGCGAGCGCCTTCGACCGACTCGGCCAGCTCTCCGTGTGCGCGCTGTTGCGGGTGGTGCGAGCAGGTGCGCGCGAGTGGATATAGTACCCGCGTGCGAGCCGACCGTAAAGCGCCGAGGAGCCCGCACCGCCCGTGCCGCTCCGCTTTGCAGCGGCGGGCTTCGGATTGCCGCGCCGATGGGAATACTATGCTCGCTGTCCACGATTCCTGGAGGGTCCCCATGCCGCTCGTTCTCGCCTTGGATCAAGGCACCACAAGCTCGCGTGCGATCGTCTTCGACGAGACCGGCGCCAAGCGCGGCGTCGCTCAGATCGCCCTGCCGCAGATCTTCCCGCAGCCGGGCTGGGTCGAGCACGACCCCGAGGTGCTGTGGGGCCAGCAGCTGCAGGTCGCAAGAGAAGCGCTGGAGAAGGCGGGTATCACCGCCGACCAGCTCTCCGGCATCGGCGTGACCAACCAGCGCGAGACCGCGGTGGTGTGGGACCGCGCCACCGGCAAGCCCATCCACAACGCGATCGTGTGGCAGGACCGCCGCACCGCGGCTGCGTGCGAGGCGCTCGTGGCCGCCGGTGCGGATGGCTGGGTGCGCGAGCGCACGGGACTGGGCATCGACCCGTACTTCTCGGCAGCCAAGATCGCCTGGATCCTCGACGAGGTGCCGGGGGCACGGAAACGTGCCGAGGCGGGCGAGCTCGCGTGCGGCACGATCGACACGTGGCTGATCTGGAACCTGACCGGCGGGGCCGTCCACGTCACCGACGCGTCGAACGCTTCGCGCACGCAGCTTCTCGACATCTCGACGCGCGAGTGGGACGGGGAGCTCGCCGCGCTCTTCCGCGTGCCGATGGGGCTGCTGCCCACGGTCGTGAGTTCGTCGGAGGTCGTGGGCGAGACCGCCGCCGAGGTGCTCGGCGCGTCCGTGCCGATCTCGGGCATCTGCGGCGACCAGCAGGCCGCGCTCGTGGGCAACGGCGGCTTCTCGGCGGGCGATGCGAAGGCGACGTTCGGGACCGGTGTCTTCGCGCTGATGCACACGGGGCACACGCGGGCGCACTCGGCGTCGCTGGGCGTGACGCTGGCCGCGCAGATCGGCGACGAGCTCGACTACGCGCTCGAGGGCTCGATCTTCATGGGCGGTGCGGTGGTGCAGTGGCTCGTCGAGGGGCTCAAGCTCGCCGATTCGCCGCAGGGCGTGCAGGCGCTCGCCGAGAGCGTTCCCAACAGCGGGGGCGTGGTGTTCGTGCCCGCGCTCACGGGCCTCGGTGCGCCGATGTGGGACCCGTACGCGCGCGGCGCCATCTTCGGCCTGACGCGCGGCGCGACCAACGCACATCTCGCGCGCGCGGGCATGGAAGCGATTCCGCTGCAGGTCTCGGACCTGATCGGAGCGATGATCGCCGACTCGGGCCACGAGATCGCGCAGCTGCGCGTGGACGGCGGAGTCACCGTGAACGAGCTCGTGATGCAGATACTCGCCGACGTGCTCGGCCGAGACGTGCTGCGCGCTCAGGTCGCGGAGTCCACGGCGCTCGGGGCGGCGTACCTCGCCGGCCGGGCGACGGGCGTGTGGGAGTCGCCTGCCGACCTGCCGGCGCTCACAGGCGTCGACAAGAAGTTCACGCCGTCGTCCCATGCCGCCGAGGACTACGCGCGGCTGAAGGTGCTGTGGGCGGATGCGGTCAAGCGTTCGATGAAGTGGGAGCGGGAGTAGCGGCATGGATGCGGAGATCCAGCGGGCCGCTGAGGCCAAGAGACAGGCGGTGCGCAGGGCCCTGTCTGAGGACGAACGCAGACACGCGCTGGACGCAGACATTCAGCGGGCCGCTGAGGCCAAGACGACAGGCGGTGCGCAGAGCGCTGTCGGAGGACGAGCGCAGACACGCGGGCAGGTCGCTCTCTGGGCGATGGCCGGATTCGTTGTCGTGGTGATCGGGGGCGTCGCCGTAGTTGCCAGACTGGGGTGAGGGCGCGGCTGCTCGGGCGTGCACGTGCTCGTGCCGCTACGCCCGCACTCGAATCTCGGTGATCGCCGCTTCGAGCAGTGAATCGGAGGCGAACGGGCGCATCGACGCCCGTATCTCGGCCGCGAGGGCATCGACGTCGAGAGCGCTGAAGTCCTCGGCTGCTTTCCCGAGCTTGAGTGCGGACGAGCGGAGGCAGATCTCGGTCACGGCTGGGCCCACCAGTGGCTTCAGGACTTCGGTGGCGGAGGCGTAGACGCTCATCGTGATACCACCTGCACCGTGTCCCGCGCTCTCGTGCTGCTGCTCGCTACGCACGGCGACGGGCTTCTGGATGTCGACGAATACCGATGCGCCCGCGGCGAGCAGCAGGTATCCGACCCACCATCCAGCGTCGAGCGGAGAACCGGTCGCGTAGGTGCCGTTCCAGTCGGCGACAGTGAACAACACGTCCGCGACCGCTATGGACATCGATCCCGCAACGACTGCCCACCATGGCCAGGAGATCCTTCCACCCGCCAGCGACGAGAGCATGATCGCAAGGACGAGGGACGGGAAGACCATCAGCCACACGTCGCCAAGTGGATAGAAGAGGCTGACGAACTTGGTGGGGCCCGCCATCTCCGGGTCGCTCAGAATCAGGCGCAGCACTGCGAAGTACAGCCATGCCGATGCAAGGGCGCAGGCGCCCGCGCTGATCGCGACCGCACGGCCGATCGGCACCAGCCCCTTGAACGACCGGACAGCTATCAGGAGCCCTGCAGCGAAGAGCGGGTAGCACGCCAGGTAGAACAAGTCCGGAACCCCGGGGAAGGGAACCTCGGCGCGCAGAACCACCTCGTAGTAGGCCCACAGCACTTCGGCGGTGGCCGTCGCCGCCATGGCGAGGCCTATGGCGATCCATGGCTTGCGAACAGGCTCGCCGGCCGAGAACCTGAGGGCCGCCCAGAAGATGAACGCGGTCGAGGCCACCGAGAACACGACTGCAGGTGCATTGGCGATCGCCGCGGCGGCGGCGGTGTCCTGACCCAGGACGCTTCTCGTCACGAAGAGCGCGACGATCGGGAGTGTCACGGCAAGAGCGAGCATCAAGCGCGACCGCACTGACAGGACCGAACTCATTCGAAGCCCTCTCGCCGACGGAGATCGCCGCGCCCATCGGACCGCATGCGCGACTGTGGAGGGTATCGGCCTAGGGGCGCGCGTGCTTGAGACGGCTGCTTGGGGTCTCGGGCGCATCGTCGCGTAGGTCACGCATGGCGGAGGGGGAGGGATTCGAACCCTCGGACCCTTGCGGGTCGCTGGTTTTCAAGACCAGTGCAATCAACCGCTCTGCCACCCCTCCGCAGGGCGCTAGGCGGGCACTAGGGTAGCACGCGCGAGGGCCGTTTCGAGCCTCCAGCGCCGGCGCCGGGCGCCAGCTCGCTCAGCGCAGCGAGAGCTCGGCCACCAGAGGCAGGTGGTCCGAGGCGAGCGAGCGCACCACCGCGAGCTCCTCGAGCTGCCAGTGCTCCGAGAACGCGATGTGGTCGAGCTTCTGGAACGCGCCGATCGACGGGAACGAGGGCGGGGGCACGGGCACCGTGAGCACCGCGCGCAGCGGCTCGAGTTCGGCGGGCGGGGCGTTGAAGTCGCCCACGAGCACGAGGGGCAGATCGACCGGGAGCTTCTCGGCGAGCATCTCGATGGCCAGACCGCGCGTGACCTTGTGCAGCGGCAGGTGGGTAGCGGCGAAGCGCACGGTCACGCCGTCCACGTCGATCTCGGTCACCGAGCACACCCGGAGCTCCTCGCGACTCGGCAGCTCGAAGACCTCGTGCGAGCGCACGACGCCGCTCGTGAGCACGGCGTTGCCCATGCGAAGCGAGCCGCGGCGGTGGGCCTCGACGAACTCCCCGCTCATGCCGGCGTTGCGCGAGATCACCTCGGTCTGGTCCTGGACGCCGGCGACGCTCCATACCTCCTGCAGCCCAACGACCTGCGCACCGGTGCGCACGACAGCGCGCGCGATGCGTCGCGGCAGGATGAGGAAGTCCATGCCCTGGGCGTGCCGGATGTTGTACGTCGCGAATCTCACGCCTAGCACTATTCCACAGGCGGGCGCGAAGTGCTGGTGCTGCGCTAGACTCGGAGCTGGCAAAGCCGCGCGGGGGGACGGGCGTGCACAAGAGCGACGAGACCTACATGGCGATGGCGCTCGACGAAGCGCGGCTCGCCGGCGCGATCGGCGAGGTGCCCATCGGCGCGGTCGTCGTGTGCGACGGCGCGGTGGTCGCGCGGGCCCACAACCGCCGAGAGGCCGACCACGACCCGGCGGGCCACGCCGAGCTGCTCGCGATCCGCGCCGCCGCCGCCAAGCTCGAGCGCTGGCGGCTGTCGGACTGCACCGTCTACGTGACGCTCGAGCCATGCCCCATGTGCGCGGGGCTGATGCACCAGGCGCGCATCGCTCGCTGCGTCTACGCCGCGCCCGACCCCAAGGCCGGGGCGCTGGGCATCGCTGTACGACCTTCACGCCGACGATCGCCTCAACCACCGCTTCGAGGTCACGAGCGGTGTGCTCGAGTCGGACTCGGCCGAGCTGCTGCGTGCGTTCTTCAAGCGACTGCGAGAGGAGCGGGTGTGAGCCGCCGAGAAGCTGTCGCACGATCGCGCCACGGCCCGCCGAGCCCGGGCAGCCCGCCTCACCGCGATGCTCGCCCTCGCGCTTGCCGCCGCCCTGCTGCTCCCGGCAGCGGCGCTCGCGCAGTCGTACTCGATGGGCCCGGTCACCATCAAGGCGCAGGTCGAGCCCAACGGCGACATGCGCGTGACCGAGCGGCGCACCTTCGACTTCGACGGCGACTTCACCTTCGTCTTCTGGACGCTCGAGGAGGCCGGCGCCGACGGGATCGAGGTGCTCGGCGTCTCGAAGGTCGACCCCTCCGGCGCCGTCGAGCCCTTCGCTCCCACGACCGACGTCACGGCGCGCGACACCCGTCCGCCCGGGACCTACCTCGTCGAGCAGTACGGCGGGACCATCGAGGTGCGCGGCTTCCACCGCACCTCGAACGACAAGGCGACGTTCGTGCTCGAGTACCTCGTGAAGGGTGCGGCCAAGCGCTACTCGGACACCGCGGAGCTGTACTGGAAGTTCATCGGCGATGAGTGGGAAGAGCCGGTCTCCGACGTGACCATCGAGGTCCTCCCACCCGTCGCGCTCAGCAAGTCCGATGTGAAGGCGTGGGCGCACGGCCCGCTCACGGGCACGGTGACCATCGGGCAGATCGGCAACGTGACGCTCGCGGTCCCCGAGGTCCCGGCGAGCACCTTCGTCGAGGCCCGCATCCTCTACCCGCCCGAGGCGCTCTCGGAGGCTCCCGTCATCGACCAGCCGCGCAAGGCGCAGGTCATGGCCGAGGAGGCGAAGTGGGCCAACGAGGCCAACGCCGAGCGCACGAAGGCGCGCGTCACCTACTACGGCATCACGGGGCTGGCGTGGCTCTTCGCCATCGGCGCGCTGGGTCTCGGCGTGTTCGGGTTCGTGCAGCACGGCCGCGAGTTCGCCTCGCAGTTCGCAAGGCGACTACTTCCGAGAGGATCCCGCGCCCGAGCTGCCGCCGGCGGTGGTGGGCGCCCTGTGGCGCTTCGGCACCGTCAACGACACCGACATCGCGGCCACGCTCATGGACCTTGCCGACAAGGGCATCATCCTGATGACGCCGGCCGAAGAGGCCGCCGGAGGGCTCTCGGGCGTGTTCGGCGGCACGGAGAAGACGTTCGTGCTGACCCGCGTCGCTCAGCCCAAGCACCAGCCCGACGCACTCGACGCGCAACTCATGGACGTGCTGTTCGACACGGTGGGCGGCGGTACCGGCCGCGTGTCGCTCGAGCAGCTCAAGGACTACGCCAAGGCGCACGCCCAGACCTTCTCGGAAGAGATCAAGGCCTGGAAGGATGCCGCCTCGGGGACGGCCGACGCTCGCGGGTTCTTCGACCCGGACGCTTCGGGCTGGCAGATCGGGACGTTCGTGCTGGCCGGGTTCGTGGTCGCCATGGCCGGCATCTTCGGCGCGTTCGTCGTGGGCTCGGTGGTCCCGGCGCTGCTGCCGGTGCCGGTGGCGATCGTGCTCGCGGTGCTCGGCGTCTTCATGAATCGCCGGTCGCGCGAGGGCAACGAGCTGTTCCGCAAGTACCAGGCGCTGCGCAACTTCTTGCGTGACTTCTCGCGGCTCGAAGAGGCGCCGCCCGCCTCGGTCATCCTGTGGAACCGGTTCCTGGTGCTCGCGGTCGTCTTCGGCATCGCCGAGGAGGTCATCGCACAGCTTCGAGTGAAGATGCCCGAGGTCGTCGCCGACCCGGGCTTCCAGACCACGTACTGGTGGGTGTACGCGGGCCACGGCACCTCGTCGCCGGTCAGTGCGGTCTCCACGTCGTTCCTGAGCGCCTCTCAGGTCGCGACGAGCCAGATGTCGTCGTCGTCCGGCGGGGGAGGCGGGTTCTCCGGCGGCGGTGGCGGAGGCGGCGGCGGAGGAGGCGGCGGGGCAGGGTAGGCCCGCTGTGACGCAAAGTGACAACGGTCACCCGAAGTTCTCAACGCTTGCGAAGACGATTGCCGATGATAGCCCAGGGACGATTCTCAAGCGACTGACCTGCAAGAAAGGACTGGTTGATGAGCCGAGCGCCGATGATCGTCGCCGCGACCGCCGCGTTTCTCACGCTGCCCGCGACTGCGTTCGCCGCCAGATCGCCACCACCATGCTCAACAGGCCGCCGATCAGCCTCATCGTGAGTCTGGTCGGCTTGGGCGTGGCCGTGGTCCTTCTCGTGCAGGCGCTCGCCGTGCGCAAGGTGGCCGCCGGCGGGGTCATCGCCGAGAAGATCAGCTACGTGGTGCTCGCGACCGTCTGCCTCGCAGCGTCCGCCGTGGCGCAGTGGAGCCGCAACTTCGTGGTCGGCATGACGCTCGACCAGGTGCAGTTCGCCTCGCAGGTACTCGTCATCATCGCGATGGGGCTGCTTGCCGCGTACTTCGCGGGTGTCAGTCGGGCGCTGAACGGGTTCATGGACACGGCGAACGCGATGCGCGCGCAGCAGACCGAGACCGATGCCGAGGAGGACGTGGCAGGTGGCTAATCTGCTCGCCCAACGCATCGAGGAGACGCTGCGCCCGGTGATCGGAACCGTTCTGGCGAGCGTCTCGGTCGACGTCGAGAGCAGGCGCGTTGGCAAGGACGCCGATACCATCGAGCGCGGCGACCTGCCCGAGATCGCCGACAACCTCGTGGGTGCGCTGCGGCTCGTCGTGGGCCCCGACATGGCCGCCGCCGCCGCGGTCAAGGTGCGCGAACTCGCGTAGCCCGTCCGGTGCCGCTCGTCGCGCGCTCCGCGAACCGCGTGCTATCCGCCGAGCGCCGCTTCTGCCGCCTTGAGCGTGCGGCTTCCCGCAGCGGCATGCTCCATCTCTCGCCACGGATCGACGCCTGCCTGCACGCGCTCGAGTACGCGTTCGGGCGTGAACGCGCGACGCAGGTCGTTGCCCGGGTCGAGCTCGCCCCATTCCAGCGGGACCGCCACGCTCGGCCCTTCGAGGTGGCGGGTCGAGTACGGCGCCACCGCGCTCGCCCCCTCGGAGTTGCGCACGTAGTCGAGGAAGATGCGGCCCGGCCGAAGCGCCTTGGACATCTTGGACGTCAGCGCGTCGGGCTGAAGCGCAGCGGTCTTCTCGGCGATGGCGCGGGCAAGCGCACGGATGCGCTCGAACTCCCAGACGGGTTCGATGGGCATCACGACGTGAAGCCCCTTGCTGCCGGTGCTCTTCACGAACGGCGTGAAGCCGAGCGCCTCGCATTCGTGGGCGACCACGTGCGCCGCCGAGACGATCTGCGGCCACTCCACGCCGGGCCCGGGGTCGAGGTCGAAGACGATCCGGTCCGGTCGGGTGGGCGTGTCGGTGCGCGACAGCCAGGTGTGGATCTCGGCCACGCCCATCTGCGCGAGCGCGACCAGGCCGGCGGCATCGGTCACGAAGAGCAGCTCGTCGGCCTCGTCGTGCCCGGTGAGCACGTGGCCGAACGTGCCGACCTGCTGCGGCAGCCCCTTGTCGGGGTGGCGCTGGTAGAAGCACGTGCCGCTGCCGTCGCCCACGGGGCAGCGCACGAGCGTGAGCGGGCGCTCGCCCGCCTCGCGCAGCATGACCGGCGCGATCGCTTCGTAGTAGCGCGCCAGCTCGAGCTTGGTGAGGTCGCTTGCCGGAAACAGCTTCTTGCCGGGGTTGGTGATGCGGACGCCTGCGACGGTGTCGGGGGCTGCCGGGGGGGTCGCCGGCGTGCAAATGCACGGCAGCGTCGGCGACCCCCCCGGCACCCCCGGTCGCCGCGTCGGCGGGCGCATCGCCAGCCTCGGCGTCGTGGGCGGTGTCGTCTTCGAGCTCGCGCACCACCGACGCCGGGTCGCGGTCCTCGCGCAGGCCCAGGAAGCTCGGCTGGCGCAGCAACCCCTCGGCGGTCCACTCGGCGAAGGCGACCTGCGCGACCAGCAGAGGCTCGACCCAGTGCGCGCCCTCGATCGCGGGCGGGTCGGCGAAGGGCGGGTCGGGGCGCTCGATGGCGGTGAGCCGCTCGTAGATCTCGGCAAGCTGCTTGTCCGAGAAGCCCGAGCCGGCACGGCCGGCGAACACCAGGCGTCCGGCGTCGTAGTAGCCCAGCAGCAGCGCGCCGAAGCCGGCACGCGAACCGCGCGGCTCGGTGAAGCCGCCCACGACGAACTCCTGAGAGCGGCGGCACTTCACCTTGAGCCACGAGCGGGTGCGGCCCTGCGGGTACGGCGCGTCGGCGCGCTTGGCGACCACGCCCTCGAGCCCTTGGGCGCACGCGACCTCGAGCATCGCAGCAACGCCGCCGTCGACGTGCTCGGCGAAGCGGATCGCCGAGGAGGGCGGCTGGTCCGCGAGCAGCGTGCGCAGCAGGTCCTTGCGGGTCGTGGTGGGAAGCGCCCGCAGGTCGTGACCGTTGAGGTGCAGCAGGTCGAACACGACGAACGAGATGCGCTCGGGCGCGGCTGACAGCGCGTCTTGAAGCGCGCCGAAGCGCGAGATGCCGCGCTCGTCGAAGACCACGATCTCGCCGTCGAGCAGCGCGGTATCCGCCGGGAGCGCGCTCGCCGCAGCGGCGATCGGGCCGAGCTTCTCGGTGAGGTCCTCGCCGTTTCGCGAGTAGCACCGCGCGCGGCCGCCCTCCACCGCGACGGTCACCCGGTACCCGTCGTACTTGACCTCGCCGAGCCACCCGTCGCCCGCAGGCGGCGCGCTCACGAGCGTGCACAACGCCAGCTCCGGCGGCGCCACCAGCGGATCCAAGCCAACCGCAGCGGGCTCGGCAGCGGCCAGCGCGGACCTGCGGGGCTGGCGGTGGCGGGGAGGTCCGAGGCGCTGCCGTGCATTTGCACCCCGAGGGCCTCCCCGCCGACCCCGCCCGCCGCCCCCAACCTCCTCGACGCCGAGCCCGCTCACCACACTCTCGGGTCGCTCGGCGGTGATGCTGTACTCGTCGGACGGGCGCACGAACTCGTCGCGCTCCTTGATGAGCAGCCAGCTCTCGCCGCGCTCGTTGGGCCGCGGCTTGAGGCGCACGAGCACCCAGCCGCCCTGCGAGCTTGTGGCCGTTGAGCTTGAACTTGAAGTCGCCCTTGGCGAGGCCGGCGTGCGGGTCGGCGACCGGCTCCCACGTCCCGCGGTCCCACACGATCACCTTGCCGGCGCCGTACTCGCCGGCGGGGATGACGCCCTCGAAGTCGGCGTAGTCGAGCGGGTGGTCCTCGACGCGCATCGCCAGCCGCTTGTCGCGCGTGTCGAGCGAGGGCCCCTTGGGCACCGCCCACGACAGCAGCACGCCGTCGAGCTCGAGCCGGAAGTCCCAGTGCATGGCACGCGCGTGGTGCTGCTGCACCACGAAGCGGCCGGGCTGGCCCTCGGGCGTGGGGGCGCCGCCCGCCGGCTCGGGAGTCACCGAGAGGTCGCGCTTGGCCTTGTACTCCTCGAGCGCCATCCGTCGCGCGCGCCGCTATGCGCTGCCGGAGCGTGCTCGGCGGGCGTCCTCGACGCTGCGCTTGAGCAGCTCGGCGATGTCTACCACCTGGGCCGTCGGTTCCGGCGCGGCCTGAACCACCTCGACCGCCTCGCCCTCGGCCTTGCGCTCGATCAGCGCGAGCAGGTCGTCGTGGTACGTGTCGCGGTACGAGTCGGGGTCCCACGACGCGGCGATGGTGGTCACGAGCTGCTCGGCGAGTGCGATCTCGGCATCGGTCACGCCGAGCGCCGCGAGATCGTCGCCGGGCACCTCGACGTCATCGGCCGAGCGAAGCTCGTGCGGGTAGCGCAGCACTTCGAGCATGAGCATGTCGCCGTCGGGCACGAGCGCGCACAGGTGCTGGCGCGTGCGGATCACGATCTGCCCGATGGCGATGCGCCCGGCGTGCTTGAGCGCCTCGCGCAGCAGCGCGTACGCCTTGATGCCGGCCTTCTCGGGAGCGAGGTAGTAGGGCGTGTCGAAGAAGCGCAGCGGGATCTCCTCGGCACACACCGCGCCGAGGACGTCGATCGTCTGCGTGGCCTTGACGTTGGCGGCCTTGAAGTCCTCCTCGGACATGGTCACCCAGCGTCCGTCGGGCAGCTCGTAGCCCTTCACGATGCGCTCCCAGGGCACCTCCTCACCGCGAGGCGTTGACGCGCAGGTTGTGCACCGGCGACATGCTTTCGGAGTCGAGCAGGTGAAACGCGAGGTCGCGCTGCGCGACCGACGGCATGAGCGACACCGGGATGGTCACCAGCCCGAACGAGATGGTGCCCTTCCACATCGAACGCGGCATCGTCGGCGCTCCTATCCGC
The DNA here is from genome assembly GCA_963726325.1 of uncultured Actinomycetes bacterium. Lineage (GTDB taxonomy): Bacteria > Actinomycetota > Coriobacteriia > Anaerosomatales > PHET01 > CAVPCY01. Next base: position 49,164 of record CAVSCA010000005.1, on the reverse strand, counting down.
CCAAGCCGAGCCAGCGCCCGGCGTAGAAGCCGGCCGCGGCGACCGCGGTGTTGAGGAACGTGCCCCATATCATGTCGATCACCGAGACCTGCCACGCCCACCCTGCGATGGTGGCGAGGTTGGTGAGGTCGTAGGTCGCGTAGGCGAGAAAGCCGAACAGCGCGCCGCGCCACAGGGCGCCGGCGACCGCGCCCTCCTTCAGACCCGGGATGACGGCGAGTGCCAGGATCCCCACCACGTAGAACAGGTAGAACGCTCCTGCCACCGCGAGGTTCGGCTTGGGCGAGAGCAGGTCTCCCAGGTAGGGCTGGTAGATCCGGCTCGTCGCGGTGGACAACCAGATGAAGTCGAGCGCGAAGAACACGGCGGTTGTGATGCCGTAGAGCGCTAGCAGCTTGCCTGCAGGCATGAAGGCCTCCTCCTGTATTCGGGACACAGTTGAGTGTTCCCGTTTCGCGCGGTGTGTCGAGCGCGCGGGAGTGACGATGTGTCGGAGAGGCCCTACGCTTGCGGCTCGTCGTCGGTGCGCACGAACCAGTTGAGCACCGCCGAGACGATGCTGATCACGAGCGCGGCCCAGAAGTAGGGCCAGAAGCCCTCGTCCACCACGACGGTGCCGCCCAGCCAGGCGAACCAGTTGTTGAGGATCCACACCGAGACCCACAGCATCCCGGCGTTGATGAGCAGGGTGAACAGGCCGAACGTCATGACGATGCAGCCGATCATCCCGATCTTGAGGATGAGCCCGAGCGTCGCGTTGATCAGGCCGATCACGAGCGCGGCGACCAGTATCGCGACGATCGCGTTGCCCTCGACCTTGAATCCGGGGACCAGCAGGATGGCGGCGGCCACCGAGATGGCCGAGACGAGCCAGCGAAGCAGAAAACGCATCATTAACCCCCTCGGGCGATGGAAGGACTTACCGAACGGATATACAGTAAGGCAGCAGGCTCGCACAACAGACCAATGGGGGAGACATGGCCGAGGAGACCGCTGCGGCGACCGCCGGGGACGAGGACGTCGAACAGCTCAAGACCGAGCTCGAACGACTGAAGTCCGAGAACGAGTCGCTGAAGTCCGGCAAGCCCGGCGGGATGGGTGCACGCACGATCTGGGCGATCGTGATCGCGCTGGTCGCGTCGCTGCTCTTCACCATCGCGGTGCCCGCCGTGTGGCTCAACCGCGTCGTCATGGATACCGACACGTGGGTCGCCACGATGGCCCCGCTTGGCCGAAGATCCCGGCGATTCAAGATGCGGTCGCGACGGCGACCTCGGACGCGCTCGATCGAGGCACTCGATGCCCAAGCTCGGCTCGAGGCGATTCTGCCGCAGCAGTTGCAGCAGCTCGCACCCATCATCGCTTCGAGCGCCGAGGGGTTGATCAAGACCCAGACGACCAATCTCGTCCGCTCGGACAAGTTCTCCGAGATCTGGAGCGAGCTCAACCGCGTCGGCCACTCGGCGCTCATCGCCGCCCTCACCGGGTCGCGCGACGGCGCCGTCAAGTACGAGCCCGGCGTCCTGACTCTGGACGTCGGCGTGCTCGCCCAGATGGTTCAGGACAAGCTCGTGGAGACGGGCCTGCCGTTCTTGGGCAAGCTGCCGGTCAGCAGCATCAACAAGCAGATCGAGATCTTCAACTCGCCCGCGCTCGCGCAGGCCTCGGTGGCGCTGGGCCTGATGAACCAGATTGCGTACCTGATACCGCTGTTCGCGATCTTGCTCTCGGCGGGAGCCTTCGCACTTGCGACCGACCGTCGCAAGGTCGCGCTTTGGCTGGGCGGCGGAATCGTGCTCGCGGGGCTGCTGCCGCTCCAGGCGATCTACCTCGCGCAGTACCCCGTGGCCAGCCAACTGCAGGAACTCGCCGGCTTGCCGACCGCGGCGGCGCAGAACGCCTACAACATCATCTTCGCGCAGCTCATCGCTTCCGAGCAGGTCCTCACCGTGTTCGGGCTGCTTGATCTTCGCGGCAGCGATCGTCGCGGGTCCGGCCAAGTGGGCCGTCGCGATGCGCGGCGGGCTCTCAGGCGGCATCGCCGGCGTGGCCTCGCACCTCGAGCTCGGCCGCTTCGGCGAGTGGGTGGCCGCGCGCAAGAGCCCGCTCAGGGTCGCCGGCCTCATCGCCGCGGTGCTGATCCTGCTGTCGCTGCCCGCCCCGCGCTCGATGGCCCAGGTCGTCTGGCTCGCGATAGGCGTGGTCGTCTGGTACGTGGTGGTCGAGTTCCTCGGCGCTGGCGGAACTGCCCCCGCGCTCGAGGGCGACGCGACCGAGGCCGCTGCCGAGGAAGCGCCCGCCGAGAGACGCCCGCGACCGAGGCGCCCGCGGCCGAAGCGCCCGCCGAGGAGCCCGAGCCCGAGGCCGCGCCAGCCGCGCCCGAGCCCGAGCCCGAACCGGCGCCCGAGCCGGCCCGACGCCGAGCCGCCCGCTGACGCGGTGTAGCATACGGGGCACCCGACGGACCCGCCGAGGATGCCCGTGGCACAGCCCGCTGACATAGAGGAACGCATCGCCGACATGGGCGGCGCGCTTCCCAGCGTGCGGCGCCAGAACTGGGCGGACCTGCTCGGCTTGGCGTTCGTCGTCGTGCTGGGCACTGCGGCGATAGTCGGGACGCTCCTTCACGTGCCGAGCATCGCGGTTCAGGCGGCCGTCCTCGGGCTCGTCGCCGTGTCGTTCGCGGGCGTCTACCAGCGGATGATGTCGCGCCCGGACCACGTGCGGGCGCTGCAGTCGGACAGCATGCTCAACATCGCGACCGAGTCGCTGCCGTTCCTGCGTCAGGGTCTCGAGGAGCAGACCGCGGGCGAAGTCTGCAGGATCGTGCTCAGGACGACCGAGGCCGCTGCCGTGGCGATCACCGACACGGACCGGGTCTTGGGCTTCGCGGGTGTGGGCGAGGAGCACCACCTCGTGGGCGGGCCCATCATCACTCGCGCGACGCACGAGGCGCTCGAACTCGACGCGCCACAGGTGCTGCAGACCAAAGAGGAGATCGGCTGCCCCGAGCCCGCGTGTCGTCTTCGCTCGGCGATCGTCGTGCCGCTCGAGAAGCGGGGCGAGCCGGTGGGGACGCTGAAGTTCTACTACACGTCGGATCGCTACCTGAACGAGAACCAGCTCGCGATGGCCGAGGGACTGGCACGCCTGCTCTCGACGCAGCTCGAGCTCTCGGAGCTCGAGCGCCAGACAGAGCTCGCCACGCAGATGGAGCTCAAGGCGCTGCAGGCGCAGATCAACCCGCACTTCCTGTTCAACACCATCAACACGATCGCCGCCTTCATCCGCACCGATCCCACCGAGGCACGCCGGCTCCTGAGGCAGTTCGGCACGTTCTACCGCCGGACTCTCGAGGAGGCCGAGGACCTCATCACGCTCGATCGCGAGCTCGAGTTCGTGGACACCTACGTGCAGCTGGAGAAGGCCCGCTTCGGCGACCGGCTGGAGTTCGTCCAGGACGTCGCAGGCCGGGGCACACTCGTGCGCGCTGCCGGCGTTCATGATCCAGCCCCTGGTGGAGAACGCGGTCGGTCACGGCATGCGGCCCGAGGGAGACACCCTCCACGTCACGGTGAGCGCGCGTGTGGTCGACGGTGCTCTCACGGTGATCGTCGCCGACGACGGCGCGGGCATCTCGGCAGAGCGGCTTCCCGACGTCTTCGAGCCGGGCTTCGGCACCGGCCTTGGCATCGCGCTGCGCAACATCCGAGACCGGCTCACCGGCTACTTCGGCCACGATAGCCGGCTCGTCATCCACAGCACCGAGGGCGTGGGGACCACGGCCGAGATGGTCATCCCGTGCACCGACTCGGAGTGCAGGAGCGACACCGAAACGGCGTAGCGCGCCGGCACCGCTGAGCGAATGATCGCGAGTGCGGTCACTGGCAGGCGGCCGTCCACCGTTCGCCGCGCCGCGATTTCGCCGCTCACCGCCCCAAACCCACCCCGTGCCGACCATATCCAGCCACTGGGCGCAGCCTCCTCGGCTGGCTCCATTCGCCAGCGTAGTTTCTGAGTGTCGGAAGAACCGGCCGCGCGACATCGCGCGCTACCGTATGAGGAGGTGAGGTTAATGAAGGTCTGCATCAAGGGCGCCGCCGAGCAGGTGAAGATGGGTGAGATCGATGACGTATGTCTCGACTTCGATCGAATCCTGCTGGCAACTGACGGCTCCGAACCGGCCATCCTCGCAACGCAGTACGCAGTCACACTGGCCAAGACGCTCGGGGCGAGCATGAAGGCGATCTTCGTTGACGACGGGATGGAGGCTCTCCAGTACCCGGAGGAGATCGAGGCTGACGACACGTGGGAGGGATACCACCCGTCGATCAAGGGCCTCGGCATCGCGAAGGTCATGGCCGAGCGCAACGGCGTACCCGTCGAGGTCGAGGTCATCCAGGGCGGCGTCACCAAGCGGATCATCAAGACCGCCGAGGAGTACGGCGCAGACATGATCGTGCTCGGCGAGACCGGCCGCACCGGCCTCAAGCGGCTGGGCATGGGCAGCATCGCCGAGAGCGTACTGCGCGGCGCACCGATACCCGTTCTCGTCTGCAAAGTCGACTAGTACCCACGGACACTGAGAAGGAGGTGTCGGCTATGAGTGAACCTATCGCAGGGCCCGTGAAGGACACCGGCGTTGCAGGCAAGTACATGCAGTTCGGCGACCACATCGATACGCTCGAGACCGTCGATCTGGTCTTCAAGGCGCAGCGGAAGCTGAGCTTCACCTACGGGGCTATCTTCTTCGGCGTCACCCTTGGAATCCCGGCTCTGACCGTCTGGGTCGAGGGCTGGTATGCCGACCCCATCTGGGGCGGCTTCACCGCGAACTACCTGGTCGTTTCGCTACTCTACTTCGTCTTCCTGTGGGCGATGGCTTGGACGTACTCCAAGCAGGCCGACAAGATGGACGAGCAGCTCATGCACCTCGCCGATGAGGCCGCAGCCAAGCTGCAGACGGGGGGCGACGCGAAGTGAATACCATCGCCATCGTCCTCGTTGTCGCACTCGTCCTGTTCACTATCGCTCTGTCGATCTTCTCGCGGCGCTTCACGCGTACCACCGCTGACTTCTACCTTGCGGGACGCAAGGTCGGCTCGTTCTCGAACGCGTCGGCGATCTCTGGCGACTACCTGTCCGCTGCCTCGTTCCTCGGCGTCGCGGGCGCGGTCTACGCGTCCGGTCTCGACGGCGTGTGGTACGCGGCGGGCTTCGCCGGCGGCTTCATGGTCGTCGTGCTGTTCATCGCATCGGCGCTTCGCCGCTTCGGTGAGTACACGGTGGCCGACTTCGCGTTCGGCCGCTTCGGCACGAGCCGCATCCGCCTCGTGACGGTGCTCTCCGTCCTGCTCGTGTCGCTCTTCTACATGGCGCCGCAGATGTTCGGCGCGGGCACCACGTGGAAGATCCTCGTGGGCACCGGGTTCCTGCCGGCTGACGCCAACGGGCTCTTCCTGGGTGTCGACCCGGTGTATCTGTCCGGCGTCATCGTGGTCACCTTCATCATGATGTTCTACGTGGCCGTGGGCGGCATGAAGGGCACCACGCTGAACCAGATCTTCCAGTTCTGGATCCTGTGGTTCGCCATGTTCCTGGTTGCAGCGTTCGCATTCGGCAGCGGCTTCAGCTACCCGGGCGATCTCGCGACGGCATCATCGAACACGCTCACCGCGACCAAGACGATGACAGTCGCGGACCTCACTAAGGTCGACCCAAAGAGCGGCAAGGCGCCCATCGAGAACGCGGAGGCGACCATGAGCGAAGAGTCCTTCGCGAAGGTCGAAGAGGCCGTCGCCGCTGGCGACGAGACCGCCAAGGTGGACGTCCTGCTGACCCAGAAGAACAAGCTCCACGAGTCGCGTGACATGCTGTTCGGCGAGCCGGGTCACCGCTACAACGCTTTCGACCAGTTCTCGATGGTGCTCGCGCTCGTGCTGGGCACGGCGGGCCTGCCGCACATCCTGAACCGCTACTACACCAACCCCTCCGGCTCGGCGGCTCGCCGATCCACCTTCTGGGTGCTCGTCTTCATCGGCACGTTCTACATCATGGCCCCGATCGCCGGCCTGGCTGGTCGTCGGTTTCATCAAGGCAGCCGCCGCAGCGGGTTCGGCGCCGGCAAACGCGGCGCTCGTTGACGGCATCCTCGTCAAGTCCGACGCCCTGATGCCGACGATCGCCCAGATTCTGGGCGGACAGTGGCTCATGGGTATCGTCGCCGCAGGTGCGTTCGCGGCCATGTTCTCGACGATCGGCGGCCTGCTGATCGCTGCGTCGTCGGCCATCGGCCACGACGTCTACGAGAAGTACATCAACCCGAACGCCTCCGAGGCCAAGCGCGTCGCGGTCGGCAAGATCTCGGTTGTCGGCTTCTCGCTGCTCGCCTTCATCCTTGGCTGGGCGATCCCGTACTTCGGTCTCGACAAGGCGTACCCGGCACTGATCGCCATGATGGTCACGTGGGCGTTCTCGGTCGGCGCCTCCGCCTTCGTGCCGATGCTGCTCACCGGCATCTGGTGGAAGGGCACCACCGAGAAGGGCGCGATCTCCGGCATGCTCGTCGGGCTGATCGGCGCAATCGGCATCATCTTCATGAACATCTTCCAGCAGCTGAAGATACCCGCGTTCGCTGCGGACCAGGGCTTCATCGGCTTCATCGCGTCCCTGACGTTCCCCGTGCTGTTCACCTTCCCGATTGCCCTGGCGACGATCGTCATCGTGAGCAAGCTCGACGGGAAGACCCCCGAGAACATCGACTCGATCTGGATGAGGATCCACGGTACCGCTCACGAGCGTTACGAGAAGGACCTGGGTCTCGACAAGGTCGGCACCATGTTCGGTGGCGGCAGCAAGTAACAACTGGTTCCACCGGTGCCGGCGACGGCACCTGGAGCGAAGGCGGACCCTCGGCTACCCACCCTGGCCGAGGGTCCGTCTTTGGCATTCTCGCAGTCTGGCGCGTGGTGTCTAGCGAAGCGGGTGTGCGAACGCGCCGATGGGGCGGCTCGCGAGCGAGCGCATGGACGAGACGTGGCGGACACGCGCGGGCTGTCCCGACACCGCCAGCGCGCGCTCGGGCGAGCGCGGTGTCGATGGCATCTGCGGCCTCGGCGTCGATGGGGGCGACGGCGAAGACCAGCACGTCGCCAGCGTCGCGTGCTCCGAGCGGCTGCAGCCACGTCCCACACCGCGACGATCCTGCCGTTCACGAGCACCGTCGGGGCGGCGTTGTGGGCGGCATCGAAGACGTAGGGCCTTGCGACGTCATCGATGAAGCGCGAGCGATCGGTGTAGCCCACGATCAGCGGATCGTTCGCAGGAAGCACGGCGACATTGGGCTGGTCGAGCAGAGCGGCCCATTCGAGTTCCTCGGCATCCGCGGCGTGCATGAGCCACGTGCCCTCATGCCCCTTGAGGGCCACCTCGACGATCTCGTCCTCGAGCGCCTCCATGGCGCGACGTACTCGCTTGAGGTCCATGCCGGTCCACCATGCGGCGTCGCGCTGGCTCACCGGGCCGTAGCCTCGAACGTATGCCCGGAGCACCTGCGCGCGGCCCTCGTCCTGGGTGAGCCTGTCGAGCTCGATTCCGGGGAGCAGCACCTCGCGCGGAGCGTAGGTCATGCGGCGGTCGGTGCGGCCGCGCTCCGGATGCGAGCGGAGCAGCACGCCCTCGGCAGTCATCAGCGAGACCACCGCACCGAGGTCGATGGGGGGCTTCAGCCGATCGCGGAGCTGCGCCAGCGAGAGCGCACTCTCGCGGCACTCCTCGATGACGCGCGCGGCCCAGTGCTCGTAGGTCTTCGCATCGACTCCACGGCCCTTCGCATACTCTCGCGCGTACCTGATGACCTGAGGCGAGTTCGCCGCGAACACCACGGGGACGAAGTCGCGCCGGAACACCTGCAGCACTCCGCGCATCCCGCGCCAGCGCACCATCGAGTGGCGCCGGTCGAGCGCCTGCTCGAACGCGTTCGCGTCGAAGCCGGGAATCCGTGCCGACAGCGTCAGGTACGGCGTCGCGGGGTCGGTCGCGACGAGTCCCACGACGTCGTAGGTGACCGAGTCCGGCGTCTGCTGTTCCCACGCGCGGTTGAGGTGGTGACGGGACAGCACGCGGGGCAGGACTCGGGCCGGATCGTAGGTGGGCACCGAGGGCATGGGGCATGCGTCAACCACCGCAGCAGCGGCTGCCTGCTGCTCGGGCGGCACGGCGACCCCGCTGCCGCCCTTCGAGCTCGGCAGCGCTTTGACGTCGACCGCGGCGATCTCCTCGGCGAGATCCGAGAGGCGCGCGAGTACCGTCAGCACGCGTGCGGTAGCGAACGGTGAGGGCGCGTCCTTGTTGCCGAAGGAGAACTGCTCGTAGCCCCGGTGCACGCGCCGGGGCGTGACGCGCCCGTCGCGGTCGACGTTGTACGCGATAAGGCACGCGGCTATCTCGGCGAGTGCCTGGCGGTCCTCTTCGGCGGCGTCCGGTCCTTGCCACAGCTGCGGGTAGCGGCCCACCGCATCGAGCACCGAGAGCGCGTCGTACCAGAAGCTCGGCCACTTCACGGTCTTGAACTGGTAGCCGTGCCCGAACTGGTAGGGGCGCTCCTCGGAGCGGCGGCGCCACACCTCGAGCGGTGTGCGAGCGGCATCGAGCGCGGCCTTGGGGCGCTTGTCGGCGGGCAGCATCGCGATGCAGCGCAGCCCCTCGAGCGTGATCTGCGGACACGCCGCGGTGCGCCGCCCGGGCAGCCGCAGCATCGGCTGCTGCTCGGGGACGCAGCACCAGCCCTGGCCCTGGGTGGTCGGCCCGGCGTCGGCCGCCACACGCGCCAGCGCACGTGCGACGGCGGGTTCCTCACCGTGGCCGAAGCGCGCCAGCACCTCGACGATCGCGTTGTTGTCGCAGCGGTGCGAGTCGACGTTGGGCCGCGGTCGGGCGGGGCCCGACACGCGGTACCGGCCGGCGCGGTCCTGCGCCGCCAGGAGGCTGTCGAGCACGGCGTCGAGCTTCTCGAAGTCGCCGCGCGCCACGCCCATCTCGGCGAGGAGGTTCAAGCGGTTGGGCAGGAAGCTCGGGCTGTGGTGGTCGGTGGTGGAGGGGGAGGGCCGAGACGGCAGCTGATCGACGAGCTGTCGAACGTTCTCGGCGCCGAGCACGGCATCATGCGCGGCCGACACACGCGCATCGTCCGGGGCAGGCCGAGCAGGCCGACGAGCGTCGCCCACACCGCGAACGGCTCGGCCGAGTCGAGCAGCCAAGCCACGGGGTCGGCGCCCAGGCACCCCGCCTCGACCAGGGCGCGCACCGTATCGGGCGTTCGAACGGCGTCCATGCGCACATGATACGCATTGAGCACGCGCGGGCGCCCCCGCATTGCCCCCTCAATCGCGCGTGGGTATACTCCCGCTTGCGCTCAGGTGAGTTCGCGGCAGTGTGCCGCGAGCGCCGGAGCCACCCTCGCGGAGAGCTGTCCGAGTGGCTGAAGGAGCACGACTGGAAATCGTGTGTGCGGCTTTGAACCGTACCCAGGGTTCGAATCCCTGGCTCTCCGCCAGCACCACCTATCGAAGGCCATCGGACCGACTCGGTGGCCTTCGTTGTGCCTGCTGCGCGGCCGCGGGCGCGGATGGAGTGATCGGCCGGCACTGTGTGTCGGGCAGTTCACGGCTGCTGACCTGCACTGGCGCGCGAGATGCTTACCCCACTACACTGCGTCCAGCACGTTCCTGCCGAGGTTCGGAGTATTGATGAGCAAGTCGATCGTTCGCGCACTGGTCGTCGCGTTGGCGCTGTGCGCCGTCATGGCCGTCGCCGTGCCCGCCTATGCCGAGGGCCGCGGTCCCGTCCCGAACCACGCGTTCGTGGGCTCGGTGGACCTCTACGGCATGGAGGAGACCGCCGCGCTTGCCGCCATATCGCAAGAGGCGAGCGTCACGTCTGCTGCCGAAGCTCAAGGCGGTCTCGGCAGGTATGTACTTCACGCTCAACACCCCCGCTGTCGTGAAGCTCGACGCGGCCGCCATGCTGGACAAGGCCTACGCGCCCTCCGCCGAGACGACCTTCACGATTCCTCGGATGGCGAACATCACCACATCCAGCGTCAACGCGTTCGTCGATCAGGCCGCGCGCAAGGTCAACCGTCCTCGCCGGAACGCCTACTACTACGTGAGTCACGGCAAGATGCGCTGGCGCCCGGCGGTTCTCGGCCGCGGGCTCAACGTCACCACTTCACGAGCGCCGTGATGGCGGCGCTTCGCAAGGAGATCGTCGTCGGGCACGGTGCAGCCCACCGTGGCGCTCCCGTACAAGAACTACACGCCCAAGGTCACCAACGGCAAGCTCGGCCGAGCGATTCTGGTGGACCTGTCACAGCGCAAGCTGCGGCTCTACGACCACTCGAGACTCGTGAAGAAGGTCGGCGTCGCGGTGGGAATGTCGCGCTACCCGACGCCTCGCGGCAAGTTCAAGATCATCGCGAAGTAGCCGCATCCGGCGTGGCGCAATCCCGGCAGCGGCTGGGCGGCGAACATGCCCGCCTACATCCCGCCGGGGCCCACCAATCCGCTCGGACTGCGCGCGCTCTACCTGAACTCGCCGGGCATCCGCATCCACGGCACCTACAAGACGTGGACCATCGGGACCGCCGCGAGCCACGGATGCATGCGCGTGGCCAACAGCCAGATCGTGAAGCTGTACCCGCTGGTGCCCGTGGGAACGCCGGTCTTCATCATCAAGTAGCGGGACCGAGTTCGTCCTGGCGGCGCTCCTTCAGGCATAATCTGCGTGTCACAGTCGTCTGACGGAGGACTTCGCGCATGGCCGAGATCTTCACGCCCGAGAACCTTGTAGCGCTTATCACGCTGACCATCCTCGAGCTCGTGCTCGGGGTCGACAACGTCATCTTCTTGGCGATCGTCACGCAAGACGTCCCGCTCGAGAAGCGCGACCGGATTCGCAAGCTCGGCCTCGGCCTCGCGCTCATCGGCCGAATCATCATGGTGCTGGGCATCTCGTGGCTGCTCGGCCTGGACGAGACGCTCTTCACGCTCATGGGCCACGCGTTCAGCATCAAGGACGTCATCCTGCTCTCCGGCGGCCTGTTCCTCACCTACAAGGCGGTCACCGAGATCTACAAGGCGACCGAACTCAAGGAAGAGGAGGACGAAGCGCCGGCGAAGCCCACTGTGGCGGGCATGGCGGGGGTCGTCACGCAGATCGTCGTGGTCGACATGGTCTTCGCCATCGACTCGGTGCTCACCGCGGTCGGACTGACATCCGAGACGTGGATCATCATCGTCGCGATGACCATCGCGATCGTGTCGATGATGTTCTACGCGGGCACACTCGCCGACTTCATCGAGAAGCACCCGTCGCTCAAGATGCTGGCGCTCTCGTTCCTGGTGCTCGTGGGTGTGCTCCTCATAGCCGACGCCTTCGGCGAGGAACTGGACCGCAACTACGTGTACTTCGCGATCCTGTTCTCACTGGGCGTCGAAGCACTCAACTTCCGCCGCCAAGCGAACCTGGAGCGCGAGAAGGCGAAGATGGGACCCACCGGCGTCTAGAGACCCGGCGCCGGCGGGCCGTCCTCCAAGCTCGCGTCTGAGTGCGCTTGCTCGCGCTACTTCAGGTCGCTCTCGTGAATCACTGGGCCGGTCTCGTACGGCGCTCAGCGCGTGTAGGGCGCATACGGTCCCGCTGCGTGCAGGTCGTCTCGCTGGCATCACGGGACCACGACTGGTCCGGCCGTGTAGGGCGCGTACGGCGCGCTGAACGCCCCGGCCCCGTACTGGTCGAGCATGGCGACGGCGACAGGGGTCGCCACTACCATGAGCATCGCCGCGATCGCGAGAACCGCACTGCCCCGCCATAGTGCGCGAAGGCTGCTTCTCGGTCTCATCGTGAACACCTCCCAAACGCGCGGGCCGGGCCGGCAACCCGGCCGCACAATCATGAGGTTCCCGTTGGGTTCGAACGGTCGAGGAACGCATTCTGAACTGTGGAGTGGCGCTGTCCCCTAGGTGTGCGCGGGTCGCGCGTTGCCCGCACTCGGTGGCGTCGCTATACTCCGATGTTGCCGCTCTCGGCTGGTTCTCGAGGGCGCGCCACCTCGCGGAGGGGTGGCAGAGTGGTTGAATGCGGCGGTCTCGAAAACCGTTAGGCCGGTTACCCCGGTCTCGAGGGTTCGAATCCCTCCCCCTCCGCCATGAGCTGGCCAAACGTGGTCCCGGTCGCTTCACTTGAAGCGCCGGGATTGCGTCGTTCTTGGGCGATTTGCAGCCATCCTGCAAACCCGACGGACTTGGTCGGCCTAGGGACGGGCGGCGCCCGCGCGTACTCCCGAGAGGCGTTTGAATGACGGTGGCGCGGGTACCTACAGTCTGGCCGCAACGACGGGATTGAGCACTTCATCGTGTCTGCTTGCGGAGCGGGGGCGTGAACTATGGGGCAGTCGGGGGCCCTGCTGAGCTGGAATGACGGCCCCACAAAGACGGCGATCCTCGAGTTCGTAGAGTCCGCGACCACACCCGGAGACTCGTTCATTCTGCCTGCCGAGCGCGTCGCCTCCTTGGACAACGACGGCACGCTCTGGTGCGAGAAGCCGATGTACGTGCAGGCTGACTTCATCTTTCGCCGCTTCGAGGAGATGGTTCGGGAGAATCCGGAGCTGGCCGAGGAGCAGCCGTTCAAGGCAGTGGTCGAACGCGACATCGCGTGGCTCTCCGACATCTACGGGCACGTGCCCGAGTTGATCAAGGGAGTGACCGAGGCGTTCGGAGGGATCACCACCGAGGTCTTTGAGGCCGCCGCCCGTGAGTTCTTCGCTTCAGCCACCCACCCCACGCTCGGCGTGCCCTACACCCAGACGATCTATCGGCCGATGCTCGAGCTCATCAGACTGCTCGAAGCCAACGACTTCTCGGTCTATATCTGCTCCGGAGGGGGTCGCGACTTCGTTCGGGTTGTCAGCGAGCAAGTCTACGGCCTGCCTCGTAACCGAGTGATCGGCTCGGCTACCACACTCGAGTACCGCGACGGGGATCTGTATCGGACCGCCGGTGTCGAGCAGCCCATCGACGACGGGCCCGGGAAGCCCGTCCACATCTGGACCCGCACCGGGTACACGCCTCTATTTGCGGCCGGCAATTCCGACGGCGATATCGCAATGCTTGAGACTGCTCGGTTCGGGCTGTTGTTGCACCACGACGATCCCGACCGAGAGTTCGCCTACGACGAGGGCGCCGAGAAGGCGCTTGCCGCGGCCGCAGCCCGCGGGTGGACGGTCGCCAGCATGAAGGAGGATTTCAAGGTCGTGTTCTGGTCCGCCGACCCAGGCCTGAGCCGCCGGGCGGAACACAAACGCAGAACCGAGAGGTAGTGATGGAGATGGCCAAGCCATTCAAAGGAGTCATCAACGTCGATGTCCGGGATTCGGTACCGGACTGGGCACCGTTCGAGCCGCCGAAAGCGCCAGATGGTGCCCCGAATGTGGTCTACATCGTGCTCGACGACGTGGGCTTCTCGGCGATGTCGTGCTACGGCGGCCCTATCGAGACGCCGAACATCGACAGGATCGCCGCAGACGGGGTGCGCTACACGCAGTGGCACACCACGGCGCTCTGCTCGCCGACGCGTTCGTGTCTTCTGACCGGTCGGAACCACACCCACAACAGCATGGCCTGCATCACCGAAGGTGCGGAAGGCTACCCGAGCATGAGCGGTACCATCCCGCCCGAGAACGGCATGCTCTCCGAGATCCTCGGCGAACTGGGGTGGAACACCTATATGGTCGGCAAGTGGCACCTATGCCCCACAGACGAGATGAACCTCGCGGCTCCGAGGCGCAACTGGCCAAGCGGCCGTGGGTTCGAGCGCTGGTACGGGTTTCTCGGAGCCGAGACCAACCAGTGGTACCCAGACCTCGTCTACGACAACCACCTGGTCGATCAGCCGAGCCTGCCGGAAGAGGGCTATCACCTCACCGAAGACATCACCGACAAGGCGATCGAGTTCATCCGAGACGCCAAGGTGATAGCGCCGGACAAGCCGTTCTTCCTCTACTACGCACCGGGGGCATGCCACGCACCTCACCACGCACCCAAGGAGTGGATAGAGAAGTTCAAAGGGCAGTTCGATGCGGGCTATGAGGCCATGCGTGCGGACACCCTGGCTCGGCAGAAGGAGATGGGGCTGGTTCCACCTGATACGGAACTGCCGCCGGTGAACCCGATCGGCACGCCGGCGACCCGCAAGGGTCCAAAGGGGCAGCCCTTCCCGCAGTTCGACGAGACGAGGCCCTGGGACACGCTCTCCGACGGTGAGAAGCGATTGTTCTCACGGATGGCCGAGGTGTACGCAGGCTTCCTAGCGCATGCCGACTACCACATCGGGAGACTCCTCGACTACTTGGGGCAGTACGAGCTGCGCGAGAACACGATCATCGTCCTTGTCTCCGACAACGGCGCCAGCGGCGAGGGCGGGCCCAACGGGTCGGTGAATGAGTGTCTCCTCTTCAACGGCATACCTGACAATCTCGAGAACAACCTCGCGATGCTCGACGAGCTCGGGGGCACCAAGACCTACAACCACTACGCCAACGGCTGGGCGATGGCATTCAACACGCCGTTCAAGATGTGGAAGCGCTACGAGTTCAACGGGGGCACTGCTGACCCGTGCATCATCTCGTGGCCGGCAGGCATGAAGGCAAGAGGCGAGTTCAGAGAGCAGTACCACCACGCGATCGACATCGTTCCCACGATTCTCGACTGCCTCGGCGTGGAGGCGCCGGAGACGATCAAGGGCCACGTCCAAAGCGATTTCGACGGCGTGAGCATGCGCAACAGCTTCGAGGACGCCAGCGCCGAAGGCGCGCGCAAGACGCAGTTCTACTCGATGCTCGGCTCGCGCGGCATCTGGCACGAGGGGTGGAAGGCCGTCACGAATCATCCGACGCTCGCGGGTTGGGGAGAGTTCAACGCAGACGAATGGGAGCTCTACCACACCGACGTCGACCGCTCAGAGCTGCACGATCTTGCCGCCGAGATGCCCGAGAAGGTACGCGAACTGGTGAACCTCTGGTTCGCGGAGGCCGGTAGGAACGATGCATTCCCGCTCGAGGATCGCGTGATGTTGGACCTCGTGCTCATTCCCAGGCCTCGGCTCTCGGGAGACCGCGAACGCTACATCTACTTCCCGGACGGCGCCGAGGTCCCGGAGAAGCAGTCGGTGAACATCCGCAATCGTTCCTACTCTCTCGGCGCGCTTGTCGACATCCCTGGCCCGGGCGCCGAGGGTGTCCTGTTCGCGCACGGCGCACGCTTCGGCGGGCACGCCCTCTACATCAAGGACAGCAGGCTTCACTACGTCTACAGCTTCGTGGGCCTGATGGAGCAGAAGATCGACGCGACCGAAGACGTCCCCACGGGCAAGAACCTGATCTTGTCGGCCTCGTTCGAGAAGGACGGCGAGGATCCGCCCGGGGTGGCAACTGGCATCCTGTCCCTCTACTACGGGGACAAGAAGGTCGGCGAAGGTCGGATCAAGACGCAGCCGGCCGAGTTCTCGATAGCCGGCGAAGGCCTCTGCGTCGGCCGCGACGGTGGTGCGCCCGTGACCGATGACTATCCCGGTGATTCGCCGTGGCGCTTTCACGGGCGGCGTCATCAAACAGGTGCGCGTCAACGTCAGCGGGAAGCCCTATCTCAATCTGGAGCGTGAGGCGCAGGCGATCCTCATGCGCGAGTGATTGGAGTTCACCGGAAGCACGGGTCTGTGGCATCCGATGATCGGACACCGCGGGCGCGGAGCGAGGACTCGTTCGCTGACGCGATCAGTGAGAAGGAGGGGGAGATGTCTACTCATACCTATGTCGAGCCAGTCATGCTGGCTGCGAGTCCCGAAGACTACAAGCGTTTCGGGCTCACGAAAGGCCACATCGAACCACGAGAAGATGGCCTGCACCTCGATCCCAATGACCTCAACATGGAGTGGTGGTACTTCGACTCGCTGCTGGACGACGGGGCCAAACTGGCGGTGAGCTTCTGCACGAAGGACGGATCTGGGGCCCATCAGCGCCTGGAACCGCTCATTGAGATCGATCTTGACCTGCCCGACGGCAGACGGCTGATGAAGTACGGCAGGTTCAAGGCAGACGAGTTCTCGGCCTCCAAGGACGGCTGCGACGTGCGGATCGGCGAGTATCAGTTCACCGGCGACCTGCACGAATACACGATCACGGGCGCGGCCGAGGAGGTCTCAGTCGACGTCCGGCTCGAGGGGATGACGGAGTCGTGGCGCCCGGAGACGGGGCACATCGTCTTCGGTGCTGAAGGGGAGCACTTCCTTGCCTGGCTCATAGCGGTGCCCATGGGCAAGGTACGAGCCACCTACCGGATCGGCTCGGAAGTCCACGAGACCGCGGGCACGGGTTATCACGACCACAACTGGATGAGCCAGCCCTACCCGCGAATGGGGCACCTGATCGACCACTGGTACTGGGGGCGAGGGCACGTAGGTCCTTACTCGTTCGTCACGGCCTACATCACGGCCGAAGAGAAGTTTGACCTCGCGACGGTTCCCCTCTACATGCTCGCCCGTGACGGCAAGGTGGTCGCAGACGACGGCGCAAAGGTAACGTTCTCCAAGCGCGGAAGCCAGATCGACGAACACACGGGCAAACCCGTTCCGGATGCAATCTCCTTTGACTATCGCGCAGGGGAGACGCGCTACGTACTGACCTACTTGCGCGAGCGGACGCTGGTGAGCCAGAAGAACCTCGACCTGGCCACGGGAGTGCAGAAGGTGGTGGCCGAGATCGTCAGGTACCCCGGAGGCTACCTGCGCTTCTCGGGGCCGGTCAGCCTGGATCGCTATGAGGGAGAGCAGGTCGTCGAGCATTTCGAGGAGCTCGGATCCTTCGAGCAGTGCTACTTCGGACGGGAAATCCACGGCGAGTCGTGAGCCCGCCGAGGCGTCCTGGGAGCCCAGGACGTCCTCTTGACGCGGTAGCCGAAGGTGACCTGTCACTCTGAAGGTGAGAAGAGAGAGCGCCGAGGAGGAAGGCCGGGGATGACCGCTGAGGAAACGGCGGCTGGGAAGCCCACAGGCCCCAAGCGGTCATCCCTGTCTCGCTTCTTGCCGATCGCAGGCTGGCTGCCCGACTACCAGCGAGCCTGGTGGCGCACCGATGTCATCGCCGGACTGACGATTGTGGCCCTACTCATTCCCGAGGGCATGGCCTACGCCGAACTCGCCGGTGTGCCTCCCCAAGCAGCGTTCTACGCTGCGCCCATCGGTCTCTTGATGTACGCCGTCTTCGGCTCCTCCCGCCATCTGGTGGTCGCCGTGTCATCCGCCGTTGCGACGATGTCATTCGCCACGGTCAGCGAGCTTGCGCAACCGAACACTCCCCAGTTCATCGTTCTGACGGCCGCCCTCGCGGTGTTGGCAGGGTTGGTTTCCATCCTCGCCGGGTTGCTGAAGCTGGGGCGGGTCGCGCAGTTCTTCTCCGAGTCGGTGATGGTGGGCTTCATTTCGGGCCTTGCTGTACTGATCATGGTCAAGCAGTTGCCCAAGATCTTCGGTGTGGAAGGCGGGGAGGGAAACGTCTGGGAGCGCTTGTGGGACTTCCTGACGAAGCTGCCACAGACCCGTCTCCCCGCACTGGCCGTTGGCCTGGTGTGCCTGGCCCTGATGATTGTTCTCGAGCGCTTCGTGCCGAGGATTCCCGCGGCGCTGGCCGCGCTGATTCTTGGCATCGTCCTGTCACTTGCACTCGGACTCGAAGCACTCGGCGTGGAGGTGGTGGGGGCGCTTCCTTCAGGTCTCGCCGCGCCGCAATGGCCTGCGATCAGCCTGCAGAGCTGGCTGCTCCTGCTGCCCGGCGCGGTCGGCCTTGCGCTGGTCTGCTTCGCCGAAGCTATCGGCCCGGCCCGTGCCTTCGCGGCTTCGCACAGGTACGAGATCAATCCAAGTCAGGAGTTCGTCGGGTTGGGCACGTCGAACCTGGGAGCAGGCTTGTTCCAGGGCTTCCCGATAGGTGCGAGCCTCTCCAAGTCGGCCGCCAATGACGAGGCCGGCGCCCACAGTGAGATGTCCGGCGTGCTGGCCGCGCTCCTCACAGCGCTGGTCGCGCTCTTCTTCACACAGCTCTTCTACGCACTGCCGGAGGCTACGCTAGGCGCAATCGTCGTCGTTGCAGTCGCGCACATGGTCAAGGTTGCGGAGCTGCGACACCTCTACCACGTTCGACGCGTGGACTTTGTTCTAGCCATGGTCGCGCTGCTGGCCGTGCTGACCGTCGAAATCCTGCAGGCGCTCCTTATTGCAGTGATCATCTCGATCTTCACCTTGGTGTGGCATGCCAGCAAGCCGATGGTGGCGGTCCTCGGTCGGGTGCCGGACAGCGCGGACTTCAGCGATATCAGGAGGCATCCTGAGAACCACACCATCCCCGGCCTCCTGTTCCTGCGCCCCGAGAACGGTCTCTTCTTTGCCAATGCGGCAGGGATAAAGGAAGCGGTCATTCGCGAAGTGAGCACGAGCGCCGATCCAGTCACGACGGTCATCATAGACATGGGCGCAGCGAGCGATCTGGATGCACCAAGCGCTGACATGCTCGTCGCGCTGCACCGGCAGCTTCGTGAGCAGGGAGTGCGCCTCGTCCTGACCCGCATGGCCACGCCGATAGGCGAGATCCTCGAACGTGCGGACTCAACGGGAGAGATAGGCGAGAGAGACATCCAACATTCGACTCTCGAGGCGTTGACTGACTACCTGCTGTCCGAGGAGGTCGGCGCACCTGGCAGTCAAGAGCTGATCCAGTTCGCACTGGGCGAAATGCATGACCTGCTCAGCGTGCGGATGGCCGCGCTCCCAGTCGATGAGCGAACCGCTCTCGCTGCGATTCTGAAGGCTATCGACGAGGCGATGGCGGAGCCCGAGGCCGGACACTGAAGTCGATGCGATCGTGAAATCCGTGGGAGGAACGGAATGCACTCAGTCTCGTGCGGCCTGCAAACCATTCTGCAAACGAACCGGACGCAACCAAACGTGACGAGAAGACACCAGGCGCTACGAAGTCCATCCGAATGCCCAGCTGGACGGCACAGAAGGGCACTCAACGTCACCAGACGTGACGACCAGCTCAGAACTCGAAAACCGTTAGGCCGGTTACCCCGGTCTCGAGGGTTCGAATCCCTCCCCCTCCGCCAGAAGAGACTTCAGAAGGCCCGGTGCCCCCCGCGGGGGAGCCGGGCCTTCATTCCCTTCCTCACTCGGCACGCGACAGCGCGCTCTCTCATCCGCGCGGCGGAAGGACGCGACGGCAGGCTCGCCTCCTCCACCGCTGGGATGCGCTGTAGTCCCACTCGGCGGAATCCAGCTGGTCGGCTCTTGCGACAGGCAGCGTCAGTCTGTACGGTGACCCGAGTTACCCAACATGAATACCGGGAGTGGACTATGAGCTTGTTCTACTTGGAGGAGCGCGATTTCGGCTCCTTCGTGGATACGCTCGTGCAAGTCACGCGCGTTGTCGGGCCCATCGCCAAGCGCCAGAAGTTCGTGTTCGGTGAGCTGACCTCGGCCGAGGACCTGCGCCTCGACTACGACGTCACGATTCTGCCGCCCAAGAAGGTGTTCTTCCCACCCAAGCAAGAGATCGCGCGCTTCGACGCGGACTCGGTGAGCGGCTGCATCGAGCCGGTCGACACGGTCCTGCTGGGCGTACACCACTACGACGTGCGCGGGATCGACATGACGGACTTCCTGTTCCGGGAGCGCAACGAGGACTGGAACTACCTCGCACAGCGCGAGGCGACGACGATCGTGGCCTCCAACGTCCAGAGCCTCGCCCCGCGAGCGTTCTGGGCGTCGATGCTCGACCGCAAGGCCCCCCAGGGCCACGACGCGTTTCTCACCAAGATCGACGGCGGCTATGTGTTCGAGACGCGCACGCCCAAGGGCAAGGCGCTGCTGGCGCACGGCGCCTTCCGCGACGCGACCTCCGATCAGATCGCCGCTGCCGAGACGGTCAACGCCAGCGTGCTCGGCCAGTGCCAGGAGCAACTGCCGTATTCGAGTGCCGAGATCGCCGCGAAGGTGCGCGAGTCGTTCGGCAACGAAGCGCTGTGGGACGAACTCTCGCTGGACTGCTTCAGCTGCGGTTCGTGCAACGTCGTGTGCCCCACGTGCTACTGCTTCGACATGCGCGACACGTGGGACCTCGACCAGATCTCGGGTGCGAGGACCCGCTACTGGGACGCGTGCCTCACCCGCGAATTCGCGGCGATCTCGATGCCTGGCGGCCTGAAGGAGAACTTCCGCGAACACCACCAGTCGCGCTTCCGCCACCGGTTCATGCGCAAGGGCGCCTACCTCAACGAGAAGCTCGGCAGTCCGGCGTGCACGGGATGCGGGCGTTGCTCGATCGCGTGCACGGCCGACATCGCCGATCCGGTCCGCGTCATCAACACCATCATGGAGTGGTCCTGATGCCCAACGAATCCGTCGTGCAGAACGACACCCACGAGTGCGAGTGCAGCCACCACGAGAGCCTCTTCCTGCCGCGCGAGGCCAAGATCCTCCACACGCATCAGCCCACCAGCACCGAGAAGCACTTCACGCTGCAGTTCGCCGACGGCTCGCCGCTGAAGTTCCAGCCGGGCCAGATCCTCGAGGTCGGCGTGATGGGCTACGGCGAGATCCCCATCGGCATCGCCAGCTCGCCCACGCGCACCAACACCTTCGAGATCGTGGTGCGCAAGGTGGGCCGCGTCTCCACGGCGATCAACAACAAGCAGGTGGGCGACTCGCTGTGGGTCCGCGGTCCTCTCGGCCACGGCTTCGACCTCGATGCCCTGCGCGGCCAAGACGTGCTCGTGGTGGCAGGCGGAATCGGCATCTGCCCCACGCGAAGCCTCATCCAGTACATCGCCGACCAGCGCGACGACTTCGGGCGCTTCGTGCTCTTCTACGGCGCGCGCGACCCGCTCCAGCTCCTGTTCCCCGAGGACCGGGGGGTCTGGCGGGCCACGCACGGCATCGAGTACCACGAGACGGTGGACCGCGCCGACGTCTCCTGGACGGGCAACGTCGGCGTGATCACCACGCTCTTCCGCAACACGCAGCTCTCCGAGGACACGCGAGTCATCATCTGCGGCCCGCCGGTGATGTTCGAGTTCGTCATCCGCGAGCTCGATGAGGCCGGCATCAAGCGCGAGAACATCTACGTCGACCTCGAGCGCCGCATGAAGTGCGGCGTGGGCAAGTGCGGCCACTGCCAGATCAACGACAAGTACTGCTGCATCGACGGCCCGGTGTTCACGTTCGCCGCGATCCAAGAGCTTGAGGAGGCGATCTAGCATGCCCGAGACCCGGAAGCCCACCGTCGCCTTCTTCGACTTCGCGTCGTGCGAGGGCTGCCAGATCGAGTTCACCAACTACGGCGATGGGGCGATTCTCGAGCTCCTGAACCACGTCGACATCGTCGAGTTCCGCGAGGCGATGACCGAGACGACCTCGGAGCGCATCGACATCGCGTTCGTCGAAGGCAGCTTCACCCGGGAGGAAGACCGCGCGCGCCTGGAGGAGATCCGTCGCCGGGCCCGGACGGTCGTCGCCTACGGCGCGTGCGCGTGCACCGGCGGCATCAACGCGCTCAAGAACCACCAGGACGACTTCGCCGAGTGCGTGTATGGCGACGACGCCCGCATGCCGCATCTGCGCAGCGGCACCGCTCGGCCCATCTCGGCGGCGATCCAGGTCGACCACGAGGTCATGGGCTGCCCGATCAACAAGGACGAGCTGCTCAACGTCATATCCAACCTGCTGCACGGCACGATGTATGTGGCGCCGACGTATCCGGTGTGCGTGCAGTGCAAGCGGCGCGAGACGATCTGCCGCTACGACGAGGGCGACCACTGCATGGGCCAGGTCGCGCGTGCCGGATGCGGCGCGCCGTGCCCGGCGCAGGGCATCCCGTGCGAGGCATGCCGCGGCTTCGTCGACGACGCGAACCTGCCCGCGCTCGAGAAGGTGCTCGTGGAGCGCGCGGGCTTCTCGCAGAAGCGCGCGGTCAGCAAGTCCCGCATGTTCACGGCGAATCTGAGGAGCTAGCGCCGCATGGGCAACAACATCCACATCGACGTCCACCACATCACCCGGGTCGAGGGTCACGGCAACATCGCAGTCGAGGTCAACGACGGCGTGGTCGAGCGCTGCGAGTGGCAGGTTCCCGAGGCGCCCCGCTTCTTCGAGGCGATGGTGCGGGGCCGTCACTACTCCGAGGTCGCCCGCATCACGAGCCGCATCTGCGGCATCTGCTCGATCGGTCACACGCTCGCCTCGGTCAAGGCGACCGAGGCCGCCCTCGGCATCGAGGTCACGCCTCAGACGAAGAAGCTCCGCACGCTGCTCAAGCACGCCGAGAACTTCGACAGCCACGTGCTGCACGTCTACGTGCTCGTCGCGCCGGATCTTCTCGGCGCTCCGTCGGCGTTCGCGCTCGTTCCGACGCATGCCGAGGTCGTCGCGCGCGCGCTGCGCCTCAAGCGCCTCGCGCACGAGTGGGGTTCGCTCATCGGCGGGCGCACGACGCACCCCACGACCGTGCTGCCCGGCGGCTTCTCGAAGGTCCCCACGGTCGCCGAGCTCACCGCGATGCGCGACAAGCTCGCGGCCGCCGTGCCCGACCTCGAGGCGACGCTCGAGACGATCGCCGCGCTCGCGCCGGCCATCCCGGCGTTCGACCGCCCCACCGAGTACATGGCCGTGACGTCGGACGAGGAGTACGGACTCTACGACGGCTACGTGCAGACGATCCTCGCTGACGGCAGCCGCGCGCGCTACGAGGTCGCCGACTATCGCAGCTGCACCAACGAGTACGTCTCGCCGCAGTCCACCGCGAAGTACACCAAGAACCGCCTCGACAGCTACGCGGCTGGCGCGCTCGCGCGCTTCAACGTCAACTACGACCAGCTGCATCCGGAGGCCAAGAAGGTCGCCGAGTCGCTGGGCATGAGTCCGGTGTGCACCAACCCGTACTTCAACTCGGTGGCCCAGGTCGTCGAGATCGTGCACTCCGCCCACGAGGGCCTGCGCCTGTTCGACGAGCTGATCGCCGAGGGCGTGACCGAGGAGCCGCTGGTTCAGCCCACGCGGTTTGGCACCGGCGCCTCGGCAGTCGAGGTCCCGCGCGGCATCCTGTTCCACGAGTACACCTACGACGACGAAGGCACGTGCACCGACGCGAACTGCATCATCCCCACCAACCAGAACCACGCCAACATCCAGGCCGACTTCGACGCGCTCCTGCCCGAGCTCTGGCCGCCGACAAGACCGAGGACGAGATGCGGCTTGCGTTCGAGATGCTCGTACGCGCGTACGACCCGTGCATCTCGTGCTCCACGCACTAGCCCACTCCCTATACTACTGAGGGGCGCCCCTCCGAATGCGGAGCATTGTCTCAGCGCCTTCGGGATACGGGAGTACATGTCATGGTGCGACTGTGAAGGGCAGAACGAACGCGAGCGCGGGTGAGACGGCATGCCGACGCAGTGGTCGGCGGCTCGCCGCGCGGCAGCCGACGTCGTGGCAGCAGCCGTAGCTCAAGGACTCGGCGCGCTGGACGAGGCGCAGGCGAAGGCGTTGCTCGCCGGCTACGGGATCGCCGTCCCCGAGGGCGGTCTCGCGCGCGACGAGGACGAGGCCGTGGCCATCGCCCGGCGGCTCGACGGTCCGGTGGTCGTCAAGGCCCTCGGGTCCGACATCAGCCACAAGACAGAGCACGGGATGGTCGCTCTGAACCTCCGAGGGGACGAGGCCGTTCGGTCAGCTGCCCGCTCGCTTCTGGCGCTGACCGAAGGTCAGGACGCCCAGCTCCTCGTTGAACGGATGGTCCGAGGAACGCGCGAGTTCATGATCGGGATGAAGCGCGACCCTTCCTATGGCCCCGTAGTCATCTTCGGCATCGGCGGGATCTTCGCCGAGGCCCACAGGGACATCGCGCTTTGCGTGACGCCCTTGGAGGACCGAGACGTCGAAGGCATGCTCACAGGGATCAGGGCGAGCGCGCTGCTCGGCGCCTTCCGCGGCATGCCGCCCGTGGATCGCTCGGCACTTGCCGCGGCAATCCGTGCGCTCGCGCGCATCGCCGAGGACCATCCAGCCGTGACCGAGATCGACGTGAACCCGCTGATCGTCGAAGGCGCGATGCCGGTGGCGGCCGACGCGCTCGTCATCCTCGATCCCGCCGCCGAGCGGGGCGCGTCAGCCTCCACCCCACGCGCCACCTCGTCTCCCGGATCTGACCCCCCTGTTCGCGCCGCGCTCCGTCGCCGTGGTCGGCGCCTCGAACGACGCCCTCAAATGGGGCGGGTCCCTCATGCGCAACCTGATCAACGGTGGCTTCGCCGGCCCCGTCTACCCCGTGAACGGCCGCGGCGGCACCGTGTGCGACCTGCCAGCCTTCACCAGCATTGCCGAGCTGCCCCAGGCCCCGGACCTGGCGCTGATTGCAGTGGGGGCCGCCCACGTGAACGAGGTGATCGCGCAGTGCGGCGATCGCGGGATCCCGGTAGCGCTCGTGGTGGCCGCGGGCTTCTCGGAGGCGGGGGAGGACGGGGGCCGCCGCTGAGGCGGAGCTGGTCAAGACGGCCCGGGACTGCGGGGTCACGCTCATCGGCCCCAACTGCATGGGCCTGCTCGCGACGCACAGCCGGCTC
This sequence comes from uncultured Actinomycetes bacterium, assembly GCA_963726325.1. GTDB lineage: Bacteria > Actinomycetota > Coriobacteriia > Anaerosomatales > PHET01 > CAVPCY01. The sequence continues at coordinate 24,445 of CAVSCA010000005.1, read as the reverse complement.
CACGCCGTCGGCTTCCTGGAGTTGCGGCCGCAACCCGGGGGCCTAAGCATCATCTCCCAGTCCGGCAACATCGGAGTGCAGCTCGTCACCAGGGCCGAGCGGCGCGGCGTCGGTATCGACAAGTACGTGACGGTGGGCAACCAGGCCAGTACGACCGCGCTCGATGTGCTGGAAGCCCTTGGAGACGACCCAGAGACCGCAGCCGTACTCGTCTACCTCGAAGAGGTCGGCGACGGTCGCCGCTTCATCGACGTCTTGCGCCGCATCACGCGCAAGAAGCCCGTTGTGGTTCTGCCCGGCGGGATGACGGATTATGGCCGCCGGGCCGCCGCGTCGCACACCGGCGCCATGGCGGGTTCCACTGATGTCTTCCTGGCCGCGACGCGTCAGACCGGTTGCCTCGTGCGTACGGGCCCTGACGAGAGCCTCGACTTGGCGCTGTGTCTCTCCGCGCTCCCGTTGCCGGCGGGCCGTCGCGTGGCCATCATGACGCTCGGTGGAGGGTGGGGCGTGCTGGCGGCAGACGAGCTGGCCCGCAACGACCTCGAGTTGGCCGTGCTCGGGCCCACCGTCCTCGCCGCTCTGGACGAGCTCCTGCCCGGCTACTGGTGCCGCAGCAATCCCGTCGACCTCGTGGCGGCTGTCGGACCCGACCTCGCGGCCAGCACACTGACGATGCTCGCCGAGAGCGAGACGGTGGACGCCGTCGTCGTTCTGGGCATCCTCCGCAGCCCGTCAACGGGCTGGATGTCGGATGATCCGGCGGCCGCCGGAGTGCCGGGCGGACCCGGCCGCGGCAGCTTCAACGCCGCCGAGGTCGCCTTCCTCGAGCGCGTGACCGAGCTCATGGCGAGCACCGGCAAGCCGATCATCAACGTCCCCCTGCGCCCGCTCGAGGCCGCGACCTTCCCAAGCGCCACGCGTCACGAACCGGTCATTCTCTACTCGCCGGTCGCCGCGGTACGCGCGCTTGCCGCGATGGCCTGGTACGGCGAGTACGTCGCCGCCCATGCGGACTCGCCGCCTCGCCGGCGTGCGAGATGAGGACACCCGGTCGTGACGCGTGGATCGGCAAGCGTTCGTCAAAGAAGAGCGGTGCGCGGGCGACGGCGGGCGCTTCGAGCGAGCGCGGTGTCCAGAGTCCCGCTGCTTCCCGCGATCGCTGCCGCAGGAGTGTCACTCCTGGTCTATCTTGTCGTCTCCTTTGGGCTCATTGCCATGCAGCCCTTCTGGTTGATCACGCCGCTTGCTGCGCTCCTGATCGGCGGGGCCACCGCGTTGGCGACTCGTGCGGCATGGCTCGCTCGCGGGCGTGGGGAGCGCTGTGGGGTGTGCGCTCGGGCGCGCCTGCTGTATCCTTCGCTTGGTGACCGGCGCCTCGCCGGCGGCCGGCTCGCCGATCGGCGCGGCCGCTTTCGTCGCGGTCTTGGCGGGCTGCGGCAGCGGCTCTGACCGCCTGGCTTCTGACCCAGACGCCCGACCGGCGCGCGCCGAGTGGATAGGCGCGCTTGCTGGTGCTTGCGGTTCTTCTCGGCGCGCTCTGGGGCTCGACCGCAGCTCTGAAGTCCGGAGCCGTCGGGGCCGTGGGCGAACCGCTTGGACAAGGTGCTTTCCGTGCGGCCGACCCTGGGGGACACCTGGGAGGACTACAAGGTCTACCTGCAGCTGTATCACGACGTCAGCGAGGGGAAGCCCTACTACGATTCGGTGCTCGCGATCTTCCGAGCAGACCCGAATCGAGGCAACCAGCCCCCGCCCGGTGTGGTGGGCTACCGCCTTCCGACCATCTACTACCTGTGGCGAGCGGTGCCGCGCGCCGGAGGACTTGCCGCTTGGCGTTCCTGCCATTGGCGGCGATCGCGGTGGTGTCGTCGTTCGTCCTGGCTGAGGAGCTGACTCGTCCCGGCGTTGCCGTTCTCGCGCCGATCATCGTCGCCCCGGCGTTCCTGTACCTTGCTACGACGACGTACGTGACCTTCGTCGATGCCTGGGCGATGCCGTTCACCATGCTCGGGATCGCGCTGCTGGTGGCCTCGATACTCCGTGACTCGCGCGGCTTGCTCTGGGCGGCGGTCGCGGCTTGCCTGCTCGGCGCGCTGTTCAGGGAGATACTCATCTACCCGATGCTGTTTGCGCTCGCCAGCACCGTGCTGCTCCCGACGCGGCCGGCGCTGGCGCGAAGCGTGGCCTTGGCTCGTGGGGATTGCGGGCTTCGCCGCAGCGTATGCGGCGCACGTTGTCGCAGTTGCCGGGCGCACGTCGAGCGGGCAGCGGCAGCCTGTGGCTTCGAGGCGGATGGGGGCATTTCGTCGCGACGTTGCGGTTCTTCGAGGGGCCGTTCGGGGCAAAGCCTTGGCTGCTTCCCGCTCTGATAGCCGCAGGGATCCTGGGGGCCGTCATCGTCTGGCGGCGCGAGCGGCAGGGTCGGAGCATTCCTGACCGCAGTGACCGCCCTTCCGCTCGCGGGCTTCCTTGTCGTCGGCAACGGCGGCGTGCTCGATACCGGGCAGCTCATGGGCTACTGGGCGATCCTCGTTGTTCCGGTCGCCCTCAGCCTGGTCCCCGTCGCGGTCGGCTGGGCTCTTGCGGCCGGCGGGGTGGCCGAGCAAGCGCCGCAGCCTGGCTAGCGCTGTGCTCCCGCAGCTCCGCAGCGGTCGTGGTGCCGTTGCCCCCTCCTGAATCGCGCGCATATACTCGGGCGTACTATGCGCTGGTCTAGCGAGTCGTCTGCCATCGGGCTTGCTCGAGATTCGGGTACTACCATCGACGCCGCGCTCCGCAACGCCTGAACGACTCACCCCAGGGCCTGTCCCGGAAGGACTCACGTGAAGCGATTTCAGAAGCGCGCTCGGCGGATACTGCCGCTTCTCGGCATCGACCTGCGGATGATGGGTCACGCGCTGAAAGGCATTCGCCCGTACCGTCACGACCTCGAAACGCTCAGGAGCCAGGCGGCGGCCGCGGGGCGGGCCGACTTCCCGATAAGAGCGAACTACCCGTGCTTCGGCGACAACGTCTCGAACAGCGGCACGGCCCGAGGGCAGTACTTCCACCAGGACCTGCTGGTCGCACAACGTATCTACGCGGCCGAGCCCGATCGCCATGTCGACGTCGGATCCAGAGTCGACGGCTTCGTGGCGCACGTTGCCGTATTCAGGCAGATCGATGTCGTCGACATCCGGCCGCTTACGAGCGCTACACCCACTATCAGTTTCGTGCGCGCGGATCTGATGGGGCGACTGCCTGACACGCTCGTCGAGTGCTGTGACTCCCTGTCGTGCCTGCACGCGCTGGAGCACTTCGGGCTTGGCAGATACGGTGATCCCGTCGACTACGACGGCTACCTTCGAGGACTCGACAACCTGACGCGCTTGCTGCGAGGCGGAGGGAAGCTCTACCTGTCGGTGCCCATCGGCCCGCAGCGCATCGAGTTCAACGCCCATCGCGTCTTCTCGGTAGCGCACGTCCTCGAGTGCACCCAACCCTGGTTCGCCCTCGACAGGTTCTCCTACGTGGACGATCGGGGGGACCTGCACGACGATGTCCCAATGACCGCCGCCGATGTTGAGCGCAGCTTCGGGTGCAGGTACGGGTGCGGGATCTTCGAGATGACTCGCACTGCTTCGCGCAGTCCCGAAGTCGCCTAGGCGGGTCTCGGTGCGGTGAGCCCCGACCTCAGGCAAGAATAGCGAGAATAGTCGCTATTGACGTAGTCATAATAGGGAGTATGCTCTCTATAACAATTCACTAAATAGAGAGAGAACTTGCTGATGGTTTCCCGGAAGAACGCACGACAGGCACGAGAGGCGCTGGACCGGAGACTCGTTGCCCTGGGTCCAGTGTCACGGTTTGCTGTGCCTCGGTTGGGCTGGATCCGGGCTATACGAGACGCGCTCGGTATGACTGCAGCGGACCTGGCTGGCAGGATGGGCATCAGCGGCGCTTCTGTTCGCGCCATGGAGGAGACTGAAGTCAGCGGCGGGATCCGCTTGTCCACTCTCCGGCGTGCTGCGGAGGCGATGAACTGCACGCTCGTATACGCATTCGTTCCGAACGAGAGTCTCGAGCGGACCGTTTTACAACAGGCACGTTGGGTGCTCAGAGAGCAGATGAGCCGAAGCCGGCAGACCATGGCGCTGGAAGACCAGGCAAGTGAGATGGCCTCATCCGCAGTTGAAACACAGCTCCAAGCGATTCTGGACTCCGGTCGCCTATGGTCGCGAGGGGATTCGAACCGATGATCACGCCGGACCCGTTCGAGGAGCCCGATGGCGCGACGCCCCTGGACGAAGAGGATCTCAGCTGGCTTGATTCCAACCTGGCTGGCGACACGGGGCGACTTGAACGCCGCCGAGCACGCCAACATCGTTAAGGCGCTACTGTGGGCTGAATCGAAAGGTGGCCCTCACTCGCTGGCCGCCCTCCTGTCCGAGAACCTCATGAGGAACCTACACCGGCGGATGTTCGATGAGGTCTGGAAGTGGGCGGGGGAGTACAGGCGCCACAACACCAACATCGGCGCCGACTGGCCCCACATCTCAACGCAGTTACGCGATCTGTTGGCTGACGTATCCGTCCAGACACAAGATCGCGACAGGCTGCCCTGGACGCCGGATGAGCTTGCGGTGCGATTCCATCACCGTCTCGTGCTGATCCACCCGTTCCCCAACGGCAACGGTCGGCATGCCCGGCTCGCGGCCGATCTGCTGGTGTTCCTGCTCGGGGAACCCTTCTTCACTTGGGGGGCCGAAGACCTTGGCGCGCCCGGCTCGGCGCGAGAGGCATACCTGGACGCCCTGCGTCATGCCGACCGGACGCAGGAGTTCGCGCCGCTCGTGTCGGTTGCGCGGGGATGAGCGGTAGGAGTCTCGTTGCCCCGCCTGAACGGCGCCCTGCGGATCTTGTGTAGGTCTCGGCGCCGTGAGCCCCGGCGCTACTCCAGCGTCAGCCGCACGGTGGTCACCGAATCGCTGGTCTCCCCGATGACGAAGCCAAGCGACGACGCCACCCGCAGCATGCGGTGATTCGAAGCGTTGATGTAGCCGGTCACCTCGGTGAACTTCTTCTCCTGCGCTATGCCGATGATCGTGTCCATCAGCTTCGAGCCAAGGCCGCGTCCCTGGAACTCGTCGTGCACCATCACCGCGAACTCGCCGCTGCTACGATCCGCCTCGCTGGTCAGCCGGCTCGCTCCGATGATGCGCCGCTCGCCGTCGCGGTTCAGCTCGGCGACGATCGCTATCTCCCGGTCGTAGTCGATGTTGGTCAGCCGCACCAACATGTCGTGGGTGATGCTGGCGATGTTGCTCAGAAAGCGGTCGCGCAGAGTCGCGTCAGAGACGGTCGCGAGCAGTTCGCGAATGAGCGGCTCGTCCTCGGGCCGTATCGGCCGGAGCATCACTTCGGTTCCATCGGTGAGCTGCCACGGGCTGATGTAGCGGGTGGGGTAGGGCGTGATCACCAAGTGGGCATGCGGCGAGTCGCCCTCGCAAGGCGTCCGTGTCCAGGATGATGCGCGCATCGACCGCGCACGCCTGCCCCTCGGAGATGACGACCGGATTGATGGTGATCTGGGCGATCTCGGGGAAGTCGACGACGATGTTCGACAGAACGGTGAGCAGCTCCTCGAGTTGGCCCGTGAGCGCAGCGGCCTCGTCGGACTCGTCCTGAGATCCGCCGGTAGATGCGGGTCTCCTCCATCATCCGGCGTGCGAGCGTCTGGTTGAGCGGGGGCAGGCCCACGGCGAAGTCCCCCAGACCCTCTGCCGCGACTCCGCCTGCCCCGAACACGATCACCGAACCGAACTGCCCGTCCTTCTTCATCCCGAGTATCAGCTCGTAGTCGACCTTGCGTACCATCCGCTCGACCGAGACGCCCTCGATGGCCGCGCTCGGCGAGCCCGCCTTCACGTTTGACAGCAAGCGCTCGTACGCCACCCTCAGGTCCGCGGGCGAGCACACGCCGAGTTCGACCCCACCCACCTCGGACTTGTGCGTGATCTGGGGTGCGACCACCTTGAGCGCCGTGGGGTAGCCCAGTTCGTCGGCCGCGACCAGTGCCTCATCGACACTGCCCACGGTCCTTTGCTCGGCGACGGGGAACCCGTAGGTGGAGATGAACCGCTTCGACTCCTCCTCGGTCAGCATCGCGATTCCGGTGCGCTCCGCCCTGCGCAGCATCGCCTTGAGGTTCTGCTTGGGTGGCGCGACGTCGATGGGCAGCTCGGCAGGTGTCTCGTAAAGAAGCTCGAGGTTTCGCGTGTACTCGTACATGTTCATGTACGCGCGGACAGCGTCTTCCGGCGTGTTGTGGCACGGCACGTCGGCGCTCTTGAACATGTCTCGTGCAGTCGCGACGTTCTCGCCACCCATCAGCACCGCGATCACCGGCTTGCGCTGCGCTTTCGCCAACTCGATGACCCGAGCGGCCATCTCGTCGGGGCGTGCGTTGCCTTGCGGGGCGCACATGACGATCAGGCCGTTGACATCGGGATCGCCCAGACACGCGCTCGCCGCGAGGGCGAATCGCTCGCTCGTCGCGTCTCCGAGCACGTCGACCGGGTTGTCGTGGTTCCAGTAGGGGGGCAACGCCTCATCGAGCAGGTCCATCGTGGGCCGCGAGAGAGCGGCAAGCCGGCCGCCGTGCTCGAGCAGAGACGCTCGCGCCATCAGCCCCAGTCCCCCGGCGTTGGTGACGACTGCGACCGTCGGGCCGGAAGGAAGCCGGCGTGAGTCGAGCACCTCCGCCGCGTGGAAGAGGTCGGCCACCTCCTCGACCCGCAGGGCGCCGGCGCGCTTGAACGCGGCGTCGTACACCTCGTCATCGCCCGTCCACGAGCCGGTGTGTGTCAGCGCGGCCCGCGCGCTCTCGGCCGTTCTTCCCGGCTTGAGCACGATGATCGGCTTGCTGCGAGCGAAGCCGCGGGCGGCGCTCATGAAGCGCCGTGCGTCGCCCACGTTCTCCATGTAGATCAGGATGCTGCGGGTGTATCGGTCCTGGCCCAGGAAGTCGATGAGATCGGCGAAGCCCACGTCGACCATCCCGCCCATCGAGGCGAAGAAGGAGAATCCCACGTGTGCGCTTACGGCCCAGTCGAGCATCGCCGTGCCGATCGCCGCGCTTTGCGAGATCAGCGCGATGTTGCCGGCCGCCGGCTGCGTCGTGAGCAGTGAGGCGTTCAACCCCGCGCCCGGCCTCAGGAAGCCCAGGCAGTTGGGGCCGAGCACGCGCATCCGCGAGCCCCGAAGCGCTTCGCGGATCTGGTTCTCGAGCGCGAGGCCCTCGGCGCCCGTTTCGCCGAAGCCCGCAGACACGACCACGCACCCCTGGACGCCGGCCTCCGCGCACTCGCGCACGACGCCGGGCACGGTTGGGGCGGGGGTGGCGATGACGGCCAGATCGACGGGATCCGGCGCGCTGGCGATGTTCGGCAGGGACTCGAGACCACGGACGGTGTCGTGGTTGGGGTTGACGGGAAACACCGTCACGCCCCGCGAGCCCAGCAGGTTCTCCATGAGGATGCTGCCTACCGCCCCCTCGGCCTCTGTGGCGCCGATCAGAGCGACCGTTTTCGCATCCATCATTCTTCGCACGTGGAGCACCTCCGAAGCTCACTATATTCCCCGGCCGGACACCTTGGGCGCTGGTGTGGACACCTGGTCTCACAAACCTCACGCATCTCAGGCACAATGGGCGAGGTCGGCCGAGCATGTGATGGAGGATCGGGGAGGCGAGCGTGAGCCAAGCTGCACTGGTATGGGACCCGCGCCTGGCCGACTACGACCTGGGCGACGGACACCCGCTGAACCCGATTCGCCTCGTTCTGGCCGCGAGCCTCATGGACTCACTCGGACTACTCGGCTCGGGTAGCGTGCTGGCGCCCACCGAAGCCAGTGAAGACCAGTTGCGGCTCGTACACTCGGCCGGCTACATCGAGGCAGTGCGTCACGCCGGGGACTGGGCGTCGGACTTCCGGCCGCACATGGGTTTGGGGACCGAGGACAACCCCGTCTATCCCGGCATGCATGAGATCGCGGCACTCACCTGCGGGGGATCGATTCTCGCCATGAGCGAGGTCCTGTCGGGCAGCCGCGTGCGCGCGCTTTCGATCGCCGGGGGCATGCACCACGCGCACAAGGCCCGCGCCGCCGGCTTCTCGATCTACAACGACGCTGCGGTCGCTATCGCCGTCGCGCTCGAGAACGACCCGGATCTGCGCGTACTCTACCTCGATATCGATGCCCATCACGGGGACGGAGTTCAGGAGGCGTTCGCGGGATCGAGCCGGGTACTCACGATCTCTATCCACGAAAGCGGCCTGTACGCCTTCCCGGGAACCGGCTTTCCCGGTGAGGTGGGCTATGGCAGTGGCGAGGGCTTCTCGGCCAATGTGCCGCTTCCCAGTCTTGCGACAGACGAGTGCTTTGATCTGGCGTTCGAACAGGTGGTAGTCCCGCTCGCTCGGGCATTCCGTCCCGACATCGTGGTGGCGCAGGTGGGAGTCGACGCGCATCACGCCGACCCGCAAACGGAACTCGGCATGACTCTGCGAGGGTACCGCTCGCTCGTACGCAAGACGATCTCGTTAGCCGACGAGCTGTGCGCGGGCCGCCTGGTGGCGCTGGGTGGCGGCGGATACCATGCGGTCGAAGTGGTACCGCTGGCGTGGGCCGGCGTGCTTGCCGAGCTTGGCGGCGTGCAGCTCGGCGACGAGGTGCCCGAGGACTGGCGCGTGGCGACCCGCTCGCTGCTCGGAGTCGAGGCGCCCACAAGCATGGGCGAGCGCGACTCCTTCACCCTACCGGCCGATACCGCCGAGAAGGTGCTCTCGGCGACCGCCGAGACGATCGGGCAGACGCGCGCCGCGGTGTTTCCCGCCCACGGGCTGGAGCCGTAGGAGCGCTCGGCCGCATACCCACCCAGGCCGCACCCGAGGAGCCGCCCCGGTTCAGGCGCCGGCCTCGAGGATGAGGACTTCGTGCGGCCGCAGTCTCCCTGCTCCGCCGCGCGCCGATCCCGCCTCTTCGTCATGTGACGACAGCACTCTCGTCCACCGCTCGGCGGCCGAGCCGCTCAGGCGCTCGGGAAGGGCGACGGCCCTGGATGTGAAGTTCAGCGCGATGGCGAGCTTCTCGTCCTCGAACTGCCGCACGTATGCGTAGACACCGCGCGGAACCTCATCGATGGCACGGTAGTCGCCTGCGTGAAGCGCCGGCTTCTCGGCGCGCAGCCGGATCAAACGCCGATACCAGGTCAGCAGCGAGTCGGGGTCGTCCGACTGGCGCTCGACGTTCCTGTTCGTGAAGCAGGGGTCTACGGGAAGCCACGGCTCGCCGGAGGTGAATCCGGCGTTGGGCGTCGCGTCCCACTGCATGGGGGTGCGCGCGCCGTCTCTGCCCTGCGACAGCGGCCAGTACTTAGTGCCGAGCGGGTCCTTCATCACCCGCCGAGGCACCTTGCTCATCGGCATGCCGATCTCCTCGCCGGCGTAGATGATGGGAGTCCCTCTCAGCGTGAGGAGCATCGCCGCGGCCACCTTCGCCCGGGCCTCGGCGAAACGACCGCCGCCGAGGCGGGTGAAGGTACGCGACATGTCGTGATTGTTGAGGTAGTAGCATGGCCACCCCTCGGCGGGGATGTGCTCCTCCAGCCACCCCACCGACTCGCGGAAGCGCTCCGCGCCCCACCTGACTCTGGCGAAGTCGAGATAGAACGACAGGTGGAGCGTATCGCTGCCGTCGCCGAGGTACGCCACGGCGTCGTCGCGCTCGTCGGTGCAGACCTCGCCCATCAGAGCGCGGTCCGGGTAGGAGTCCGCAAGCCGCCGCAGGTCGCTTGCGGCTTCGAGACTCTCGGGCCTCGAGCGGTCGTAGATGTGGCGCTGCCAGAAGTACGGTCGGCGGCCGAGTCTGCGAGGGTTGTCGCGCAGCAGTTCGTCCTCGTACAGGAAGTTGACCAAGTCGAGCCGAAACCCGTCGACACCCTTGTCGAGCCAGAACCGCAGCACGTCCAGCATCTCTCGCCGGACCTCGGGATTGCGCCAGTTGAGATCGGGCTGGAAGTCGAGAAAGGCGTGGTAGTAGTACTGGTCGGTAGCCGAGTCGTACTGCCACGGACTGCCCTCGGCCACCGACACCCAACGGTTCGGCGGCTTGCCCGGCGCCCGGCCGTCGCGCCACACGTACCAGTCCCGCTTCGGGTTCTCCCTCGAGCTGCGCGACTCCACGAACCAGGGGTGCTCCTCCGAGGTGTGGTTGAGCACCAGGTCTGTCATGAGCTTCACACCTCGCCCGTGGCAGGCGCTCAGAAGCTCGTCGAAGTCGGCCATCGTCCCGAAGCGTTCATCTATGGCGTAGTAATCGCGCACGTCATAGCCGAAGTCGCGCATTGGGGATGCGTTTGCGGGCGTGAGCCAGATAGCGTCGACGCCCAGGGACTCGGCCGTGCCGTTGAGGTAGTCGAGCCTGTCGATGATGCCGCGCAAGTCGCCCATGCCGTCGCCGTCCGAGTCGGCGAAGCTCGCGACCGGGATCTCGTAGATCACACCCCTCTTCCACCATGGGATGTAGGGCATGACGTCTTGTCCCCTGCCTTCAGTCGTGCGTGTCGTGCCGGCGTTCCCACTAATCGCAGTGTAGTCGTCCCTGGGCCGCACACGGCGACTCTACCGCGTCAGACTCTCTGCGGCGGGTGTCACCGCGAGTCCGCCAAGCGCGGTCTCGCGCAGAGTCGCCGGTAGTGCACGGCCGACACTTGCGAGCGCGTCGGCGACCTGGTCGAAGGGAATCGGGAACTCGACGCCGGCAAGCGACATCTCCGCAGCAGACAGCGCGACTCCCACTGCGGTCGCATTGCGCGCGACGCACGGCACCTCGACGAGGCCGCCCACCGGATCACACACCAGCCCCATCAGCCCCTGCAGAGCGAGCGAGGCCGCATGCCCCGACTGCTCGGCCGATCCGCCGAGCAGTTCGGTGGCTGCGCCGGCCGCCATCGCCGCCGCCGCACCCACCTCCGCCTGACAGCCTGCGGCGGCGCCCGAAAGCGAGGTGCGCGCGGACATCACCGCGCCGAGCGCCGCAGCGGTGAAGAGCGCGTCGACGAGCACGTCGTCGGATACTTCGCGTTCCTCGGCGATGGCGAGCAGCACGCCGGGCAGCACGCCGGAGGCGCCACCGGTCGGCGCCGCGACCACTCGGCCCATCGCCGCGTTCGACTCTGAGACCGCGAGCGCGATCGCGATGGCGCGGGCGAATACGCCGCCCACGGGTCCGTCGCTGGATGCAGCCACGCGAGCAGCGTCGCCACCCACGAGCCCGGAGCGCGACCGTGGTTCGCCCGAGAGCCCCCGCTGCGCGGCCTCGCGCATGACCTCGAGCCGCTCGGACATGCGACGGCGGACCGCCTCAGGCGCCTCTGCGCTCTCAAGCGCCTCGCGGGCAATCGCCGCTGCTGCAATCGAGCCTTCAGCGCGCGCGTGGGTCGTGAGCTGGGCGAACGACTCGTACGCCATGGGTATCCCTTCGCTAGACGGAGGGCACGCGCCGCACGCGCGTCACGCCCGACCCTTCGGCGATCACCGCAAGGGCGCTGTCGCTGAGCGGGGTGTCGGTCTCGATGAGCATGAGCGCTTCGGCGCCGCGCCGCGTTCGTGACACGCGCATCTCGGCGATGTTGGCTCCGTCCTCGGCGATGATCGAGCTTACTCGAGCCACCTCCCCCGGTCGGTCGGCGTGCTCGACCAGGAGCAGCGGAAGGCGACCGCTCGCCTCGACCTCGAACTCGCCGATGCGGGTCAAGCAGACCTGAGCGCCGCCCACTGACGCACCCTCGACCACGAGTACGTCGCCATCGCGTTCGACTTCAAGGCGCGCCGAGTTCGGATGCACGTTGCCCAGGTCCCCGTGGGAGATCTGCACTCGCATGCCCTCGCGCTCGGCGGCTTCGAAGGCGTCGACTATCGCGGAATCATCCGGGCACATGCCCAGCAGCCCGGCGACGAGCGCGAGGTCGGTGCCGTGCCCGGTCCCGGTGGCCGCGAAAGAGCCGTGCAGGACTATCGAGGCGAACTGCGGCGTGCCGCCGGCGAGTGCGCGCGTGAGAAGTCCCAGCCGCACGGCTCCCGCCGTGTGGCTCGAGGACGGGCCGATCATCACGGGTCCGAGTATGTCGAACAGCGAATCATGCAACGCGGGCACTCCTTGTTCTGCTCGGGTCACCTACCAGATGTGCGCGCGTGTCTCGGCCGGGCGCACCATCGGCGAGCCCTCGGCCACCCGAACGCCTCGGCAAACGCCGGCATGTTGCCGAGTGGACCGTTGACGCGGAAGTGCGCAGGCGAGTGCGGGTCGACGTTGACGATGAGCCGCAGGTACTCGGCGGTGTAGTTCGTGCGCCACACCCGCGCCCACGACAAGAAGAAGCGCTGTTCGGGCGTCAAGGCGTCGACGAGCGGCGCGTCTGCGTCGCGCGTCTCGCGCAGCGCGTCGTACGCGATCTTCAGCCCCCCGAGGTCCGCGATGTTCTCACCCAGCGTGAGCCGGCCGTTGACGTGCAGGTCGTCGTCGACGGCGTAGCCCTCGAACTGCTCGACCAGTACCTGCGCTCGACGGTCGAACTCGGCCCGGTCCTCCTCGGTCCACCAATCCCGCAGGGCGCCGTTCGCGTCGAAGCGGCTGCCCTGGTCGTCGAAACCGTGCGTGATCTCGTGGCCGATGACCGCGCCTATCGCCCCGAAGTTCACGGCGTCGTCGGCCTCGGCGTAGAAGAACGGCGGCTGAAGGATGCCGGCCGGGAAGACGACCTCGTTGAGCAGGGGGTGGTAGTAGGCGTTGACCTGGTGCGCGGGCATCGCCCACTCGGCCTTGTCGACAGGTTCGCCGAGTCGACCGATCTCGCGGTCGTACTCGAAGGCAGCTGCACGCATGCGGTTCGCGACGTGAGGGCCGCGCTCGATGGCAAGCGCCGAGTAGTCCCGCCATTGGTCGGGGTAGCCGATCTTGTACCCGAAGCCGGCGAGCTTCTCGAGTGCGTACGCCTTAGTAGCCTCGCCCATCCACTCCGCGCCGCGAATCGCCTCGCCCATCGCAGAGAGCAGGTGGTCGACCATCCGCTCGCAGCGCTCCTTGGCGTGCTCCGGGAACGCCTCTTCGACGTAGAGCTGAGCGACGAGCTCCCCGATGTCGTTGGTCGCCGCGTCGAGCACACGCTTCCACCGCGGCCTGAGCTCCTTCTGCCCGCCGAGCGTCTTTCCGTAGAAGGCGAACGCTTCGTTCTCGAAGGCGGGGCCGAGCGACGAGGCGAACGTGCTCACAAGGTGCCATCGCAGATAGTCACGCACTGTGTCGAGCGGCGTTTCTGCAAGCGCTGACTCCAACGCCTCGAAGAAGCCGCTGTTGTCGACGTTGACGGTGGGGGAGGTGACCCCCAGTCGCACTACGTACGACGACAGGCCGAAACCGGGCATGAGCTCGTCGAGCGAGGCGACGTCGCGGCGGTTCATCGTGAGCTGGACGTCGCGCATCTGCTCGGCGGTATATGACGCTTCAGCGAGTCTCGTCTCGAACGCGACGATCTGCTCGGCCGCCTCGCGCGCCTCTGTCGCGTCGCGTCCGAGGTTGCTCAGCTGGTTCGTCACGTGCGCGGTGTACGCCTCGCGTAGAGCCACCGATCGTTCGTCGTCGCGGGTGTAGTAGTCGCGCTCGGGCAGCCCCAGCCCGCCCTGGCCCACGTAGACGAGGTAAGCGGCGGCATCCTCGAAGTCCGGCGCGATGCCCAGCGAGTGGAAGGCCCCCACGCCCATCCGCATCAGGTTCGGGTTCAGCTCGTGGATGTCGGCGACCGACGTGATGGCGTCGATGCGCTCCAGGTACTCCGAGAGTGGCTCTACGCCGGCGGCCGCGATCGCACCCTCGTCCATCGCGGCGGCGAAGTAGTCGCCCACCTTGCGCCTGACCGTCCCGGCCGGCGCCTCCTTCTCGGCGGCCTGTTCGAGCAGCCGGTGCAGCAGCTCTTGGTTTCGCTCGTTCACTTCGTGGAAGGCGCCCCACGAGCTGTACTGGGGCGGGACGGGGTTGTTGTCGAGCCACCCGCCGTTGACGTAGCGGTAGAAGTCCTCGGCGGGCGAGGTCGCCATGTCGAACAGCGAAGTATCGATCGCTCGTGCGGGGTCGCTCATGCAGGTGCTCCTGTCGGGATCAGCGCTTGATGATGCGGTACCGCACTTCGTGCACGCCGTTGAAGTCCAGCACGCGCACTACGCCCGGCCCCAGGTCGAACGTCCTGCCCGCCGAGAAAGGACCGCGGTCGGCCACGCGTGCGACCGCGCGCTTCCCGTTGTACTCGAACTCGACGAGCGTGCCGAAGGGCAGGGTCTTATGCGCCACCATCATCGAGTAGGGCCCGATTCGCTCTCCGCTCGCGCCGCGTCCGGTGAAGTTGCGCCCGTAGTGAGACGCGACCGCGGTCTTCCACGCGCCCGAGCCGCTGAGCTGCTGGTTCGAGTCGCGCTTCGGCCGAGAGGGAGGTCGCTTCGCTGGCGCTGCGCTTCGCGCCGAGTAGGCGGCGAGTGCGGCCTGGCTGCGCGCGAGTTCCTTGCGTGCGCGGGCAACTTCGCGTGCTATCGAGTCGACGGAGCGCGCCTGCTGAGCTTGGAGGCTGAGGAGCGACTTGGCCGAGCGCTCGGCTTGGGCGCGGGCAACGGCAAGTGCGCGCAGGTCCTCGGCGTCCTGTCTGCTCATGCGGGTCAGCAGCTGCCAGCGCGACGCGAACTCCTGGTACGTGGCAGCGCCGAGCAACACGGAGACGAAGTTGGTGTCGCCCGAGCGGTACATCATGCGCGTTCGGGAGCTGAGCCTGGCCTGCGCCTGCTCCGCCTCGGCAAGCACGCGGTCGAGCCCGGCCGATGCCTGCTCGAGCACGCGCGGTGATCAGCTCGGAGCGTGCGCGCGCCGACTCGAGCCGCCGGATCGCGCGCTCGACCTGCGCCCGATCGGAGGCAGTCTGCGCAGCGGAAGGCGCCGCCAGCGCGGGTGCCGCCGACAGCCCGATCACCAATGCCGCGACCGCTGCCGCGATCGCGAAGCCCTTTGTTCGCCGAAGAGACATGGACGATTAGTGTACCAGTGGGGGTCTTCGCGAGTGCTTAGAAGGCGCCGAGGCCGCGCCCGTGGGTACAGTCAAAGTGGGTCGGTACGCATTCGCGCGAGGGGGCGTCGAGTGTGAAGCGGTGGCTCGCTATAGCGGCGGCGGTAGTCGCGGGAGTGATCGCGTTGGCCGCACTGTGGCTCTTCGGTCCCTTCGGCGACCCTGATCTGTCCGCGACGCCGAATCCGGCCGCAGACTACGCAGAGGGAGTCGCGCGAGTCCGAGCAGTGCAGAAGGCCGACGCGGCTCCTGGAATCGCCGAGCGCGGCCGAAGCATCGCCTTGCTGCATGGGGCGCGAACCGACAAGGCCGTGTTGATCCTGCACGGCTACACGTCGGTCCCAAGCAGTTCAGCCGGATCGCCCAGGGGTACTTCGATGCTGGCTACAACGTCTGGGTCCCGCGGGCACCCATGCACGGGTACGCCGACTACCTCACGCCCGCGCAGAACCGGATCACGGCCACGGGCTTCGCGACTACGCCGACGACGCCGTGGACGTTGCGGCGGGACTCGGCGACGAGGTGACCGTTGTCGGCCTGTCGGGCGGTGGCGCGCTCACCATATGGTCGCTCGCCGAGAGACCCGAGGTCACGCGCGCGGTAGCAATCTCGCCGTTCCTGCACCCGCGCAGCGTTCCCGTGTGGCAGATGCGGCCGCTCGGCAGGCTGTCGTCCGCGGGCCTGCTTCGCAACATGTGGCGGTGGTGGGACCCGGTCCTGAAGGGGTCGCCCAAGCGGCAGCTCGTCGACCCCAACGTGTATCCGCGGGGGTCCGTGAACGCGATGATGCAGTACCTCACGATCGGACGCTGGTTGCGGGATACCCGCGCGAAGGACGGACCGCCCGCGGGCTCGCTGACGCTCGTCGTCAACGAGCACGACCCCGACATCGACGCCCCGTACAACACCGACACCGCCCGCAGACTCATGCGGGACAGTCGTTCGAGTCCGTTGTGATCCCGGATTCGGCGGGCCTGGGCCACGACATCGTCGACCCCGAAGGCGTCAACGGGCCACTCCTGCCGGTGGCGTATGGGTACCTCGAGCGGGCCATGGGTATCGAGCTTCCCGACCCGCTCGACGGGAAGTGACGTCGCGCCCGCCCGGCCTACCCCTTGTGCGTGCGGATCTTGGCGATCTCCTCGACGTGCCCGTAGAGGTGGAGCCCCTTCGACACGCCGATGAGGCTCCCCGAACCCACGCCGATCTGATCGGCCATCCACTGCTTGAGCAGTTCGAAGCCGGCCATGTTCACGGGGAACCCGCCCCACGCGTCCCAGCTGCGGAAGTAGACCACGAGGTGCAGCTTGCCGTAGCGCACGCGGCAGTCGATGAGGCGCATGCACGGCGGGTCGTAGCCGACGCCGGCGTTGTCGTGAACGGTGATGTCCTCGGGGCGCCCGATCTCGATGGTCGCCTGGTTGGTGTTGCCGCCCGACTCCTTGAGGATCTTGATCGCCCATTCGATCTGCGGGAGCGTCAGGCCGAGAAGGTCGTCGGTCACCGGCCACATGATGCGCTGACCGTAGGTGTACTCCTCGTTGTCTGCGAGCTTGTCCGAGAGCAGGTAGCCCGGGAAGTACTCGCACATCACGTAGTTCTCATCGGCGAGCGGCGGGATACCTAGGCCGTCGGGGATGATCGGCAGGAGAGGGCCGCTTCCCGGGTCCTTCACGTAGATCGTCGCGAAGTCGAGCTCGATGCGGTCGGTCCCCTCGTAGCTGCCGCGTTCGACCGGGTAGCGGTAGCCGTGCGTCATGATCGCGTCGATGACCTGGAACCAGGCGTCGTCGAGGTCGCGCGCCACGATCGAAACCGGCAGAAGCTCGTTGCGTTCCACTCGTCGGCCCTCCCTACGGACGCTTGGCCACCAGCTCGATCTCGACGCGCGCGCCGAGCGGCAGGCCCGCTACGGCCACGGTCGAGCGAGCGGGGTACGGCGCCGAGAAGTGCGCGCCGTAGACGCGCGTTCATCTCGGGGAAGTCGCCCATGCTGGTGAGGAAGACGTTGCACTTCACGACGTCGTCCATCGACAGGCCGGCGTCGGCGACGACCGCCTCGAGATTGCGGAAGACCTGCTCGGTCTGCTCGGCGACGCCGCCCTCGACGAGTTGGCCGGTCGCGGGGTCGATCGGGGTTTGACCGGAGAGGTACAGCAGGTCGCCGGCCCACACGCCGTGCGAGTAGGGACCGATCGCAGCCGGGCCGTTGGTGCTTGAGTGTGCGTTTCGAGTCATGCGCTATCCCTTCGTCTCGGTGCATGAAGCGTACCCCAGATGCGACCTCTTCTGCGGTCGATTAACGCGCAGGAAACAGCTCGTGCCGGATGATTACGGTAGGGCTCGCTCGCAGTCGTGCCGGATGAGTCTGGCGCAGGGCGCGGCCGAGTGCCTGCGGTCCGCGCGATCGTTGTGGTGTCCAGAGCCCGCGAAGGCGTGATCGTACATGTCTAGTGTGGGCGCGCCTCGCTGGCGCGAACGAGCGGCGCGGCGCTACACTCACTTGCATCGAGGCGGCGCCCGGCAATGCGCGCCTTGAGCAAGGGGAAGGGAGGGCGACCAGCTGATCTTGCGGCGAGTGGCAGTGAACCTCTACGTACGGCTCTCAATCAGATCGAGGGGATTCTATGAAGCGCACAAGAACATCGGCACTTCTGGCGCTCGTGCTCATCGCAGCGCTCGCATCAACGCTGGTCGTCGGCTGCCGAGCCCAGGAGACCGCCAGCACCGGCACCGGTGATGGCGAGAAGATCATCATCGGCGCTGCCCTTTGCCAGACCGGCATCCAGGCCCCGCTCGACGAGCCTTCGCTGCGCGGTGCGCAACTCGCCGTCGATGAGCTCAACGCGAAGGGCGGCATTCTCGGCAAGCAGGTCGAGCTCCTGAACATGGATGGCAAGAGCGATCCGGTGACGGTGGGCAACGTCGCCAAGCAGATGATCGACAAGGGCGCGGCTGCCATCATCGCGCCGAGCGACTTCGACTTCGGCGGTCCGGCAAGCCGCGAGGCCCAGAAGGCCGGAATCGTCGGCATCTCGCCGTGCGCGTCCTCGCCGCTGTATGGCTCGGCGGCTTTGGGCGACAAGCAGTTCACCATGTCGATGTGGAACACCACGATGGGTGCTGCGACCGCTGAGTTCGCCTACAACACCAAGGGGCTCAAGACCGCGTACGTCATCACCGACGACTTCATCGACTACACCAAGAGCCTGAGCCGCTACTTCATCGCCCGCTACGAGGAGTTGGGCGGCAAGGTCGTCTTCGAGGACTCGTACACGCAGGGCCAGGCAGACGTCTCCGCGCAGCTTGCGCGCATCAAGGCCCTGCCTGAGCAGCCCGACATGATCTACGTGTCGTCGTACATGCCCGATCTCGCGCTGATCGTCCGCACGCTGCGCGAGAGCGGCATCGACGTTCCGATCATGGGCGGCGACTCCTACGATGACCCCGCGCTGTTCGAGGCGCTCGGTGCCCAGTACGGCAACGAAGTCTACTTCGACACACACGGCTACCTCTCCGCCGAGGCGAACCCCAAGTACACCGAGTTCGCGAAGTCCTACGAAGCGAAGTTCAAGCAAGGCCCCGGACGCTGTCTGGATCATGCCCGGCTACGACGTGGTGATGGTTCTCGCGCAAGCGATGGAAGCTGCCGGCTCGACCGACGGCGCCAAGGTGGCCAAGGCGATGGAGGACGGCAAGTTCGACCTCTTGACCGGCGAGCTAGACTGGTCCGACGCTGCTTCCGGCCATGAGCCGAACAAGGCTGCCGCGCTGGTCCAGATCCAAGGCGGCAAGAACGAATTCATGGAGTGGAGAACCCCCGAGAAGCTCCCGAAGCCCTAGCCCTGCTTTCCTTGCGAACAAGACGCGAAGCGCATCAGGGGAGAGGCGGCAATGGCTCTCCCCTGATTGCGCCGAGCGCGCGGGTCGCAGTCATCAGTTCACTTGCGGTGCGGAGAATCCCATGGAAGCAGGACACGGCAATCGCAGCACTCTTGAGCTGCAAGGTCTGTGCAAGTCGTTTGCGGGTCTGAAGGCTGTCGACGACGTCAGCTTTGGCTTGGCCACGGGCGAGATCTTCGGCCTGATCGGCCCGAACGGGTCGGGCAAGACGACCCTGATCAACGTCGTCACGGGCCTTCTTCCGGCCACGAGCGGCACCGTGTACGTGGACGACGTCGAGACGACCGGCAAGCCGCCCCACAGGGTCGCGCGAGCGGGACTGGCGCGTACCTTCCAGACGATCCGCCTGTTCGGCGAACTCACGGTTCTCGAGAACGTCGCGGTCGCCGGCATGGGCGTCGGGCAGTCGCGGCATGACGCTGTTCGGGATGCCGGTCGCCTGCTCGAGGAGATGGAGCTTGCCGAGTGGGATGACCGGCTGGCGAGCGAGGTGCCCTTCGGCCACCAGCGCCGGCTCGAGATTGCCCGCGCGCTTGTCACGAAGCCCAAGTTCCTGCTGCTCGACGAACCCGCGGCAGGGCTCAACGAGGAGGAGAGCGACCACTTGCTGTGGATGCTTCTCGACATCCCGGAGCGCCGCGGCGTCGGAATGCTCATCGTCGATCACGACATGCGGCTGATGATGAACCTCTGCTCCACCCTGCACGTGCTCAACTACGGCCGGACGATCGCACACGGCACGCCCGAGGAGGTGCGCGCCAACCCGGAGGTTGTGAGCGCATACCTCGGCGGCGCGGCGTAGGGGAAGGACCCGATGCTTACCGTCAAAGACCTGAGGGCCTCGTACGGGGCCATCACCGCACTGCACGGTGTTTCCATCGAGGTGAACGAAGGCGAACTCGTCGCGCTCCTGGGCTCCAACGGCGCCGGCAAGTCCACCACGTTGAAGTCCATCTGCGGTGTCGTCAAACCGTCGCAAGGATCGGTGACCTTCCTCGGCGAGGAGATCACCGGCAAGACGCCGGAGTCGATCCTCAAGAGGGGCATCTCGCTCACCCCCGAGGGACGCGAGATCTTCTCGGGCCTGACGGTCGCAGAGAACCTGCGCCTGGGGGCGTTCTCGTCGTACGAGCGCACTCGCTACAACAAGGATCTCGAGGAGATGTTCGAGCTGTTCCCCATTCTGAAGGAGCGGTTCAACCAGGCCGGAGGCCTGCTTTCCGGCGGCGAGCAGCAGATGCTCGCCATCGCGCGCTCGCTGATGAGCCACCCCAAGCTGCTGATGCTCGACGAGCCGTCGCTGGGCCTGTCCCCGACGATGACCGACACGATCTTCGAGCTCATCGGGCGCCTGCGTGATCGCGGTGTCACGGTGCTGCTCGTCGAGCAGAACGCCGAGCGCGCGCTTGGAGGTCGCAGACCGTGTCTACGTGCTCCAGACCGGCTAACGTCCAGTTCGCCGGAACGCCGAAGCAACTCGAGAGCGAACTCGACATCGCCTCGGTCTACTTCGGCGGCGGTCACCCGGAGACGGAGGTGACGGTCTAGATGAATGCCGAGTTCGCGATCAACACGATCAGCCTGGGAAGCCTCTACGCCCTGATGGCGCTGGGGCTCGTCTTCGTCTACGGAATCCTCAAGCTCGTCAACTTCGCCTACGGCGAGTACGTGATGGCAGCCGGCTATGCGCTCTACGTGCTCGGTACGTTCACCAACATGCCGTTCTGGCTCATCATGCTGATCTCCGTGGCGCTCGCCGCGCTGACGAGCTACCTGACCGAGCTTGTCGCCTTCAGGCCAGTGCGCACGCGCTCGATGAACGCCCTGCTCATCACCTCTTTCGCGGTGAGCGTGCTGCTGCAAAACGCCGCCCTGCTGTTCGTCTCGCCGCAGAGCGAGAGCAGTGCCGTTGCCCGACTACATGAACGCGTCGGTGACCCTGTTCGGTGCGACCGTTCCGCTGCGCAACGTGCTGGTCATCATCGTTACCGCGGTCCTGCTCGCTTCGCTCACGCTGCTGATGAAGTACACGGTGCTCGGCATCGCGATGCGCGCTGCTGCCGACAAGTTCACGACCACGCGCCTGATGGGAGTGCCCGCGAACCTCGTGATCTCGGTGGCCTTCATCATCAGCGGCGCGCTTGCCGGAGTGGTCTCGATCTTCTGGGTCAGCCGCTCGGCATCGGTCGATCCGTTGATCGGGTTCGGCCCGCTGCTCATCGCCTTCATCGCTACCGTCATCGGCGGCATGAACTCGCTGCTCGGCGCGGTGGTGGGCGGCTTCGTCTACGGGCTGCTGTTCAACCTGCTGAGCATCATGTTGCCCGCCTCGATGATCAGCTATCGCGACGCGTTCATGTTCGGCGTCGTCGTTCTGTTCCTGCTGCTGCGACCGGAGGGTCTGGTACGCGGCAGGTACAGTGAGGAGCGTGTCGGATGAGTGCCATTCGATCGTTCTTCATGGGCACCCCGGAGCGCGTGACCATCTGGATCTTCATCGTCGTGCTGCTCGTGGTTGCGGCGCTGGTCAACGTGTTCGCGCCCTTCGTGTACGTCGGAATCTACACGTACTTCTGCGTGGCGCTCGTGCTCGTGCTCGGTTTGCAGATGTTCATGGGCAACTCGGGCATCCTCAACTGGACGTACGTGGGGTTCGTCGGTATCGGCGCCTATGCGGCATCGATTCTTTCCACGGCGCCGCTCGTCAAGCAGATGGGCGTGCCGAACATGTATCCGGCGCTCGTGAAGCTGCAGATGCCGGTGCTGCCCGCGGTGATCGTTGGCGGCCTCGTCGCGGCGCTGCTCGCCGCGATCATCGCTTGGCCGCTCATGAGGCTCTCGGATGCGGTGGGCGTCATCACCCTGTTCGCGACGTTGATCGTCATCCATGTGGTGATGACGCAGTGGGACAACGTCACGAACGGCCCGCGTACGTTCTTCGGCGTCCAGCAATACACGACCATCTACATAGCGGCCTTCGCAGCCTGTATCACGCTGCTGATAGCCCACTTCTTCCGCGAGTCCTCGCTCGGCCTGCGGTTGCGTGCGACGCGCGACGATCGACACGCGGCGAAGTCGGTCGGCGTGAGCGTCGTGGCGGTGCGCTACTTCACGTTCGTGCTGAGCACGTTCATCGGCGGGGTGGGCGGCGGTCTGTGGGCCCACTACATCACGTCGTTCTCGCCCAAGTCGTTCTACGTAGGTGAGGCGTTCGTGCTGCTGAGCATGCTCATCATCGGCGGAGCTGGGACCGTCAGCGGTGCCACGTTCGGCGCAGTCATCATCACCACTCTGCGCGAGGTCCTCCGTCAGTTCGAGGGCTATCTCAACAACTCCGGCGTGATCAACTTCGAGGTCTACGGACTCACCGAAGTGGTGCTCGGCATGCTGCTGATCATCATCCTGATCTGGCGGCCGGCCGGCATCGTGGGTGGCCGAGAGGTCGTCCTGCCGTGGTTGAAGAAGAAGAGCAAGCCGCTTGAGGTTCCCGAGGAGCCCCAGGCCGAGCAAGCGTGACCGAGACCAGGGAGGTCCGATCGTGGCAGTTGAGCTGACCCGAGACAAGGCGTTCTTCGCATTCGCGCCCGACGTGGCGCCTGCGATCCGAGTGAACCAGGGCGACGAGTTCGTGCTGCAAACGCACGACTGCTTCAGCGGTCAGCTCAAGACGTCGGCTGACACGCTCGAGACGCTCGACTGGAGCATCACCAACCCGGCCACCGGGCCTGTCTTCATCGAAGGCACCAAGCCCGGCGACCTGCTGCGCATCGAACTGCTCGAAGTCAGGGCCACCGGTCCCTCGGTGATGGTCGCGGTGCCCAACGTGGGCACGATGGGCGACAGGATCACCGAGATGGAGACGACGATTCTCGAGCACACCGCCGACTCGGTCGTCTTCAAGGGCAAGGTGACCGTGCCGCAGAAGCCCATGCTCGGCGTCATCGGTGTGGCCCCTGCCGAGGGCGAGGTTCCCAACAGCACGCCCGGCGGGCATGGCGGCAACATGGACTGCAACCTCATCGTCGAGGGCGCGAGCCTCTATCTGACGGTGGGCGTCGACGGAGCGCTCTTCGGCTGCGGAGACATGCACGCGGCGATGGGGGATGGCGAGGTCGTCATCTGTGGCGCCGAGACCCCGGGCTACGCCCGCATCAAGGCCGACGTTGTGCAGATCGACGCGCTCCCCACGCCGTTTCTCGAGAACGACGACCTCGTCGCGGTGATCGCCTCAGCCGAGACCGTCGATGAGGCGAAGGACATCGCCATCCATCGGATGCTCGACTTCCTGACGGCCGTCGCGAAGATGCCGCTCAACGATGCGGCCATGCTGATGAGCCTCATCGGCAACCTCAAGTTCTGCCAGGTTGTCGACCCGCTCATGACTGTTCGCTTCGAGTTCCCGAAGTCGGTGCTCAAGGAGTACGGGTTCGAGATGCCCCGCTAGAGCCGGTCCCGGACAGTCGCAACCGCAAGGAGCCGCCCCAGAAGGGCGGCTTCCTTGGTTTCCGGGCGCTGGCCAACTCGGGCGCTTGGCGGGAACGGTCCATGCTACGGCCCTCTCCCGGCAGCGTAGGTGTAGTACGTCTTGCAGACTATTACGTATTGCGTAATACTAGTCGACGAGGCGCGACACACGGCCGCGCGCGTCGATCCAAGGGGGCGGTTGAGGTGGCAGACTTCGATCCCATGAAGTTCTTCGCGCTATGGATGTTCACGCACGATCAAGCAGACGATCTGATGGTGCAGTCAGTCGAGCGCGGCCGCGCCGTTGCCGGAGAGGGAATGTCGGGGGGTCCCGACGCCTTCACGGACGGCTTCATGGCGATGGTCGCTGAGGAGAAGGCGCGCCTCAAGGCCCAGATCGCCTCGGGAAAGGCCGAGGAAGTCGCGAGTCCGCGCGACGAAGCGCTGGATGAGGTCCGCTTCGAGGTGGCCGAGTTGCGCGGACGTATGGACCAGATGCAGACGACGCTCGATGCCATCGCGGTGCACGTCAGCCCCCGAGGGGCGTGATCTCAGTGTCCGCGCGTTCGGCGTACATCACGCGCGCATTGCTCGCTGCGGGGGTGAGAGGGGTAGTCCGATCGCGATTCGGCCTCACGCCAGCGCAGTCCCGGCGCGCCGCGTTCGCCGTCGAGTGGCGACGCGCCTTCGAGGAGCTGGGTGGAGCGTTCATCAAGCTCGGGCAGATGATCTCGGTGCGCCCCGATGAGTTCGGCGACGAGCTCGCCAGCGAGATGGAGCGGCTGTGCGACCGAGTAGCGCCTGTGCCCTTCTCGCGGCTCGCGCCCGTGGTCGAGGCGAGTCTGGGCGCGCCGGTGGCATCACTGTACGCGTCGATCGACGAAACGCCCCTCGCGACCGCATCGGTGGCACAGGTGCACGCCGCAGTCCTAG
>CAVSCA010000004.1:0-76779 GCA_963726325.1 uncultured Actinomycetes bacterium | reverse complement strand
ATCTGAGCGGACGGTGCGGCGGCCACCAGTCGAACTGTCGCTTCTCGGCATCGGTCTTCGCTGCGGCAGGCCATGACCACGGCAGCGCCGTGCTCGGCGAGCGCCTTGGCTGTCTCGTAGCCAAGCCCGCAGTTCGCCCCTGTGACCACGGCGACCCGCCCGGCGAGGTCCGTGATGTCGGCCGGCGTCCAGTGGGCCACGCGTCAATCCCTCCGTGAGTTGCAGATGGAAGTTTCGAGCTAGCGTCCTGACCGCAGTGTGCCACACGCCGCGACCGAGCACGGCGAAGCGTGGCCGACAACCGCTCGCCGCGGCCAGCCGGGAAGGCGTATCGTGGCCCTGTCGCCCGTGCGCGCTCCCGAGAGGCCGCCCAGGTGGCTGCACAGACCGTCATCGCCACCCGAGCCCTCACGAAGCGCTACGGGAATCTCACCGCCGTCGACGGTCTCGCGCTCGACGTGCGCGAGGGAGAGATCTACGGCTTCCTCGGCCGCAACGGCGCGGGGAAGACCACCACCATCCGGATGCTGCTGGGGCTGATCCGGCCGAGCGGCGGCGATGTCGAGCGTACTGGGCAGGCGGATCGGACCCGGCCAAACGCGGGTGCTGGGTCGCATCGGCAGCCTTGTGGAGTCGTCGAGTGCCTACCCCAACCTCACCGTCCGCGAGAACCTCGAGATCGCGCAGCGCCTCACCCGCTCACCGCGATCTGCCGTCGCCGACACGATCGAGCGGTTGCGCCTGACCGAGTACGCCGAGCGACCGGTGGGCAAGCTGTCGCTGGGCAACAAGCAGCGCCTCTCCCTTGGCCGTGCGCTGCTCCACGCGCCCGAGGTGCTCATCCTCGACGAGCCGGCCAACGGGCTCGACCCCGCAGGCATCGTCGAGGTGCGCGAGCTGTTGCGCTCGCTCGCCAGCGACAAGGGCGTCACGGTGTTCATGTCGAGCCATATCCTCGCCGAGGTCGCGCACCTGGCCGATCGGATCGGTATCGTGCACGACGGCCGGCTGATCGAGGAGTCGTCGCGCACCGAGCTTGCCGAGAAGGCGCGCTCCTTCGCACGCGAATCGCTCACCGACGCCGAGCGCGAAGAAGCGCTGCTCACGATGGATCTGGAGCGCTACTTCCTGTGGCGCACGGGCGACTCGCACCTAGAGCACGTCACGGGCGGTGACGTCTGATGCTCGCCACCGTGATCGCAACCGAGTTCGCGAAGTTGCGCCGCTCCAAGGTCACCTGGGGAACGCTCGCGGCGCTGTCGATGGCCCCGCTGGGTATCGCGCTGTTCATGTGGATCGTGAGTGAGCCCGATCGTGCCGCCCAGCTGGGGCTTCTCGGCACCAAGGCCGACCTCTCGGGCATCGAGGCGACGTGGCCGTCGTTCATGTACATGCTCACGCTGATCGTGGGGATCGGCGGCATGCTTGTGCTCGCGTTCATCGTCGCATACCTGTTTGGCCGCGAGTACGACGACGCGACCGCCAAGGTCATGCTCACCCTTCCGGTGGGTCGGCACTGGTTCGTGGTCGCGAAGCTCGTGGTCGCGGCGGCTTGGTGGGCCGTGCTCGTGGCCGCAGTGCTCGCCGAGTCCTTCGCGCTCGGGTTCGCACTGGGCCTGCCGGGCTTCTCGGCATCGATTGCGCTGGGTGGGGTCTCGAACGCGCTGCTTGCGGCTGCGATCTCTTTCCTGCTCGCACCGGTGGTCGCGTGGATCGCGGTGCTGGCGAGGGGTAACGTCGCGCCCATCGCCTTCGCGCTGGTGATGCTGGCGCTGGGTAACCTGCTCGGCAAGACCGGCTGGGCAGAGTGGTTCCCGTGGTCGATCGTGCCCCTGCTTATCGGCATGGTGAGCAACCCGGTGGACGCCCTGCCTGCAGGCAGCTACGTCGTGCTGGCGCTCACTTTCGTCGGCAGGCATCGCGGCGACGATCGCGCAGCTGCGCTACTCCGACTGCGCGCAGTAGCGCCCTTCGCAACGGCCCAGGAGCGAGCGTCGCGTCGCGAACCCACGAGCGGTCGCGCGCTCTCAGGCGAGCAGGGTATACAAAACTATCGGCTCCTACCTAGGGAGGTGGTCCGTGATGGCTACGGACGAGGAGCTTCGTGCTGAGGCCGTCGAGCGCTTGCAGGCGCGCCGCGGCTTCTTCGTTCACCTTGGCGTCTACATCATCGTGAACGCCGCGCTGTTCTTGCAGTGGGCGATCGTGACGCCGGGCGCTGGCTACTGGCCGATCTGGACGCTGTTCGGCTGGGGCGTCGGGCTGGCATTCCACGGCCTCGCCGTGTTCGCCGGCAACAAGGAGCCCAACGAGGCGCGCATCGAGCGCGAGATGACCAAGATGCGCGGACACACCGGGGGGCCCGCGCCAACAGCGTCGGGAGCGGCGCTACCGCCCGACACTGCTACCGCATGCGCAGGTACTCTCGCAGATCGCAGCCGAGGATAGCGTGCAGCTCCGAGAGGTCGCTCGAGGGCACCTCGACGAACGTGAACGCGAAGACCGGGTAGCGGCTGAAGTCGGTGGGCCGCAGGTCCAGCACTCGGCTGAAGCGCGCCCCGAACCGCTCGTAGTCGACCGACTCGATCGCCTTCAGGTCGACCGAGCTGGGCAGGTCGGCGACGATGAGCGCCGTGGTCCGACCGGCCGAGGCCTCCGAGATTCGCGCCCAGTCAGGGCATTCGCCGCGCAGGTAACAGCGGTAGGGGTTCACCCCGTACGCGAAGTGAGCGAGGTCGGTCGCACACCATCCGCCGAAACGCATCGGGTTGATCTCGATCGGCGCGACATGCCCGCTCGTGTCGATGCGCAGCTCGGCGTGTACCGGGAAGTCATGCAGTCTGGCCCGCTGACCCAGCTCGGCAAGCAGTGCCATCGCGGGCGGACCGAGGCGCTCCACCGTCTCGGTATTGGTCAGGTAGACGCGATCGCTCACGTCGTCTGCCGAGGCGAACAGGTGCGCGTAGACGTTGACCAGCACCGGGCGGCCGCGCTCGTCGAAGTACGCGTCGACCGCGAACTCCTCGCCTTCGATGACCTCCTCGACCACGAAGCGATCGAGTCCGAGCACCTGGTCCGGGTAGATCGCCGCGAACGCCTTCACCTCGCGCTCGATCTCGTCGACCACGCCGGGCCACGCCTCGGCCGAGTCGACCACGTGCACGCCCATGCTGAAGAAGCCGACCGCCGGCTTGACCACGAACGGCGCGCGAAGGGCTCTCGGGTCGAAGGCGCGCAGCTCCTCGGTGCTCAGGCCGCAGAATCGGTAGTCGGGGTAGATGTCGGCGACCATCTCGCGAAACGCCACCTTGTCCTTGAACAGCCCCACCATCCGCGGCAAGTCGGTACCGGCCATGTGCTCGGCGATCCAGCCGATCGCGTTCTCGGAGTTCGAGTACATCCGCGCCTCAGGCCGGGCCGCAGCGGCTGCGAACTCGGCGTCGCCGAGCAGCCGCATCGCGCGGTCGCCCGTGAGGCTGCGACGCGCCATCGGCGTGTCGAGCACAGGCAGGCCGAGCTCGGCGACGGTCTCGGCCAGCAGGTCGGAGACGTAGGGCTCTTCGAGGATGAACACGGCGGCTCCGAGCAGTGGGCGTGATCGGGGACTCGCATAGGATAGCTGACACGTGGGCGCTCGCGGGTACAGACCGTTGGGAGGTGAGCGCGATGCCTGCCACAACAGCGCGCATCCTGAGCGAGGTCCCCGCCGAGACCCTCGAGTGGCTGCTCGAGCCCGAGAACCCGGCTGTCTCCGTGCTGACGCGTCGCACGTTGCTCGGCGAGCCCGACGACGCTGCCGCCGAGAAGCTCTGGGCGCGCCGCAACTCGTACGCTCCGATCGATGAGATCCTGGGCCAGCAGCGAGCAGACGGCTCGTGGGACGAACCCGCACGCGACTATCAGAAGTACGGCGGCTCGCTTTGGCAGATCGTGTTCCTGGGCGAGCTTTGGGCCGACGGCGCGGACGAGCGCGTGCAGCGCGCCGCCGACTACGCGTTCTCGCGGCAGAAGCCAGACGGCAGTTGGAGCGCGAACCCGAAGGCCGCATACCACATGCCCTGTCTCACGGCGAACGTAGGCCGCGGACTCGCACGCATGGGATGGGCGAGCGACGAGCGGATCGTCGAGGCCGTGCGCTCGATCGCGGCGGGCTACGAGCGCCTCGGCTTCCTGGGCTGCTCGGACATGCAGCCCTACACCCTCAACGGCTACTGCCACATGCTGGCGCCCAAGGTGCTGCTGTTCCTCGGCGAAGTGCCGCGCGAGCTGTGGCCGGAGGGCACCGCAGCGCTCAAAGACGCGTGCGTCGAGGCACTGCGCAGCAAGGAGGTGTACCGCTCGCTTCCCGAGGAGTTCAAGCAGTTCCAAGCCGAGGTCTGGCCGCTGCCCAGCTCCCAGCGCGCCGCCGGACGCGAGCGCTTCGTCGCCGAGCACTCCCCGCTCACCTACGGCGACAAGCCGGGGTGGATGCGATTCGGGTTCCCGCTGTCGTACAACTCGGACGCGCTCGAGGGGCTCGCGGCGCTGATGGGCGTGGGTGAGAAGCCGCGTGCCGAGTACCAGCCCGCGATCGAGGTGGTTCGCTCGGCCGCCGACGAGCAGATGCGCTGGACGATGCGCAACAGCTTCAACGGCAAGATGCGCGCGAACGTCGAGGCGAAGGGCAAGCCGAGCAAGTGGCTCACGCTTCGCGCCCTGCAGGTGCTGGAGTGGGCCGGCTAGGCGAGGAATCCCGAGAGCGCGCGCGCCAGGTCCTTGGGCATCTCGTGTTGCGGATAGTGCCCACAGCCCTCGAGAACCTCAAGGCGCGCATCGGGCAACCAGGCGACGACCTTCTCGGCGAGCGGTAGCGGCACGATGGGGTCGCACGTGCCCGAAGCGACCAGCACGGGGCATCCGATCTCGTTGAGTTCCCGGCGCTTCAGCGGCGGAACATCGCGGATCATGGCTGCACGCGGCGGCGCGGGTGCATCCCCGGCTCCCGGAGCCAACGTCAGCCCCGGGCACTTCGACGAGCGGGCGTGCAGCGCCGGAACGAGCAAGTCGTAGACGGCCTTGTGCTGGGCGGCACTCGCCCGACCCCCGTAGACGGGGATCGCCAGCCGATAGAAGCGCCAGAATCGTGAGTCGAGCGGCCCCCACGGCAGCGCGCGAAGCTTCGAGGGATCGCCGACACCGGTCGGTGACACGAGTGCAAGCCGTCCTACCCGCTCAGAGTGTTCGCATGCGAGCACCGCTGCACAGTACGCTCCGGCACTGTGCCCAACGACATCGACCGAGCCCGCGACCCCTACCGCGTCCAGCGCCTCGAGGGCACACCCGACCATCTCGGCGACCTCCATCGTGGGCCGACGACTCGATCCGTAGGCGCCGGGTGGGTCGAAGGTGATGACGCGCCGCCCGATCGAGACAAGCATCTCCGCGAGAGGTCCCTCGGCCATCGGCGAGGTCGTGAACGCGTGCCAGTACGGGACGAGCAGCACAGGGTCACCATGACCGATCTCGTGGACCGCCAGCCCGTCGAGCTCATGCTGCACCGGCCGCGCTCCATTCCCGTCCATGCCGCCCCCTCCCGGTACCGCTTCCCAAACCGCGCGCGCTACGAAGCCCAACTCGCCTCGATGAGCCGAATGGTCTGCTCGGCCAGGTACGGTCGGAGCAGCGTGTAGACGAGCCGCGCGCCCCGGCGCACTTCGATCTCGTCGGCGCCCTTGCCCATGGCCTCGAGATAACCCAGCCACGACTCGCCCACCAGCCACGTCGCTGCCACCAGGTCGTCGAGCTCCTGGGGCGACATCGGACGGAGGTGGCCGCTGTCGACCCACTGCGTGCAGATGTAGCGGTAGAACGAGACTCGCCGCTGCTGCATCTCTCGGTACCGCTCGGCAATTAGCCCGTACTCGCGCACGAGCACGGGAAACTCGCGCTGGAGGCATCGGTACTTCCACTGATGCGCGAAGATGGCGTCGAGCATGCACAGCATCGTGAGCGGGTCGGGCGTGACGGCTGCCGCTTCTCGCCAGAACTCGTTGTACTCCGCAATCGCCCGCTCGTAGATCGCTAGCAGGATCGCCTCTTTGCTGCCGAAGTAGTAGTAGAGATTGCCCGGGCTGATGCCCATCGCCTCGGCGATGTGGTGGGTCGTCACCGAACGAGTGCCGCGATCGTTGAAGATGGCCATCGCCGCGTCGATGATGTCTTCTCGTCTCGTGCTAGCCACAGCATCTCACCTGTCCATCGGCGCTTGCTGGAAGTGACCCCCACACGGATTAGACTAATCCGTCTAATTCGTGTGGTCAAGCGAACGCGAGCGTAGCCGTTTCCAGAGTCTGATCGTGGCGCCGCTAGGCTACCGCAGCTGCTCGACGATGCCCATCAGCCGGCCCTTGAGGCCGGAAGGCTTGCCCGACTCCGGGAGCCCCTCGATCGCCACCATCACGGCGCCGTCGGTGAAGCCGGCCGCTGCAAACGACCGCCCGTCGGTGCCGAAGTAGACGGTCCGCCCGTTGACCTTCACGCTGTCGGAGCTCTCGGGGTAGCGCTGCTTGACCTGAAGTCGCGAGCTGCTTCGCGCCTCGGCCGCCGAGCGGAACTGCTCGGCGTAGATGACGAGCTGCGCAAGAGCAGCCTTTCGCGTCCGTGTACTGCCGAGACACCGAGAGCGGATCGAGCTGCACCTTGCCCGCCGAGAAACCGCTGAGCGCGTCGGGCGTCCAGCGCGCCAGTCCGGTGGGCGCCGCCGTGGGCTCCGTCGAGGGCGGCGGCTTGGTGGAGCCACCCGATGATCCGCCGCCGGAACCGCCGTCGCCGCCGCTCGCGCCGGTGTCGGCCACGACCTTCTTGCCGGCCCTGATCGAGTCGAGCTGCTCCTGGGCCTTTCTGTACGGCTTCGAGATGCTCAGGAGCTCGGCGAGCTTCGCCTCGGCCGTCGCCAGGTCGCCTGCGGCGATCGCGCGCTGCGCCTCGTCGTAGAGCCCGGTGAGTCTCGACTCCTGGGTCACGGTGACAACGCGGTACTTGCCCGCCTCGCCTTGTGGCACAGAGACCGTCTTGATCTTCTTCCGAGACGACCCGCCCCTGCTCGTCGACGACCCGCGTGCCGGTCTGCACCTGCACTGTGTGCTGGCAGCCCGAAGCAAGAGCCGCTACCAGAGCCACTGCGACGATGAGGGTGCCCGTGCGTCTCACAGCGTCCCCTCCTGCGCGGCGCCGACCGCAGGTGCGCCCGACTCGACCGGAGGCGGCTCAGTCGTGTCCCGCCGGGCCTTCCGGCCGGCAACCACCGCGAGCGCGACTACCGCCGCCACGGCGAGCGCCATCGCGACCAGCCGCACCACGTCGAGGCGGCCTGCGATAGTGAGGGTGGAGTACTCGGTGCCGTACGTCTGCTGGACGTCGGCCGGCACCCAGCGGTTCCACGTCGCCAGGGTGGTGCCCGCAAGCGGTACCGATGCGACCGCGCACACGAGAGCCGCAGCGGCCGAAGGCACCCAGTCCCTCGCGCGGGCCGTCTGCACAGCCAGAAACGCGGCCGCCAAGCGAGTCCCGCTGCGGCGAAGACGAGCCAACTCGCTGCGGCCTCGTAGCCGAACATCGCCCAAGTGGCGTCGAAGCCGCCTTCGAGACCGCCTTGCGCGCGGGCGGTGAGCGCGGCCGTGAAGAGCGCCACTGTGGAGAGAGCAAGTGCAGCCGCGCCCAAGAGCAGCGGTAGCCGGGCGATGCCGGTGGCTACTGGGCGAGCACTCCTCCGGCCAAGCGGCTGCAAGCCAGACGACCGCCAACGCGGCCAGCATCGCGAGCGCGCCACCGGCCACTCCGGGAACGTGCATCGGGTTGGGACCGTAGACGCCCGTAACGCGTTCGACGAGCGAGAGCAGGGTCACGGCAACGGGCGCGCCGAGAAGCGCGATCGATGCGCGCGACATCCCGGCGTCCTCGACAACCAGCAGCAACCCGACTGCGAAGAGCGCTGTCGTGACGCCGAGGTAGACGGTCGAGAGCAGCGGCCCGGAGGCCAGCCCTGCGCTGATCGCGGGAACCGCAGCAACCACGAGCCCGATTGCTGCAGCACCACCCAGCGCCACTACTGCGGTGGTACGCGCACCCAGCCGACGGACGATTCCGGCCAACACCAGCAGCCCGGCCGCGAACATGAGCCCAGCCAGCAGCATCAGCGCTTCACGGGCCGGGAACTTCGCGAATGGCGAGAACGAGCTCGGGCGCTCCCAGCTGGCGAGCAGCCCCGCGGCTCCCGCGAGTGCAGCGACCGCACCAGCCACTGCGGTGACGGCGGGGCGCTCGAGCGACACGGCGGAGGCGACGAGCACGCAGATGACCCCCCACGCCGTCGTGGTGAAGAAGAGCGACTCCGCACCCGACGGCGCGTCGCTTGCGCGCTGCGAGAGCACGAGAAGCGGCGCCGCCCAGAACGCGAGTACACCTGCGATCGCAGCCCAGAGCACGAAGCCCTTCTCGGCTGACCTGATGGCTGGCAGTGCTCCTCGGCCAAACAGCGCGGCAGCCGCAAGAAAGGCCACGACTACCGAGAGCCCCACCACGACGCTGTCGGGCAGCGTGTCCATGACCGCCGTCGTCAGGACGAAGGAGCCCGAAGCCCCCGCGAGTGCGACGATTGCGGCAACGAACGCTCTGGTGGGCGGAACGGCAACTCGGCTCCCTACAAGCGGCCGCGGGGCGACCGCGTCGGCGATGAATCCGCAGGTGGTGACGGCTACGCGGGAGGGGCCGGGGACAAGTCCCCGACCCCTCCACGGTAGCAGAAGCGCGCCGGCACACGCGCGTTCCAACTCCTACTTGTTGTGACACCTCTCGCAGACACCACGGTTGTCGTGGCGCAGGAGCGCCGACGGAACCGCGTTCTGGGCCGGGAAGGTGTTGCGCGCGATGCCATCGACATCCAAGACCGTCTCGGCGCCGGCGTTCGACGCGTAGCCGGTCATGTCAGCCGCGGTACCGTGGGCACGGTGGCAGGTCAGGCACTCGATCCAGTCCTGCGCGTCCGGTGTGGGCGCGCCCTGCTCGTCGATATCGTGAGCGAGGGGAAGGATCTGACCGGTGATGATCATGTTCGCCTTGTCGGGACCGTTGTACGAGTCCAACTCGACGTTGATCGGGTGCTTGTGGCGAAGCTCAAGACCCATACCGTCACCGGCGTTGTACGTGCTCGCCACACTACGGTAGCTGCTCGAGATACCAAGACTGTTGGTCTTGGTGAAGGTCCCGACCGGGCCAAGGTAGGTGTTGTGGCAGCCAGCGCACCAGCCGCTCATGCCTTTGTTGAAGTTCCGGCCGGTAGCGCCGTTAGCCAGCGTAGCGTCCGTCATGTCGTAACCCTTGGCATACATCGCCGTGGTGTAGTTCGGCGTGTAGGCAGGGTAGGCGGTGTGCAGCCGGAAGCCGTTGACCGGCCAGCCGGGCTCGACCGATGAGACGAAACCGTCAGGATCCGGGTCCGCCGGATTGCCGCTCGGCGCATACTCGCCGACGGGGTTGCCGTTGACGACGGTCTTGAGCACGCGGTAGTTCGGGCTGCCGTGCGGGTCATGGCAGGTCGCGCAGTCCATCCTGATGGAGTTGCCCGTACCATTCATGAACGCGTTGGGGCCCTGACCGGCGTCGCTGTAGTCGGCCGCGAAGGTGCTGCCGGTGCCGGCGTAGCCGCCTCCGTAGGCACCCCACGACGAACCCTTGTACATGTGCGTCGAAGTAACGGGCACACCGCCCAGCTCTTCGAAACCGCCGCCGTTGAGCACTCACCTTGGGTACCGTAGAGGGTGCCCTCGTAGATGCCCTGCTGGACGTTGGTGTCGGCACCCTGGCTCGTCGCATCGTGGCATGCGTAGCAGAACTGCCACATCTCGGTCGCCGAGGTGACGAGGAGTGCGGAGTGCTGCTCCTGCGCAACGGTCGAGTCGGTCCACGTGATCGTGGAGACCGAGGTGTGCGCACGGTGACAACCGGCGCACGCATCGGTGTCCGCAACGTAGTTGCCGTGGATCGCGAAGTTGGCCATAGCGACGCTAGGCACCGCGAGAGCCACCGCGAGGACGAGGAGTACTGCGAGTGAGAGCTTGCTGATTCTCATGTTGGGTTACACCTCCTCGGCGATCGCTGCTGCTTCTTCGGACTTTACGCTTTCCTTGCGGGCGGACAAAGCTGCCAGACCGCCAAGGAGGATCGTGGGGACCACGAGCCGACCGCCGGAGAGCATGCTGCTCGCCATGGGAGCTATGTGGTCCTCGATGAACGGGTCGGCTTTCGGAGGAGTGAGCAAGACCTTCTTGCTTGCCCAGTACATCGCACCGTTGCCTATCCAGTTCTGCGTACCGTTGGCCAACTTGTATCCGTTGGACGAGTCGTTCAGGTACGCGAGGATGTTGGCCTTGCTGTCCCACCGCATCGCCTTGGCCGGGCACGAAGAAACGCATGCCGGCTCGTGAGCGAGTTCGGGGACCGTCGGGTTGGGCAGCGTACCGCCGCTGGGAAGCGGAAGTGAGCTGACCCAGTTGCCCGAGCCGTCCTTGCTCTGGCGGGTCGGCAGCGCGGTGCTTGGATCGACGACGCCATCGGCGCCGGCGCGTCCGGTGCACAGCGTGCACTTGTTCATCTTGAGCTGACCGGCATACGGACCGCTCTCGTAGACGACGCCGACCTTCGGGTAACCGCCACGCTGGCAGCCGATCTCACACGGCTTGGGGCCGGTGCCGGTGCTGCACACGTTGGGGTTGCACTTTGCGTTGTCCACGCTGATGGCACCCGTGGGCTCCTTGCGGATGGCACCCAAAGGGCACTCATACGCGCAGGGCGGGTCGGGGCAGTGCCAGCAGGCATACCGGACGAACGGGCCCATGTCGCCACGCTTGAGGCTCTTGATCGCAAGACGCGACCGAGGGTTCACGACCGCGCGTCGCGGCTTCACATCGTTGATGCTGGTAGGGTTCTTCATCTGCCACTCACGCTTGCACGCGGTGACGCACCCATTGCATCTCATGCACTTGTCTACCTCTTGGAGAATCGCCATCACAGTCATTGTTCACACCTCCCTACATCTTCTCGAGACGACAGAGACATGCCTTCGACTCGGGGATGACGGTGTTCGCGTCACCCGCGTCGATGCATAGGTCGTTGGCACGGGAGCCGGTCGACAGACCTCGCTCACCCCAGTGCCACGGAATCGCGACTACGCCCATGCCCACGCTCTGGTTGTTCTGCAGACCGGAGCCCACGCGGGCCCTGAAGCCCGAACCGTACTGCGCAGGGATGACCGTCGCGCCGGCATCGTTGACGATGCGGGCCGTGACGACCCTGACCATATCGCCGTTCTTGATGATCGTACCGTCCGAGTACCTGGCATTGGCGGTGTTGATCTCGATCCACGGCTCGGGCTCGAGCTCGACGTTCCACCAGTTGTTGCGGGTGATGGGACCGCCCTGGAAGTGCTCGACGCACCGGATGGTGGTCAGCACCAACGGGAAGGCGGTAGCTGCCGGGTCGGTGACGGCTTGCCGCCGCTGGCCGTGAAGCCGCGTCCCGCAACGCGCGTGTCGATCTTCACCAGGTCCCATGCGCCGCCGCCCTTGGTGTTGCGACCCCACTTGGCGACCAAGGCGGGCTTGGGCGACTCGTAGGGCTCGGTGTGACCGGGGAAGCGGCCCGCGTAGGAGACTGAGCCGACATAGTGCGGGCTCGTGGTGTCTCCCGCGACGACCGTGCTGGGCCTGTCGGCCATACGGTGGATCGTGCGGTACCAGCGTGAGTAGTTGAGCACTGCCGTGCTCGTCGAAACGAACAGGCGAGCGCACGAGTCGGGACCCATGTAGAAGTCCGCAACGTCCCCAAGAACCTCGGAGTTGTTGTAGAGGACTCGCCGGTTGACCAGCCACGAGTAGCCCCAGCCGTGAGAGGCCAGGGTGCCGGACGGATCCTGCCGGTCGCGGCTCTTCGCGCGGTTCTGGACCGCCATCAGGAGCGCCGTAGTCGACCGCCGGGATGTTGTCCGTGGTCCACGTTGCGCCGTTGTTGTACGCGCCGGTGTAGATCCAGATCGTGCCGCCGACGGCGCTCGGGAGCGCACATCTGGCGGTAGACGGACTCCGAAACCCACTCGGAACCGGTTACGGTGCCCGTGGTGTACGTGATCGGATCGCTGACGGCCTTGCGCAGGTTCGCGACCTCCGCGGTACCCGAAACACCGGCGAAGGTATTCGTACCGGGAACGTAGCCGCCGTACTGGCTTGCGTACAGCTCCTGATAGACCGAACCGGCATACGTGATGCCGTTCGCGTCCCACACCGACCTGATGTGCGAGAACGCCGACCCGCCGGAACCGGCCGGGTTGTCGTCGAGCGCCTTGGCGAACCTGAGCAGAAGCTCGGTGTCGTCCTTGCTGTTGCCCATCGGGTCAGAGGCCTTGTAGCGCCACTGAAGCGTGCGGCCGGAGTTCGTTGCCGAACCGGCCTTCTCAACGTGCGAGCTCGATGGGATCAGATAGGTGACACCGGTCGGCTTGCGGGACGCCATGGCGGTCTCGTTGGCGAACATGTCGGTGCAGACCAGCAGGTCGAGGTTGTAGAGCCCGGTGCGGATGGCGCCCTGGTTCGGCTCCGTTACCGCGGGGTTCTGACCCCAGCACACCAACGCCTTCGTGGCGCCGCTTCCCATCTGGCGGAACATGGTGATGTGATCGTCACCGGGGCCCTTCGGCCACAGGGAGTAGGCGGCGTCGACGATGGTCTTGCGCGCGACCAAGTCGGTCTGCGCAATCGCGTCTGCATAGCCACCGAACCACCTGAGCGTCATGTTGAAGAAGCCAGCCTGCTGAAGCGCCATAGCGCCCAGAGCCGTGCCCGTCTTGTTGTACGCGTCGAGGTACGACCCGTCCATCAGCGCGCGACCGGTCTGACCAGCAGTCGCCACAGTCGGCCTGCCGGAGAGCGGGTTGCCCCACAAGGCGTCCATGTAGCGGCCGAACGCGTTGGATGCGTCCGGAATGCCAGTGACCTGGTTGCTCGGGTTGCCCGAGTAGGCGGGGATGTTGCCGAACAGCAGGCCCATGTCGGTCGAACCCTGAACGTTGTGGATACCACGCAGCGCGTTGATACCGCCGCCGGCGCGTCCCATGTTGCCCAGAAGCATCTGGATCTGAGCGAACATCTTCACGTTCTGAGCGCCGCAGGTGTGCTGCGTGATGCCCATCGCGTACAGCATGGTCGTTGCGCGGTAGGTCGGGGCGACAGGAGAAGGCAGCGGGGCCGTGGTCACCAGACCGTTGGGATCACTGCAACGGCTGTTCTCGATGAAGGCATCGCCGACGAAGATGATGTCGGCCTCAGTGCAGCCGCAGATCTCGGCAGTCACTGCAAGCGTGTAGGGCTCGATGTGGGCCCTGAGGCGGCTGTAAACCGTGTCGGGGCTCGCATCGACGGTCGCGGCCTTCAGCGGGAAGTTCGAGACCGTCGTGTTGTCCGGCCCGGCGGTAGTGACCGCTCCCGTGGCCTGCACGATGCGATCGCGCTGGTAGTCGGTACCTGCAGCGTTCACCAGGAACCGCGCGTCGGTGTAGATCGAGTTGCCTCCTGCGAAACCAGCGCCCGTAGTGGTGGGGACGGTGGTCGCAGAGGAGCTGCCGGTGGTGGCGTTTCCGTCGCTGAAGAACGTCCCTGCGTTGTTCTTGTTGAGGTACGCGAAGAACGCTGTCCGCACCGGATCTGCACCAGGCAGCGCCTCGATCTTGTTGATCATGTAGCGCATCAGGCCGTTGCCGAACGCGATGTCGGTGCCGGGGCGGATGCGTACGTAGCGATCGCCCTCGGCCTCGTTGCACAGAAGTGCGGTGCGGCTCTTCCGAGGATCGATCACGATGAGCTTCGCAGCCTTCTTGCCCGAACGAGGATCCGTCGGTGCGAAGAACTGCTTGGGGAAGCGGGCACGGCCGACGTGTGCGATACACGCGGGGTGGTTCTCGGCCGGGTTAGCTCCCCATACGACGATGTTCGTCGCGTTCGCGATGTCGGCCCAATGGTTCGTCATCGCGCCACGCCCGAATGCGGCGGCCAGACCGGCCACCGTGGAGCTGTGTCATATACGGGCCTGATGCTCGACGTTGCTCGAGCCGAAGTTCGCAATCGTCTTGCGGTAGATGTAGTTGGACTCGTTGTTCATGTGCGACGAACCCAGGAACGCAACGTTCTTCTGGTTGTACGTCGCGGGGTTCAACGCGCCCCTGGCGGTGACAAGACCGGCCGCGATCTCCGCCATGGCGGTATCGAGGTTCATCTTGCTCCAGTCGCCGTCGCCGGTCCGCTTGTAGGCGATGCCGTCGGTGTAGGTGCTGTCGAAGCCGAAGACGGAACTGGCGCCGAAACCGGTCTCGGGATGAGCGCCCGGGTAGGCACCGATACGGCGCGAGTTGTTCACGAGCTGCAGCGATCCAGCGCCCTTCGCGCACAGACCACCGGAGTTCATCGGCGACTCGTAGTCACCATAGATGTCTACGACCCTGCCGGCGTTGGCGCCGGTGAGAGCCGTGACCACACGCTGGCCGCAGCTCGCCGAGCAGTACGGGCATGTGGTGCTTGTGACCTTGTAGTTCGTGGTGTCGTTCTCGTACGCCAGCGCCTTCTCGGCGTTGTACGCGACGTCGAAACCACAACTGGCGGCCGCACCGGCAATCGCCGCGGTCTTCAGAAACGCGCGTCTCGTCATACCGTCGAACGACTGCCCTATGTCTCTAGTTGCCATACCTCCATTCCTTTCTCTCGGAATGTGGTTCGTGAATAAGACTCAAGCTCCCTTGCGTGGGTGACGGTTGCTCGCCTAGTGCGCGCTCACGCCTCCTTCCCGCAACCCGTCCGTGCGCTCGGGAGAACAAAAACAAA
Organism: uncultured Actinomycetes bacterium; assembly: GCA_963726325.1. GTDB lineage: Bacteria > Actinomycetota > Coriobacteriia > Anaerosomatales > PHET01 > CAVPCY01. Next base: position 61,882 of record CAVSCA010000004.1, on the reverse strand, counting down.
GAATCGGCGCGCAGGGGTGCTCAAGGCTCCCGTACGGGCCGATCCAGTTTCGTCTCATGATCCGAGCCACCCTTACCCGTCTAGAAAGCGCGCCACACGCCGAGGCACCCATCGTGGGGCCTTGGCACAGTGGTCTCCTTTCCAAACGGGAGGCGCCGATGTTTCCCTCGACACCCAGCGGCCCAAAGGCCGTCACGCGCTTGCGCGCGCCCTAGGCCGGAGGGCTCGGAGATCGTTTGTCTCACGCTTTCAAGTGCGGTTCGCTTCAGGCTGTCCGGGCCTTGGCTAGCCAGCGTAGAATGCTACTGGCTCCACACTGCAAAATGTATACCCGAAGGGTATCAAGGTCAACTGGGATTTCTAGCCATCTGACCTTGCGTTATCTCGCCTAAGGTAGAGCTCGCGGAACTCCTGGACGTCCACCGTCCGGATCTCAGCGAGCATCGCCACGAGGCGCAGGTCGTTGTCGTCGGTACCAAGCGCCTTCGCGCGCAGCGCCAACGCGAGCAGCGCCGCCACGCTCTCCTCGATCCGGTAGCGATCGACGAGTGACTGCGCGTCGGACTCCGAGTACTCCTCGAACGTGAGCAGCTCGGTGAGCATGACGCCCTCGACCTCACGGCCCTCGTAGACCGCGCGGTCCTCGATCGGGGCGACGAGCTTGAGCCGCTTGTGCTCGGCGACCGCCGCTATCTCCTCGAATCGCTCCAGCGCGGCGACGAACTCCGGCGTCACGACGATGCGGACCTTGCGCCTGAGCAGCAGCAACAGCGGGAGCAGCAGCAAGCGGCAGCAGGCACCACGGCGAGAACTGCGACGCGATAGCGCCGACCGCCGGCGGTTCGGCCACCGGCCAACCCCACACCTGGACTTGGTCGTTCTCGCGGTCGGTGATGTAGATGCGGCCGCGACGGTCGATCGCGATGTCGTTGGGATAGTTGAACTGCCCGGGCCCGAAGCCTCGCTCGCCGAACTCGGTCAGCCGCGTGCCCTTGAGCGCGTACACGTCGATCGTGTGCGCGAGCGCGTCGGCCACGTACAGGCGTTGCTTCTCATCGATGGCGATGCCGCGGGGCACGCCGCTCGTGTCGACGAAGCGCACGAACGCCGCGTTCGAGTCGAAGACCTGGACGCGGCGGTTGTCGCCGTCCGAGACGTAGACATCACCGTTCTTGGCGACGGCAACGCCGTTGGGGAACAGGAAGTCGCCGGGGTTCTCCGACAGCGTGAGCGCTTGGCCTGTCTTGCCCACCGAAGCGGTGAGGCTCCCGTCCACCGAGAAGTAGAGCAGGCGGTGCTTGTCGGTCTCACCCACGTCGGTGGCACGCAGCGCACCGGTGGTGTCGAACGAGAACGCGAGCGGGGTCCACGTCGAAGTCCTTGCCGCCTTCGGGCTCGTACTTGCGCAGGTACTTGCCCTCGAGATCGAAGATGAAGATGGTCCGATAGCGGCGGTCCGAGACCCAGACCTCGTTGCCCTTGACCGCAAGGTGCACGGGGTTGACCAGATCGCCCTCGGACGTCTTGTTGAACGAGAAGAGGTAGCGTCCCCGGTTGGTGAAGACGTTGACCCGCCGATTGCCGAAGTCCACCACGTAGACGCGACCGTCCTCGGCCACGCCCACACCGACCGGTCGGTTGAGCTCGGAAGCGCCGGTGCCCGAGATCGAGTACAGGTAGCGCGGCGGCTGGACGTAGTCGCTCGCAGCCGGCGCCAGGTTCATCGTCGGGAGACGGCGGTTCTGCACGTAGTAGTAGGTGAGGTAGGAGAGCAAGAGAAGCAGCGCGATCAGGATCGCGAGCAGGATGATCCTGCGGCGGCGTTCGCGCGGCGTGAGTTGTCTGGGATTGCCCGAGGGGCCTGCGGTCAGCGGGCCTGCCGGCGGGCTCGTCGGGCCGGACGTCCCCGTCAACGACTGGAGTCTCGTCAGGAGCCATCAGTCACCCGCTTCAGTCCGGCGGTCGCGGCCGCGTTCTCGGGATCGATCACGAGGATACGCCGGTAGAACTCGGCGGCCTCCTCGCGCTTCTTCGCCGACTCGTAGAGCCTGGCCAGCGAACGCCAGCGACTCCACGTCCTTCGGATCGAGCGCGGCCGCGACACGCGCCTCAATCAGCGCGGCCTTCGGCGTCCTTCTTCTCGAGTGCCTTGGCCTTGGCGAGTCGCGCACTCGCCGTGCCGAGCTTCTCGAGCTGGTCTCGCGGTTCGGGCTTGTACGGGGCCTCGTCGGCCGCCGTCCGGAAGTGCTCGGCGGCGCCCGCGACATCTCCGCTGGCCAGAAGCAGCAGGCCCATAGTCGTAGTTGGCCTCGGGCATCTTGGGGTCGAACTGCAGCGTGTACTCGAGCATGTCGCGCTGCCCGTCCTTGATGTCGAGCTTCGCATACGCGACCGATAGCGCGTAGCTCGTGTCAGAGGCGTCGCGGCGCAGTCGCAGCGCCTCCTTCAGGTAGGCCACCGCTTCCTCGTACTTCTTCTGCTCGAGCAGCGCGATGCCCGTGTAGTAGTTGGCTGTCTCGAGCGAGCTGCCGCGCGTGCCCGTGGCTGACGCCGCAGTGTCTTCGGTCAACTCGATCACGCGCTTGAAGTACGTCTCGCCCTTCTCCCACTCCTTCTGCTTGAGCAAGACGAAGCCCAGCCCCGAGAGCGCGGGCACGAACTTCTTGTTGAGCTTCAGCACCTGTTGGTACTGCTCGACCGCCTCGTCGTCGCGACCGGCCACGGCAAGCGCCTGCGCGAGCCGCATGCGCGCATCGATGTTGTTGGGCGTCTTGCGCAGCGCCGCGATGAGCGCGTCGATCTCGCGCGAGGCGGGCGAGCTCGCCCTGACCGCGGCGTTGTTGGCCCACACCGAGTAGCCGAGGTAGGCCGTCAGGCCGAGCGACCGCGATGCCCACGACGACGATGGCCCACTCCAGGGGCCCGAGTCGCTTCAGCAAGCTCACATCTCCCTTACTTCGGGCGCCGAGGTTGCCTTGACCGGCTCGACGCCCTGATTCAGTCTGCGAGCCTTCGGACGTTCATTCCATAGCTCAGGCTCGCACGCGCACCACACCTATCGCCCCTGCTCGGAGCGAGAGAACTCCCTGCCGAGAACACCCAGCGCCTCGACCGCGAGATCGACGTCGGCCTCGGTCAGCCCGTAGCCGACGCTCAGTCGCAGCGCGCCGGACTCGAGGGTTCCGAGCGAACGATGTGCCCAAGGGGCGCAGTGCAGCCCCGAACGCACAGCAACTCCATAGCGGCGATCGAGCGCGAAGGCGAGCTGCTCGGCAGGCGCTACGTCGTGCACGACCGAAACGACCGGCACGCGCGGCTCCTCGGGCCCGGGTCCCAGCATACGGTATCCGGGCAGTGAGGCGATGCCGTCGAGCAGCCGTCGCATCAGTGCCGCCTCGTGCGCGCGCTGCGCGTCTGCGTTGTCGGCAAGCCAGCCTACCGCCGCGCCCAGACCCACGATCCCGGGCACGTTGGGCGTACCCGCCTCGTAGCGGTCGGGGCGATGCTTGGGGCCGATCGGCAGCTCGCTCTCACCCTGGCCGGTGCCGCCGAAGACGAGCTCGTCGGGCTCACACGCCGGACGCGAGGTAGAGCAGCCCCACGCCCTGCGGGCCGAGCAGCCCCTTGTGCCCCGAGCACGCCCAGACGTCGACCGACAGCGTCGCGAGATCGACCGGCAGGTGGCCGCCGGCCTGCGCGCCGTCGACGATCATCGAGCGCGCCGTGCTCGTGCGCGATGTCGGCGAGGTCGGCGACGGGCTGGATGGCGCCGGTGACGTTGCCCGCGTGCTGGCAGACGACCGCGCGCGTCGGAGCCTCGGCGACGAGCGCCTCCACCGACTCGAGATCGACGAAGCCGGCGTCGTCGGCCTCGGCGAGCACCACCTCGACGCCGCGCTGCGACAGCACGTTGAGAGGACGCGCGACGGCGTTGTGCTCGGTCGGGCACGCGACCACGCGGTCTCCCGCCGCGATCAGCCCGAACAGCGCGAGGTTGAGCGCCTGCGTGCAGCCCGGCTGGAAGAGCAGGTTCTTCGACTCGGCCACGCCGAGGAATGCGGCCGCGTCCCGGCGCACGCCGTTGATGGCCCGCTCCGTGTCGACCGCCATGCGGTACGCGCCACGCCCCGGGTTGCCACCCAGTTCGGCGAGCGCGTGGGTCATCGCGTCGGCGACACCGGGCGCCTTGGGCCACGACGTCGCGGCGTGGTCGAAGTAGACCGTACGCGCCGCGTGGGTGCCGCTGTCCGGAGTGCCGGTGTGGGGAGTGTCCGCCATGCGGCTAGTGACCCCCGCCGCGCATCATCTCGACGGCGTGCTCGAACTGGTCGGCGACGAAGCCGAAGCACTCGCGCGCGGCCTTCTCGGAACCGGGCAGGTTCACCACGAGCGTTCGCCCGCGCGCTGCCGCCGTCGCGCGCGAGAGCATCGCGCGGCCGGTGACCTTGAGCGACTCGGCGCGCATGTGCTCGGCGATACCGGGGACCTGGCGATCGCACACGGCCAGTGTCGCCTCGGGCGTGACGTCGCGCGGGCCCAGCCCGGTACCGCCGCACGTGAGCACGACGTCGACGCCGGCCTCGGCCATCGCGACGATCGCAGGCCTCGATCGTGCCGCACTCGTCCGGGCAGACCTCGTAGGCCTCGACCGTCCAGCCGCGCTCGGCGATGAGCTCCGCCAGCGCGCGCCCGGCGGTGTCCTGCGCCTCCTTGCGCGTGTCCGAGCAGGTCAGCACCCCGATGCGCAGCTCAGCCATCGACGCTCCCCGCCTTCTCGAGCTTGCGGCACTCGTTCGCGGCGCGCACCGACTCGGACTCGGCCAGCGAGTCCTCGGGCGAGCGCTCGCACGTGCCGTCGCCCAGCGAGACGATCTCGACGGTGTCTCCCACCGCCACGTCGCCGGCCTGCCGAACCACGGCGAACACGCCCTCGCGCGGCATCACGCAGTCGCCGGCCTGGTAGTAGATCGCGCACTTGTTGTGGCACACCTTGCCGATCTGGCTGATCTCGAGCACGACCTCGTCGCCCACGTGCACGATCGAGCCCACCGGCAGCGTCATCACGTCGACGCCCTCGGTGGTGATGTTCTCGGCGAAGTCGCCGGGGCCCACGTCGAGACCCTTGGCGATCATCTCGTCGATCGACTCCTGCGCGAGCAGCGAGACCTGGCGGTGCCAGTCGCCGGCGTGCGCGTCGTCCGCGAAGCCGCGGTCGAGCACGAGGGTGCCCCGGTCGAAGCGCTGCTTGCGCATCGTCTTGCGCTCCGAGAGGTTCACGGAGACCACGCGGCCGATCCGCCCGCGGTTGCGTCTGTCATTCGGATGCCTCCTCTCGCGTCCACGTGCCGGACGCGCCGCCTTCCTTGCGAGACAGGCGGACATCGGTGATCGCCATGCCCCGGTCGACGGCCTTGCACATGTCGTAGATGGTGAGCGCCGCTGCAGAGGCGGCCGTGAGCGCCTCCATCTCGACGCCGGTCTTGCCGTCGGTCTCGGCGGTCGCGGTGATCGCGATGCCGGGCCGGGCCGAGTCGCTCGGAGGCCTCGAGTTCGACGCCCACGTGCGTGAGCGACAGCGGGTGGCACAGCGGGATGATCTCGCTCGTGCGCTTGGCGGCCATGATGCCCGCGATGCGCGCGGCGGCGAGCACGTCGCCCTTGGGCGCGGAGCCGCTCACGATCAGGTCGAGCGTCGTCGCGCTTCATCTCGACGAACGCCTCGGCGACCGCCCGGCGGTGCGTGACCGGCTTGCCGGCCACGTCCACCATGTGGGCGTGCCCCTGCGCGTCGAGGTGGGTGAGTTCGTCGGCCATCGCTAGCCCCCGATCTGTGACATGCGCCGAGAGGTGCCTACCCGCTCGGCGTGGTTCTCAGGCTTGATGCGCAGCGCCTCGCGGACGACGGCGCGGACGTCCTCGTCGGTGCCGGTGCGAAGCACGGTGCGCACGTCGAGCTCGTTGTCGCTGAACAGACACGGGCGCAGCCGCCCGTCCGCGGTCAGGCGCAGCCGGTTGCACTCGGCGCAGAAGTGGTGCGACAGCGGCGAGATGACGCCGATCGTGCCCTTCGCACTCGGCGAAGCGGTAGTAGCGCGCGGGACCCCAGCCGCCGGGTGCGTCTTCTCTGCACCACCGGCAGCAGCTCGCCGAGCCCCGCCGAGACGCCCTCGGCCGAGAGGCGCTCGAGCACCTCTTCGCTGGGCACCGAGTCCTCGCGGGTCCATCCCGGCGATCTCGGAGGTGCAGCCCGCGCCCTCCTCGGCCTCGCCCACCGGCATGTACTCGATGAAGCGCACGTGCAGCGGCCGCTCCAGCGTCATCTTCGCGAAGCCGAGCAGGTCCTGCTCTGAGCGAGCGGACCACGACGACGTTGAGCTTGACCGGGATCGAAGCCCACCTCGAAGGCGGCGTCGAGCCCGGCGAGCGCGTCCTCGAGCTTCCCGCCGCGGGTGATGCGCGCGTACTCCTCGGCGTCGAGCGAGTCGAGGCTCACGTTGATGCGCTCGAGCCCGGCGTCGTGCAGCTCGCGGGCGTAGCGCGGCAGCAGCGTGGCGTTGGTGGTGAGCGCGACGCTCTCGACGCCGATGTCGTGTCGCAGCGCGCGCACGAGCTCGGCGACGCCCTTGCGCACCAGCGGCTCGCCGCCGGTCAGCCGGATCTTGCCGATGCCCTCCTGCACGGCGATGCGGGTGAAGCGCTCGATCTCCTCGTAGCTGAGGATCTCGGACGGGTCCTTCCACGACACGCCGTCGGGCGGCATGCAGTAGACGCAGCGCAGGTTGCAGCGGTCGGTGAGCGATGATCCGCAGGTAGTCGATGCGGCGGCCGTGCGCGTCAGTCGCCATCGGGGCCTCCCCGCGTCGAGCGTGGCCGGGGGTCCGGCCCGCTCCGCCCAGGAACCGCTCGACGACGAGGTCGGCCACGCCGCGCGAAGCCATCGTTCGAGGTCGAAGACCGGCACGCCGGCGGCCGATATCTGCTCGGCCAGAGCCGCGTTGTCGGTCACGAGCGCGAGCATCTCGTCGGGCGCGCAGATCAGCGCGTCGGAACGCTCGCGGCGCGAGACTTCGATGCGGTTACGGCCTGCGTGCTTGTAGCCCTCGGTGATCAGAAGGTCGGCGCCAGTGTCGTGCGCGACGCGCGCGATCGTGTCGAGCGGCATCTCCTCGGCGACCTCGTGGATCATCGCGAACTTCTCGGGCGAGGAGACCATCGTCGCGAAGGCACCGGCGCGCGCGTGGCGATACGAGTCCTTGCCGGGGACGTCGATGTCGTAGTCGTGTATGTGGTGCTTGACCGTCGCCACGCGAATGCCTCGGTCGGCAAGCTCGCGTATCAGCTTCTCGAGAAAGGTCGTCTTGCCGGAGTCGCCCTTCCCTACCACCGAGACGATCGGCACCGTGTTTGGTGCGTCCGTCATCCCTACCCCACCCTGAGTCTCACGGCGCTCCTAGAAGCAGCCGAGGTCGCAGTTGTGTACGCGAACGCCCGCCATGTCGGCCGCGGCGCCCGCTACCTTGTACGGCACGCCCGAGTCCTCGGCGTACTTGCGCAGCACGGGGCAGGTGACCTTGTCGTCGACCGCCTTGGCGCGGATGTCGTCCATCATCTTGTCGGTGACCTGCGCGGTCCAGCGCGGGTCGAGTTCCTTGGGTCCCTTGTCGCTCACGGGGTGCCCTCCTCCATGTCGAGCCGCACGCAGTCGACCTGCGTGCCGGCGGGAAACACTCCATCGCCTTCCGGCAGTACCACGAAGCAGTTGCCGCGGTGCGCGGCTGTGAGCAGCGCCGATGACTGGCTGCCCGACAGCGTCGCTTCGTAGCCGCTTCCATCCGACGCCACCTCGCAGCGTCCGCGCAGGTAGTAGCGCCGGTCCTGTTTCTTCTTCACATCGTGCGACAGCCGTGCCACCGTGACCGGCCGCGTCAATGCTGAAGAACCCTGCATGCGCCGCAGTGCAGGACGAACGAAGATCTCGAAGCCCACGTAGGTGCTCGTGGGGTTGCCCGGCAGGCCGAAGAACGGCACGCCGGCGATGGTGCCCAGCGTCTGCGGATTGCCCGGACGCATCTTGACCTTGCAGAACGTGAGCTCGCCCATCTCCTCGAGCACCGGCTTCACGAAGTCGAAGTCGCCTACCGAGACGCCCCCGCTCGTGAGGATGAAGTCGCACTCCTCGGCAGCCTTCGCGAACGCCGCACGCGTGGCCTCCATGTCGTCGGGCACGATGCCGTAGCGCACGGGCACGCCGCCGGCCGCCATCACCTGGGCGGCGATCGAGTAGCTGTTCGAGTTGCGGATCTTGCCCGGGCCGGGGTTCTCGGCGACCTCCACGAGCTCGCTGCCGGTCGAGAGCACGGCCACGCGCGGGCGTCGGTAGACGGCCACGGTGTCGTGACCGGTAGCAGCGAGCAGGCCGATACCCGCCGGGCCGATGACCTCGCCTGCCGAGACGACCACGTCGCCCGCGAGCACCTCTTCGCCGCGGCGCCGGATGTGCTCGCCGAGACGCGGCTCGATCTCGAAGGCGACCGTGGAGCCGATACCGCCGTCACCGGTCACGACGCGCGTCCGCTCGACCATGACGACCGAGTCGGCGCCGGCCGGGACCGGAGCGCCGGTCATGATGCGTGCGGCCTGGCCCGGCCCGACCTCGCCCTCCCAGAAGTCACCGGCGGCGATGTGCGCGACCACGTGCAGCTCGCCCGGGGCGGCCTCGCTCGCACCCGCGAGGTCGGCCGCGCGCACCGCGAAGCCGTCCATCGCCGAGTTGTCGAAGGGCGCCACGTCGATGTCGCTCGCGGCATCCTCGGCAAGCACGCGGCCGAGCGCCTCGAGCAGCGGAACGCGCTCGGCGGGCAGCGGCTCGACGAAGCCGAGCACGAGCTCGAGCGCCTGCTCGACTGTCATGGTCTCGGGCATGCGTCAGCCCTCCTCTCCGGATGCGGAGATGCGCTCCGGGGCCGTGTAGACGGTGAGCTTGCCGCCGCGGGCGTAGCCGACGAGCGTGATGCCCAGCTCGTCAGCGATGTCGGCGGCCAGGTCGGTGACCGCGCTGCGCGTCACCGCGATGGGCACGGCGGACTTCGCGGCCTTGACGGTCATCTCGTAGGAGAGCCGGCCGGTGGAGAGCAGGATCGCGTCGGCGGTGGGGATGCGGTCGAGCCATGCTCGGCCGAGCACCTTGTCCAGCGCGTTGTGGCGGCCCACGTCCTCGCGCACGATCTCGAGCTTGCCATCCCTCGCCAGACCGCACGCGTGCACGCCGCCGCTGTCGCGATACATCTCCGCGCGCCGTGCCATGTCGCCGATCAGGTCGTAGAGCTCGTCGGCGCTCACGCGCATCTGCGAGGTCACCGGCGCGAGTCCGCGCGCGTGACCCACGCTTGCGAAGGTGATGCCGCGCCCGCAACCGCTCGTCAGGTAGCGCGCGCGCTCGGCGATGTCGGCGGGCACTTCCTCGGCGGAGGACACCCAGACGAGGCCGCGCTTGGCGTCCACGTCGATATCGCCGAGAAGCTCGCGGTCCGAGAGCAGCCCCTCGGAGAGCAGGAAGCCGGCGGCAAGGTCCTCGAGGTCGCGTGGCGTCGCCTGGGTCGTCGCGATCTCGCGCTCGTTGAGGTGGATCGTGACCGGCATCTCCGAGGGCATCGATCGCGTCGAGCGGCGACTCGAGACCTCGACGACCTCGAGCTTCACGCCGCCGCGTACGTATCGCGGCTCGCCCTCGGCGGTCTCGCGCGCCTCGATCAGGTCGGCGGGCGTGTTCACGTTGATGAGCGAGCGCAACTCCGGGTCGACCGAGCGAAGCGCGTCGGCCGGCACCTCGACGGTGGTCACCTTCGAGAACACCGCGACCGGCCGGCGACGCCCCGTAGCGAGCACCTCGCGAGCGGCCGGCAGGCACGCCGCGACGCGGTACAGAGCCAGCAGCGGCTCGCGGCCCTTCTCGGTCACGGGCACGACCGCATCGGCGTCGTCGCGCAGGTCCCACAGCGCGCGCACCACCTCAGGGGTCAGATGCGGCATGTCGGCCGCGACCGCGAGCATCCACTCGCAGTTCGCAGCGGCGAGCGCCGTGGTCAGGCCGCCGAGGGGACCCTGGTAGGCGACCTCGTCCTGGACGACACGCACCTCGCTCGGCAGACCAGCGTCGGCGAGGGCCTCGGGGCGGTTCGTGACGACGAGCGTCTCCTCGCACACTTCGCTCACCGCTCCGACCACGCGCGCGACGAGCGGGCGGCCGTCGACGTCGAGCAGCGTCTTGTCCACGCCCATGCGCAGGCTGCGCCCGCCGGCCAAGACGGCCGCGGTGATGGGGAGCTTGTCGGGGGTCTCGCTCACTCGCCGCCTGCCCTCTCTGTGGTCGTGCCGTCCTCAGCGCCGAGAAGACGCCAGCGTACCGCTGTGGCCTTGAACACCGCCAGTGCCACTGTCCCAGGCGCAAGACTCAGGTCCGCTGTGGCCGCGCGAGATACCGACGCTGCAAGGGTCATTCCCCCGGCGTCGAGCACGGCGTGGTTGGCCGAGCCGCGACCGGTGAGCGACGCGACCGTGACGGGCAGTTGGTTGCGCGCCGTGTGGGCGGCAGGTGCGCGCCCGCCTCGAAGAGCAGCACGTCTTCGGCCGCCACACTCTCGTGCGGCATATCGGCCGCCACCGCGAGCATCCACTCGCTCGCGCGCACGCTCCAGGCCGCCGAGAGGACCCTGGTAAGCGACCTCGTCCTGCACGACACGCACCTCACCCGGCAGACCGGCGTCGGCGAGCGCCTCGGGGCGGTTCGTGACGACCAGCGTCTGCTCGCAGACTTCGCCCACCGCTCCGACCACGCGCGCGACCAGCGGGCGGCCGTCGACGTCGAGCAGCGTCTTGTCGACGCCCATGCGCAGGCTGCGCCCGCCGGCCAGGACGGCCGCGGTGATGGGAAGCTTGTCGGTGGTCTCGCTCACTCGCCGCCTGCCCTCTCTGTGATCGTGCCGTCTTCAGTGCCGAGAAGACGCCAGCGTACCGCTGTGGCCTTGAACACCGCCAGCGCCACCGTCCCGGGCGCGAGGCTCAGGTCCGCCGTGGCCGCGCGAGATACCGACGCTGCAAGGGTCATGCCCCCGGCTTCGAGCACGGCGTGGTTCGCCGAGCCGCGACCGGACAGCGACGTCGACCGTGACGGGCAGCTGGTTGCGCGCCGTGGTGGGCGGCAGGTGCGCGCCCGCCTCGAAGAGCAGCACGTCTTCGGGCCGCACCGAGAACTGCACCGTGGCACCCACCGGCGCGTCGCCAGCGACCACCACGCGTGCGTCGCCGCAGACGATCTCGACGAGCCCATCCTTCGCAGCTGTCACGCGACCGGTCTGCGCTTCCTCGACGCCGAGGAATGCGGCGGTCCACTCGTCGGCGGGCAGCCCCATCACCGAGTCGGCGTCGCCGCACGCGACGACCCGCCCCTCGTTCACGATGGCGACCCGGTCTGCCACCATCAGCGCCTCGTCCTGGTCGTGCGTGACCCAGACGACGGTGGCGTCGGTGTCGCGCACGATGCGCGCGAACTCCTCGGCGAGCCGGCGCTTCAGCAGCGCGTCGAGAGAGGCGAGCGGCTCGTCGAGCAGCAGCACCTTGGGCTCGAGCACGAGCGCGCGAGCGAGCGAGACCCGCTGGGCCTCGCCGCCGGAGAGCTGGTGAGCTCCTCGTCCGGCGTAGCCCTCGAGCCCCACGCGCCGTAGTGCATCCTCGACCAGCGGCCCGCGATCGGACTTCGGCACGCCGCGCATCGCAAGTCCGTATGCGACGTTTCCCGCGACCGTTCCCTTGAACAGGTACGGCCGCTGGAACACCGCCGCGATCGCAAGTCGCGCCTCTCGGTCGCCCGCATGCACGACCCGCTCCCCCAGCTTCACTTCGCCGGCGTCCGGCTTCTCGAGCAGGCCGAGAAGGTGCAGGAGCGTCGTCTTGCCGGATCCGCTCGGGCCCAGAAGCGCGAGCGTGCATCCAGCAGGCGCCTCGATGCTGTCGACGCGTAGCTCGAAGCGACCCTTCTTGTATCTCTTGCGCAGCCCGGTAGCCGCAAGCGACAGCGCGCCGCTCATCGGGCCTCCGCCTCGTAGCGATCGGCCGAGGTCTGCATCCCGGCCAGGATCACGTTGACGAAGACGACGATCGCCATGAGCACCAGCGCGAGCGCGAGCGCCGGGCCGTACTGCCCCTTGCGCGTGAACTCGACGATGGCGGTGGTCATGACGCGCGTGTCCCCCGCGAGGTTGCCGCCCACCATCTGGACCGCACCGACCTCGGAGATGATGGCGCCGAACCCGGCAGCGATCGCGGCGATCAGCCCCACGCGCGCCTCGGCGAGCGTGAGCGTGCCCACGCGCCAGGGCGGCGCGCCCAGCGAGACTGCCTGCAACCGCAACTCGCGCGGGACCGCCGAGATCGCCGCGGCACTCACGGCCACGATCACCGGCACGGCGATGATGACCTGCGCGATCACCATCGCGGTCCTGGAGTACAGCAGCGACAGATCGCCGAGGGGCCCTCGGCGGGACAGTGTCATCGCGACGATCAGTCCGACGAAGACGGGTGGGAGCCCCATCCCCGCGTTGAACACGACGAGCGCGACCGTCCGGCCGATGAACCGCTTCGCGCCCAGCAGCATCCCCAGCGGAAGGCCGAATGCGAGCGCGATGGTGACCGCGGTTCCCGAAACACGCAGCGACGTGACGATGATCGTCCACACGTCGAGCGTGCCCGAGGCGAGCAGTGCCCAGCCGTCGCGTAGAGCTTCACTGTAGATGCTCATGTCGACGGCTGGGCCTGCTACCTACTGAGCGTTTGGCACGAACAGCTGCTGGCCGAACTCCTCGACCCCGAACTCGCCGATGACCGCCTGCGCCTCCGGCGTGAGGATCCAGTCGAAGAACGCCTGGCCGCCCGCCTCGTTCTTGGCGTCGGTCACGACTATGGTGCCGTACTGGTTCGAGCAGGGCCTTCTGCGTGTTCTCCTTGACCGTGGGCGCGCCCATGAGGATCTCAAGGTCGAGCGAGTCCTTCATGGACAGGAACGTCGCGCGGTCGGTCAGCGTGTACCCGGCCTTCTCGGACGCGATCTTGAGGGTCTCGCCCATGCCCTGGCCCGTGGACAGATACCACTTGTCGGCCTCGGGAGTGGGAGTGGGCTCGACGCCCGCCTGCGCCCAGAGCTTGAGCTCCTTCTTGTTGGTGCCTGAGTCGTCGCCGCGAGACACGAAGACCGTCTTGCCGGCGTCGCCGGCCTTCTCGATCGCGAGCATCGCGGCGGTGGTGTCGGCCGAGGACTTCACGCCCGCAGGATCGGCCGCCGGGACCGACGATCATGAAGTCGTTGTACATGACGTCCTTGCGCTCCTTGCCGTAGCCGTTCGCGACGAACTTCTCTTCGTCGGCCTTGGCGTGGACGAGCAGGACGTCGGCATCCTTGGTCTCGCCGAGCTTGAGCGCTTCGCCGGTGCCCACGGCGATGACCTTGACCTTGTACTCGGGATTCGCCTTCTCGAAGGCCGGGATCAGCACGTCGAACAGCCCGGAGTCCTGAGTGGAGGTGGTCGACGCCAGGACGACGTCGGATGTGGCAGGGGCTTCGGCAGGGGGCTCCTCGGCAGGCTGCGCACATCCTGCGAGCGAGAAGGCCAGTACGACGGCAAGTGCCAGTGCCGCCGTGCGCCTCAGCCGAGGCGCGACAGTGAAGTGGTGCATGCCTATCTCTCCTTTCCAATGAGGGAGGCGAGGCCGTTTCCATGCCTCACCCTGTCGGTCCGATATCCATGGGCGTCTTGCCGTTAGGACGGTCGGACTCGGAGATGTTGGCCGCGCTCCCATCGCGGCGTACTACAAGCGTACCCCATTCGCGCAGGTGACGATTGCGCGGGGCGACGGGAGCTTCGATTCTGGCGCTATCGCACCCTGAAGTAGTCGTACGAGGATTCCGTCGTGGCGTGGCCGGAGTCGGCGTGCTTGACCTTCACGCGCCACTTGCCGGCAGGGAGCTTCACCCGCAGCGCTTCGACCTTGCTCTTGGTGGGGTAGCTGAGTCGAGTTGACGGTCGACTGCGCCCGCGCTCTTCTTGTAGCAGCGTAGCCGTACTTGCCGCTCGAGAGCTTCTTGTACCTGTAGAAGTAGAACCTCGAGCCGCCCGCGCCCGAGGAGTGCTTGCGGCGAGAGGTATGCGTACGTGGTGAACGCAGCGGTATGCGCGCTTGGCGGTGGGCGCCACCGGACGGCCGATAGCTTCGCCTTCGGCGTGATCTTCACGTTCGCCGAGGAGGAGCCGTAGGCGTCGTCGCCCGGGAAGGCCACAGTGTAGGTGGTCGCCACGTTCGCAGGCACGAAGTAGAAGCTGAACGGCCCGCCGCCGTCCGGTCGTCGTGGATGCGACCACGGTGCTGCCCTTCTTGAGCTGCACCGTCTTCGGTGTCGGCACGCCCGTGGCTGCCGGACTTCAGCGTGCCCGAGACCGTCGTCTTGGCGCCATAGCCAACGCCTGATATGGATGTCTTGGCAAGAGCGACGGTGGTTGCGGCCTGCGTGTAGCCGCCTGACGCCACCGACTTGCTCGTGCTGTATTGCCCCAGTCCGTCACGCGAGCGCGCCCATGACGACGAGCCCACCCTGCGGCGGTGTCGATCGAGGGCGGCGTGGCCGACCAGGTCTTCCAGCCATCGGTGGTCGTCGCGTCGTGCCAGGTCTCAGTCGCGGTCCAGTTCGAGCCATCCCAGAACTCGCCGGCCCCTCTCTGGAGCGAGACCTGGACCCGCTCCACGCCGACACCCGCGTCGGAGGCGGTGCCCGAGATGCTGATCGTGGTCGAGCCCACTGCGAAGCCCGGCGCGGGCGAGGTGATTGTCGACGGTCGGGACTCGCCGAGCGCCCTCGAGCCGGTCCACGTCGCGCCGGCGTTGTCGGTGCGCAGGATCGTCTCGTTGTCGCCGACGACGATCCAGCTGTCGGCGTCGAGCATCTGCACGCCGTTGAGATTGTTGGTGGTGCCGGTGGTCTTCGCGGACCATGTCGGAGTGGCTCCAGCGGCGTTAGTGCTGTAGTAGACCTTGCCGGCGTCGCCCACGACGACCACCTTGTTGGCGTCGAAGGCGTCGATTGCGTTGACGGCGATGCTGCCGATGTAGTCGCGGAACCAAGCGGTGGCGCCGCCGTCGAATGTGCGTGAGAAGTAGCTGTTGTGCTGCGCGACGTAGGCGTTTGTAGCGCTGAGACGCGACGACGTCGGTGACCTCGGCATCGAGTGGCGGAATCGTCGGCGTCGTCCACGAGGAGCCGCCGTTCGACGAGACCCGCAGGAGCGGATCCCATGTGTCGAGTGTCCGATCGTTCCCGACCGCCCACACGGTGTTCCCGTCAGGCGAGGCGTCAACCGCGGTGAACCACGCGTCCGTTGGCGGCGGCTCGTCGTCTCCGCTCGGCGGGTACACCGGCCCGTACCAGTCCTCGAGCACGGCTGCCATCGCCCGCCGACGAAGCGATGAGCGCGTAGTTGCCCCGCTCGCCAACGACGATGCGCCGGCCACCAGCAGCGTAGACGGCGTCGTTCAGCTCAACTGAGTACGTCGGCACCGGGTCGAGGGGGAACAACCACGTGAGCCCGCCGTCGACGGTCTGCCCCATCCAGTCGAAGCCGATGCCCCTCACGATCGTGGCGCGCGCTCCGTCACTCGAGGCCTTCACGCCGACAAGGGGTCCCTGATTCAGCATCGATGTTGCATGCCACGTCGCACCACCGTCGGTGGTGCGAGAGACGAAGCCGTGGCCGACGCCGGTCGGCGAGTAGCCGCCGGCGATGTACCCGGTCGAGCCACCGAAGCTCACGGCCGCAACGTTGTGGTAGGTGACGGCTCCCGCACTGGCGGGGGTCGCCAGGGCGGTCGCGAGAGCCGCGACGAGAAGAAGGCGCACTGTTCGGCGCATGTGAACCACGATCGATCTACCTCCGAGCGTTGCCGGACGCCGGACTTGCTGGACTGCAAACGTAGCAGCAAAACTGCTACCAGTGATGAAGGCGCCGTTGAGTTCTCGTTGACCTTGGCGGCGGCTTCCTACTTGGCCGAGTGCTTGCCTTTCGGCGGCCCGATAGCGGCCACGCCCGCGGAGTGTCGCCCGCGCGGCGGACCGAACAGCCGCCCGATGACGCCGTGCATGTCCGAGAGCACGAGCGCCTTGGGCATGCGCGAGCCCATCGCCCTGATGACTGGATCGAGGGGCACCGTGCCCGGCACCGGCTCCGCCTGGACCGGTGGGGCGGACAAGCGCTCGACCTTCACGGGCCAGTCCGCGTCGAACTGTCGGTCGAGTGAGATGGCCGGCCCCGGCGCGATGTCGACCGGCAGCGCGATAGGCGCGACCGGGGCCGTGGAGTGCCGGAGCGAGGCGGCACGTTGCTCGGTGGAGGGCGGCTTCGGATAGCCCGTCCTCTTGTCGATCTCGGCCTGGTAGATCCCGCGCAAGCTGGAGCGCGGGTGGCCGAATACGCAGTCGCCCTGGGCGGACAGGAGAACGTACGCGCCACACGCGGAGCAGTAGGCGGCGGTGTACGTGGACATGGACTGCTCCTCTCGCGAGTGTGTTTTGGTGTAGAGGGAGTCTGCCCCGATAATCGGCGGCCGAGAAGCGCCCACAACCATTCGGCTGTGACCGTCGTCACGCATGCCCGCTGCCTCTCGCAAGACCCACGACCGCCCGAACGCCACTCGCGGCACGCAAGAGGTGCTCGCGCATTGGGAACAGACGAATGTGGGGCCGACGTCGGGGGAGGCCGTGGGGGCACGCATGCGCACAGACGAGCCGCACGACGCGGGATCGCACAGTGAGACCGAGCCGCCGGTCAGCGAGAAGCCCGTCTCGGCGCGAATCCACTACATCGACTGGCTGCGCGTGCTCGCAGTGCTGCTGCTCTTCCCGTTTCACGTGTCGCGCGTCTTCAACTACGGCGACCCGTTCTACGTGAAGAGCGAGCACCTCTCGATGGCACTGAACTACGTGCTCGGCTTCATCGACTACTGGCACATGCCGCTGCTCTTCTTGCTCGCAGGCGCGTCGAGCTACTTCGCGCTGCGCAAGCGCACCGGCGGCCAGTACGTGGTCGAGCGCGTGAAGCGTCTGCTCGTGCCGTTCCTGTTCGGCTGGCTCGTGCTCATCCCGCCGCAGACCTGGTACGGCGCGCGGTTCAACGCCGGCTACGACCAGTCGTACTGGTACTACCTCACGAGCGGCGACTGGCTCGTCTTCAACATCCGGGACGGCGGCGACTACTACGGCGGCTTCGGCATGGGCCACATGTGGTTCGTTCTGTGGCTGTTCGTGATCTCGCTTGTCGCCCTGCCGCTGCTGCTGTGGGGCCGCTCCGACAAGGGGCGCGCAGCTCTGGAGCGCTTCGCCCGCCGCCTCGCCCGCCCGGCGTGGTGGCTGCTCGCCGGCTTCATCATCTTCGTGGGCGAGGCCCTGCCCGACCCCGTGGGCAAGAACCCCTTCTACTACGCCGCCTTCTTCGTGCTGGGCTACTGCATCATGTTCGACTCGGCGTTCATCACCTCCGCCGAGAAGTACCGATGGCTCGCGCTCGCGCTGGGCTTCGGCATCGAGATCGCCTGGATGGCCACGGGGCCGCTGAGGGACTCGCTCCCCGACCCGGGGGTGCCGATCGCCCTGATCTCGCTCACGGGCAACCTCGGCCGCTGGCTCGTGATGGTGGGGCTGCTCGGCGTGGGCAAGCGCTACCTCGACCGCACGTCGGCGGCGCTCGCCTACCTCGCACCGGCCTCGTACCCGCTCTACATCCTGCACCAGACGGTGATCGTGGTCGCCGCGTTCTACATCGTGCAGCTCGCCATCGGAGGCGTCGCGCAGTGGACGCTGCTTCTTGTCGTGGCGGTCGCCGTGACCTTCGCGCTCTACGAGGCGGTGCGTCGCGTGCCCGGCCTGCGCACGCTGATGGGCATCAAGTAGCCGGCCGGCGGCCTAGTCGAGCGCCTCGCCCACGACCGGCACCAGCGCGTCGCGCTCCTCGGGAGAAAGCGCCTTGATCGCCGCCCATATCTCCGGGCAGTGAGCGTCCTCGCCCATCCCGAAGTGCTCGCGCAGCGCAGCATCGGCGCGCTTGCGGTTGCGCTTGTCGTCCTCGACGCCCAGCGCGTCGAACAGCCACGACATGTGCCGCATGTAGCACGTCACGTGAACCGCACCCCCTCGTCTCGCTCGGCTACAGCCTGAACTCGCCTCGCGCCACCACGACCGCCGAGCCACCCACCTCGACCGCCGACACCGCGCCACCCTCGCTGCGTGCTCGGGCGTACAGCGTGCTCGGACGACCGATCTCGGCGCCCTGCGAGATCGTCGATCTCCTCGCCCCACGGGATCACGCCCCAGCGCGCCAGGTGCACAGCGAGCGGCCCGGCCGCCGAGCCGGTCGCGGGGTCCTCGGCGATCCCCACGTCCAGCATGAACATGCGTGTCTTGACGCGCCCGTCTTCGACCGCGAACACGTTGACGCCCGCTTCCCCTGCAGCCGCTTCGAGCGCCTGCGAGTCGGGGCGCACGGCGGCGACGTCTGCGAAGCTCGGCAGCATCACGTAGACGTGGCGCACGCCGTTGTCGTAGAGCTCGATGGGCAGGCGCGACGACTCCACGCCCAGGGCCGAAAGCAACGCCTCGTCGTCGGCCCAAGGTCTCGAACGTGGGAATCGGCTGCTCCATCCTGCCGAACACGAGCTTCGCGCCCTCGCGCTCGAGCATCACCGGGACGATCCCCATCTCGGTCTCGATGCGCAGCAGCGGGCTTTGCAGCGGCCCCGCCATCGCGAACGCCGTGCCCAGGGTGGGGTGACCCGCGAAAGGCATCTCGCGAACCGGTGTGAAGATCCGCATGCGGAGGTCGCCGCCCTGCTCGGGAGGGAGCACGAACGTCGACTCGCTGAAGTTCATCTCGCGCGCCAGCGCCTGCATCTCATCGGCCGAGAGCCCCGACGCGTTGCTGAACACGGCGAGCTGGTTTCCCGCAAGCGGCCTATCGGTGAAGACGTCGACGATCACGTAGCGGTACGAGCGCATGCAACCTCCTGAAGCCCGGGCCTCACCGCGCCCACGCTAGCGGAACCAGCGCAGCACGACATTCAGAACGACGGTGAGCAGGATCGAGATCACGATCGAGGCGACGATAGGCACGAAGCACGTCCACCCGTCGCCTTCGAACTTGAAGCTGCCGGGCATACCGCCCAGTCCCAGGCGCCCCGCGAACCACAGCATCCCGCCCACGATCGCCAAGGCGAGCGACATGACCACGAGCAGCTTGCCGAGTGTCTGCAACTCCACGGTATCGACGCCCTCCGTCGCTCGCGCCTAGGAGAGTGGTCTGCCCATCATGCCCGCGACCATGCCGCCCAGGTACGGGACGAGCCAGAAGATCCAGACCGCGAGACTGTACCGGTGGAAGACCTGCCGCGCGCGATCGTCGTTGCGCACGACCACCACGGTCGCCCACACGGTGTGAATCGCCATCAGCGCGATCGCCAGCATCCCGGTGATCGTGTGCCACGACGTCCACGTGATCCGCCCGCTGATGAGCTCCATCGCGTACGTTCCCCCGGTGTCGCACGCCAGCCCCAGCCAGAAGAACACGAGATGCCACGGCTTGAGGTAGCGCGCGAGCCGCTCGGCCCACACCCCGATGGTGTAGAAGACGAGCGCGAGCGTGATCAGGACGGTGGCTATGCCGAGTGTTGATGACATGCGACGAGCATATCACCGAGCAGGCGCCACGCCCGTCATCGCGGGTGCCGTTCGGTCGGCGTCCTCGCCCGGCGCGGATGCCCCTCGGCCAGGCGGGTCGGCTCGGTGACGTTCGTGTACGTCCTCCACGCGAGCAACACCGTCGCGGCGAACGCGGTGCCGAACATCGCGAACCCGAACACGTCGGCGCGCCCTTCGACGACCCACGCCGAGACGAGCATCGCCAGAATCGCGCCGGACATCGTGACGCCCTTGACCGCGACGACCGACGCAAGCAGGTAGCCCACCGGCCGACGCGCCCACGCAGTGAGCGCCGTGAAGACGCAGAGCGGCACTATCAGACCGAGATCGAGCGCCTGGACGACCATCGTCGTCTGGCCCAGGAGCATCGCGGTCTCGTAGTCCCCTGCAAGTCCCGCAGCGATGCGCTGGCTCCACATCCCGACGAGTGCGAGACCCATCAGGCCGCTGAAGATCGCCATGCCCCGTGCCGGGAAGCGAGGAGTCACGCAGCGCGCCAGCTCGGACACTGACACGTTAGCGACGAGCCACACGATGCCGGCCAGACTCGCCGCGTAGAGCGCTATCCACAGCGGGAACAGCGGGCCGAGCGCCCACGTCATCGCGTACATCAGGTACTGGTAGAAGGTGTAGGCGAGCAGTCCCAGCGCGAACAACCGGCCCTTCAACGAGCCCCTGCGCAACAAGCCATGCGGCAACGGCCAGCCCGGGCACGACCACGAACAGCGTGAAGATGTCCCAGCCCACCCCTTCGGCAACGACGCGCTCGGCGTTGTACGCGTACACACCGTTCGTGACGTACTCGTAGCTCTCGCCACGAATGCTCGTCGCGGGCTCGGTGGATCCGTCGCCGCGCGCGAACACGCCGAGCCCCGACGCGACGCCGGCCCCGATCGCGACCACTATCAGCAGCAGGGCCAGCCCCCTGCGGGTGTTGATGCTCATCTGCCGTATCCCCTCTTCGAGTCACCTGAGCCGCTCGCCGCGCCGCGGCCGCTATGCGGACAGTGCCGGCGTGATCTCGTCGGCCCAGGCGTCGATCTCGTCCCAGTCTCGGAAGTCGCCCTCCGGCGTCTTCATCAGCTTGAGAACGGTGCGCTCGGCGAACGAGAACTCCTTCGGCTTGAACGAGCCCGCGAACAGTCCTACGTCGACCGGTTCGATGCCGTCGCCTGAGACGATCGGGTCTGTGTAGGCCCGGACCTCATCGGCCTTGCCCTCCTGCGTGATCATCAGGCCGCAGGTGTAGAACGCGACCGGACGCACCTTGAGCGCCTGCGCGTTCGCTTCGACCCAACGCTTCACCGGAGCGTGCCAGTTGCCGGCACGCACGCCGCTGCCCACGACGACGGCGTCGTACGCCGAGGGATCCGGCGCCCTCTCGGCAGGCAAGACCTCGACCGACGATCCGCCTGCAGCGATTCGCTCACCGATGCGCTGCGCGATGCCCTCGGTGCAGCCCGACTTCGTGCCGTACACGACCAGCGTCTTCATGGTCCCTCTCCCTCATCTCCTCGACCTCGGGGCCGCCACTGCGGCCTTCGCGCCTGCTCCACCCGCCGCCACCACCATGGCCGCAGCTCCCACGCCACAAACCCGCGGCGTGTCATCTCTCACTCCCCCTCACTCCGTTCCAGAACAACTCGACGAGCTGTGAGGCCGTCTCGTCGGTGGCCAGCTCCTCCGGGCTTCCCGAGTGGCCGAGAAGCTGCCGCGCCATCACCATGGTCGACGTCACGTTGAAGAACGCCTCGGCCATGAGGCGCGCATCGATGTCGCCACGCAGGTCCCCCGCCTGCTGCCGACTCGCGAGGTACTCCGCGAGACCCTCGAGGTTCGCCGCCGGGCCGCCGCCCATGACCTCGGCGACCTCCGGGACGGTGCGGGCGTCGAACGCGAGCCGCATCGCGACGCCGCCGTCGCGTACCGCGCCCTCGATCTCCATGCGGGCGAGCGTGGCGAGCGTGGCGTGCGTGTCCGACGGGTCGGGCATGCTCGGGCACCACCACGCCCGCCATGGTCTGCGCCCAGCGCTCGCCCAGGGCGCGCAGCACGCCCGCCTTGCTCTCGAAGCGCCTGAATAGCGTCACTTCGTTGACGCCCGCTCGCTCGGCGATCGCGCGCGTGGTCGTCGCCGCGTACCCCCGCTCGGCGAAGAGGTCTGCTGCTGCGTTGAGGATGTCTGTCTCGGTGTCTCTGGTCATCGCTACTACCCATCATCTCTCGATGTGTGTAAGTGGTTGCTTGCATTGTAAGTACCCACTTGCATGCCTGTCAACACCCTCTTTGCGGGCGGCCGGCTCGCTCGTCGCGGCGTGGGGTACAGTCCCCGCGGGAGGTGAGCCGATGTCCGCACCAAAGCCACGCCTTGAGGACCTGCCGCTGGTCGAGCCGCGAGCCGCGCCGAGTGGCGGGACTGGCTGGAGGCGAACCATGCAACGTCTTCGGGTATCTGGCTGGCCATCGGGAAGAAGGGCAACCAGGTCACGACGCTGAGCTACGACGATGCGGTCGAGGAGGCGTTGTGCTTCGGCTGGATCGACAGCACGGTGCGCCGGCTCGACGCCGACCGCTTCAAGCAGCTGCTCACCCCGCGCAAGCCCGGAAGCGTCTGGTCGAAGCCGAACAAGGCGCGGATCGCCAGACTCCAGCAGGCGGGCCTGATGCAGCCCGCCGGGCAGGCGGCAATCGAGCGGGCCAAGGCGAACGGCTCGTGGCAGATCCTCGACGACGTCGAAGCGCTCGTGATGCCCGACGACCTCTCGTCCGCACTCGACGCGGCGAGCGCGGCCGAATCCTTCGCTGCGCTCACGCCGGGAACACGCAAGCTGGCGCTGTACTGGATCGCGAGCGCCAAGCGCCCGGAGACGCGAGCGAACCGGATCGCCCAAACGGTGTCAGCGGCGCTCGAGGGGCGCGGACCGCGCTAGCCGGACTCCTCGCAGTCGCGTGCACGAGCGCTCTTCGACGCGTACATCGCATCGTCGGCGGCCCAACTGAGCTCGCCGAGGCTCGTGCCGTCTCTGGGGGTCACCGCTATGCCGATGCTGGCCCCCATCACGAACGGTTCACCGGAGCACACGTCGCATGGATGCTCGGACAGTGCGGTCATGACGCGGTCCGCCACAACGGCGGCCTCGTAGTCTCCCGCACGCGGCATCATGATCGCGAACTCGTCGCCCCCCACCCGAGCGATCGCGCTGTAGCTGCGCACTTCCGAGCGCAGCAGATCCGCGAACCAGACGAGCACGGCATCACCGCAGTGATGCCCCATGCTGTCGTTGATGCTCTTGAAGCCGTCAAGGTCGAACAGGATGTATGCGACCGTCTGACCGTTGCGCTCCGCTTCCGCCAGCGCGTTGACGGTGTCCTCTTCGAGCCGCCGCCTGTTGAGCAGCCCGGTGAGGAAGTCATGGTCGGCCGCGTGCTTGAGCGCCGCCTCCGCCTCGGCGAGCCCTTCGAAGTTGCGGTTCAGGGCCCGTGCCAGCTCGGCGATCTCGTCGCTCCCGTCGACGGTGAGCCGGCGTCCGTTCGCTCCGCTCGCGCTGGTCCCGATCACCTCGTCATGGAGCTTGGTGAGGCGCCTCATGATCGCCGACTCCATGGTGAACCCGAGTGCGACGCCGAAGAACACCGAGAATCCCACCAGCCCGAGTCCAACGTAGTGCAGGGTGTCCGAGGCCCGCTCCATCGCCGCTCGGCGCTCCCGGACCGCGAAGAGGAGCGCCGCCCTTCCGTCCATCCCCCGCACCGTCGCCCAGCTCTCTATTCGCTTTCGCGTCCAGCGCCCCGGAGTACGCTTTGCCGAGTTCCTCGCCGTCACCATAGGGGTGGCGAGGCAGAATCGAGGCGCGAGCCGACGGGCGCCCCGCCGAGACGCTCAGCTTGGTCACGCGCTCCACCTCGGCGACCTCCTGCGGCGCCGATGAATCGCCCGATCACGAGGACGCCGTTCGGGTCGGTGTTCTCCTCGCTGGTGGTGATCGGCTCCATCGCCATGGCGGCCACGCCGCTCGGCAGCACGACGAGCCCGCTTCGGGTACCCGTCGAACTCGCGGGCGCCACCGTCCGATTCAGGTTGACGATAGCATGCTGCATGGGCCCCTGAAGCTCGACGATATCGCCAGTGAAGGGTCCGTTGCGATCGCCTGCACGGGCTCGCCATCGCCGTTCAAGAAGACCATGAAGTCGACGTTGATGTTGGCAAGCGCATCACGCTGAGGTTCTGCGCGGGGTACTCGGGCAGACGCCCGGCCACGAAGTCATACGTTTCGGTCCAGTGCGCCCAGTCGGATGCGACCGCGCGCAACGTGCCCGCGTACGTGTTGAAGGCCGTCCGAACGCGCGCGGTGTCCTGCAGCACGTTGCTCGGCTTCGAGTTCCGAGAACGAGTGCGTCACGACGCCGTTCAGCAGCACCAGGAAGGAGATGGTCGCCACCGCGAAGACCACGACCATGGCGCCAAGCACGCGCGCACGAAGGGTGTGTGGCCCAAGCCGCTCTCACTGCGTGCCCCGTCCCGCCGGCCGAAGGCGCGCGTCTCTGCCCGATGCCATGGCATCGAGATCCGCTTCCCGGGCCATGGCGATCCATGGTCCGGTACCTGTTGGGCGTGCTTCGCGCGCGCGCAGACAAGCGGGCACACTCCCTTCCCGTCATGTCTGGTATCGGGAACGTGCCTGACCTGCTTGAATGCGACCTGGGTTAGGCCGCTCTTGGCGACTCAGGAGGATGCTGATGGGTCCGACGTCGTGAAGCTCGCCTACTGACGAGCACTCCGATGCCGGTCACGAGCGCGAACACGACCACGGCGCCCACGACTCCCGCGGTACTCGTTCCGGCGTCGACCGCCGGCCACGCCGACGCGGCCTCGCTCGCCGCCGCCCTCCTCGGCGGCTCCGGACTTGAACGCGTAGCCCGGCAGGAACGCCGTGCGCTCCTGTATCGCGGCGAGCGAGCTATGCAGCGACACCGACGCCCCCTCGATCTCGGCCGATCCCGGCCACCTTCTCGATCGACCACTCGAGGCCGTCGGGATTGGTCGACGCGAACCACGCGACGGCGACGCCGAGACGAGCGCAGCCGCGGCGAAGTCCGATCAGGACCGGCTTGAGATTCAGCCCCTTGAGCGACGACTCGGTCGCGTTGCGCGTCAGCAGCTCGGGCTGGGCCTGCTTCACGAACAGCACGACACCCGCGGTGACCAGCCCCTCGACCAGGCCGATGCCGAGGTGGATCGGAAGCATCAGCACGAGGAAGGTCGCCAGCGGCAGCTCGCTGATGCCGGAGAAGAACGTCTCGAGCACCACGCCCAGAGCGCCCAGCTGAAGCGCCACGATCGCGCCCACGATGCTGCCGGTGATGATCCGGCCGTTGGTGAGCTTGTCGCCCACGATCTTCTTGTAGACGAACGGGAAGGCCACGAACGCCGGGAAGAAGCCGAGGTTGAAGATGTTCGCGCCCAGCGCCAGCAGGCCGCCGTCCGCGAAGAACAGCGCCTGCACCCCGAGCACGGAGGCCATCACGAGAAACGCCGCGTCTGGTCCTAACAGTATTGCCAGAATCAGCCCGCCTCCGAGATGCCCGCTCGATCCGGTAGCGGGAATCGTGAAGTTGAGCATCTGCGCCGCGAAGATGAAGGCGCCCGCGACGCCCATGAGCGGGATCTTGCTCTCGTCCGGGTCTTCTCGGACCTTCTTCGCGCAGTAGACCGCGGTGGCCGCCGTCGCCACCCACATCGCCCCGCCCACCGCCGGGGAGATGAGCGCGTCTGCCATGTGCATGCCGGTGACCCCCTTGCGCGATTACGCTTCCTGAATTCGTATGCTCTCGAGTGTTACGCAATCGCGATTCGTGCTACGCTACCAGTCGAACCTAGTCCCCCCATACCGCGCCGTCAACTGCTTGCGGCCAGTTCGCACGAACTCGTCCTCGAGCGTGCGCCCGGTGGCACAGCACACCCGGTTCGGTAGCACGGCGCGAGCATTCAGGAGGCTCCACGATGCCCGAGGTCGTCAGATTCGGAATCTCCGCCGACGAGACGGCTGCTGGAGCGCTTCGACGCTCTGATCGCCGAGAAGGGCTACGTGAACCGCTCGGAGGCGGTTCGCGACCTCATCCGCAACGCCCTCGTCGAGGAGCAGTGGGAGGTGGGCGAGGACGAGGCCGTCGGAACGGTCACGCTCGTCTACGACCACCACTCCACCGACCTGTCCGACAAGCTCACCGAGCACCAGCACTCGCACCACGACGCGATCATCTCCACGCTTCACATCCATCTCGACGCGCACAACTGCCTGGAGGTCGTGGTGCTGCGAGGGCAGGCCCGCGAGATCGGCCGGCTCGCCTCTCAGCTCATCGGCACCAAGGGCGTGAAGCACGGCAAGTTCGTCGCGACCACCACCGGCGACGGCATCGCGTAGGGCCGAGCGATGTCGTCACTCGAAGAGGGCCTCTACGACCTCGGCAGGCTCGACCAGCTCGCGTACCAGGACACGCCGGTACACCGGCTCGACCCACGGGCGAAGGTCGTCACGACGCTCGTGTTCCTCGTGTGCGTCGTGTCGTTCGGGAAGTACGACCTGCTCGCGATGGCGCCCTTCGTGATCTACCCGGTCTTCACTGCCGCCGAGGGCAACCTCCCCTTCGACTTCCTCGCGCGCAAGCTGCTCATCGCCGCGCCGTTCGCGTTCTTCGTCGGCATCTTCAACCCCTTCTTCGACACCGCGACCGTCGTTCAGATCGGAGCCGTCAGCATCTCGGGGGGCTGGGTCTCCTTCGCCGCGATCATGTTCAGGTTCTTCCTGACCATCAGCGCTGCGCTGGTACTCATCGGCACGACCAGCTTCAACGGGTGTATGCATGGGCCTCGAGAAACTCGGCATGCCCGACGTGCTCGCCACCCAGCTGCTCTTCCTCTACCGCTACATCTTCGTGCTGGGCGAGGAGACGATGCGCATGTCGCGTGCCCGCGCGAGCCGCTCCTTCGGCAAGCGCGGGATGGGCATGCGTGTCTACAGCCAGATCCTCGGCCACCTGCTGCTGCGCACGTACGCGCGGGCGCAGCACGTGTATCAGGCCATGCTTGCGCGCGGTTTCGACGGCCACGTGCGCATCTTGCGAACGCTCGACTTCGGCGACGCGCGACGGACTCTACATCGCGGGCTGGTCGGCGGCGTTCGTCGATCTTCCGCGCGTACAACATCCCGCTGCTTCTCGGCCAATTCGTGACGGGGTTGATCTCATGAGCCACCACAGTATCGAAGTAGCCGGCCTGGGCTTCGCATACCCCGACGGCACGACCGCCCTCTCCGACGTCTCGTTCTACGTTGGCCATGGGGAGTCCATCGCGCTCGTTGGCGCGAACGGCGCCGGCAAGTCCACGCTGCTGATGCAGCTGCTGGGCTTCCTTCTGCCAACTGCCGGATCGGTGCGAGTGGGTGACGTGCCCGTCACCAAGTCCACGCTTGGCGACATTCGCAAGACGGTGGGCATGGTGTTCCAGGATCCCGACGATCAGCTCTTCATGCCAAGCGTGTTCGAAGACGTGGCGTTCGGGCCGATGAACCTGGGCCTGCCCCCCGAGGAGATCGAGAGCCGGGTGAGCGACGCGCTGAGAAGGGTCGGCGCCGAGCGACTCCGAGACCGGCCGCCCTACCGGCTGTCCGGCGGCGAGAAGCGCGCGGTGGCCATCGCCACCGTGCTCGCGATGTGCCCGAGCCTGCTCATCATGGACGAGCCCTCGTCGAACCTCGACCCCAGGGCCCGCCGCCGGCTCATCGAGCTGCTCGCCACGTTCGAGCACACCAAGATCATCGCGACGCACGACTTGGACCTGGCGATGGACCTGTGCGACCGCACGATCGTGATGAGCGGGGGAACGATCACCGCCGATGGGCCCACGCGCGAGCTCTTCGCGAACGATGCGCTGCTCGACGCCAGCGGGCTGGAGCGCCCGCTCGGCCTCCAAGCCTGCCCTGTGTGCGGAGCCGTCTAGACGATCCCGGTGCTGCGCCAGACTCCGGCGGCGATCCCGAACGCGGGCCCGTACCAGACCAGCCCGCCGATGATGTAGATGACGACGTCCTTGCGAGCAGTGTCGGCAAGCTCGCCGATCCGACCCACCTCGAAGGCGCTGATGTAGACGACGTAGGCGACGAGCGCGAGCGCGCCCACCAGCGCTACGGCCTGTACGGCGGTCCGCAGGTCGATCCGGGACCTGAAGCGGCGAACGAGCGCGATCACCAGCGGCGAGGCGAGCGCGGCCAGCAGCAGCGCGGCGAGCGGGGTCGTGACCGCGCGGTACTCCGGGCCGAGGTACTGGTTGATCGGCACCAACATCAGCGAGCTGAGGAAGAGCACCGTCACGCCGCTCAGCACGACGAGCGGCGTCAGCACCGCCATGCGGATGATGACCGTCTTCGAATCGTCGTGACTGTCGGTCAGCAGTGTGAGCAGCAGCCCCAGCACGAACGGCACGGTCACGAGCGCCACGTACTGGAAGGTGTACGTGCGAAACGGCAGTTGCCCGACGGCGATCGAGCCCGGTACCAAGAAGAGCAGGATGAACGCGTAGACCAGCGCGTAGGTGTCGGACACGCGGGGCAGTTGCGGCTCGGTCGTGGCCAACTCCTCGGACATTCAGCGCCTCCTGTCGGGTGAGATCCGTCCCAGCAGCATGCGCCCGGCCCGCCGCGCGAGGATATGACTTCGGTCAAGTCCTGCGTGCTACCATCGGCGTTCCATCGATGGGGGTTCGAGTGACGCTGAGGTCGCACAGCTTGAAGGCGGGCGCGAAGGACGTCGCGCCCATCTTGCTCGGCATCGTGCCGTTCGGCCTTGTCGCCGGCGCGTCGGTGATCGAGGCGGGCTTCGGGGTCGCCGAGGCGGTGGGCATGTCGCTTCTCGTCAACGCCGGAGCCTCGCAGATCGTTGCGACCGCGCTGTTCAAGGAGGGCGCGCCGCTTGCCGTGGTCATCGGCACGGCGCTCGTGGTGAACGCCCGGATGTTCATCTACAGCACCTCGATCGCGCCGGTGCTCGGCGACGCCTCGCCCAGACTGAGACCGTTGCTCGGCCACATGCTCGTCGACCAGAACTACGCCACCACGATGACGATCGGCCGCTTCCGAGAAGACGTCGACGTCATCTACTACTACATGGGCTGCTGGCTCGCGCTCGCGAGCGTGTGGCAGCTCTCCACGCTCGCCGGTGCGCTGCTGGGCTCGTTCCTGCCGGCCTCGTTGTCGCTCGACTTCGCGGTGCCGCTCGTGTTTCTGGCGATGCTCGCCCCGGCGCTCAAGGGGCGCATCGAAGTCGAGGTCGCCGTCGTCACGGGCGTGGCGGCCGCGGTGCTGGTCCCGCTGCTGCCCATGCAGACCGGGCTGCTCGCGGCGATGCTCGCGGGCATGACCTGGGGCGCCTGGAGGGGCGGAGCGGCACCTGGCGCTGCCAAGGAGGCGTCAGTCGTGAGCCAGACCGCGGCCTTCTGGTTCGTCATCGTGGTGCTCGCGCTGGGCACCTGGCTCATGCGCAGCCTGCCGATCATGCTGCACGGCGCGGTCGCCACTCCGCGTTGGGCGGAGCGGCTCTTGCGCTACGTGCCCGTCGCCGCGCTCACCGCTCTCGTGGTGCCCGGATCCCTCTACATCAAGACGGGCACCGAGTACTCGTTCGCGCCGGCACGCACGGTCGCCGCGGTCGTGGCACTGCTCGTCGCGCTCAGGACGAGAAGCGTGCATGTGGACGCTCGTCACCGGCATGGTGGTGCTGTGGATCGGACAGGCGGTCGCCGCCGCCTTGTAGGTGCGGTGGGTACACACCCTCAGGGGGGTGTGTGACATGTTCGAGCCACTGATCAAGACCGTTCCCGACGAGACCGTCGCCTACCTCGAGATGCGCGGCCCGTACGCGCAGATTCCCGAGGGCTACGGACTGCTCTACGGGTGGGTTGCGCAGCACGGGCTATCCCCGCAAGGCATGCCGGAGGCGGTGTATCTGACCGCGCCCGATGAAGTGCCCGAGGAGCAGGCACTCTGGGAGCTTTGGGCGCCCGTGGCCGGCGCTTCCGACGACCAGCCCGCCGACGAGACCGGTTGCGGAGTGAAGCACACCGGAGAGCGCATGGTCGCCTACGCGATGCACAAGGGCCCGTACGAGCAGCTCGGCGAGGTGTACGAGCCGCTCGTGCAGTGGCTGACCGGCTCAGGGCTACGCGATCGCCGGGCCGCCGGAAGAGGTCTACTTCTCGGATCCGGACCAAGTGCCGCCCGAGGAGTACCTCACCGAGGTGCGCTTCCCCGTCGCCGCCAAGTAGCATCGGCGTCGTTTCGCCGAGACGAGGGCTACTCGGCGGTGTCGGTCGCGGCGCCGATCGCGATCGAGGAGACCGCAGCGAACACAGCAGCTGCGGCGAGGTAGCCGGCGCCCTCCGAGAGCGAGGCCGTCGCAGCGGCGCCGCCCACCCCGACGATCGCGGCGACGCCCATGACGATGTCGATGAACCCGACGATCCACGTCGCGCGCAGCGTGCCCGCACCCCACCGCAGGTGACGGCGGGCGACCGCTATCGCGACGATGGCGGCGGTGAACGCGGCACCGAACAGGAACAGGCTCGCGGCCCACTGGGAGCGCTCCACTACCTGCAAGACGCCGCTCACAGACGACAGCGCCGCATCCGCGAGCGCGCTCACCAGCCAAAGCCACAGGAATCCCGCCAAGAACCAGCCGACGGTGGGCAGAAGCCGGCGCGAATCAGCCGCAGTCACAGCTCGGCTCGGTCCCGTGGATCCAGCCGTTGATGATCGCCGCGGCACAGCCCACGCCCGGTTCCAGTGTGATGGCGCCCTGGGCGCAGTTGCGCGAGCACGCACCGCACTCCATGCAGGCGTTGAGGTCGACGATGCGCGCCTTGCGGTCCTCAACGGCGAACACGCCGTGCGGGCACACCATGGTGCAGAGCATGCAGCCGTTGCACTTCTCGGCATCGAGCTCGAGTGTCACCACGTTGTCTATGTAGCGAAGACCAGCCACCGGACTCTCCTATCCGAGTGCCACACCGGCGACGAACAGCGCGACGCCGCCGACGGCACCGATCAGTTGGAACGGAATCGCTCTTCGCATCTCCCACTCGACTCCGGAAGGCGAGGTGAACGTCGAAGAGCCGGTGAAGTTCATCGCCACGTAGCTCGCCACCGCGACCCCGAATGCCAGAGCGCCCCACACCCACAGCGGCGCAGGCTGCTGGGCGGTCGCCACCATCAGAACCGGCACGATGAGCAGCACTCCCGCCACCGCGCCCTTGAGCGAGAACATGCGGCCCGGCAGCCACGGCAAGAGAAGCGGGACGAGTACCGCGCCGGCGACCACGCCCAGCACGGCGGCGATCAGCCCGACCAGCGCCGGTCCGAGCACCTGAGGAGCGACGAGCGCGAGCAAGACCGCGGCCGCGACGAACAGGCCGATGCCGAGCAACGTCTGACGCCGCCACAGGATCGACAGCTCCACGCCCACGAGCTTGGCCCGCTCGCGCATCGGGAACTCGACGCGGCGCATCTCAGGCGTCGCCTTCGCCCCGGCGTCGAGGAACGCGGGCGCATCGGCGATGCGCACGGGGCCCCACACCACCGAGAACCCGGACTGCGCCCGCACCTCGTGAGCGGCCACACCGGTCGCCGCCAGCTGCGGCAAGACGAGCCGTGTGTGGCTCACCACCTGCTCGAGCTTGGCGTCGCGCACGCCGCGAACCACCTCGGCGGTGCTGAAGGTCCCCTTGCCGGCCGCGCACCAGACGTTGATGCCGCGTGAGTCGACCACGAGCAGCCATGCGTCGCGCCCGTCTAGGGCCGCTCGCACGGCGTCGAACGTGAGCTTGTAGTTGCCGGTGACAAGAACGGGCGACGTGTCGTCCGGGTTCCCGATCGCGTAGAGCCGGGGGCGGACCCGGTAGTCGCTGCGGCCCACGCCGAGCCGCACCCGGCGCGTGCCGGCGAGGTCCTCGGCGGTGAGCTCGGTGCTCACGCGTCGGCACCGGCCCCCCGAATGTGTCGACCTCGCCGGTCAGGTAGGGCTGCAGGCCCGTACTCGTAGGGCGGCGGCGCGCTCCCGCAGCAGGGCTGGCTGGGCCCGCAGCACTCAGTCATCCGAGTCGTCCTTCCCGCAGCAGGCGACGCCTGCCGCCTGAACCGAAGCGCCTCGCTCCGCCAGATCCTGCAGCTCGGCGATGGCCGCCGATAGCGCGTCGCCTTCGAGCCGGCAGTGCAGCCACGCGCCCTTGCGCCGTGTCGCCACCAGCCCCGCCTCGCGCAGCTTCTTGAGATGGTGAGAGGCCAGCGCGTTCGAGATGCCCAGCGACGACGAGACGTCGCACACGCAACGCTCCCCGTCGGCCAGCAACTCCACGATCGCGGCGCGGTTCTCATCGGACAGTGCTTCGAAGACAGATGTGTTCATGCGGCGATTGTAATCAAACCTCTGTTTGACTGTCAAACGTGGATTTGAATCACCCGCGATGCCGGACGCTCGCCACAGCGACGCCGTTCGCACCGCAGGAGCGACTCGTCACGACGCCGGCGAACCGCTTGTCATATACCCCTACGGGTATGCCTCGAAGGTGGGTACAGACCACAGTGGAAGAAGGTGAGCACGATGACTACATCAACTATCACCCGCCTGACAACAGCTCCGGCGTATGCCGTTCTGCCCGCCGAGGATCTCGACTAGGGCCCGCACGTTCTATCGCGACACGCTGGGACTCGAGGTCTCGGAGGTCTCGTCCGGACGCCAGTTCTTCATCCACTCCGGCTCGGGAACCAAGGTGCTCGTGTACGAGCGCCCGCGCACCATCGCCGAGCACACCGTCCTCTCATTCGTGGTGGACGACGTGAAGGCGACCGTGGCCGAGCTTCGCTCCCGCGGGGTGCTCTTCGAGGAGTACGACATGCCCGGACTGGTGACGACCGACTCAGTCGCCGAGTACCCGGACGGCTGGGGCGCATGGTTCACCGATCCGGAAGGCAACATCGTCAACATCGTGCAGATGAAGTAGGCGCGTGACGCAGTCCTGCACCAACGCCGGCACCACAAGAGGCGCCCGCGGGAACACCGCGAGCGCCTCTGCTGCGCGAGGTGGTCTCCCGCAACGGGAACAGACACCTCTACAAGCATGAGAGGAGTCCCCGTGTCCTGGTACGACAGTCTGGCCAAACCCTCCTGGACGCCGCCGCCCGGCTTCATCGGCACCGTCTGGACGGTGCTCTACCCCATCATCTTCGTCGCGTACGGCTACGTGCTGTTTCGGATCGTGCGCGGTGAGATCCCGTGGGCTGTCGCCGTTCCGATCGTCGATCAACCTCGCGGCGAACTTCGCGTTCACGCCCATCCAGTTCGGGCTGCAGAACCTGCCGCTCGCGAGCGTGGACATCCTGATCGTGCTGGGCACGATCGTGTGGTCGATGGTCGCCATCTGGCCGTACTCGCGTTGGGCAACGCTCGCGCTGGTGCCGTACCTCGTGTGGGTGGCCACCGCCAGCACGCTTCAGCTCAGCATCACGTGGATGAACCGCTAGCGCCAGGTCGCAGGCAGCGCGCCACCGCTGGCGGGCCCTTACGGTCATAGTTGTTACATTCGGTTACATCGGCACCCTTTCTGCGTACACTCCCGGTGCAATCGGTTTGCGGTAAGGCGCTCGGCCGGCATCCGGGGCCAAGTAGCAGGAGGACCCACTTATGGCGCACGTTCGCTCGCTCTTCTTCGACGGCCCACTGTCCGAGGTCGAGAACAAGGCACTCAAGGCGTACTCGCTCGGCCGGCCCAGCGACATCATCTGGAACATCACAAACCGCTGTAACCTGCTGTGCGATCACTGCTACATGTCGGCAGACGGACACGCGCTGCCCGACCAGCTGAGCGACGAAGAGACGATCGCGCTCGTCGACCAGATGGGCGAGCTCGGCGTGCCGCTCGTCTTCCTGTCCGGCGGCGAACCGATGATGCGCAAGAACTTCTGGGACATCCTCGAGAAGGCGCACGGCTACGGCATGCACATCACCGTGTCGACCAACGCGACGATCATCGACCGCGATGCCGCCAAGCGCCTCAAGGCCGAACGGCGTCGACTGGATCGCGACCTCGCTGTACGGCCCGCCTCACTTCCACGACGCAGATGGTCGGCGTTCCCGGCACCCACGCGACGGTCATCGAGCGCCATCAAGATCCTGCGCGAGGAGGGCGTGGGCGTCGCCCTCAAGACCGCGGTCACCAAGGACACGCTGCAGTTCATCCCGCACATCATCGCCAAGGCCAAGGAGCTCGACGCGCGCCTCGTGTACCTGTGCGACCTGATCACGAGCGGGCGCAGCGAGGGCGAAGAGGACGCGCGCGTCAGCGCGAAGCAGTGGCAGGAGCTCGCCGATTGGATCCTCGGCGACCTGCTCGACCCCGCCTCGAACACCGAGTACGACATCGGCGCGATCCCCTCGGTCATCCCCTACCTCGCCGAGAAGCTCAAGGCCGAGGGCGTCGATATCAGCAACGGCCTCGCGCGCCTCGAGCTCGTCAGCGCATGCCCGGTGGGCAAGGGCCACATGAACATCAACTCCGAGGGCGGCATCATGCCGTGCCAGTTCGCGCAGGACTGGACCGTGGGCAACATCCGCGACATGACGCTCACCGAGGCGACCCAGGAGCTCTACAAGCTCGACGCCCAAGAGGCCAAGGGCATCTGCGCTCCCGAGAACTGCGAGTACTCGCGCATCTGCCGCGGCTGCCGCACCAAGGCGTGGCAGGCGACCGGCGACGCCATGTTCGAGGACGACACCTGCCTGCTCAAGCGGCTGGCCGACGGCAACGGAGACGAGCCGGGCGACGCGAACTACGAGCGCACGCCGCTCTCAGCGGCCGCGCCGTGTGTTGCACCGGGAGCCTGCGGCTAGCTTCGGCCTTCAGACACATACTCAGCTTGAAGGGCGGCCGGGTGGGGCCGCCCTTCTCTGTTCGCCTGGCTTCGCATCGTACGTCTCGCCGCGGACGCGGAGAGGGCCGCCGATCTCTCGACGACCCTCTCCTCATCGCTGCAGACAGCGACAGGTTGCACATGTGTGTCCGTTGCCGGTGTGAGCGAAGGGATCGGCAACGCTGTCGCTGCTAGAAGGTCATGGCCTCCGCAGGACTCGTGGTGGACAGGACCAGCGCTGCGATGTGTTTGCTACTCAACGCCGGATCACCTCCTAAGTCTGCGGTACGCCGGATTGCGCCCTGGGCGTGTGCCCTTGTCGGACACCGAAGCGAGTGGCGTGCCGAGGAGTACCATGTTGCAGCACGAATCGACGAAAGGACGATCTGTGACCGTGGCACGCAGAAGCCCGCACTATCTTCCCCCGAGCCGAGGCCGCCGGTGAGCACGCGCCCGGCGCATGCCAAACACCTCGCCGGCGACACCTGGTACCTCCCCGGACTCACCAACTCGGGCTTCGTTGATGGCCTGCTGATCGACACCGGCCCGGAAGCAGAGCCCTACGCCGACGTGTGCATCGACACGCTCGCGATCACGCACGGTCATGCGGACCACTTCGCCGCCGGGGCCGATGTGCGGCACACCAGCGGAGCGCGGGTCGTTGCAGCGCGAGACGACGCGCGGCTTGTCGAGAACCCCGAGGTCAACATCCGCGGGATGTTCTCGTGGGCGCGCCCTAGCGACATTCTCGTGAGCAAGCTGTTCATGGGCGCTCCCGTGCCCGGTCGACAGCCTCATCGAGACCTGGGAGGACCCGCGAGCCACTCCGGTACCGCTGCCCGGCCACACCATGGGCCACCACGGCTTCCTCACTCACGACCGGGTGCTCTTCACCGGCGACGCGCTGTACCAAGAGCAGATCTGGGAGCGCCACCGGCTGCCCTATGCGATAGACCCGACGCTCGTGGTCGACTCGCTCGACCAGATACGGAGCGTCGGAGTTCGACTGGCTGGTGCCCGGTCACGGTGTCGCATGCGACCGGGAACAGGCCGAGCGACCACATCGACTTCCACCTGGGCGCAGGTTCGCGAGATCCAGCAGTTCATCGTCGACTCGCTCGTGCAGGAGCGGACCACCGAGGAGGCGATCGCGCTCGTGTCCGAGCGTCGCGGGCTCTCCGACAATCCCGCGCAGTACTGGCTCGCGGTCACCACCGTGAAGGGGTTTCTCGGCGATCTGCTGGCCCGCGGCGAGGTGGAGTTCTTCGTGCGCGATCACGCGGGTGGTGGCGTACCGCCCGGTAACGATGACGTCTCGTCGCGAACCAGACGCTATCATTGAGCGCGGCAACACGCCCCGACTCCCGTAACACGCCAAGCGCGAGGTACCTGGCACATGCGCGTTCTGACAGTCCCGGCCATATGGCTCGCTCAGGCGCTGTACGCGCTCATGAAGCTGCTGCCGCGACGGCACAAGGTCGTGATGCTGAGCAGGCAGTCGGATCGCCCGTCGGTCGACTTCACGATGCTCGCCGAGGAACTCTCCCGAGCGGACCCATCGCTCGAGGTGGTCGTCCGCTGCCGCTTCATCGAACCCGGACTCGGCGCGCGCATCGCCTATCTGGGTGAAGTGCTGGCTCAGATGTACCACCTGGCGACGGCCTCGGCGTGCGTCGTCGACGGCTACATCGTCCCGGTGAGCGTTCTCACCCACCGCGACGGCCTCCGAATCGTGCAGATGTGGCATGCGCTGGGCGCGATCAAGAAGTTCGGCCTGCAGGCGGTGGGGCTGCCCGGCGGGCGCGACAGCTCGGTCGCCGACGCCATGAAGATGCACCGGAACTACGACGTGGTGATCTGCGGCGGACCGGCGGCCGTGCCGGCGTTCGCCGAGGCGTTCGGCTCCGATCCTGCCCGCGTGGTGCCGCTCGGCCTTCCGCGCGTCGACTACCTGCTCGCCGGTGCCGAGGACGCCGCCGAGCAGCCTTCGCGAGCGCTTCCCCCTGCTGGCCGACCCCTCGCGCACCACCGTGCTCTACGCGCCCACGTACCGGCGCCACCGGCCCGACCGCTACCAAGACGTGCTGGATCGCTTCGACGACCCGCGCTATGCGCTCGTCATCAAGCCTCACCCGCTTGTCGAGTCGAACGTCACGGGCGAGAACGTCGTCAACGCGAGCGGCGTGGACGTGCTCGACCTGCTTCCCCTCTGCGACGCGGTCATCACCGACTACTCGGCTGTGGCCTTCGAGGCGGCGGTGCTGGACAAGCCGATCTACTTCTTCCTCTACGACTTCGAGGAGTACGAGCGCGAGCACGGCCTGAACGTCGACCTGTTCGCCGAGATGCCCGGGGTCACCTCCCGCGACCTTGGTCCCATCGCCGATCGGATCGATGCCGGCGACTACGACCCGGAACTCGTTCGCAGGCTCGCGGAGCGATACGTCTCGGTGCGAGACGGCTCGTGCACGCGACAGATCGCCGCCGCCGTCACCGGCGGCCAGCCGGGCGGTGCGTCGTGACCCCGGGAGTCCAACCCGCGAGCAGCCGCGACAGGCCGCGCCCGGCAAGCTGTGACGGCGGTCGGCCGCCGCATGCCCTTCGTCATCGGGACCGCGCGTGAGACGGTGACCGCCGCGCGACGCACGCGCTATCGCCGCATCCAGCGAGCCCACCCGCTCGAGCCGCGCTCGGCGCTGTTCAAGAGCTACTCGGGCAGGAGCTACTCGTGCAGCCCCCGGGCGATCTACGAGCGGATGCTCGCCGACAGCCGGTTCGACGACTTCGAGCTCGTCTGGGTGTTTCGCGAGCCCATCGCCCGAGCGCTTCGCGAGCGAGGCTACACCGTTCGCGGCCTCCCCGAGGGCAGCGCCGCCGCTGCAGGCGGCATCGACCTCGACGCAGCGTTCGGCCCCGAGGCGCTCGAGGCGCTCCAGCGGGCGACGATTGTCGTGTGGGGTTCGCGCGAGCACGACATCGCCCACGCCAGATGCGCGTACTGGTTCGCGAACACCGTCATCCCGTGGCACCTGGCACCTCGCCCCGGCCAGGCGTACGTCCAAGCCTGGCATGGCACGCCGCTCAAGCGCCTTGGGTGCGACATCGACCTCAGCATGGCGAACAACGCGCTGTACTCGGGCCGCCAGACGCACAAGCGCTACCGCCGCGAGGGCGAGCGGATCACGCACCTGGTCACGCCCTCGGCGTTCGCGACGGAGCACCTCTGCTCGGCGATGGGGCTCTCGGCAGAGCAGTGCGCGCGCAAGGTGGTCGAGGTCGGCTACCCCCGAAACGACGCGCTCTCGGGCCTTACCCCCGAGACGGTCGACGCGGTGAAGACGGCGCTTGCGTATACCGGCCGACAAGAAGGTGGTGCTCTACGCCCCGACCTGGCGCGACGACCAGTACGCCACGTCGCTCGGCTACACGCTCGACCTCGGCGTCGACTTCGAGGCGCTCCGTGCCCAGCTTGGCGACGGCTACGTGGTGCTGTTCCGTGCTCACTACTTGATCGCGAGCCAGTTCGACTTCGAGCGGCTGGGCGGGTTCGTGCTCGACGTCTCTGATGTGAGCGACGTCAACGACCTCTACGCTGCGAGCGACATGCTCGTTACCGACTACTCCAGCGTGTTCTTCGACTTCGCGAATCTCGGCAAGCCGATCGTGTTCTACATGTACGATCTGGACTACTACGCATCGGAGATGCGCGGCTTCTACGTCGATCTGCCCGACCTCCCCGGACCGGTCGTGACCGACCAGCAGGGGCTCGTCGGCGCGCTTGTGGCGGCTGACTCGCCAGACGACGATCTCAAGAGGCGCTACCATCGCTTCCGCGAGCGATTCAATCCGATGGACGACGGGCACGCCAGCGAGCGCGTGCTCGAGCGAGTGATCGACTGGAGGACCGGCGCGTGACCGAACCGAAAGGCAGCAAGGACGATCGGGCGAGCCGCGCCCTCATCGGCGAGCGGCGTCGTGGACGAGGGCGTCCGCCAGCTGAAGCGCGGCGTCACGGCTCTGGCGAAGCGCAACCTGACGTTTCGCCGGATGTCGCGCTGGCTGCTCGCTCGCAAGCGCAGCTTCGAGTACGCGCGCCACTGCCGCAAGCACCCGGTCGAGCCCAAGACCATCATGTTCGAGTCGTTCATGGGCCGCAGCTACTCGGACAGCCCCATGGCCCTGCATCAGGCGCTCATAGCCGACCCCCGCTTCGACGACTTCAAGATCGTCTGGGCGTTCAAGGAGCCCGAGAAGTTCCGCGCCTATCCGGAACTCGAGCGCGCGGAGCTCGTCAGGTACGGCGACCCCCCCTACTACGCCGCCCACGCCCGCGCGAAGTACTGGGTATCGAACTCGGTGATCCCCGCTCATCTGGAGCCGCGCGGAGAACCAGGTCTACATCCAGACGTGGCACGGAACGCCGTTCAAGCGGCTGGGCTGCGACATCGCCGAGGAGTCGTCGAGCAACGCGAAGTACACCGCTGACGAGATCACCCGGCGCTACACGCGAGAGGGCGAGCGCCTCACCTACCTGCTCTCGCCGTCTGGATTCACCACCGAGAAGTTCACCTCGGCGTTCGGCTTCTCGGCAGCGGACGCCGACGCGAAGCTCGTCGAGGAGGGCTACCCGCGAAACGACGGGCTGTTCCACTACTCGGCGGACGACGTCGCTCGCATCCGGTCCGAGCTCGGCGTGCCCGAGGGCAAGAAGGTGATCCTTTACGCGCCCACCTGGCGCGACAACCAGCACGTGAGCGGTGTCGGCTACACGCTGCAGTTGCCGATCGACTTCGATCGACTGCGAAGCGAGCTTGGAGACGAGTACGTGATCCTGTTCCGGGCGCACTACTTCGTTGCCAACGAGTTCGACTTCGAGCGCTACGCCGGCTTCATCACCAACGTCTCGGACGTGAGCAACATCAACGACCTCTACATCGCGAGCGACATGCTCGTGACCGACTACTCGAGCGTGTTCTTCGACTACGCGATCCTGCAGCGCCCCATAATCTTCTACATGTACGACCTCGACGAGTACGTCCGCGACATCAGGGGCTTCTACTTCGGACTCGAAGAGCTGCCCGGACCGGTCGCTCGAACCGAAGCCGAACTCGTCGCCGCCGTACGCTCGGCCGAGACGCCGTCGGCCGAACTCCGGAACGCTACGACCGATTCGGTGAGCGCTTCGCGCACCGTACGATGGCACGCCAGCGAACGCTTCCTGCTCGCGTCTCCCTCCCGCACCACGGTGCTCTACGCGCCCACGTACCGGCGCAACCGGCCCGACCGCTACCAAGACGTGCTGGATCGCTTCGACGACCCGCGCTACGCGCTCGTCATCAAGCCTCACCCGCTGGTCGAGTCGAACGTCGCGGGCGAGAACGTCGTCAACGCGAGCGGCGTGGACGTGCTCGACCTGCTCCCGCTCTGCGACGCGGTCATCACCGACTACTCGGCTGTGGCCTTCGAGGCGGCGGTGCTGGACAAGCCGATCTACTTCTTCCTGTACGACTTCGAGGAGTACGAGCGCGAGCACGGCCTGAACGTCGACCTGTTCGCCGAGATGCCCGGCGTCACCTCCCGCGACCTGAGTCCCATCGCCGAGCGATCGATGCCGGCGGCTACGACCCGGAGCTCGTTCGCAGACTCGCGGAGCGATACGTCTCGGTGCGAGACGGGTCGTGCACGCGACAGATCGCCGCCGCCGTCACCGGCCGCATGCCGGGTGGTGCGTCGTGACCCCGGAGTCCGACCAGCGGGCAGCTGCGACCGGCCGCGCCCGGCAGGCTGTGACGGCGGTCGGCCGTCGCATGCCCTTCGTCATCGGGACCGCGCGCGAGACTGTGACCGCCGCGCGGCGCACGCGCTATCGCCGCATCCAGCGAGCCCACCCGCTCGAGCCGCGCTCGGCGCTGTTCAAGAGCTACTCGGGCAGAAGCTACTCGTGCAGCCCCCGGGCGATCTACGAGCGGATGCTCGCCGACAGCCGGTTCGACGACTTCGAGCTCGTCTGGGTGTTCCGCGAGCCCATCGCCCGAGCGCTTCGAGAGCGGGGCCACACGGTACGCGGCCTCCCCGAGGGCCCTGCGGATGCTGCCGCAGCAAGCGACATCGACCTGGACGCCGCGTTCGGCCCCGAGGCGCTCGAAGCGCTGCGGCGGGCGACGGTGTCGTGTGGGGTTCGCGCGAGCACGACATCGCCCACGCCAGGTGCGCGTACTGGTTCGCGAACACCGTCATCCCGTGGCACCTGGCACCTCGCCCCGGCCAGGCGTATGTCCAGGCCTGGCACGGCACGCCGCTCAAGAAGCTCGGGTGCGACATCGACC
This sequence comes from uncultured Actinomycetes bacterium, assembly GCA_963726325.1. Lineage (GTDB taxonomy): Bacteria > Actinomycetota > Coriobacteriia > Anaerosomatales > PHET01 > CAVPCY01. The sequence goes on along the minus strand of CAVSCA010000004.1, from coordinate 20,822 downwards.
TCACCATGGCGAACAACGCGCTGTACTCGGGCCGCCAGACGCACAAGCGCTACCGCCGAGAGGGCGAGCGGATCACACACCTCGTCACGCCCTCGGCGTTCGCGACGGAGCACCTCTGCTCGGCGATGGGGCTCTCGGCAGAGCAGTGCGCGCGCAAGGTCGTCGAGGTCGGCTACCCCAGAAACGACGCGCTCTCAGGCTTCACCCCACAGGCCGTCGAGGCGATCAAGCGGCGTCTGGGCATGCCCGCCGCCAAGAAGGTGGTGCTCTACGCCCCGACCTGGCGCGACGACCAGTACGCCACGTCGCTCGGCTACACGCTCGACCTCGGCGTCGACTTCGAAGCCCTCCGTGCCCAGCTGGGCGACGGGTACGTGGTGCTGTTCCGCGCGCACTACCTGATCGCGAGCCAGTTCGACTTCGAGCGGCTGGGCGGGTTCGTGCTCGACGTCTCGGATGTGAGCGACGTCAACGACCTCTACGCTGCGAGCGACGTGCTCGTGACCGACTACTCGAGCGTGTTCTTCGACTTCGCGAACCTCGGCAAGCCGATCGTGTTCTACATGTACGATCTGGACTACTACGCCTCGGAGATGCGCGGCTTCTACGTCGATCTGCCCGACCTCCCCGGGCCTATCGTGACCGACCAGCCGGGGCTCGTCGGCGCGCTGGCCGCTGCGGACTCGCCAGACGACGACCTCGAGAGGCGCTACCATCGCTTCCGCGAGAGATTCAATCCGATGGACGACGGGCACGCGAGCGAGCGCGTGCTCGAGCGAGTGATCGACTGGAGGACCGGCGCGTGACCGAACCGGAAGGCAACAAGGGCGATCGGGCAGCCGCGCCCTCATCGGCGAGCGGCGTCGTGAACGAGGGCGTCCGCCAAGTGAAGCGCGGCGTCACCGCTCTGGCGAAGCGCAACCTGGCGTTTCGCCGGATGTCGCGCTGGCTGCTCGCTCGCAAGCGCAGCCTCGAGTACGCGCGCCACTGCCGCAAGCACCCCGTCGAGCCCAAGACCATCATGTTCGAGTCGTTCATGGGCCGCAGCTACTCGGACAGCCCCATGGCCCTGCATCAGGCGCTCATAGCCGACCCCCGCTTCGACGACTTCAAGATCGTCTGGGCGTTCAAGGAGCCCGAGAAGTTCCGCGCCTATCCGGAGCTCGAGCGCGCCGAGCTCGTCAGGTACGGCGACCCCCCCTACTACGCCGCCCACGCCCGCGCGAAGTACTGGGTCTCGAACTCGGTCATCCCCGCTCACCTGGAGCCGCGCGGAGACCAGGTCTACATCCAGACGTGGCACGGAACGCCGTTCAAGCGGCTGGGCTGCGACATCGCCGAGGAGTCGTCGAGCAACGCGAAGTACACCGCCGACGAGATCACCCGGCGCTACACGCGCGAGGGCGAGCGCCTCACCTACCTGCTCTCGCCGTCGGGGTTCACCACCGAGAAGTTCACCTCGGCGTTCGGCTTCTCGGCAGCGGACGCCGAAGCGAAGCTGGTCGAGGAGGGCTACCCGCGAAACGACGGGCTGTTCGGCTACTCGGCGGACGACGTCGCTCGAATCCGGTCCGAGCTCGGGGTGCCGGAGGGCAAGAAGGTGATCCTGTACGCGCCGACCTGGCGCGACAACCAGCACGTCAGCGGTGTCGGCTACACGCTGCAGTTGCCGATCGACTTCGATCACCTGCGAAGCGAGCTTGGGGACGAGTACGTGATCCTGTTCCGCGCGCACTACTTCGTCGCCAACGACTTCGACTTCGAGCGCTACGCCGGCTTCATCACCAACGTCTCGGACGTGAGCAACATCAACGACCTCTACATCGCGAGCGACATGCTCGTGACCGACTACTCGAGCGTGTTCTTCGACTACGCGATCCTCAAGCGCCCCATCGTCTTCTACATGTACGACCTCGACGAGTACGTCCGCGACATCAGGGGCTTCTACTTCGGGCTCGAGGAGCTGCCCGGGCCGGTCGCTCGGACCGAGGCCGAGCTCGTCGCCGCCGTACGCTCGGCCGAGACGCCCTCGGCCGAACTCCACGAACGCTACGACCGCTTCGGCGAGCGCTTCGCGCACCGCGACGATGGGCACGCGAGCGAGCGTGTCCTCGCTCGCGTCATCGACCCCGCGGACGCGCCCTCGTAGCCGAGTCGTCGCGCTCGATTCCGGCAACGACTACCATGGGGACGATTCGGCCACCACAGCCTGTCCCGGGAGGACCAGACGCCCACATGAAACGCGTACTGACCTATGGAACGTTCGATCTGCTGCACCACGGCCACATACGGATCCTTCAGCGCGCCAAGTCACTGGGCGACTTCTTGGTCGTGGCGGTCTCGACCGACGAGTTCAACGCCGGCAAGGGCAAGGAGGCGTTCCACGACTACGAGACCCGCAAGGAGATCGTCGAGGCCATTCGCTACGTGGACCTGGTCATCCCGGAGAAGTCGTGGGACCAGAAGGTCGACGACGTGAAGAAGTACGACATCGACATCGTGGTCATGGGCGACGACTGGGCCGACAGCGACCGCTTCGACTACCTCAAGGACTACTGCGACCTCGTCTTCCTGCCGCGCACCGAGGGGATCTCGACCACGGGCATCAAGGAGGACCTCGGCGGGAAGTAGCGGCAGCCGGCGTCGCACGCCTGCTGCTTCTACTCGCCGTCCTTGAACTTCGCCGCGATGTGGCTGCCGTCGCAAAACGGCTTGTTCGCCGAGTGCCCGCAGCGGCACAGCGTCACCCGATTGCGCACCTCGTAGGGCTCGTACTCCGCCGAGAAGATGGGGATGCCGCCGCGCACCCACAGCGGACCGCTCACCCCTAGCGACGGGTCCTCCACCAGCGCGATCGAGGGCTCGAACTCGGGTTCGTAGGGCTGGTCGGTTATCGGATCGCATGCCGAGTAGCGCCCCGAAGGGCACAGCGCCGCTTCCTCCAGCACCAGCGCGCGGATCTCGGGGTCGTCGCAGCGCTCGATGAGGTTCCACAGACCCCCCGCGCGGTCGCAGAACCTCGCCTCCGCACACAGCTTGCGGGCGTCCTTGAGCTTGACGCCCGGCCCGTCGATGCACGCGGCGATGCTCCGTCGTCGACTCGGGCCCGGCGCTCTCGGCTCCGTCGAAGCCCGCCTCGAGCATGCGCTGCCGTCGCAGAACGGCTTGGTGCACGAGTGGCCGCAGCGGCACAGCATGTAGCGATCGGGCGAGGCGAGCGTCTCGGTCTCGAGCCACGACACGGCCTCGCCAGCATCGTTGGTCACGATCTCCGCTCGCACGAGAGGAACGCCGCCCGACACCATGTACGGGCCGTTCTCGGTGACCGTGATCCGCATCCGCCTCACGTCGCCCACGCTACGCTCCTCACTCGCGTCGTTGTGTTGCCGTCGACTCACAGGATACCCGTCGCGCAGCTTCAGACCCCGTCTCGCGCCACGCTGATTCGGCGCTTCGCCGAGAAGACCCTGCTCCTCACCGTGGTACGCCTCGAGCGAGTCGTCCACGATGAACGCGCCCGGCGTCACAACCCATCGACGCGGACACCACGATGCGCACGCTCCAGCCGTCGCGCTCGAGTCTCCAGTCGCGCCGAGAGGTCGTCGAGGCCGAGAGCGGGTCGCCCTCGGCGATCGAGTACTCGTCGGATGCCGTCGAGGTCAGCCGCGTCCCGCTGTCCGGCAGCGCGGTCGACGAGTGCTCGACGTCGAAGGTCCGGTGCACGCGTCCTTCGGCGAGGCTCAGCTCGCGAGTCCTGCTGCTCGACGCATCGGGATCGAGCCGCGGCGTCGACTCGGGCTGCGCGACGACGCTCGCCGGGACGCACGCCGCGGGGTCGAGTATCGGCAGACTCAGTCCGCCCTGCCCGCCCACCTCGATCGAGAGCGTCGCCGACTCCGGCGACGGCCACGCGTGCGGCCAGTAGGTGGGCGAGAGCGCCAAGCGCAGCCGGTTGCCTGCCGAGAAGCGGTGGCCGATCGCGTTGAGCTTGAACGCCACGTCGTACGCGCGCCCCGGCTCGAGCGGGACGGTGCGGTCGTGCCCTTCTCGGCGAGCGAGATTGAGAAGTCCCCAGCTCACGAGTGTCGACGCGCCGTCGGGTGCGACCTCGCACAGACGCGCCGCCACGAGCGCGAAGGGCTTGTCGGCCGACACGACGAGCCGCACCTCCGGGAAGCCGAGGACCTCGACCGGCTCGGCGAGCGGCTCGCTGTCGAAGCACGCCGACAGCGCGTCGTCCGGGCGCTGATCGCTCGCGAACTCCTCGCCGCGCCCGTTCGCGCACCACACCCCCGCCGTCTCGCCGAGGTGCTGCGGCGAGCTCACCGCCAGCATCGAGAGCGTGCCCGCCGGCTCGGCCGCGGGCGCGAGGACGCCGCCTGCCGACAAGCGCCAGCCACGCGCGGGCGCGCCGCCGGGCGGCCAGCTGTCCACGCCCACCCAGCGACCCGGTCGCTCGTGGTACGAGGCGCTCGGCTCGACGCTCTCCTGCATCCACGCGCGAAGCAGCGGATCGGCGTCGACTCCGGTGTCGATGCCCTTGAGGTAGCGGTCGAACCAGCGCAGACACTCCTGGAGAAAGCCGATGCGCGGCCCCGGCTCCCCACCCAGATACGGCAGGAAGTGCGCCCACGGGCCGATGAGGCCGCGGCGCGGGCACTCGAGGTGCTCGAGCATCCTGGGCACCGCGTTGGTGTACGCGTCGGCCCAACCCCCGACGAGCAGTGTCGCCGCCGTGATCGCCGAGTAGTCCTCGGCGATCGAGCCCTGACGCCAGAACTCGTCGCGCGTCTGGTGCGTGAGCCACGACTCGATGAACGCGGGCGTCGAGGCCGAGGCGCTCGAGCCAGACTTCGAGCCAGTCGTCGCGGAAGCGCGGATCGGGCGGAAGCGCGTTGTAGGCGCGCATCGACGTCGCCCACTTGAGCATGTCGCTGCCGAGCAGACAGCCGCCCATGTAGTGGCAGTCGTCGGCGTAGCGATCGTCGGTCGAGTACCCCGAAACGACCGCCTTGAGCTGCGGCGGGCGGTGCGCCGCGACCTGCAGGCCGTTGAAGCCGCCCCACGAGTAGCCGATCATGCCCACGTCGCCGGTGCACCAGGGCTGCTCGGCAAGCCACGCGAGTACCTCGAGGGCGTCGAGCTGCTCCTGGCGCGTGTACTCGTCGGCGATCAGCCCGTCGGAGTCGCCGGTGCCGCGGATATCGACGCGAACGGCCGCGTAGCCGTGCTGGGCGAAGTAGGGGTGGCGCGTCGCGTCGGCGTTGGCGGTCTCGTCGTCCTTGCGGTACGGCAGGTACTCGAGGATCGCCGGCACCGGCGCAGCGGCGGCGTCTTCCGGCAGCCAGATCCGAGCGGCGAGCCTCATGCCGTCGGACAGCGGGATCCACACATTGGGGAGTTCTCGCACCCTCACAGTGACCCCCGGCTCCTGACCACGCGGCTGACGCCGACGGCCTTCCAGTCGATGCTCGCGGATACAATCGTACACGCTCGAATCGAACCGCTAAGGGGAATACTCACGGTGCGCGCACGGGCGCGCGAACGTCGATATGAGGGGGAGCCATGGGTTGCTGTCTGTTCGCCTCGGTGCTGGCCGGAGCGCCGCGTCTCGGATTCCTGATCTACTGGCTCATCTACCCGGCCAGGGTTCAGGCGGCGTTCAGCTCGTTTTGGTGGGCGCTCCTCGGCGTGATCTTCCTGCCGTGGACCACCTTGGGCTACGTCTTCGTCGCCCCCGGTGGGATCACCTGGTTCGACTGGATCATCCTTGGGCTCGCGCTCGCGATCGACATCGGCACCTACGCCGGCGGCGGCTACGGCCGAAGCAAGCGCTAGCGTCCGACCTCTAGCGACCTGCCCGCTTGCGGTCCTTCTCGTTGAGGAGCCGCTTGCGCAGCCGGATCGACTTGGGCGTCACCTCGACCAGCTCGTCATCCTCGATGTACTCGAGCGCTTCCTCGAGCGTGAAGGTGATGGGCGGGGCGAGGATGATGCCCTTGTCGGCCGAGGACGCGCGCATGTTGGTGAGCTGCTTGGCTTTGGCGACGTTGACCACGAGGTCGCCGCTCTTGGCGTGCTCGCCCACGATCATGCCCTCGTAGCACATCACGCCGGGACCCACGAACATCTTGCCCCGCTGCTGCAAGGAGTCGAGGGCGAACGCCACGGACTTGTCGGTGGTCATCGCGATGAGCGAGCCGTTCTGGCGTCCGCCCAGGTCGCCGCGGTACGGCCCGTAGGCGCTGAAGTGGTGGAACAGCGTGCCCTCGCCGCGCGTCGCGTTGAGGATGCGCGTGCGCAGACCCATGACGCCGCGCGAAGGGATCTTGAACTCCAGGTGCACGTGCTCGTCGCGCTGCACCATGTCGGTCATCTCGCCGCCGGCGGTGCCGAAGATCTCGATGACCTTGCCCGCGTACTCCGAAGGCACGTCGACCACGGCCTGCTCGATCGGCTCGAGCTTCTTGCCGCGCTCGTCGGTCTTGAGGATGACGCGCGGCCGCCCCACCTGGAACTCGTAGCCCTCGCGGCGCATCGTCTCCATCAGCACCGAGATGTGCAGCACGCCGCGCCCCGCGACCTCCATGCCGGCCTTGTCCTCGGTCTCGGTGATGTTCATCGAGATGTTCGACTCGGCCTCGCGCAGCAGCCGCTCCTTGATCTGGCGACCGCCGACGATCTCGCCCTCCTGGCCCACGAGCGGGCTCGTGGAGGGCTCGAACACGATCGACATCGTGGGCTCTTCGACGTGGATCGGAGCCAGCGTGATCGGGTCGATGCGGCAGGTGAACATGTCGCCGATGTCGGCGTCCTCCACGCCCACGACCGCGACGATGTCGCCGGCGTGCGCCGACTCGGCCGCTTGGCGGCCCATCCCCTCGAAGGTGTAGAGCTCCTTGACGGTCGCCTGGTAGCGGCTGCCGTCGTTCTTGATGACCATGATCCGCTCGCCCGAGTGCAGGGTGCCCGAGAAGATGCGCCCGATCCCGATGCGGCCAACGAAGTTCGAGTAGTCGATCGTGCAGACCTGCATCGCGACCGGGCCGTCGGGGTCGACGTCGGGCGCCGGGATGTGGTCGATGATCGCGTCGAGAAGCGGCAGCATGTCCATGTTCTCGTCGTCGGGCTCGAGCCGCGCGTACCCGTTGACGGCACTCGTGTACACCACGGGGAAGTCGAGCTGCTCGTCGTTGGCGCCCAGGTCGACCATCAGATCGAATACCTGGTCGATCACCTCGTGCGGCCGGGCCCCACGACGGTCGATCTTGTTGACGACGACCATCGGCTTGAGGCCGTGCTCCAGCGCGTGGCGAAGCACGAACCGCGTCTGCGGCATCGTTCCCTCGAACGCGTCGACGATGAGCAGGCAGCCGTCGGCCATCTTGAGCACGCGCTCCACCTCACCGCCGAAGTCGGCGTGACCCGGAGTGTCGATCACGTTGATCTTGGTGTCCCGATGCCTGACCGAGATGTTCTTGGCAAGGATCGTGATCCCGCGCTCGCGCTCCTGGTCGTTGGAGTCGAGCACCCGCTCGGCGACCTGCTGGTTGTCTCGGAAGACGTGGGTCGTCTGAAGCAGCCGGTCCACGAGCGTGGTCTTGCCGTGGTCCACGTGGGCGATGATGGCGATGTTACGTACGTCTTCTTGGCGCATGACACTCCGATACAGCGGCGAGCGATCGTGGCTCGTGTGGGCACACAGGCGCACAAGAGTACCACGCCTCGTGGCGACCACACCCGACCCACGGTTCCTACCCCGTTCGGCGAGCCGCCGCAGCCACTCGCCGCGCTCCGTCTATGAAGGTATGGTTAATGTCGTGCCACTGTCTTCAGTGAGCGTGCTCACAACCCGATATGAGTCTCACGAGGCAGGCCTGCAAACTCCGGTGTCGCCGGCGCGGTTCTCCTCACACGCTCAGGTCCGGTCCAAAGGGTGGACGCAGACAGGAGACACGGTGGCCGGTTTCGAGCCACGCATACTCGGCGTGTTGTGCAACTGGTGCTCGTACTCCGGCGCAGACGGCGCGGGCCAGCAGCGCATCGAGTATCCGACCAACGTCGAAGTGGTTCGCGTCATGTGCAGCGGACGCGTCGACCCCACGCTCGTGTTCGACGCCTTCGCGCGCGGCATGGACGGCGTGCTCATCTGCGGCTGCCACCCCGGCGACTGCCACTACATCAACGGCAACTGCAAGGCCCTCGCCCGCTTCCAGGTCATGAGGCGCATGGCGGCCGATCTGGGCATCGAGCCCGAGCGGCTGCGCCTCGAGTGGGTCTCGGCCTCCGAGGGTGCCCGCTACGCCGAGCTGGTCGCCGAGATGACCGAGCAGGTCCGCGCGCTCGGCCCGCTGGCGCCGCGAACCGCCGAGGTCTCGGGCTGATGGCCGGCAAGCTGGCCATAGCGGCGTACTGCGCCGCGGGGTGCGGTGGCTGCGAGATCGCGCTACTCGAGATCCACGAGCACATCCTCGAGTTGGTCGAGGCGGCCGACATCGTGTTCTGGCCCGCGATCGCCGACCTCAAGTACGCCGATGTCGAGGCGCTCGAGGACGGCTCGATCGACGTGTGCCTGTTCAACGGCGCCATCCGTACCGAGGAGAACGCACACATAGCCGAGCTGCTGAGGCGCAAGTCCAAGGCGCTCGTCGCCTTCGGTGCGTGCGCCGCGTTCGGCGGAGTGCCCGGGCTCGGCAACCTGTTCGACACCGCCGACGTGCTCGAGCGCGCGTTCACCACCGAGTCCACGGACGCGACCGACGTGCGCCCGTGCACCACCGGCACCGAGGAGCACCTCCTGCGTCACGCCCCTTACCGACCGCGTGAGCGCGCTCAGTGGCGTGGCCGTCGTCGACTACGTCGTCCCCGGCTGTGCGCCCGAGGCGGCGCAGGTCTGGGCTGTGTGCTCGGCGATCATCGCCGGCGAGCTGCCGAGCGACCAGGTCACCGTGGGCGCCGGAGACCGCTCGGTGTGCGAGGAGTGTCCCCGCGAGAAGCGCAACACCCGCGTGAGCGCGTTCGTGCGCTCGCACCAGATCGTGCCCGAGCCGGACTGGTGTCTGCTCGAGCAGGGTGTCGTGTGCATGGGCCCGGCCACCCGCTCCGGATGCGTCGCCCGGTGCCCGTCCGCCGCCATGCCCTGCCGGGGCTGCTACGGGCCCGCCGGTGACGCGGTGGACCAGGGCGCGAAGATGGCCGCCGCGCTCGGCACCATCATCGACAGCGAAGACGAGCAGGAGATCATCGAGATCATGGAAGGCGTGGCCGATCCGGCAGGCACCTTCTACTGCTTCAGCCTGCCCACCTCGCTGATGGGTGGCGCACGCCCGAGCGGCGCACGTGAGGGAGCGGGCCGATGAGGCGCGTCAGCATCGATCCCATCACGCGGCTCGAGGGCCACGGGCGCATCGACCTGTACCTGGACGAAGCGGGCGCGGTCGACTCGGCCTATCTGGTCATCCCGGAGCTGCGCGGCTTCGAGAAGTTCCTCGAGGGACGGCCCGTGGAGGAGCTGCCGCTGATCACGCAGCGCATCTGCGGCGTGTGCCCCGAAGCGCATCACGCCGCGGCCGCCAAGGCCGCCGACGCCGTCTACGGGCTCGAGATCCCGATCGCCGCGGAGCTCTCGAGACGGCTGCAGTACAACGCGTTCATGGCCGGCGACCACGCTACGCACTTCTTCGCGCTCGGAGGCCCGGACTTCATCGTGGGACCGGACGCTCCGGCGGCCGATCGCAACATCCTGGGCGTCATCCGGGCCGTGGGCCCCGAGCTCGCCGGCCAGGTCATCCGCATGCGCAAGGAGGCGCACGAGGTCGCCGAGCTGCTCGGCGGCCGCAGGATCCACCCCGTGTCGATGGTGCCGGGCGGGATCTCGCAGCCGGTGACCCGCGAGAGCGCCGAGCGTGTCGCCGAGATCGGCCGCTACATGGTCGACTTCGCGCTGCAGGCGCAGCAGATCTTCGCCGACGTCGTCCTGGCCGATCCCAAGCTCCTCGACATGATCACCTCCGAGGAGTACATCTCGCGCACCTGCTACCTCGCCCTGGTCAACGACGACGAACCAGCCCGACCCCTACGACGGCAAGGTGCGAGTCGTCTCGCCGGACGGCGTCGAGCTCGTGAAGTACGCGCCCGGCCGACTACCTCGAGCACTTCTCGGAGCGCGTGGAGCCGTGGACCTACCTCAAGCTCCCGTACCTCAAGAAGCTCGGCTGGGCGGGCCTGGACGACAGCCGCCGCCCACGCGATCATCCGCTCGGGCCCGCTCGGGTCGCTCAACGCCGGCGACGGCATGCAGACGCCGCACGCCCAGGAGCACTACGAGAAGTTCTTCGCCACGCTGGGCGGCAAGCCGGTCCACAACACCCTCGCCTACCACTGGGCGCGGTTGATCGAGATGCTTCAGGCGGCCGAGCTCGTGGTGCGCTACGCGGCCGACGAGCGTCTCACGAGCCCTGAGATCCGAACGCTTCCGGGAAAGGCGCTGGGCAGCGGAGTCGGTTGCGTCGAGGCGCCGCGTGGACTGCTCACCCACCACTACACCACAGACGAGGACGGCATCGTCCAGCGCGTCAACATGATCGTGGGGACCACGTACAACTACCCCGCGATCCAGATGTCGGTGCAGAAGGCCGCTCGCGGGCTCATCACCGCAGGCACCGCGCTCACCGAGCCGCTGATGAACCGTATCGAGATGGCGTTTCGCGCGTACGACCCGTGCTTCGGCTGCGCGACCCACGCGCTGCCGGGCTCCGGTCCGCTCGAGCTTCGGGCATACGGCCCCGACGGCGTGCTCGTCGACGCCCTGCGCCGCGACCACGAGGGCGCAGTCACGCACCTCGACCGAGAGCGAGGTGCGCCCGTGAGCGCGCCCGACAACACCAGAGCCGTCGTCTTCCTGTGCGAGTGCGGGCCGATCATCAAAGACCTCGTCGACCTCGACGCGCTGGGTGCGCAGGTCTCGACGCTCTCCGACGTCGGCGCCGTCGAGCGCTACCCCACGCTTTGCTCGGCGGAGGGCAAGAAGTGGCTCGCCGAGAAGCTGCGCGAGCACGACGGGATGCGCCCGGTCTTTGCCGCCTGCTCGCCAAGGGAGCACGTCGAGACGCTCGCCGAGGCCTGTACCGCAGCCGGCGTGAACCCGTATCTCGCCGGTCGCGCGAACGTGCGCGAGCAGTGCGCGTGGGTCACGAACGACCGCGCTGCGGCCACGCGCAAGGCGCAGCATCTCGTCGAGGCGGCTATCGCGCGAGCGCTCGAGAACGCGCCGCTCATCGCGCCCGAGATCGAGTGCGACACCGCGGTGCTCGTGGTCGGCTCCGGCGTAGCGGGCATGACCTCGGCGCTTCTGATAGCCGACGCCGGGCGCAACGTCACGCTCGTGGAGCGCGATCCTTCGATCGGCGGGGTGACGGTGCTGCTCGAGGAGCTCTTCCCCGACCTCGACTGCGCACCGTGTCTTCTCGAACCGATGATGGACCGCGTGCTGCACCACCCCAACATCGAGGTGCTGCTCTCGAGTGAGGTCGAAGAGCTCGTGGGCTACCTGGGCAACTACACCGCGCAGATCCGCCGCACGCCGCGCCACGTCGCCCTCGACGGCTGCTACGGCTGCGGGACGTGCGCCGGCGTGTGCCCCGTCGAGAGCCCCGACCCGATCAACGGCGGGCTGTCCTCCCGCACGGCGATACACATCCCGTACGCCGGCTGCCTGCCGCACGCGTCGGTCATCGACCGCTCCACGTGTCTGCGTTTCACCGGTGGCGAGTGCGAGGCGTGCGCTACGGCGTGCCCCTTCGGCGCCATCGATCTCGCCGAGGAACCGCAGCTCGTCCAGCGCGAGTTCGGCGGAATCGTGGTCGCGACGGGATCTCAGATACTCACCACGGGCGAGCTCTGGACGCGCCCCGGCATCCTCACCACCTACGAGTTCGAGCGCCTGCTCAACACCGACGGCCCTACCGCCGGCGAGATCCATCTGCCGGACGGCCCGGCGCCCAAGTCGATCGCGTCTGATCCACTGCGCCGCTGCCGACGGCACGGCTCCGGCCGAGACGTGCTCGCGCACGTGCTGCCAGACGATCGCGAAGTTCGCGCACGAGATCGAGAAGCGGGCTCCGGGCACCGTGGTCGCCGAGTTCACCTGGGACCGCGTGCTGGGCGGCGACAAGGTGCGGGGCATGACGCTGGGCAAGAACCGTCCCGCCAACCTGACCGAGGTTCCGCTCGGCCCGGGCGACCGCCTCAAGGTGGAGCCGCTCGCATCCGGTGGCGGCCGTGTGCTGTTCTCGCAAGGCGACCAGTGGCGCGCCTTCAGCGCCGAGCTCGTGGTGCTGGCAGCGCCTCACGCCGGCGCCGCGGCCGGGATCGAGATGGCCGACATGATGGGGCTGCAGCTCGACGACGCCGGCTTCGCGATGCCCGCGAACCGCATGCTCCAGTCCTTCGCGAGCCGCACCGACGGCATCTTCCTGGCAGGAGCGGCGCAGGGGCAGAAGAACGTCGCGGAGTCCTCCGCCCAAGGCGCGGCGGCGGCCGGTGCGATCCTCTCGGCGCTCGTGCCCGGCAAGACGCTCGTACGCGAGGCGGCTACCGCGTGTGTCGACGAGGCCAAGTGCGGCGGCTGTTCGACGTGCGTTCTGGCCTGCCCGTTCGGTGCCGTGACGTTCAATCGGGCCACCAAGCACGCCGAGATCAACGAGCTACTGTGCCGCGGGTGCGGCACGTGCGCTGCAGCCTGTCCGTCTGCCGCGATAACCGCGAAGCACTTCACGGACGCACAGTTGTTGGCCGAGATACGGGCGCTGGCTCACGCCGGCTCCGTTTCGGAATAGATACCGGAATCCATCGGGAAAAGGGGTACGACATGGCGGTAAAGGAGATCGACGCAACGGGGCTCAAGTGCCCGCAGCCCATCCTCAAGGTGACCATCGCGATGCCTGAGATGCACGCGGGTGACATGCTTGAGGTCAAGGCGGACTGCGATTCGTTCGACGAGGACATCCGCAAGTGGTGCGAGCGCATGCAGAAGACGCTGCTCGCGGTATCTCGCGATGGCGACCTTGTCACCGCGCAGATCCAGTTCTAGAGGGCCGAGAGCCCACCGCGCGGAGAGGCAGGGCGCACTCATGGCCGGGGAAGCGCCACAGCGGCGCAAGGTGCTGCTGCTTGGCATCGGCAATACGGTGCTCACCGACGACGGCATCGGCATTCATGCCGTCCGGCTCGTGCGCGAGCGAGCGCAGAGCCGCGGGGGTCTCGGTCGAAGAGGCCGAGGTCGCGGGCTTCGCGCTGCTCGACGTGCTCGAGGGCTTCGATGCCGTGGTGGTAGTCGACGCCGTCAAGCTGGCGGACACGGCCGTCGGCCAGGTCGTCGTCGTCGACGCCGACACGATGCCGCCTTCGCTGCACCTGGTCGCCGGCCATCAGGTCGATCTCCCCACCGCTCTCGCGCTCGGCCGACAGTCCGGCATCCACATGCCGGCCGAGGCCACCGTGGTGGGAGTGCAGATCGAGGACGACCGCAACTTCGGCACCGAGCCGACCGCGCCGGTTGCCGCGGCGGCTCCAGAAGCGGCCGAGCTCGCGCTTCGCCTTGCGCTCGACTTCGCCGGGGTCTAGACTCTCGCCGCGCCGCCACCCGCTTCCCAGACATGCGGCGCCAGGCCGTCTCAGCCTCAGCAAGGAGCGCCCCGCCCGATGACCGAGCACGTCTCAGATGCCTTCGCCCGCTTCACCGCCGATCATCCCGAGTACGCCGCCTCCGGCGACATCGACTCGCTTCGCGCCCGCGAGTACTCGCGCCTCGACAGGCTCGGCCACGTCTACCTCGACTACACCGGCGGCGGGCTCTACGCCGAGTCGCAGATCCGAGCGCACGGCGAGCTGCTCGCCTCCGGCGTGTTCGGCAACCCGCATTCGCACAATCCCACCTCGCTTGCGAGCACGGAGCTGGTGGAGGCCGCTCGCGCGGCGGTGCGGCGCTTCTTCAACGCATCCGAGGACGAGTACGAGGTGGTCTTCACCTCGAACGCCAGCGGCGCGCTCAAGCTGGTGGGCGAGTCGTACCCGTTTCGCGACGGCGACACCTACCTGCTGTCCTACGACAACCACAACTCCGTGAACGGCGTGCGCGAGTTCGCGCGGCGGCGGGGCGCGTGCGTCAAGTACGTCCCGGTGCGCAAGCCGCACCTTCGCCTCGACGAGGCGCTCGTGAAGCGCGCCTTGGCCGAGACCACTCCGGGCGCGAACCACCTGTTCGCCTACCCCGCGCAGTCGAACTTCAGCGGCGTGCAGCACCCGCTCGAATGGGTCGCCGAGGCGCAGGCGCTGGGCTGGGACGTCATCTTGGACTGCGCGGCCTTCGCCCCCACCAACCGCCTCGACCTCTCGGCGATCCACCCCGACTTCGTGCCGCTGAGCTTCTACAAGATGTTCGGCTACCCCACGGGAGCCGGCGCGCTCATCGTGCGCAGGGACAAGCTCGCCAAGCTGGTCCGGCCGTGGTTCGCGGGCGGCACGATCACGCTCGCCTCGGTGCAGGGCGAGGGGTGGCACCACCTCGCGCCCGGCGCGACCGGCTACGAGGACGGCACCGTCGACTACCTGGGTCTGCCGGCTCTCACGATCGGCCTCGAGCACGTGGAGCGTGTCGGGATCGACGCGATCCACGACCGCGTGAGCGCGCTCGCCGACTGGCTTCTCGGCAGGATGCGGACGATGACGCACACCAACGGCGAGCCGCTGTTCCGGGTCTTCGGCCCCGACACCATGGACCGCCGAGGAGCCACGATCGCGTTCTACCTGCTCGACCCTGAAGGCGCCGTCTTCAAAGTCGAGCGCATCGAGGAGCTCGCCGGAGAGCAGCTCATCTCGGTACGGACCGGGTGCTTCTGCAACCCGGGCGACGGCGAGGTCGCCCACGACATCACCCGCGACGACATGGCGGAGTGCTTCGACGAATCCGCGATCCCCGTGACGCTCGCGCAGTGCCAGCGCATCATCGAGGACGCCACGGGCAAGGTGCCCAACACGATCCGCGTCTCGCTGGGAATCGCCTCGAACTTCGCTGACGTCGAGCGGTTCGTGGAGTTCTGCCGAGGGTTCGTGGACCGCAGCGCCTCCGAGCCGCTCTAGCGCACCCGCCTACAGCGCTGCCGCGATCCGCGCGGCCAGACGGACGTTGTTGTAGACGAGCTGCTTGTTCGCTTCCTCGGTCACGCCCTCGGAGAGCGTGTGCAGCCGCGCGAGCAGGAACGGCGTGACGTCCTTGCCGTGCACGCCGGCGGCGGCCGCCTCGGTGAGCGCCATCTGCGTCCAGCCGTCGAGCACGTCCGGATCGATCTCGTGCTCCTCGGGAATCGGGTTCGCGACAACGACTCCACCCGACAGCCCCAGATTCCTCGCGAGCTCGCAGCACCGCCGCCAGGTCCTCGGCGGACTCCATGCATGCGTCCGTCCGATGCCCGCTGGTGCGGGTGTAGAACGCGGGGAACTCGGCCGTCCGGTAGCCCAGCACCGGCACGCCATGGGTCTCGAGCACCTCGAGCGTGAGACCGATGTCGAGGATCGACTTCGCGCCCGCGCACACCACGCACACCGGCGTGCGCGCGAGCTCGAGCAGGTCGGCCGATATGTCGAACGTCTGGGACGCACCTCTGTGCACGCCGCCGATGCCGCCCGTCGCCAGCACGCGAATGCCGGCCAGCGCCGCGAGCACCATCGTGCCCGCCACCGTCGTCGCCCCGTCGTCGCCGCGCGCCGCGAGCACGCCGATGTCGCGCCGTGATGCCTTCGCCACACCCAGCGGCCCGGCGGTCGCAAGGTGCTCGATCTGCTCGGCGGACAGCCCGATGGTCGGCCGACCCCGGATGATCGCGATCGTCGCCGGCACCGCGCCCGCTTCGCGTGCGGTCTTCTCGGTAGCCAGCGCGCATTCGATGTTGGACGGGTACGGGAACCCGTGACTGATGATGGTCGACTCCAGCGCGACGACCGGACGGCCGGCCTCGAGCGCGTCGGCGACCTCCGGCGCGATGTCGAGGTGTGGGTTGGCGCCCGCGTGTGTCGCCATCATGTGTCCATCGCCTCCATCAACTCCTGCACCGCCGCGCGGCTGACGTGCTCGCTGACCGTTCGCTCGCTCGCGAGGGCCAGCCCCGCAAGCGCGCTGCCGAAGCGGGCGCACTCCTCGATGCCCATGCCCTCGAGCATCGCGGCCGCCACACCCGCCGAGAACGCGTCACCCGCACCGGTCGCGTTGGCCACTTCGTTCGTGGGCGGCGCCAGCCAGCCCCGCTCGTCCGCGCTCGCGTAGTGGACCCCGCTCGTGCCGGCGGTGATGAACGCCCACCGCACGCCGGCTTCGAGCAGCTTCTCGGCGGCGTAGGCGACCTGCGCCTCGCTGACAGGTTCCGGCGCGCCGAGAAGCCCGGCCGCCTCGGCGGCGTTGCACTTGAGCGCCGCCACGCGCGGCAGGATGCCGCGGGCCCTGGGCGCCTTGGCCACCGACACCGGGTCCAGGACGAGCGGCGCGCTCGCCACCTCGGCGACCCACAGGAGCGACTCGACCGGCAGGTTCGCGTCGACGACGACGAGCGCCGCGTTCTCGAAGACCTCGCGCCGCTCCTCGAGCGCTTCGGGAGTGATGCGCTCCAACGCCCGCATGTCGTTGAGCGCCACTTCCATCTCGCCGTTCTCGTCCAGGATCGCCAGGTAGGTCGAGCCCGGAAGGTCGGGTACCGCGATCGCGTGCCCGAGCCTGACGCCCGCCCAGATGCACTCCTCGGACAGCTCGCGCGCGCCGTGGTCGCCGCCGATCGCGGTCACAAGCTCGGTCTCGACCCCCAGGCGAGCCAGGTTCTCGGCGATGTTTCGCCCTACTCCGCCCGGGCTCCACTGCACCGAGCCTGGATTGGAGTCGTGCGCGACGAGCGACGCGAACGGATGCCCGACGATGTCGGTGTTCGCGCCGCCCACCACCACGACGTACACGCTGGCCCGCGGACGCTCGACCACGTCTGGGCGCTCCTCGGTAGGGACTCGGGCGATACCGCCCGCCTTGGGCTACATACCCGCTTCAGGCACCCGTCGGAACCGCGGGGGCCGGAGCCGGGGACCGAGGGCGCGACGGCCGGCTCGGCCACCGAGCCGCGCTCGATCTTGCGAAAGACCATGAAGAAGTAGAAGACGCACGCGAGCTGGAACACGAGCATCACCACGATCCAGAGCACCTTCTCGTTGCTGCTCGCCGAGGGATACTCGTGATCGCGCCGAAGCACGGAGTCGATGAGCATCCACAGCCAGAACAGCGGGAACAGCACTCCCACGACGATCCAGAACCCTATCTGGGCAGCGAGGCCCAGAGCCAGCACACCTGCCACGAACTCGAACATCTCACACCATCCCTTCATGCGCGGAGCTCCCGCGCGGTCGTCTTGTTTCACCGGTGGCCCGTCCGGCTCCGCTGCCGCGACGGGCCACCGGGGGTTGTCGCTACTCCTGCTCCACCGTGACTTCGCCCACGCCGCGCTGGATTCGCAGCTCGATCTTGACCGGGGCGGTCTCCCACGCCTCGTTGACGAAGGCGTCGCCGTCCGCCGAGAAGCCATCGACGTTGAAGTCGCCGACCCCGTCCTGCATGCCGGTGATCCGCACGCCCACGTCTCTCTGGCACCTTGACCGTGAGCTCGCCCACGCCGGCCTCGATCTCGGCGCGCACGTCGGCCGTGCGCTCGCCGGTCAGGTCGACCGTCGTCTCTCCCGCGCCGGTGAGCACGTGAAGGTCGCGCACGTCGACCGCGGACAGGTCGACCGTGCTGTCACCCGCGCCGAACTCGACGTCGAGGTCGACCGGGATCCCGGAGGCGAGCTTCACGTCCCACACGTTGCGCGTGTCGCCCATGAAGTCGAAGCCCTCGATGTTGGGCTGGGTCACCCGCAGCACGCCGGACGTACCCTCGACCGAGTAGTCCACCTCGGGCAGCCAGGTGCGCGGCGAGGCCTCGAACTCGGCGTCCATCGCGCCCGTCGGCGCCGCCGGCGAGCTTGAACTCGCCTGCAGCCATCCGCATCCGCGCGTCGAGCTTCTCGGCACCGTCCAGTGCCACCGACTTGGTCGCCGTCTCGAGCCCCGCGGGGCCCTCCACGTCCTCCAGCCGCACGCGCCGGCACCCGGTCGATCCCAGCAGTGGCGACCAGCGCCACCGCGAGCAGCAGCAGGACCGCTCTCCTGTGCGTCATCACAACTCGCCCCCTTCGGTGCCCGCGCGCCCCACGAGCATCACCTTCGCGTACTGGCCGTGCAGAAACCCGATGCCCTTCGCGATCCACAGCGTGATGAAGAACCCGACCACGCCGGCGGCCACGAGCAGCGGATACGCCCAGCCCTCGATGTAGTAGCCGTACATGCCGGTGCGGATCAGCGGTCCGCTCGCCAGCTCCTGCGCGAACGGCAGCGCGATCAGCGACAGCGACGTGGCGAGACCGGTGACCATGATGGTGAAGTACGTGATGCCCAGCGGCAGCTGCAGCAGCATGTAGAGCATCGTCGTCCACGTGCGGCCGTCGGTGAGCCAGCTCTTGATGCGCTCCCACACGGTTCCCTGCGATCCCGCCATCACGCGCGGCCGCCTGGGCATCCGCTCGCCGAGAAGCCCCTCGACGATGCGCCCCTCGGCAAGAGAGACCGCACGCACGACCGCGATCGTGAGCAGCGCCATCGGGATGCCGACGATCAGCACGAGCGTTCCCAGCGTCACGGACACGCCTGTCACGACGATGGTGAAGTAGATGATGCCGGTCACGAGCGCGAGCATCAGGTAGAAGAACGCTCCCCACGCCTGCGGGTCGGCGATCACGCCGAAGAACCGCGCGAACGGGTTGCCCGAGCGCTTCGCCGCCGGCTTGGGGCCGCGAAGCGCCTTCGCCACCGTGTGCTCGGCGTCGCGGTACGCCGCCGCGACCTCCTCGGGGGTGCCGTACGCCTCGATCGCCGCGTCGAACGCCTCGGGGTCGCCCTCGGCCTCGGCGTAGGCGCTGCGCAGGTACTCGTCGGCGTCGTAGAGCGCGTCTTGCACGAGTGCCGGGTCCGCCCCGGACAGGTGTCCTTTGAGTTCAGCGAGGTATCCCTCGACCGTCCTATCCAACGTTCCCCTCCAAAGTCGCATCCACGAAAGTCGCGCGTGCGCTCCCAGTGGGTCTTCCATTCCGCCAGCACCGCGCGCCCCTGCTCGGTGATCTGGTAGTACTTGCGCGGCGGCCCCGACACGCTGGGCTCCACCATCGACGTCAGCAACCCGTTCTCTTCCATCGAGCGCAGAACCGGGTAGAGCGTCCCTTGCTTGATCGTCACGCTCCCTTGCCAGCCCCCCTCGATCCGCTTGGCGATCTGGTAGCCGTAGAGGGCTTCCGCCGAGCGATCGAGGATGGCCAGGAGCACGAGCGACACGGTCCCCGCATTCAGCTCCTTCTGGAACTTGCGAAGCAGCACCTCGTACTCGGACACGGCCCACCTCCCCTTTCACGTCCGCTTGTTGTGCGGTAGTAGGCATCTCTCACTAGTACGAAGTGCACAATACCCACAACTGCGACTATTGTAAACCCCACACTAGTAACAATCTCAGACTACTCTCTCGCCGGAGCCTCTAGCTGCCGAGAAACACCTCAGGGAGCGGAGCGCGGATGGAGGTTTCGGTGACGGCGGTCGTCTGGACGACAGCGGTGCTTTGCGTGCTCGCGCTTGCCGAGTGCGGGCTGTTCCTCGCGCGCGCCCGGCACATCCGCACACTCGCCCACCTGGCCCCGCCCCACCCTCACCCGTGGCCGCGAGTGAGCGTGATCATGCCGGCACGCAACGAGGCCGGCACGATCGGCCCCGCCCTCGCGTCGCGCCTCGCCGACGACTACCCCGACCTCGAGCTGATCGTGGTCGACGACCGCTCCACAGACGGCACCGGCGAGGTTGCTCACTACGTCGCGGGCGGGGACCCAAGGTTGCGGGTCCTGCGGGTCGACGTGTTGCCGCCCGGCTGGCTCGGCAAGGTGCACGCACTTCGCGTGGGCGAGCAGGCGGCGACCGGCGAGTGGCTGCTGTTCTCCGACGCCGACGTGCACGTGACGCCCGGGGCGCTGCGTCGCGCGATCGCCACGGCGGAGCACGACCGGCTCGACATGCTTGCGCTCGTTCCCGAGTACACCGCCTCGAGTCCGCTCGTGACGGTGATCTGGACGGTGTTCCTGCGCGCGATGGGAATCATGCTGTCCCCCAAGGCGATCCGCGACCCTGACTCGAAGCAGGCGCTGGGGTCGGGCGCGTTCAACCTCGTGCGACGCTCGGCGTACGAACGTACGGCCGGCTTCGAGTGGCTGCGCCTCGAGACCGCCGACGACATGGGGCTCGCGCTGCTCGTCAAGGGCGCGGGCGGGAGTCTCGAGGTCATGAACGGGCGTGGCAGCGCGTTCGTCGAGATCTACCCGACGATGAGCGACTTCATGCAGGGGCTCGAGAAGAACGGCGGCACGACCGCGGCCCACCCGTGGCGATTCACCTTCGGGATGGTCGCGTTCCTGCTCGTCGACTGGTCGTGGCTCACTGCGCTCGGCGTGGGGCTCTCGGCCGGGCCGACGTGGCTCGCGACGCTCGGGCTGGCGACGGGCCTCGTGATGACCTCGATCCATCTTGCGGCGCTGTGGTTCAACACGGGACGGATCCTGCCCGCACTTCTGTGGCCGATCGGCTCGGCGTTCTTCGCCTATGGCACCCTCAGGGCGACGTGGCTGGTGCGCGAGCGTGGCGGCGTGATGTGGCGCGGCACGTTCCA
>CAVSCA010000003.1:0-38006 GCA_963726325.1 uncultured Actinomycetes bacterium | reverse complement strand
GCAACCCACCAGCCGGCGACGAAGCCGAACAGGATCGCGAACGCGGGTACGCCCATTCCCAGGCCGACCGCCACGACGTCGATCAGTGCCAGCAGCGCGAGCGGCAACAGGTGTCGGTAGCCCTTCTCTCGCTCCCACTCGTCTCCCCTTCGCTCGTCCTCCCCGCCGATACTCCTACCCCCGCCGAGCTCATGCGAACAGCGATACCGAGCCGTGACGAAGAAGTTCACGTGCCGAAGGGCGTAGCGAGCGCCCTTCTCGGGTATCCCTTCATTCGTAACGGACAACGACGAGACGAAAGGACATCAGATGCCGAGCATCAAGGGCACCCGCACCGAGCAGAACCTGCTCAAGGCGTTCGCTGGCGAGAGCCAAGCGCGCAACCGCTACACCTACTTCGCGAGCGTGGCCAAGAAGGACGGCTTCGAGCAGATCAGCGCGCTGTTCATCGAGACCGCCGACAACGAGAAGGAGCACGCGAAGGTCTTCTTCAAGTACCTGGAGGGCGGCGAGGTCGAGATCACGGCCTCCTACCCCGCCGGAATGATCGGCACGACCGCCGAGAACCTGCTGGCCGCCGCCGAGGGCGAGCAGATGGAGTGGAGCGTGCTCTACCCGGACTTCGCGAAGATCGCCGAGGAAGAGGGCTTCGCCGACGTGGCCGAGTCGTTCCGCGAGATCGCCGAGGTCGAGGCACACCACGAGATCCGCTACCGCAAGCTGCTCGAGAACGTGAACGGCTACAAGGTCTTCAAGAAGGACGGCAACGTCTTTTGGAAGTGCCGCAACTGCGGCTACGTCCACGAAGGCGCCGAGGCCCCGGAGATCTGCCCGGCGTGCAAGCATCCGCAGGCCTACTTCGAGGTCTTCACCGAGCCGTACTAGCCGCGGCCGCACTCCGCAACCAAGCGGCCCCGGGCGCCTCGACGGTCCCGGGGTCGCTCCTTGTCACCAGCCGCCCTTGACGTCAGGGTCCGGGCCGATGCGCTGCCCGGTGTCGAGCCGGTCGATCGTCTCCATCTGCTCGTCGGTCAGCTCGAAGTCGAAGACGTCCGCGTTCTCGGCGATTCGGTCGGCGTGCACCGACTTGGGGATGGCGACGTAGCCCATCTGCAGGATCCAGCGGATCGAGACCTGCGCGGGCGACTTGCTGTGTGCGCGCCCGATCTCGACGAGTTCGGGGATCCCGCTCACGCCCCCGCGCATGATCGGCGCCCACGCCTCGAGCGCGATGTCATGCTCGGCGAGGTACGCCTGCAACCCGGGCTGTTGGAGTCGGGGATGGAACTCCACCTGGTCGACCATGGGCACGACCTCGGCGGTCTTGAGCAACTCCTCGAGATGGTGGGGCAGGTGGTTGCACACGCCGATCGCGCGCACCTTGCCCGTGGCGTAGAGCTCCTCCATCGCCCGCCACGTCGAAGCGAGCGTGGCCGGCAGCGGCCAGTGCACCATGTAGAGGTCGAGGTAGTCGGTGCCCAAGCGCCGAAGCGAACGCTCGCACGCCGCAAGCGTCTCGGGGTAGCCCTGCTCGTCGTTCCACACCTTGGTCGCGAGAAAGAGCTCCTCGCGTGCGACTCCGCTCGAGCGGACGGCGGCGGCGATGCTCTCCTCGTTCTCGTAGAGCGACGCTGTGTCGATGCTGCGGTAGCCCGCTCGCAACGCGGCGGTGACCGACGCTTCGACCTCGGCTCCGGGCGCGGACTTGTACGTTCCGAGCCCGATGAGCGGCATCTCGACGCCGTTCTCGAGCACCACTGTCGAAGACAGGCTGAGTTCCATCGGCGGCACCTCCTCAGATGCACGTACCCGAAACACGACGCGGGTGAGGCGGCGTCTTAGGCGGAGTGCTCGGCGGGCTCCTCGGCGGATCCGGGCAGCCCGGGCCGCTCCTGCCGCATCTTGAGGCTCAGCCACACGCCGAGCCAGACCTCGGCACCCATGAAGATGAGCGGTTCGGCAGCGCCCGCGATCTCGAGTCCGTACTCCTGCCACTGGACGTAGTTGACGATCACCGAAGCGACCAGCGCCATCACGAGCAGCGTCCAGCCAACGATGACCCACACACGCTGCCGCGCCTTGAAGCGTGCGAGGCTGATGCGGGGCTTGGCGCCCGGCAGCGCCGAGAGACGGAACGCCTCTTTGCGCCACAGCAGCGAGTGGGCGCTCGCTCCGGCCCACAGGCGAACGATCCCGTTGACCGCCTCGGAGGCGACGGTGATAGCCCACCAGCATGGCCACGGACGTGGTCTTGGGGTCGACCGCGAGCAGGGCGCCCAGGAACAGCGGCAGCATCAGCGACGCGACCCACCACAGGACGATGGGCCACACGCCGTAGGCGATGCCCCAGAAGAACGGCAGCGTGAAAGCGGCCCAGCTGAAGCGGTAGACGTCGTCGGGCATCTCGCCGGCACCGAACGCGGCCTCGGGCGCGGGTTGCGGCTCTTGCGGCTCGGCGTCGTAGATGCCGCCGACGCATTCGGGCCCGTGCCCGTGCTGGCAGCCGCCGTCCTCATCGACCCATATCCACTCGCCGCACTCGCGGCACCACCCGGCTTGGGGCATCCACGCTCCCTCTCATCGACCGGTGACCAGTGTGCCACACGATGACAGGGAGCGGTGTAGGGCGCGGGCCGGCCTGCGCCCTAGCGCACGATCTTGCTGATCGGCAGTTCGAGGATGTCCTCGGCGCCGGCGGCCTTGAGACGCGGGATGAGCTCGTTGACGGTGCTCTTCTCGGCCACGGTGGTGATCTCGTAGTCCTCCGAGCCGTACAGCTGGCTCACGGTGGGCTTCTTCATCGCCGGAAGCTCGCCGATGACCTCCTCGAGGCGGCCGCTCGCCACGTTCATGGAGAGCAGCACCTTGCCGCGCGCCTCGATGACGCCGAGAAGAAGCGTGCGCACCTCTTCGATCGCCGCGCGCTTGACCGGATCGGCCCAGGCGTCCTTGTTGGCCACGAGGCGCGTCGTCGAGGTGAGGATCGTGTCGACGATCTTCAGGCCGTTGCGCCGAAGCGTCGACCCGGTCTCGGTGAGGTCCACGAGCGCGTCCATCATCTCGGGCACCTTGGCCTCGGTCGCGCCGTAGGAGAAGAAGACCTCGACTTCGATGCCGAGGCCATCGAAGAACTGCTTGGTGGCCTTGGGGAACTCGGTGGTGATTCGGCTGCCGGGCTTGATGTCGCGCGCCGACTCGACCGGCGAGTCGTCGGGCACGGCAAGCACCATGCGGACGAAGCCGGTGCCGGTCTTGGCGTAGGGCAGCTCGGCGACTTCGACCACGTCGGCGCCGCTCTCCTGGACCCAGTCGTGACCCGAGATGCCGATGTCGAAGTAGCCGTCCTGGACGAAGATCGGGATCTCCTGCGGGCGCAGGATCTTCGTGCGCGAGATGCGCGGGTCGTCGACGGTGGGGTTGTAGGCCCGGCTCGACTTGCCGATCGTCATGTCGGCCTGGTTGAACAGCAGGATGGTCTGCTCCTCGAGCGAGCCCTTGGGCAGTGCGAGTGAGAGCATGGTGCGGCTCCTTCGTGGGTGTGACGGCGATGCGTTGCGGCGCGCCGGTATCAGGCACGCGCACACCATCACTCTACTGCGCTAAAGCGCCGAGCGCCAGTGGCGGAGCTCGGGACGAGCGCGGCCCGCGGGCGCCGCTCAGACGTCGAGGCCGCTGCCGCTCGCCGACAGGACGGCGGCCGCCGAGCCCCCCACCAAGCCGATGAAGAGCAGGAACGTCGTGGCCAGGTAGATCGCCGGGGGCAAGAACAGCAGCCCGATCCAGTAGCGTCGAGCCGCCCAGGCGCACAGGGCGAAGACCACCGCATCGAAGATCGCAAGACACACGAAGATGCCTATCGGGCCGAGCGACTGGGCCACGGCAAGCGCCGGAGTCAGCGGCAAGCCGGCACCGTTGAACACGGCGATCATGACCGGGGTGAACACTATCGCGAAGCCGATCTGGACCGCGACGAACAGCGACGCGACGCCGAAGGCGACGAGCATGATGATCGCGTCGCCGCTCTCACCCGAGCGCGGCAACGCCGCTCGGGGCATCTTCGTCTGGACTCCGCGACCTTCCACCTACGCCCTCTCCCTTGCTCGCTGCTCGAGGGTGACCATACCGCTGCAACCCCTCGGACGACAACGCTACCCCATATCGGACCTGCGGGCCCGCAGGCGCGGCGTGCATCAAGCGGACGGCGGAATGCATCAGGCGCCCGCACCGGAGTAGTCCGGGGGCGCCTGGTTGGAGACGGGAAACCGCCGCCGGGGGACGCCGGCGGCGGCTGCAAGGGGGCTTGGCTAGAGAAGCTGTGCGAGGGCTGCGAGGACGACGGCCACGCCGATGAACAGCATCGAACGCCCGTAGAACACGTTTCCTTCGCTGAAGCTATCGTGCATGGTGGTTCCTCCTTCGAAGCCGGTGCTTCGTGTCGTCGTCATCTGTCTTCGTCTCTTCTGAAGCAATCATCGTCCCTTTGACGCGCAAGATACATTGCCGCTTTCTAATGCATATCGTAAGATTTGCTACATGTTGAATGTGACGCGACTCAAGATGCTCAGAGAGGTCGCCGCACGAGGCACGATCGCCGCTGCCGCCGAGGCGCTCTTCATGACCCCCTCCGCGGTCTCGCAACAGATGGCCGTGCTGGAGCGCGAGGCCGGCGTTCCGCTGCTGGAGCGATCCGGGCGCGGCGTGCGCCTCACAGACGCCGGCCGCGGACTCGTCGGCAACACCGAGCGCGTGCTGGCCGCTCTCGAGCATGCCGAGGCCGACCTTGCGGCCGCCTCGAAGGGCATCGTGGGAAGCGTGCGTGTCTCGGCCTTCCCGACCGCTGCAAGGACCGTGCTCGTGCCCGCGCTCATCGAACTGCAGCGCGACCATCCCAACCTGCGGGTGTCCATGATCGACCTCGAGCCGGAGGAGTCGATGCCCGCGCTCAAGGCCCGCGAACTCGACGTGGTCGTCACCTACGAGTGGGATCTGCTGCCGGCCCTCGAGGACAGCGGCGTCGAGCGCGAAGAGCTGTTCGTCGAACACGTCTACCTCGCCTTGCCCGAGTCGCACCCCCTGGCGCGGCGAGGCGGCCCGATCGCGATCGCCGAGCTCGCTGACGAGTCGTGGATCGTGGGGCGCGACTCGACCTCGATGCTCGACTTGGTCACCGCCGCAGCGCGCCGCTCGGGTTTCGAGCCGCGTACCGACTTCCACTCCATGGACTTCGAGGTGATCCTCGCGGCGGTTGGGGCCGGTCTCGGAGTCGCGCTCGTTCCGCCGTTGGCGCTCGTGGGCAGCCTCACGGGAGTCGCCGTACGCGACCTGGTCGACCTGGACCTGAACCGCTCCGTGTGGGCGGCGATCAGGCGCGGCTCGGGTTCGCACCCGGGGATAGCCGTGGTTCTCGGCGCGCTTCGTAGGGCAGCGGCCACCGCGGCGACGCAGTCCGCCGCCCTTCGGGACGCGAAGGAGGGGTGATCGGCGGATGCAGCGCAAGCTCATGGGAGTCGTGTTCTTCGGGCTGCTGCTGCTAGCCGCCGGGCTCCAGCTCCAGGCTGCGAGGGTCTCCACTCGGGCGCAACAGCTCTACGTGGCGGCGGGGTTGCCATCCCGGCCGCTCGACGCACGGCTGGTCGACGCCAACAGCGCGGCCGAGCTTCGGCCCGACGTCCCCGCCTACTACCAGCGGGCCGCGTCGCTCCAAGCACGGCGCTACGCCGACGCCGGCGCTCTCAAGCGAGCGCGCGCCCTGCTGATTCTTGCCTGGGGACGCGATCGCTCGGCAGTGTACCTGCGCAAGCAGTTGCGCGAGGTCAACATGGCGATCTTCGCGAACGACAGCCGCAAGGCGCACGTGCTGCATGGCCGAGAGAAGCCGGGCGGGGTGCTCGAACCAGGGGATCTGTTGCCCTGAGGGGCGTTTCTCGGCGCAGTCGGGTACCTTCTCCTTGGCGGTTCAGACACGCGTCTCGTATGGGGGATGGATGCGGAGCATCAAGCCGGGCGATGGCCAGGAGTCGGTGTGGGACTACCCGCGACCACCGGCCATCGAGCCAGTCAGCGGGCACATCACGGTCGTGTTCGGCGGCAAGGTGATCGCCGAGACGGACCGCGCGATCCGCTGCTTGGAGACGAGCCATCCACCCACCTACTACATTCCGCCCGAGGACGTGGACCACGAGTGCCTCTCGGCATCGGCCCGCACGACCTTCTGCGAGTGGAAGGGCACTGCCCACTACCTCTCGGTGCACTGCGGCGAGCGCATGGAGAGAGACGCCGCGTGGTTCTACCCCGAGCCGAACGCCCGCGTACGCAGCGCTCGCGGGCTACATCGCCTTCTACCCGCAGCGGATGGACGAGTGCACTGTCGACGGCGAGGTCGTCCGGTCGCAGGGCGGGACGTTCTACGGCGGGTGGATCACCGACAAGATCGTCGGGCCGTTCAAGGGCTCGTAGGCTACGCAGAACGGCAGCAGGGCCCGACAAACGGAGGTCGCGTGACACTGCAGGCAGCCACGTCGCTCGTGACCGGCGCCACGAGCGGCATCGGGCTCGAGACCGCGCGCCAGCTGGCCGGTCTGGGATCGCGCGTGCTCGTGCACGGCCGCTCGCAGGCGAGCGCGAGCGCCGCGGCCGAGGACGTCCTTCGCCACGGTGACGCCGAGCCCGTCTGGGGCGACTTGGCAAGCTTTGCCGAGGTGCGAGAACTCGCCGGGCAGGTCCGCGACAAGACCGACGCGATCGACGTGCTCGTCAACAATGCGGGCGTGTTCTTGCACGAGCGTACGGGACACGGCCGACGGCCACGAGACCACGCTCCAGGTCAACCACCTCTCGATGCAGCTGCTGACCGTCGAGCTGCTGCCACAGGTGTGTGCCGCGCGCGCCGCGCGCGTGCTCACCGTGTCCTCGGTCGCCCACTTCCGAGGAACCGTGGACTTCGACGACCTCGAACACCGCAAGGACTACTCGGGCATGGCCGCCTACCAGGACTCGAAGCTCTACAACGTGCTGTTCGCCCAGGAGCTTGCCGAAAGGCTCAAGTGCGAGGCGGCGACCTCGAACGTTCTGCATCCCGGCACGATCTCGACCAAACTGCTCGCTGCGGGATTCCCCTCGGCGGAGGGCGCCTCGCTCGCCGACGGCGCCACGACGCTCGTCTACCTGGCAACCTCGCCCGTGGTGGCAGACGTCACCGGCGCCTACTTCGTCGACAAGCGCCAGGCGCACGCATCGCCCAAGACGCGCGACCCGCAGGTGCGGCGCCGCCTGTGGGAAGTGAGCGCCGAGATGGTGGGCGCGTCACCGTTGGAGTGAGGCGGCTGCCGGGCGGCGCCGTCTAGTCGGCGATCACCAGTGTCATGCGGTCGAACGAGCCGGTCTCCAGCGCCTTGAGGCACAAGCGCCGCCACGTCGGCGCGCGACACCCGCGAGGCCTTGGGCAGCAGCGAGCCGTCGAGCGAGAGCCGGTAGTGACCGGTGGCCGGATCCTCGGTAAGCCCCACCGGCCTCACGATGGTCCAGCTCGCACCCGAGGCCGCGATGCGCTGCTCCATCCGCTCCATGTCGTCGTAGACCGGCTTGAGCACGGTCGCCATCATCGCGCGAAAGCCCATTCCCAGCTCGGGGGCCTTGCGGTCGAAGGCGCCCGCGGCGCTCACCGCCACCAGCGAGAGGACGTCGTGCGCGGCCATCGCGTGCAGGACGTTGGCGATTCCTTCCGAGTAGACGCGGATGTCTCGGCCGCCCCCGAGCCCACGGCGAAGGCGACACCGTCGACCCCCTCGACCGCCGCGTTCACGGTGTCGAAGTCGAGTGCGTCGCCTTTGACGACTTCGAGGCGGTCGTGCGCGAGACCGAGCTCCGTGGAGCGCACCATCGCCCGGACCGTGTGCCCGTGGCCGAGTGCCTGCTCGACGATCTGCCGACCGGTTCGTCCGGCCGCCCCTACTACGAGAATCCTCATCCGCTCCCCATCTCCGTGTCCGCGAACGCGTTCGCCGTCAAAGAGTGTAGCGGCGCGAGAGCGCGCCGTCTGAGCGCACAACGGCGGCGCCGGTTTCCCGACGCCGCCGTCGACCAACTGCCTAGGCAGTGAGCGCTACTTGCCCTTGGCGATCGTGAGCCTGCCGGCCGCAGCGAACGTGCCGTTGCGCGGCCGGTTCGAGACGATGCCGTAGGTCTTGCCGCTCTTGAGGTACTGCGTGTTCACCCACGTCGAACCCGAGGCGCCTTGAACCGCGACGCCCACGAACGGCGTGACGGTGTACCAGGTCTTGCCGGCCTTCGCGTACGGGACGTAGAGGTCGGCGGTCCAGTCGTTGTCCTGCATGCCGGTCGTGAAGAGCCACCCGTTGGTGGTCCAGCCGGCCGGGGAAGCGACCGGGTCGTTCAGCACGCTGCCGACCTGGATGTCGTCGATGTACCAGCCTTGGCCGTTCGAGGCTTCGTCGGTCGCGTAGCGGAAGCGGATCTTGACGTTGCCGGTGAAGCCGGAGAGGTCGAACTGGGCGGGCTTCCAACCTGCCGAGGAGCCGGTCAGGCCGCCCGGGCCATCCCAGGCGCTGGAGCCGAAGAGATTCGAGACCCCCGCGCGCAGCGTGGTGATCTGCGGCAACTTCGTCCAGGTGGCGCCGCCGTCAGCCGAGGCCTCGACGTAGCCGTAGTCCCAGTCCTCTTCGATGTCGTACCAGGTCATGAAGTCCAGCTTGGAGGCGGCGGGCACGCCGCTGAGATCGCGCTCGAGCGTCAGCTGAAGCATGTTGCCCAAGCCCGGTGTACCACTCGTACGGAGCCGAGTTCGGCGCCACGCCCGCCGTCGCCGCGCCCGCGAAGTTCATCGTGAAGCCGGGCTCGGAACCGCCGTAGGTGCGGTAGTAGGCGCCCCACGGCTCGGTCGTGGTGAGCCTGCGCACGTTCTTGCGGGTGGGGGGCATGTTGCCGTTCACGTTGCTCTCGTAGAACGCGATGCCCTGCTCGACCGTGAGGCCGTCGGAGTCCACACCGCCAAGCACGAGGTTGCGGTAGTTCCACTTCGCCTCGGAGACCTTGCCGTCGAGCAGGTTGGCGAGGGTGTAGTCACGGTGGAGCTGCTCGACCTTGTCCATGCCGCCCGCATAGCGGTTCGCGAAGCCGGTCAGGCCGTTCGCCTGGTCTTGCACGAGCTCCCAGATGAACTTGTCGCCCGGGTCGGTGAACTTGTCGGCGGACTCCTCGAACGGATCGTGCCCGGCGGCAACGCGTGAGGCCATCGGAGCGCCCAGCATGCCGCCGCCCGCGTTCTCCCACAGGTAGTCGTCCCACAGGACGGCGTTGCCGTAGTCGAAGAGCTCGCCCTTCCAGTCCAGCAGCGAGTCGCGATGGTAGTAGAGGTACTCACCGATGTGGCTTCCGGTGCCCACCGTGCCGTAGAGGAACTGCTCGGCCATGTCGGCGCAGCCCTCGTCGACGAACGAGTCCTCGTTGCCGTCGACGTCGTTGTGGATCAGGTGCTGGAACTCGTGCGCGATGGTGCCCTCGTACAGGTACGGGCGAGCGGAGTTCGGGCCGATGCGGTTCGCCCAGTCGAAGCTGTCGATGAAGATCGCGTTGATGCCCAGCTCGTCGTTCAGGCCGCCCCAGAAGTAGCCGGCGATGTAGAAGCGGTAGTGCTCCAGTACGCCTCGTCACGGATGTTGTAGACCATGATCGCGGCGCGGGACCCGTCGAAGCCGGCCGCCTCCTCGGGAGTGAGATTCTTCGGCACCCGAGGCTCGTAGTTGCCGAAGTGGAAGACGTCACTCGCCCAGATCCTGGCATCGAACTCGTTGCCCATGTAGGCGATCTGCTCGGTGGTGATGGTGTGAGCCTGCTGGCTCGAGGTCGGCCGGTGGCGTAGGTCGTTCCAGCCCACGTAGACGTCCGAGTGGCCGCCCACGTACTCCTTCCAGAACGGCACGACGTGGGGACCCGCGTGAGCGGGGTCCCAGTCGTAAGAGTGTAGCGTGAGATCGGGCTCGCGCCCGTCGTGAAGGTACGGGTCGCCCTGCGCCATGATGGCGGCCTTGGCCTCGGCGCCGGAGAGTTGCCGAGGTACCTTCGTCGCCTCGATCACCGCCTGGTCCTCGATCGGCGATGCCGCGAACGACGCCGGGGCCGCGTACGCCGTCGCTGACCAGTGCCAGCATCATCACTGCGACGAGCATCGACGCCGGGCAAGCCGATTCATCCGTTGCATCGCAATCCTCCTTCCCTGACTCCAAGGACCGCCGTACAGGTGGTCCCGATTTGACTGCAACACACCCCGCATCGTATACCCGCGGACCCGCAGCGCAGTATCCGCCAGAAGAATGACTGAGCCCGATCGCGGTATGAACCGGCAGCCTGGGCAACACACAAGGGCCGCCCGGACGGACGGCCCTTGCTCGAAGACACATGGCAGAGTCCGGCGGTCCGAACCCAGGCCGAGCGCGCGCTACCTGACCTTGCACCGCCGTGGCGACTTCCTCGCCGTCGACGAAGAACGGCTGGTCGGCGCTGTTGATCTTGTTCATCATGTCGAACTCGAAGACGTCGGGCGTCGCGGCATCGGCGTGCACCGCCACGAACACCTTGTCGGTCAGCGGCAGCGGCTCGAGAGCAACCGTCACGTCCGTGCTCTCGCCGGCCGGGATGTGCTGCAGCCCGACACGCGCACCCGGAGCGCCCTTGTCGTCGAGGTGCACGACGATCCACGCACCGGTGGGAGCAGCCGCGCGAGCGACGAGCAGCGAGTCCTTCGCGCCGGGCTGGTCGGCGACCTCGATCGCAGC
Organism: uncultured Actinomycetes bacterium; assembly: GCA_963726325.1. Taxonomy (GTDB): domain Bacteria; phylum Actinomycetota; class Coriobacteriia; order Anaerosomatales; family PHET01; genus CAVPCY01. The sequence continues at coordinate 27,216 of CAVSCA010000003.1, read as the reverse complement.
GGTACCGGCCTCGGCGGGAATGCCGAAGTCGCGCACTGTGACGACCTTCGCGAGCTCCTTGCCGCCCACGAAGTACGGACGGTCGGGGCTCATCTCCTTGTTCATCATGTCGAAGTCGAACTTGTTGGCCTTGCCGCGGTCGGCGTGCACCGCGACGATCACCTTCGGCGTCGTGAGGTCCTTGAGCTTGACCTTCACGTTCGTGCTCTCGCCCTTGTCGACGTGGGTCGAGTCCCACGCGCATGCCGGGCTTGCCGTTGTCGTCGGCGTGCACGACGACCCAGGCGCCGCCCGGAGCGACGACCTTGTCGACCACGAGCTCGTCCACGCCGTCCTGGTTCTCGGCGAGATCGATCTGCGCCGAGTCGGCCGAGGCGACGTAGCCCCAGACCTTCGGGTCCTTCTGCTCGGCGGACTGCTGAGCTCGTGCATCCGGCGGCCGCGAGCAGTGCGAGCGGCGCCAGCGACGAGCGCCACCTTCGTGAGTGTTCTCTTCATGTGTCGGTTCCTCTTTCGATGCAAGCCGCGGCTAGGCGGCGGAAGGGGTCGGGGCGGGCGTGGTCGGGCCGCTGGGTACCGCGGCCTTCGCCGTCTCGGGCATGCTGGGCTTGAAGCGGCGCAGCAGCAGCGAGCTCGTCACGACGCTCACGCTCGAGAACGCCATCGCGGCACCGGCGACCCACGGGACCTGCGAGAGCAGGCCGAGGGCGGCGACCGGGATCAGGATGGTGTTGTAGCCGAGCGCCCAGACGAAGTTCTGGCGGATCTTGCGCATGGTCGCGCGGGAGAGCTGGATCGCGGTGACGACGTCGCGCAGGTCGTTCTTGATGAGCACGATGCCGCCGGTCTCCATCGCCACGTCGGTGCCGGCGCCCATCGCGATACCCACGTCGGCCTGCGCCAGAGCGGGGGTGTCGTTGATGCCGTCGCCCACCATCGCGGTGACCTTCTCGGCGGCCTGGAGCTTCGAGACCTCGGCGGCCTTGTTCTCCGGCAGGACCTCGGCGAGCACGTGCTCCTCGTCGAGCCCGGCCTCCGAGGCGATGGCGCGCGCGGTGCGGAAGTTGTCGCCGGTGATCATGAACGTCTCGACGTCCATCTTGCCGAGCGCGGCGACGGCCTCGGCCGAGTTCGGCTTGAGCGTGTCGGCCACGGCGATCATGCCGGCGAGCTTGGCGCCGTTCACGCCCACGAGCATGACGGTCTTGCCCTGGTCCTCGAGCGCGCAGATCCGCGGCTCGAACGCCTCGATGCTGATGCCCTCGCGCGCCATGAGCTTGCGGTTGCCGAACGCCACGCGCATCCCCATGACCGTGCCCTCGACGCCGTGGCCCGGGATCGCCGAGAAGCCCTCGACGTCCGGCAGCTCGATGCCGTCGGCCTTCGCGCGGGCGACGACCGCCTCGGCGAGCGGGTGCTCGGAGTTGCGCTCGAGCGCCGCCGCCATCGTGAAGACGCGCGTCGTGTCGTGGCCCTCGGCAAGCTCGATGTCGGTCACCTCAGGGGTGCCGTGCGTGAGCGTGCCGGTCTTGTCGAAGACGATCGCCGAGATCTTGTACGCGTTCTCGAGCGCCTCGCCGTTCTTGATGAGGATGCCGTAGCTCGCGCCCTTGCCGGTGCCGACCATGATCGCGGTCGGCGTGGCCAGCCCCAGCGCGCACGGGCACGCGATGACGACGACGGCGATGCCGGCGAGCAGCGCGGCGATCCACCAGCCGTTGATCGAAGCGGCCATCAGGATCGGCTCGAGGATCAAGCCGTACGGCCAGCGGGATCGGGCTGCGCGCCGAAGATCGCCGGACCGGCGAAGCCCCAGAACAGGAACGTCAGCGAGCGAGGCGACGAGCACGAACGGGACGAACACGGCGCTGATGCGGTCGGCGAAGCGCTGGACGGGGGCCTTGGAGCCCTGCGCGTCCTCGACGAGGCGCACGATCTGAGCGAGCGCCGTGTCCGCGCCGACCTTGGTCGCACGGAACTTGAAGCTGCCCAGCTTGTTCATCGTCGCGCCGATGACGGTGTCGCCCGCGGTCTTCTCGACCGGGATCGACTCGCCGGTGAGCATCGACTCGTCGACCGCCGAGGAGCCCTCGATCAGCACGCCGTCGACCGGGACCTTCTCGCCGGGACGGACCACGACGAGGTCGCCCACGACGACCTGCTCGACCGGGATGTCGGACTCTTCGCCGCCGCGCACGACGCGTGCGGTCTTGGCGGCCAGGCCCATGAGCGCCTTGATCGAGTCGCTCGTGCGGCCCTTGGCGCGCGCCTCGAGCAGCTTGCCGAGAAGCACGAAGGTGATGAGCAGCGCGCTCGTCTCGTAGAAGACCGGCTCCATCTCGAGCGCCGGAACGAACGTCGCCGCCACGCTGTAGAAGTACGCCGCCGAGGTGCCGATGGCGATGAGCGTGTCCATGTTGCCGGTGCGCTGCTTCAGAGCGCCCCAGGCGCCCTTGTAGAAGCGCGCGCCCGCGATGAACTGCACCGGGGTGGCGAGCAGGAACATGATGTACTTGCCGACCTGCATCGGATCCCATGCGCCGCCGACGGTCTTGGCGAGCCACTCGGCGATCGCCAGCGGGATCGCGTCCATGAACGGCGGGACCATCGCGATGAGCAGCAGCGGGATCGAGATCGCCACCGAGAAGATGAACATGCGCTTCTCGGCAGCGTAGGCCTTCGCCTGCGCCTCGCGCTGCAGCGTCGGCGCCGCTCGTGCCGCCGGCGACCGCGTCGACCTTGACGGTGGCGCCGTAGCCGGCGCCCTGGACGGCCTTGATGATCTCGTCGATGCCGACCACGGCCGGGTCGAACTCGACCGTGCCGGTCTCGATCGCGAGGTTGACCGAGGCGCTCTTCACGCCGGGGAGCTTGTTCAGCACCTTCTCGATCAGCCCGGAGCAGCTCGCGCAGTGCATGCCCGTGAGAACGAGCGTGACCTTGCCGGCCTGCGCGGCAGGCGCTGCGGCCTCGAGCGGCATGGCGGTGTAGCCGAGCTTCTCGACGATCTCGACGATCTTGTCGTCGGTGATGATCGCGGGGTCGTACGTGGTAGCGAGTCGCTCCGTGGCGAGGTTCACCGCGCTCGAGGTGACGCCGGGCGTCTTCGCGAGCGTCTTCTCGATGACCGCCACGCACGAGGCGCAGGTCATTCCGCCGACCGCGAACGACGCGTCGGAGAGCTCGTCGCCCTCGGGCACCGGTTCGGGGTCGGGCACCGACTCCAGCCGAGCGATCTCGGCTTCCTCGGCGGCCATGTGGCCGGGGTCCATGTCGTGCTCGGCGTGATCCATCTGCTCCATGTCGTGCATCGGGCGAGGTCGCGGCGGCCTCGACCGTCGCGGCCTCCCCATCGATGACGAACGGATCGCCCGGCGTGAAGCCCGATTCGATCACGGCACCGACGAGATCGTCGATGTCGACGTCGTGCTCGAGCCCCACGACGACGAGTCCCTGCCTCGGCGTTCGCGTCGACCGACACGACGCCGTCGATCTTGCCGCGTTCATCGCAACGAGCTTCTCGCAGGCGCCGCAGTGCATTCCCTGCACGCGGAGCCGCAGCTCGCTATGTGTGGTCTGCGTTGTCATGTCGCTTCCCTGTCTACTCCACGACTATCTTGCCGAAAACCATCTCCATGCCACACGAGAAGGCGTAGTCGCCCTTCTGGAGCGCGGGAAGCTTCACGGTCTTGGCACCGGTGGTGAGGTCCTCGAAGAAGTTGAGGTCCTTGCTCATGACCTGCCCGGTGCAGCCGCTGCTCTGTCCGAAGGTGATCTCGGCGGGAACGCCGGCGGCCAGCTTGATGACGTTGGGCTCGTAGTAGCCCTTGGACAGGTCGACCGAGATGGTCTGGACGTTGCCGCTGACGGCCGCCGCACCCTCGACCGGATCGCCGGTGACACCGCCTGCGGTGGGAGCGGTCGAGCCGCAGCACGCGCAGCCGGCGCCGCCGGACGCCGGCGGGCGCGCCGCCGACTCCCGTGCCGGCGACCGTGGCGGAACTCGCGGCGTCAGCGGTCGCGCGGCCGCTGCGTGCGGATGCGAACTGGTACGCGCCGAAGAAGGCGCCGATGACGAGCACGGCGATCACGATGAAGCGTGCCGATCCGCCGGTCTTGGGTGTTGTGTCTGTGGTCATGGTCGAGTTGTCTCCTCTTCGTGTCGGGTCACTACGTGAACATGCCGCCGAGAGCGAGCCCTGCGACGAGGGCCGCGACGACAGCGGCGACGATGAGTGCCATCTCGATGGGGCTGAAGCCGAACAGGCCGCGACGGTCGCGTGGGCCTCGGCGCCCGAGCGGGTCGCCTCGGCGATGCGCTTGTCGCGCCGCCCGGCCACCCACAGCGCTCCGCCTGCGCCCGCGATGCCGAGCAGCAGCCACGGCAGCGGCCTGGGGCCTGCGCGCTGCCGAGCCGTGCCCACCAGCAGCTGACCCTGCATCATGCTCATGCCGCACGTCAGCGTGTAGGCGCCCGCCTTCGTGGCCGGAATGTCGACCGACGGTCACGGCGTTGGGCGCCAGGTCGGCGAGGATGCCGAGCTGCGGCAGGAAGATCTGGTCCGAGCACGCGACGTCTTCCTTGCGGTCGACCACGAGGCGCACGGGCTTGTCGGCAGGGATCTGCACGACCTGCGGCACGAACTGCGTGTTCTCGATCGTGAGCGGGACCTCGACGACGCCGTCGGCGGCCGTCTGTGTAGGCGGCTGCGCTCGTCGGCAGGACCGCCCAGCAGCGCGGTCTTCACGGTGCGCGAAGGTGACCGGGCGCGCCGGTGGCCACAGGCCCCGGTTGATGAAGACCACGCCGAAGAGAATGACGCCGATGGCGAGCACCGACATCATTCGCTGCTTCCACACGCGCGGGATCATCGAGCCGGCGGTGCCGAACGCCACCATGAGCGGCGCGGTGCCCAGGCCGAACGCGGCCATGCCCACAGCGCCGGTCAGGGCGCTTCCGCTCGCCGCGGCGGCAACCTGCGCAGCCATCAGCGGGCCGCATGGCAGCAGGCCGGTCATGAGACCGAAGGTGATCGGCGTGGCGAGCGACGTGGTTCCGTGCTCGGCGTCGTCAACCGACTTGCGGCGCAGCTTCACGATCGCGTTGAGCAGGAACTTGGGCGGGCGCGGGGTGAGCCGAGCGGCCCACGGCACCTTGCCGGTCATTCCCAGCCCGAGCACGATCATGAACACGCCGGCCACGTAGTAGACGTACGGCCGTGCGGCGTCGAGATTCAGGAACGCGCCCACCGCTCCGAGCAGCAGGCCGACCATCATGTAGCTGAGGATCTTGGCGCCCTGGTAGGCGACGTTCGGAACCATCTTGCGATACCACGGGCCGTCTTCCTCGCCCTTGACCGCGTAGGTCAGGACGAGGGGACCGCACATGGACACGCAGTGCAGGCTCGTGCCAAGCCCCAGGACGAACATGGATACGATGAATGCTTGCAACGTGGAAACGCTCCTCGAAGACTAGTCGGGATCGCGAACGCAATCCGAGCGCGCGCGACGACAGGTCCACCTCTCGGGCACGCCGAAGCGCGCCTGAAGGAAGGCGGAGACGAGGAGCCGATCAGACTCTGAAGCGCACTCCCAGTGGGGACTCGGGAGGCGGAGGCGGTGCAGCATCCACGATGCGCACCGGACGAGCGACCATCTGCGGCCGGAAGAGCACGATGGCGGCCGCGATGAAGGAGAACAGAGCTGAGAAGCAGCGTCTGGAGGCCGGACGGGACCACGCCAGTCGGAGTGTCCGAGAGGGTCCACGCGCCGCCGCAGTCCGAGAACAGCCCGGCAGTGTCGCCAGCGTGCATGAACCCCATGTAGCTGCCCATCTGCATCTGGCAGCCCACCATGCGGCACGTCGGCACGACGACAGTCACGAACGCGATGATGATCGCGGCCGCGATGAGCGCCTTGCGGTTGTTGCGCAGCTGGTTCATTCACTCCCCGAGAAACGAGTCGGACGAGGCTATCAGTGCAAGTACCGTGCCCAAAGACGCCTCGCCGGCGTCACCCTCTGTGAACTGCCCGAACCCTTGCCGTCGGCCTAGTTCAGGTCGACCGCGCAGCCTGCCGTGGCCGCCCGCGTCCGAGACCCGCTCCTGCAGGTATCGCTGTGGCCTTCTCGGCCAGCCCCAACAACCCGATCGCGAGCCGCCAGCTGCGCCGGCGCGCCGTCGCCGGCGATGTATCCGTTGACCTTGGCCGCGGCCGCGCTGTCTCGGAAGGCCTGCTCGTCGGCGCCGAACATCGCCTTGAACTCGCGCGCCAGCGTGGGGTCTTGCCTCAGGTAGTACTTCTGGTGGTAGTCCTCGGCGGGATAGAAGCGCGACAGCGGCTCGATGCGCGTGGCGACGCTCTTGCCGTTGGCTGCCTCGTAGCGCCGGGCGCTCTCGCGAGCCGTGGCAAGCTGCGCGTCGGTGGTCGTGAGCACTACCGAGGAGTACTGGTTGGTGTAGGGCCTGCCCGGACGGATCGTGGGACTCCCAGAACACGTCGAGCAGCTCGTCGTAGGAGACGACCTTGGGGTCGTAGAGCACCTCGACGGACTCGACGTGATCGCCGATCGCTTCGTAGGTGGGCGACTCCTTCGCGCCGCCGGCATAGCCGACCCTCGTGCGCCACACCCCGTCGACAGCCCCGAACCGGGCGTCAGAGCCCCAGAATCAACCCAGGCCGAAGACGGCGGTCTGCAGCCCGGCGGGCAGCCTGGGCGTCGAGTTCGGGCCGAGGGCGCGTCGCCGCTGCAGCCGCACCATCGTCGGCGGGCGTGGACTCGACGCCCGCGCAGCCGCTGGCCCCGGCGAGCAAGGACAGCAGCGCGGCGAGCGCAAGCGCCGCTGAGCAGGGTTCTTCGCATCTGCGGCTACTCGGCAGGCTCGAAGGCGATCGAGACCGAGTTGATGCAGTAGCGCAGTCCCGGTGGGCGGCGGACCGTCCGTGAAGACGTGGCCGAGATGCCCGTCGCACACAGCGCAGCGGACCTCGGTGCGAGCCATGCCGAAGCTCGCGTCGCGGTGCTCGGTGACGGCGTCAGGCTCGATGGGCTCGTAGAAGCTCGGCCAGCCGCAGCCGGAGTGGAACTTGGCCGCCGAGGAGAAGAGCTCGGCGCCGCACCCCGCGCAGCGGTAGATGCCGGCCTCAGCGGTGTCGGTGAGCGCGCCCGAGAACGCCGGCTCGGTACCGGCGCGCCGCAACACGCGGAACTGCTCGGGATCGAGCAGGGCTCGCCACTCGTCGTCGGTCTTCACGATCTTCTCGCGCGTCATCGAGAGTCTCCCTCGCGATGGTGGGTGTTATCGGCAGTGCGCCAGAAGATACTTCCCCGCCGCGTCGCTCAGGCCGAGTACCGGAAGGTCGCGCTCGACACGCGCGCACGGGCTTCCGTACACGTGCGCGTTGGCCCGCATGGCCGCGGGGCTGTCGACCAGGTCCTGATCGTTGGGGTACATCGCGCGAAACTCGGACATGATCTGCCGGCTGTTTCGCAGGTAGTACTTCTGGTGGTACTCCTCGGCGGGCCAGAAGCGCGTCAGCGGCTCGATGCGCGTGGCGAGCGTGCGGCGGTACAGGTCGGCCACGCGCTCGCCGCTCTCGCGGGCGATCGCGAGCTGCTCGTCGTCGTGCGCGAGCACGAGCGACGCGTACTGGTCCTTGTGCGCCGGGCGGGTGGCGTCGTGGCTTTGCCAGAAGAGCTCGAGCAGGTCCTCGTAGCTCACCACCGATGGGTCGAAGTCCACCTGGAAGCACTCCGTGTGGTCACCCATGCGGTGGTACGTGGGGTTCTCCATAGCGCCGCCGGCGTAGCCGACCCGCGTGCGCCAGACTCCATCGACGAGCCCGAACCGGGCATCGGGAGTCCAGAATCAACCGTTGGCGAAGGTCGCCGTCAGCAGCGTCTCGGGTATCTGGAGGTCGAGCGGCGGCACCGGGCGAGCGACGGAGGCCAGCGGCGTCCGTGTCGCCTGCGGTTGCTGCTCTTGTGGCTGCTGAGATCCGAACAGGCCGAACATGCGTTGCACCTCCTGGGTTGCGATACCCGCGAAGTGCAAGGCGTGTGCCGCTTGTGCGCCGCTCGGCTACTTCCGGCGGCTTCTACCGCTCCGGGCCTGGCCCTACGACTCGAGTTCCTTCACCAGCTGCTCGAGGAAGAGGCCGGCATCGGTGACCACGCCGATGGTCTGCCACGAACCGCGGTCCGCGAGCTTGGTCACCACCGCCGGGTTGATGTCGACACACACCGTGGTCACGCTCGCGGGCAGCATGTTGCCGGTAGCGATGGAGTGCAGCATCGTCGAGAGCATCAAACACGAGCCGGCCTGCTGCGCGTACGCGCGCATCTCGCGCTGCGCGACCATCACATCGGTGATGACGTCGGGCAGCGGCCCGTCGTCGCGGATCGAGCCGGCGAGCACGAACGGCGTGCCGGTCTTCACGAGCGTGTACATCAGCCCGTTGGTGATGTCGCCGGCCTCGACGGCCGCCGCGATCGAGCCGTGGCCGCGCACCACGTTGATGGCGCGCAGATGGTGCTGGTGGCCGCCGCGCAGCGGGTACGCCCTCGGCAAGCGAGACGCCCAGCGAGGTGCCGAACATCGCTGCCTCGATGTCGTGCACCGCGACCGCATTGCCGCCGAACAGCACGCTCACGTAGCCCATCTCGACGAGCCGCGCGATGTACTCGCGCGCCCCGGTGTGCACCACCGCCGGACCCACGACCGCGATGACTTCCTTGCCCGCGGCGCGCGTGTCGCGCATCATGCGCGCGATCTCGGCAACCACCTGCGCCTTGGGCTTCTCGGAAGAGACCGCACTCGACATGAACTCGAACGACTGGCTCTCGCGAGGGCGCTCTTGCGGGTGCACTCGGATGCCGCTGTGGCCGATCACGTACAGCTCGCCTTCGCGCGCGTCGGCCATGGGGATCGCCTCGGCGATGCCCGCCTGCGGGTCGACGCGCACGCCCAGGTCCATCTCGGGATTGTCGACGCGGACCCACGTGCCGGAGATGCGGACGTCGGTCTCCAGGTTGGTGGTCGAGTAGAAGCCGTCGGGGAACACGCCGTCGCGCGGGGCTGCGTGCGAACGCGGCGTCGGAGGGCTGGCAGGCGACCGCCCCGTGCTCCTGGACCGCGAGCAGGATCTCCTCGAGCAGGTCGCGCGTCTCGGCGCGCACCCGAATCACCGCCACCGAGACGTCCTCGTTGGTGCGGCCCACCTCGAACGAGAGCGTCTCGAACTCGCCGCCCCGGGCGATGATGTGGTCCATGACCTGCGACATGATGCCCGAGTCGATCAGGTGCCCCTCGATGCGCACGTCCTCGAAGACGTCGTGATGCATGGAATCCTCCTGCAGCCGAATACGCGGCGCTTAGGCGCACGCCAAAGAGAGTATCGCGCAAAGGAGGACGGTGCGACGTGCGATTCGGCCTAGTAGTGGCCGTGAGCCGCCGAAGGGCCGAGCGTGCACGGTTCGATGTTGCCCTGCGTCGTCGAAGGTGTACGCGCCTTCGGCGACCGTGGGGTTGTCCCTGTCGGCGGGCTCGTCCCCTGCCGGACAGGTGGGCGGACGGCCGATGAAGTTCTCGACCTTGAGCGGATGGGCCGCGTTCACGACGCCGGCCAAGGCGGACAGGTCGGTGTCGGTGTGGGCCGCCTTCCAGATGTGGATGGCGCCCTCGAGTTCCCGCTGGTTGGCGTAGCACGTACGCGTCGCAGCCGCGTACGTCGACTGGACGAACACCGGAATCGCGATCGCGACGAGGATGCCGATGATCATGACGACGACCATCAGCTCGATGAGGGTGAAGCCTGCGTCTGTGCGAGCGCGCGCTGCGTACACGGGTCGGACTCCAACCATGCCGAAATGAATGCCTTGCACACGGAGTATCGGCACGTCGAAGGCGCCTACTGAGGGGTGAACGTGACCGCCGTCACCGTAGTGCAGGCCGCGATCGGCCACGTCGCACGCGCCAGCCGCGCCGCAGCGCTACGCCTCGGCCATGGCCTTCTTGTAGGCGACGATCTTGTCTCGGTACTCGGGCATCGAGGTGCCGAGGATCTGCGTCGCGAGGATCGCGGCGTTCTTCGCGCCGTTGATGGCGACGCACGCGACCGGCACGCCGGTGGGCATCTGCACCATCGAGAGCAACGAGTCCAGTCCGCCCAGGTCGCTCGTCTTCATCGGCACGGTGATGACGGGCAGCGGCGTGAACGCGGCCACGACGCCACCGAGGTGTGCGGCCTTGCCGGCGGCGGCGACGATGACCTTGAGGCCGCGCTCGCCTGCGCTCGACGCCCACTCGTGCACGCGCTCGGGGTTGCGGTGCGCGCTCGCGACGAGCAGCTCGTAGGGAACGCCGAGCTCCTCGAGCTGGTCGGCGCACTGCTGCATGACGTCGAGGTCGGACTTCGAGCCCATGATGATGCCCACGAGCGGGGTGTCAGCCATCGTCAGCCTCCTGCGGTGTCGTCGGGCGCCGACGGTCGGCGTCCGGGTCCTGCGGGTCGGGTGTGTCGAGCAAGTGTAGCGGGTTCGCGCCGCAGCGCGAGATCGGTGCCGGCGAGCGCGGCTGAGAACCGAGGGGACTGGTCACGAGCAGCAGTGTCCCGAGCCGAGCAGCGTCTCGCGCGAGCCTGAGATGCCGCTCAACAGCAGACCATGGTCGACGCCGCGAACGCGAGCGCCGTGAAGAACCGCCGAGAGCGGCACGAGCCACACCGAGCGAACGCCGACACGGCTCGTGACTGCGCGACGCCACGTACGCGCCATGAGCCACGCGAGCGCCACAACCGGCGGACACGGGCCACATTGAAGGCGACCGCCGCCCCGCGCTCGACCCAGCGCGCCGGACATGACGGACGCGCAGAGCGCCGACGAGAGCAGCGATCCCTGCGAGCAGCGGCTGCGGCCGCGAACGCCACGGCAAGGAGCGCATCGCCCGACAGCGGCCGCCCTCCCAGCCCAGGAACGCCCAGCCGCGTTCGCGGCTGCTCGGTGCTGCAGCCCGTCGCCGTTCGGGTCGTCGCCCGAGAAGCCGCGTCGCGGATGCGCGCAAGCGAGACCGTCGACGCGATCCACGCGCCCGCGAGCGGCGCCCAGCGCCGACTCCCAGGTACTGCGCGGTCCGCTGCGAGCAACGGCCGAGCCCAGCGAGACCGACCAGCACGAGACCGCAGCGCCGCCCAGCGAGCAGGTAGAGCGCGAGCGCCCTGGGCGCCCGCGCGAAGCGGATCAAGCGCTGCGACCAGCAGCGCGACGACCGCGAACTGCGCGGACGGCCACGGCGATGAGCACCATCCAGGCCGGCATATCGACGGCCCGATCGCCTCGCCGGTGACGCCTGATCATCACCTGCTGACCCAGCTCGGAGCGCGACCGACTGCACCGCCGCCCCGCCGAACGCCAGCCACAGCGCCGTGCGGCGCTCGCTGCTCGGCAGGTAGCGGTCGAAGAAGCGGCCCATCGCGCTACCGCGGTCCGCCGGCAAGCGGCGTGGACTCGGCCGTCTCGGTGTCGGCGACCGCGCCGGCGACGGGGTGCGCGGCGCACGAGTCGCCATCGCCGAAGAGCAGCCGCCGCTCGTCGCCGGAGAGCGCGTTTCGCGCCTGGTCGCGCAGGTTGTTCACCGAGATGAAGAACTCGCGCATCATCGCGACGAGCAGGTAGCGGCCCTTCTCGGTGAGGACGAGCTCCTCGGAGTTGTCGATCGAGAAGGCCCCCGCCGAGCGCATGAACGCCATCTCGATGGGCAGGCCGTGCTCGATGGTCACTCCGAAGTCCGCCTCGAACTTGCGCTTGTCGAGCGACATCCCGAACAGCGCCATCAGGAACCGGTAGCGCATCAGGTCGTGGCGCCCGAACGTGCGGCCCTGCGTCACGCCGGTGAGGCCCGCGTCGATGCGCTCGCCGTACTCGTGGAGCGAGAACGTGTTCACGAGGATCTGGCCGTCGAGGAAGGAGAACGCCCCGCTGCCGATGCCCACGTACTCCTCGTAGTCGACGATGTACTCGTCGATCATGCCCCCGCCGGTGCGCGAGAACGTCCACGCGCTGGCGGGCGTGAACTTCTCGGACAGGCCCTCGACGATCGTGTGGTAGTAGCGCGCCTCGCGGTGGTAGTCCACGGCGCCCACGGTGCGCTTGAGCGACTCGGCGACGGCGGGCGAGGCCATGAGCGGGTAGAACGTGGTCTGGTTCGCGCCGGTGCTCTTGATGAGCTCGATGTCGCGGGCGAGTGCCTCGGCGGTCTGGCTGGGGAAGTTGAAGATCATGTCGACGTTGATCGAGTGGAAGGCGCCCTCGACCGCGCGCAGCCGCTCGAGGATCGCTTCCGCCGAGCCGTACTTGTCGTAGCGGTCCATCTGCTTGAGCAGGCCATCGTCGAAGCTCTGCACGCCCACGCTGAAGCGGTCGACGCGGCCCTGGAGCGGCTCGATCCACTGCGGGTAGAGGTGGTTGGGGTTGGTCTCCGAGGAGACCTCCTTGATCGAGAAGAGCTCCTTGGCCAGATCGATCGTGGCGACGAGCTCGCCGATGTCGACGGTGGGAGTGCCGCCGCCCACGTACATCGACTCGAAGTCGTAGCCCAGCTCGGCGACCATGCGCATCTCGGCGCGCAGCTGCTTGAAGTACGCGGTCGCGCGCTCCTGGTTGAACGGGAAGCGGTTGAACGAGCAGTACGGGCACAGCCGCTCGCAGAACGGCACGTGCACGTAGAGCAGGTACTCCTTGCCCTCGGCCGGAGCCGGGAGCGAGACGATCGAGGTGTCGTCGAGCGAGAGCTGGCGCGAGATCGCGCCGCGCATCACGCTGGTGAGAAGCCGCTCCGAGAGCATGCTGCCGCCTCTACGCCTCGGCCCGGGGCTGCAGCGCCCTCTGGCCGATGTCGCGCCGGGCAGAACGCGCCCTCGAACTCGATGCGGTCGACCGCCGCGTACGCGTTCGCGATCGCGGTCTCGAAGTCAGGTGCGGTCGCGGTCACGTTCAGCACGCGCCCGCCCGCCGTCACGAGCGTCGCCGTCCACGACCTTCGTGCCCGCGTGGTAGACGGTCACGCCGGCGATCTCCTGCGCCGAGTCGATGCCCGAGATGGGCTTGCCGGTCTCGTAGTCGCCGGGGTAGCCGGCGCTTGCCAGCACCACCGAGACGGCCACGTGGCTCGACCACGACAGCTCGATCTGATCGAGCCGGCCCTCGGCGCACGCGAGCAGCACCTCGGCGAGGTCGGTCTGCAGCCGAGGAAGCACGACCTGGGTCTCGGGATCGCCGAAGCGCGCGTTGAACTCGAGCAGCTTGGGGCCTTCATCGGTCAGGACGAAGCCGCCGTAGAGCACGCCGCGGTACTCGATGCCCTCGTCGGCGAGCGCGTCGGCCGCCATCCACATGACCTCGACCATCCGCGAGTACTCGGCTCCGGTCACGAGCGGGACCGGCGAGTAGACGCCCATGCCGCCGGTGTTGGGACCCGTGTCGCCGTCGCCCACGCGCTTGTGGTCTTGCGCCGGCGCCATCGGCACCATCGTGCGGCCGTCGACGAACGCGAGCAGCGAGCACTCCGGGCCCGAGAGGTACTCCTCGACGAGCACCGTCGCGCCCGCATCGCCGAAGCGGCCGTCGAAGCACTCGTCGACCGCGGCCTTCGCGGTCTCGAGGTCCATCGCCACCGTCACGCCCTTGCCGGCCGCCAGGCCGTCGGCCTTGATGACGACCGGCGCGCCGAACTCCTCGATCGCGGCGTAGGCGGCCTCGCGCTCCTCGGCGCGTGAACGCCTGCGAGCGCCCCGCCGGGATCTCGTGGCGGGCCATGAGCGCCTTCGAGAACTCCTTGCTGCCCTCGACGCGCGCGCCCGATGCGCCCGGTCCGAACGCCGGGATGCCGGCGGCCCGCACCGCATCGGCCACGCCGGCCACGAGCGGCGCCTCGGGGCCGATCACGACGAGGTCGATCCCCGTGTCGCGCGCGTAGGCGGCGACCGCGGCCGGGTCCTCGATCGGCAGCTCGACAGCGACGGTGTCGCGCTCGAGCGCGGTGCCGCCGTTGCCCGGAGCGGTGTGGATAGCGTCGACGAGCGGCGAGGCGGCGAGCGACTTGACGAGCGCGTGCTCGCGGCCGCCCGAGCCGAGCACCAGGATGCGCATGCCCATGGCGAGAACCTTCCATCGGAAGCAGGGGTACGCCCGCATTGTAGCCGAGGGGTGCCCTTGATGATTCCCGAGAAGCCCCCGACCACCCCATGCGCGCCGAACGGGTACCTACCTGCCATGAACACCGCCCCCGACATGGCACTTTCCGACAACACCCGCGCGCTCGCGAGGGCGCTCCATCACGCGGGGTACGACGCCATCGTGGTGGGTGGCGCTGTCCGCGACACGCTCATGGGCCGACCCGTCACCGACGTCGATCTGGTGACCGACGCCGAGCCGGAGCAGGTCCGCCTTCTCGCCCGCGGCGCTGCGTGGGCGCGCAGCACGTACTCGGTGGGCGAGCGCTACGGCACGCTTGGCGTGGTGCTCGCCGACGGATGCGTGGTCGAGGTCTCGCGCTACCGCGAGCACGCAGTCGAGCGCGACACGATGCACGAGCGCTTCGCCGCAGACGCCGAGCACCGCGACTTCACCGTCGACGCTATCGGCGTCGACCTCGCGCACAACGAGCTTCTCGACCCGGTCAACGGGCGCGCCTACCTGCAGCGCAAGATGCTGCGCGCGCCCGGCGAGCCGCTCAAGCGCTTCGCCGAGGACCCGCTGCGCATCATGCGCGCCGCGCGCCTCGCCGCCGAGCTCGACTTCGAGGTCGAGCGAGACACGCGAGCCGCGATGGCCGACTCCTCGGCATACCTCGACAACGTCGCGGTCGAGCGCATCCGAGACGAGCTCACCAAGCTGCTCGTCTCGCCGCACCCTGAGATCGGGCTCGACCTGCTCCTGCACTCCGGCGCACTCGACGTCGTGCTACCCGAGATCGCCGCGCTCGACGGCGTCGAGCAGCCCACCTTCCACGACCTCGACGCCTTCGCCCACACCGTCCAGACGGTGAGCAACATCGAGCCGACCCCCGTGCTTCGCTGGGCCGCGCTCCTGCACGACGCCGGCAAGGGCCCCACCCGCACGGTGGAGGCCGACGGGCGCATCCGCTTCTTCGGCCACGCGAAGGCGGGTGCGATCATCGCCGAGTCGGTGTGCCGCCGGATGCGCCTCTCGAAGGCCGACACCGCAGCGATCGTTCACCTCGTGCAGGAGCACATGCGCCTGGGCGAGCTCGACGCCGACAACCCCAAGGCGGTCGACCGCGCGGTGCGCAAGCTCGACGCTCGGCAGCGGGGCGCCGAGGACGAGCACCCGCTCGTCTCCGCCGAGCAGGTGCTCGAGCTCGCGATGGCCGACTTCGAGGCGACCGCTCACCGCGATGAGGCCGAGCCGGTGCGCCATCGACTGGCCGAGGCGATCGCCGCTTCTCGGCAGCGGGGCACGGAGACCCCGGTGACCTCGCCGGTCTCAGGTGAAGAAATCATGGAAACCCTTAACCTTTCTGAGGGCGAAGGGGTAGGATTAGCAAAGAAGGCCATCGAGGCCGCCATCTTGAACGGGACGCTCAACGTAGACGATAGAGCAGGAGCACTAGACGTGGCCCGCAAAGCACTCTCGCAGCGACTTCGGGGGGAGTCGATCTAAGATGCCAAGATGGGCAGGTACCGCGATCGCAGTAGCCATGTGGCCGATCGCCATGATGCTTGGGGTCCTGTTCGTGTCGAACCCCATCCTCGCTCTCTACGACAGCGGAGCTCTTGGCGCATCCCCCGTCGCGCCGATGACCTACATCAGCATCGGTGCGCTCGCGTTGTCGGTCGTGCTGTGCTTCGCGCTTCGCGCGATCTTCAACTCGATCAGCAGGCGGTAGAAGCGCGCTTCACCCGCTGACCTGCCCTCGTTCATTCGCTCCTCAGGAATGGATACACACTCCCTTGGACTGCATAGGGGCGTCCATTCGTGAAGAAGGGGGAATGCGTCATGGCGTGCGCTCGCACGAAATCGCGGCCGATCGTCTCGGTCCTGCTGATCCTGGCGGTGGTGCTCACTCTGATGCCGATCTCGGCGTCGGCGGCACCCGGCAAGGACGTGGGCGAACAGGTACGGCTGCAGGTTCTCGCGATCAACGACTTCCACGGCCAGATCCAGCCGTACTCGGCGACTCTGGGTGGCGCGGCGAACCTCGCCGGCTACTTCAACGAGCGCGAGGCGGCAGCCAAGCTGACCAACACCGATACGTGGTGTCTGGGCGGTGGCGACCTGATCGGCGCATCGCCTGCTGTCTCGGCGCTGCTCCAAGACGAGCCGACGATGCAGGTGCTCGACGAGATGGACTTCAAGTACTCGACCGTGGGCAACCACGAGTTCGATGAGGGCATCTCCGAGCTCTACCGCCTGCAGTACGGCGGCCGGCACCCGGCCACCGGCATGTGGACCGGCACCAAGATGCAGTACCTCGCGGCCAACGTGGTCGACGAGGCCACCGGCAAGACCATCTTCCCGGGCTACGTGATCGACCGCGTGCGCGGCGTGCCGGTGGGCATCATCGGCGTGGTGACCGAGGAGACGCCGGGCATCGTGACGGCCTCGGGCGTCGCCGGGCTGGAGTTCACCGATGCCGCCACGGCGGTCAACGACTGTGTCGCCGAGCTGAAGGCGAAGGGTGTTGAGACGATCCTCGTGCTCGCCCACGAGGGTGGCGCGGGAACCACGACCGGCGGTCCCATCACCGGCAACATCGTCCCGCTGGTCACGGCGATGGACGACGAGGTCGACGTGGTCTTCAGCGCGCACAGCCACGCGCGCTACTGGGGCTACATCGATGGCAAGCTCGTCACCCAGGCCCATAGCGCCGGGCGTGCTTTCGCCGACGTCGACCTGGTGATCGACCGCAAGAGCGGCGAGGTCGTCAGCAAGACCGCCGAGATCGTCACGACCACCATCACGCCGACGCTCGTTCCCGACCCTGGCGTTCAGGCGATCGTGGACGCGGCCGTCGCCGAGACTGCCCCCATCGTGAACCAGGTCGTCGCGACCGCAGCCGGCGACATCACGCGCGCAGCCAGCCCCGCCGGCGAGCAGGCGCTCGGCAACCTGGTCGCCGATGCGCAGCGCTGGAAGCAGGGCACCCAGATAGCGTTCATGAATCCGGGCGGCATCCGCGCCGACCTGGCCGCCGGCGAGGTCACCTATGGCGAGCTCTTCGCGATCCAGCCCTTCAACAACTACCTCGTCACGATGAAGCTCACCGGCGCGCAACTTGACCCCTTGCTCGAGCAGCAGTGGCAGGCGACCGCGACGCGCATGCTCCAGATCTCCGGCATTTCGTACGCCTGGAGCGCAAGCGCACCCAGGGGCTCGCGCATCGATCCCGCCAGCATCATGGTCGGAGGCGTGCCGGTCGATCCGGCTGCGACCTACACCGTGACCGCGAACAACTTCCTCGCCGAGGGTGGCGACGGCTTCAGTACGTTCCTGCTCGCGACCGACAAGGTCTACTGGGGCAGCGACCTCGACGCCTTCGTCGAGTACGTCACGCAGCTTCCCCAGCCGTTCAACGCAGTGATCGAAGGACGGATGCAGGTCCTCCCGTAGGACACTCTGCCGAGAGACAGCCGAGAGGACCGGGTGCGCGTTGCGCCCGGTCCTCTTCGCTGCCCCGAGCCTCGGCTAGCCCCTCGAGCCTGCGCCTTGTTTCGCCCCCGTCCGCGCCGGGAAGGCTTCCTGCTGTCGGCGCGAGGGATGGGGCGTGGATTCGCACAGGCGCCGGCAACCGCTACATCTTCGAGGGGGCGCCTCCGACGACCAGTCGGGCCGTTCGAAGACCCCCGCGGACTGAAGAAGGGGGAAGGCGATGAATAGAGCATCACCCGCGAAGCTTCTGATTGCGATTCTGATTGCCCTGATGGCGGCTGCTGTGGTGGTTCCTGCCGCTGCATCAGCACAGGGCAACTGGTGGGACGTGGTCCCCGAGGTGGAGAACCCGTCTCCGTACTACGACTCGATCCTGTACTCGGAGATCGCGCCGAGGTTGCGCGAGATCGAGATGACCAGCAACCGCGTCAAGGTGGACGTCATCGGGCAGTCCGCCGGCGGACGTAACCTCTTCTTGGTCACGATCTCCGATCCGCAGGCGATGGGTCGGCTCGGCCAGTACAAGGCCATCAGCAACCAGATGCTGAAGGACCCCGCCAAGGCGCAGGAGATGATCGAGAAGTTCGGCGACTTCAAGGTGCCGGTCTTCATCAACGGGAGCATCCACGGCGGTGAGTATCCCGGCACCGACACGGCGATGCGCCTGATCGAGCAGTTCGCGTACTCGAACGACCCCGAAGTGCTCGAGGTCCTCAAGAACGAGATCCTGCTCATCAACGTGTGTCAGAACCCCGACGGCCGTGTTGCAGGCACGCGCGACAACGCCAACGGTATCGACATCAACCGCGACTTCTACACCCAGTCGCAGCCCGAGAGCCGGATCACGGCCGGCCTGCTTGCCGACTGGAATCCGATGATCCTGCTCGACCTGCACGGCTTCGTGGATCCGATGCTCATCGAGCCGTGCACGCCGCCACACAATCCCAACTACGAGTACGACCTCTACATCAAGTGGGCGCTCGCTCAGGCCGAGGCGATGGAGGCGAACCTGTTCGCCAACACCGGCTTCCTGGCGCAGATCCCATATCGCGACTTCGATCTGGGTTGGGACGACTGGCCCCCGAGCTACACGCCCATGTTCTCGATGTACCACGGTGCCTACGGCCACACGCTCGAGACGCCGTACCGTGACTACCGCGGTGTGGACGCGCAGTACCACGCGGTCTGGGGCGCACTCGACTTCGTCGTCCAGAACCGCACTGCGATGCTCAACGACCAGATCGAGATCTACCGCCGAGGCTACCTCGACCTGCCGCAGCAGCCGGTTCCGCCCGAGCTCGTCCCCGTGTGGGAGCAGTTCCCCGAGCTCATGTTGCAGGAGTTCCCGGCGGCGTGGGTGATTCCCAAGACCGCACCGTTCCAGGTGAGCCCGCATCAGGCGGCACGCCTCGTCGACTTCCTGCTCTACAACGACGTGGATGTCGAGCAGGCCACGGGGGCGTTCGCCGTAGACGGGGTGACGTATCCGGCCGGGACCTACGTGGTGTGGATGAATCAGCCCAAACGTGGCTTGGCCAACGTCCTTCTGGACGACGGCTTGGACCTCTCGGGCATTTCCGGGCTGTTCTTCTACTCACCACCCTCCACGTGGAGCAATCCCCTGCTGTGGGGCACGAAGCGAGTGATGATGGAGGACAAGGTCGCCGTGTCGACCCGTGCGATCACCAAGGCTGACGAGCCACGCGGCTCGTCCGAAGGCGGCAAGGCCGCCGCGTACGCCTACCTGCCCACGAGCATCTCGGCCGTCCAGGCCACCAACGAGCTGCTCGCGCGCGGCGTGGCGATCAAGAGGGTCGAGACGCCGTTCACGGACAACGGCCGCAGCTTCGGAGCCGGAGCAGTCGTGATCCCGGCGACCCCGTCGCTCGCTAACGAGCTGGCCACCAAGTGGGCGCTCGATGTCTTCGCTCTGAAGGCCGCGCCGGCTGGCGCCGTGCCGCTTGGGCAGCAGAAGATCGCCGTCTACCAAAGCGACACCGGCCCGCGCAACTCGCTGAAACGGCTCGGATTCGCGTTCACCGAGGTCAGGGCCGCCAACATCAACGCAGGCGAGCTGGCCGGCTACGACGTCTTCATCAACCAAGGCCTGAGGTGGACCGACCTCAACGCCGCAGGCAAAGCGGCCTTCTCGGCGTGGTACTCCGGCGGTGGCAACTACGTCGCTCTGTGCGACCGAGGCCGTGCGATCGACTTCGCTAACGCTGCAGGTATCACCAGCGTGACGTACGGCTACATCGACGGAAACGCGATCGTCACGCTCGATAACGACCCCAACAACACGATCGCCGCCGGATACGCCCCAGACGGGCACGCGTTCGTATACCGGTCGGCATGGTTCAAGAGCTGGGACGGCATGGAGGTCGCGTCGAGTATTGGCGACGGCGCCTTCCTGAAGTCCGGCTTCTGGCCCGGTTGGCCGGCGAGCGGGGCGGGCGGCATGCCGATCGTCCTGCACAAGAAGGCGGGCACCTCTGACGTGACGCTGATCGGGCTCGATGCCACGTTCCGCGCACATCCGGAGGAGTCGTTCCGGCTGATCGCCAACGCGATCTACACCGGCGCCGACTAGCACGACGCACCAAACGGCGACTCGGCCCCTCGGGACGCTTCGCCGACAACGACAGCCCCGGTCGCCCGCAAGGTGGCCGGGGCTGTTTGCGAGCGCACGCCGCGGGTTCGCTACCCCCCGTCGAAGGCGCGCTGCATCTCGCCGATGTCGAGCTTGATCTGGCCAAGCATCACGGCGGTGGCTCGCTTGACCGCCTCGGCGTCCGAGGAGCCGAGCAGCGCGTACATAGCCTTGGGCACGACCTGCCACGAGAGCCCGAACTTGTCTTTGAGCCAGCCGCACTGCACCGGCTCGCCCTCGGCGGTGAGCTTGTCCCATATCTCGTCGACCTCGTCTTGGGTGTCGCAGTCGACCACGAAAGAGACCGACTCGTTGAAGGTGAAGAGAGGCCCGCCGTTGAGCGCGGTGAACTCCGCGCCGTCGATTCTGAAGCGCACCGTCTGGACGCCCCCCGGCGGCGGACCCGAGGGCGCCTGCACCTGCACGTGGGTCACGCCGAGGATCTCGGAGTCCGGGAAGACCGAGCAGTAGAACTCGGCCGCCTCCATCGCTTGGTCGTCGAACCACAGGAACGGGCTGATCTTGGGCATGGGGACTCCTTCCGCGCACGTGTACTCGGGGAATCTACCCGCACAGCGCGAATACGAGCTGCCTCCGCCCCTTGACGCCCTCAGCTCGCGAGGTCTATATACTGAGTATGTAGATACTCGGTATATAGGTCTGGAGCGGCGCAGATGAGCGTGAAGCACGGGCTGCTGGCGGTTCTGAACAGTCGCTCGATGCACGGCTACGAGCTGCGCAGGGAGCTCGTCGACGAGCTCGGCCCCGCGTGGACGTGAACTACGGCCAGATCTACTCGACGCTCGAGCGCCTCGTGCGCGACGGCCTGTGCGTGCAGTCCGAGACGGTGTCGGTCAGCCGAGGCGCCGGACCGCAAGCTCTACACCGTCACCCCTGCTGGGAGAGCGGAGCTGCAGGAGCTGGTTCCTCGACGCCGACCGACGGCGCCGAGAGCCGGCGGGACGAGCTCTACGCGAAGATCGTGCTGGGGCTGACCGGGGACGTGGACGTCGAGCAGGTCATCCAGGCCAGCGCAAGGGCCAGCTGAGGCGGATCGGACTGCTCACGTCGACTCAAGGAGCAACTCGACCCCGAGCTCGATCTCACGGCGATGCTGCAGGTCGACCTCTCCATCGCCAAGACCGACGCGATCATCCGCTGGCTCGACACCGCAGAGGCCAAGATCCTCAAGGGTTGCGACCAGCACACCGCGCGGCGTCGCGGGGGGGCGACGCCGCGCGCAGCCCGGCTCGCTCGAATCCGAGCTGGAGCCCGACGCGGTGGAGGCGGAGGAGCGATGAGCGTGCTGCGCGACATCTTCCGGCGCAAGGGCCGCTCGATCCTCACCATCACCGGCATCGGCGTGGGCGTGTTCGCGCTCGTGGTGCTCGGTGCGGTGGCGGAGAACATGAGCGTGCTGCTCGCCAGCAGCGGCAGCTACTACGACAACGTCATCACCGTCGTCGAGTCCAAGAACTCGAACTTCGTGGGGATGTCGCTCGGCTCGCGCCCGCTCGCCAAAGAGATCGTCGACGAGATCCGCGCCTACCCCGGCGTGCGCGAGGTCGAGCCCGCAGGTCAACATCCAGATCTCCGACGAGTTCACCGGCATCCCGCCGATGATCCTGGGCGCGCGAGGCCGACAGCCCCGACTACGCCGGCTTCGAGCTCGCCGAGGGCCGCGCGCTGCAGACCGGCGAGCGCGGCGTCGCGGTTCTCGGCACCGACCTCGCCAAGAAGCGCGGCCTCAAGCTCGGCGACACCACCACGCTGCGCGGCGTGAAGTTCACCGTGGTGGGCATCTACGACCGCACCTACATGACCGTCACCGACTCGGCGGCCTTCGTCCCGCTCGCCGACGCGCAGCAGATCTTCTACCGCCGCCTGCCCGACGCGTTTCGCGCGCAACGTGAACCCCTCCGAGCTCGTGCTGCAGGCCAACGTCTACGGCGATGAGGGCGTCGACCTCGACCGTCTCGGCGAGCGGATGACGCGCGACGTCGAGGGCGTGCTCGCCTCGGGCCCCACGAAGATGAAGGACGCGCAGGGCCAGATCATCGATCTGATCACCGCGATGCTGTGGAGCATCGGCGTGATCGCGCTCATCGTCGGCACCTTCTCGGTGGTGAACACGATGACGATGGCCGTGGGCGAGCGCACGCGCGAGATCGGCGTGAAGCGCGCGCTGGGCGCCACGCGCCGGCGCATCCGGCGAGACGTGCTCGCCGAGTCGGCGCTGATGGCGGCGCTCGGCGGGGTGGGCGGGCTCGCGGCCGGCGTGCTCGTGGCGCTCGGGCTCAACTCCGCGACCGTGGCCACCACCGGCACCTCGCTCTTCCTCGTGACGCCGCGGCTCGTGGCCGGAACGCTCGCGTTCGCGGTCGTGCTCGGCATCATCGGCGGGCTCTGGCCCGCGCGTCACGCAGCTCGGCTCGATCCGGCGACAGCACTCACCGCGCGGTAGCGACAGACGGAGGGGACCATGGGGATCCTGCGCGACATGTTCCGCCGAAAGGGCCGCTCGATACTGACGGTCACCGGCGTGGCCATCGGCGTGTTCGCGCTCGTCGTGCTGGGCTCGGCGTCCGAGAACAACCGCGTCTACATCGACCGGCTCACCGGCTACTACGACGGCGTCATCACCGTCATCGACGACCAGGACACGAGCATCCTCGGCATCGGCGCGGGCGAGCAGCCGCTGCTGATGGACCTCAAGCCCAAGCTCGACGCCTACCCCGGCGTGAAGGAGGCCTTCCCCGTCGCCACCAGCCTGATCGACGAGGACTACTTCTCCGTGATCCCGCCGGTGGTGATCAGCGTGTCGCCCGGCATGTGGACCGACTACCTCGACGCCACCGCCGCCAAGGGCCGCCTCATCGAGGGCACCACGCGCGGCGAGGTGGTGCTCGGCAGCGACCTGGCGGCGGGCCGCAAGCTCGACGTCGGCGACGTCATGACGATCCGGGGCATGCGGTTCACCGTCGCCGGCATCCTCGAGCGCACGTTCGTGAACGTCTCGGACTCGGCGGCCTACGTGCCGCTCGCCGACGCGCAGAAGCTCTTCTGGCTCAACCTGCCCAAGGCGTTCCAAGACAGCGTGAAACCCGAGGATCTCGCGGTCCAGTACTCGGTGGTCGTCGAGGACGGCGTGGACGGCGACGCGCTCGCCGCCAAGCTCGAGCGCGACTTCTCCGGCATCAAGGCGACCGGCCCGACCGAGATGATGGAGACGGCGACCGGCCTCGTCGACCTGCTCACCGCGGTCGTCTTCGGCATCTCGGCGATCGCGCTGATCGTGTGCACGCTCTCGATCGTCAACACCATGACGATGTCGGTGGGCGAGCGGACGCGCGAGATCGGCCTCAAGCGCGCGCTCGGCGCCTCGCGCGGCCGAGTCGCGCGCGACGTGCTCGCCGAGTCCGCGCTCATGAGCGCTCATCGGCGGGCGTGGTGGGCGTCGCGCTGCGGCGCCATCGCCGTGACCGCCGTCAACTCCGCGATCGTCGCGTCCACGGGCACCTCGTCGCTGCTCATGACGTGGCGGCTCGTGTTCATCGCGCTCGGCCTGTCGGTGGTGCTCGGTCTGATCGGCGGGCTGTGGCCTGCGCGGCACGCGTCGCGGCTCGATCCGGCCACTGCACTCGCCTACGAGTAGGGAGAGGTAGCATGTCAGCGATATCCGTACAAGGTGTCGAGCAGCTGTACCACATGGGCAAGCGCAACGTCGTGCACGCGCTGCGCGGTACCGACCTCGAGGTCGGCGACGGCGAGTTCCTCGCGGTGATGGGGCCCTCGGGCTCGGGCAAGTCCACGCTGCTCAACGTCATCGGCTGCCTGGCGCGACCCACCGCGGGCCACGTGGTGCTCGACGGGCGCGACGTCACCAAGCTCAAGGACGGCGACCTCGACGAGATCCGCGCGCGCGAGGTGGGCTTCGTCTTCCAGGGCTACAGCCTCATCCCCACGCGCACCGCGCTCGAGAACGTGATGCTCGCCGCCGAGTACGCCGGCGTGCCGCGCGCCGAGCGCCGCGTCCCGCTCGCTCGAGATCCTCGAGCAGGTGGGGCTCGCCGACCGCGTCGACCAGCGCGCCTCCGAGCTCTCCGGCGGCGAGCAGCAGCGGGTCGCTGTCGCCCGCGCGCTCGTGAAGCGCCCGCAGCTCGTGCTCGCCGACGAGCCCACCGGCAACCTCGACTCGGTCACCGCCGAGGAGATCATGGGGCTCGTCAAGGGGCTGCGCTACCGACGGCCAGACGGTCGTCATGGTCACGCACGACCCCAAGATGGCCGGCTACGCCGACCGGATCGTGTTCCTGAAGGACGGGCGCGTGGTCGACGAGGAGACGATCCGGGCGGCGTCGTAGAGGAGGGGCGAGTGACGTGACGCAGCATCCCCCAGCGCCTGCCCACCGCCGGTGGCGACCGCAGTTCGCTCGCGCTGAGCGCGCTGCTCAACCTCGTGCTGGGCTGCCGGCTCACGTTCGATACGCGCTTGGACGAGAGCGTGCTCGCGCGTGCGACGCGGCTCGTGCTCGACGCCGAGCCCCATCTGGGCTGCCGCCTGCGCGAGAGCCTGACGACCGCCGAGTGGGAGCGCTGCCAGGCGCTCGATGCGCGCGTGCCCTTCTCGGTCGCCGAGACGACCAACCCGCACGACGACGCGGTCGCCTTCCACGACGAGCCCTTCGACGAGACCGGACCGCGCGTCGCGGTGCGCCTGCTGCGCTCGGAGGACGCCGACGACCTCTGCATCCGGCTCGATCACATCGCCGGCGACGGCTGGTCCACCAAGATGCTCGCCTACCTGCTCGCCGAGACCTACTCGCGAGTGCTCGCCGACCCCGGCTACGCGCCGACGCCGAACCTCTCGCCGCGCCCGAGCCACGCCGACCTCTGGGCCGCGCTCACGCCGGAGCAGCGGGACGCCGCCAAGAAGGGCCCCGGCATGGCGACGCCGCGGTGGCGCAAGCCGGTCTCGGCAGGCCCGGGCACGCGGGCTGGCCGCGCGCGAGCTCACGCTCGAGCCGCAGCGGCTTGCAGCGGTCCGGGCGTACGGCCGCGCGCACGGCGCGACCGTGAACGACATGCTCGTGACCGCGCTCCTGCGCTCGCTCGCGCAGATGTTCCCGGCCGGCAAGGACGGGCTGCTCGGCGCGTCGATCTCGGCGGACCTGCGACCGTTCGTGGACGACCCGCGCTTCGAGCGCATCTGCACGCTCGCCTCGCCGATGACGATCGGCGTCGCCTACGACGCGAGCGACACGTTCGACGTCACCCTCGGCAAGGTCGTCGCGACCACGCGGGCGCACAAGGAGAGCCTGTGGGGAGGGAACCTCTACGGCGGCATCGAGCTTCCCTACCGGATCGCGCGCGGCATCTGGCGCGCGTACCGCGGCATCTTCGGGAAGTCCGGCACGATGCCGCCCGTGGTGATGAACATCGGCGTGCTCGACGAGGAGCGGCTGCGCTTCGGCGACATCGCGCCGGTCGCCGCGCACATCCTCGGCTCCTTCGGACGGACCCCGGGGTTCGGCGTCACCATGAGCACGTACCGCGACACGCTGACCGTGTGGCTCGGCGCGCACCAAGAGGACGTGGACCCGGCGATCAACGAGCGCGTGCTTGCCGGGATGGACGAGGAGCTGGCGGCGGCGGTCGCCAGAGCCCGCGCCTGAAGAAGGGGCATCGTGAGCGAGACGACCCCCACAAGAATCGCCTGTGTTGGCGACAGCATCACGTGGGGGACGTTCGTGTGGAACCGGAAGCGGAACTCCTACCCCGCCCAGTTGCAGGCGATGCTCGGCGACCGGTTCATCGTGCGCAACTTCGGAGTGATGGGCCACACGCTGCAAAGCGCAGGGGACTACCCCTACCGGATCAGCAAGGCGTTCAAGTCGAGCAGTGCCTTCGAGCCCGACGTGGTCCTGCTCATGCTCGGCACGAACGACTCGAAGCCCCCGAACTGGAAGGGCATCGAGCCGTTTGCCGCCGACTATCGCGAGCTGATCGCTCACTATCGGTCGCTCGGATCGGCGCCTGCGGTCTACCCGATGACGCCGCCCGCACTGTTCGGGATGGGGCGACGCAACAAGGTTCGCTACGGCATGGACGCGGCCGTTGTCGAGGAGATGGGCAGAGCGATCCGGGGCTATCGCCGGGGAGATGGGCCTACAGGTGATCGACGTCCACGCCGCGACAGTCGACCATCCGGAGGCCTTTCGGTTCGACGGCGTGCACCCCGGCACGGCGGGAGCCACCCTCATCGCGCGCGCTGTGTTCGACGTGGTCGCGGGCGCGAGCGGCTACAGCTCGGCCGGGGGCCCTCCCAGCCGGTAGTGCACCGTCCACTGGATCTTGCGCAAGCTCTCCCACCCGCGAACCAGCGGTACCAGCCCAGCTTGGGCTCGTCCTCGTCGAAGTAGGACCACTCGCCGAGAAGCTCGATGCCCGGCGCCCAGCTCTCGAACTCGTGGCCGTCGTCGATGCCGAACGAGTAGAAGACGTTCTCGGACAGGCTGAACTGGCGCCGGTACTTGCCGCGCCCCCACGGACTCGAGAGCATCCGCACCGCGCGGTTGCTGGCAACCTCGGCGACCAACTCCGAGCCGCCGAAGCGCTCGGCGAGCGTGGTGACGAGCGAGCGGACGCCCTCGGGCGGCAGGTACATGAACAGGCCCTCGGCGACGAAGAGGAACTTGTGCCCGGGCTCGGGGGGCAGCTCGTCCATCCACTCGAAGTCGAGGACCGAGCACGCGATGAAGCGCATCCGGTCGGTCTCGGCGAGGAACTGGCGGCGCAGCTCGATGACCTCGGGCAGGTCGAGGTCGAACCAGCGCACGGTGCCGTTGTCGACGCGGCGGCGGCGATCGTCGAGCCCGCAGCCCAGACTCACCACCACCCC
>CAVSCA010000002.1:302500-489845 GCA_963726325.1 uncultured Actinomycetes bacterium | reverse complement strand
GCGGTTGCGCGGTTCATCGCGGATGCAGGAGTCGCGATCTCGTGAACGCGCCCTCGCCCGACGTCGACGTCGTGATCGTCGCTCACAACGCGGGCGAGCTCCTGCGCGAAGCGGTGTCCTCGGCGGCCGACCAAGCCGGCGCCGCCAGGGTGTGCGTGGTAGATGCCGAGTCGACCGACGGCTCCGTCGCCGCGGCAACCGCCGGACTTCCCGAGGTCACGGTCGTGTCCGCGGCCAATCGCGGGTTCGCCGCGAGCAACAATGTCGGCATCGCACGAGGGACGGGGCGGTGGGTGCTGCTCCTCAACCCCGATGCGCGGCTCGAGGAGGGAGCGCTGGGCAGACTGCTTGCCGCCGGCGAGTCGAACGATCGCGTCGCGGTGGTGGGGGCGCTCGTGCTCAACCCAGACGGCACTGCCCAGGCCAACCAGTGGGGCCGGTTTCCCACGCTGCTTCGAATGCTCGGACTGCGAGCGTGGCGCCTGTGGGCCAAGGCGACGGGCAATCGGACCCTCTCTCCTCGGGTGCCTGACTCGACCGCGGACCGCGACTGGGTCACCGGAGCGTGCATGCTCGTGCGCAGGGCGGCGATCGACGACGCCGGGCCGATGGATGAGGGGTTCTTCCTCTACTACGAGGACGTCGAGTGGTGCCATCGCATGCGGGACCGCGGATGGCGCGTTGTTGTGGAGCCCGGCGCCAAGGTAGTACACCATCTGGGTGGCTCGGCCACACCGGGCTCGGTGGTCGCGCGGGCATATCGGGATTCGCTCGAACGGTACTGTGATCTCTACGGCCTGTGGGGCCTGAAGCTCGCAGGTCGCCTCTCTGGAGCTGCAAAGGGAACGGATCGCTGATGCTCGCACTTCTCGATTGCCGCATGGCTCGCTGGTCCGGCGTTGGCCGCTACACGACCGGCCTGGTTCGCGCACTCGCCCGCCGAGACGACCTCGAGCTGGTGCTGTTCTCGGCGGAGGGCAACGAACCGGTGGTCGAAGGCGACAACGTCCGCACGGTCTTCTCGGCAGGACACCCGTTCAAGCCGGCCGGCATGATGGCGTTCGGCAACCTCGCCGGCAGCGTGCGGCCCGACGTCACGCACTGCCTGCACTTCCCAACGCCGCTGCCGCGCCGCAAGCCGCTCGTCGTGACGCTCCACGACCTCACGCCGCTCATGCAGCCGGAGTCGATGCCTTCGGCCGCGAAGCGCGACGTGTATCGCGGCCTCAACGAGCGTGCGGTGCGCATGGCAGACGCGATCATCACGCCGTCGGCGTTCACGACGGCCGACGTCGAGCGCACGTTCCCGAAGGCAGCGG
Source organism: uncultured Actinomycetes bacterium (assembly GCA_963726325.1). Taxonomy (GTDB): domain Bacteria; phylum Actinomycetota; class Coriobacteriia; order Anaerosomatales; family PHET01; genus CAVPCY01. The sequence continues at coordinate 488,526 of CAVSCA010000002.1, read as the reverse complement.
GCAAGACACACCGGATACCCGATGCGGCTGACGACTTCTCGGCTGGCGCGGTAGGGGAGCTGCCCGCCGCGCTGGCCGGTCTCGACGGCGCGCCGTACGTGCTGTCCATGGGCTCGACTCGCGCGCACAAGGATCTGCCCACGCTCATCGATGCGTTCGCGCATGGTCGCGCAGCGCCACCCGGAGCTGCGCTTGGTTCTCGCGGGCATAGAAGTCCCCGGCTACGTCGACGACGTGCTCTCCGGCCGTCCCATGATCGCCGAGCGCGTGTTGTGGTCCGGCCCCATGACCGACGACGAGCTGCGCGCGCTCTACGCGGGCGCGACCGTCTTCGCGTTCCCGTCGCGTCTACGAGGGCTTCGGCCTGCCGCCGCTCGAGGCGATGGCGCTTGGCGCGCCGGTCGTGGTCGCCAACGCCGCATCGCTGCCCGAGGTCGTGGGCGACGCCGCGCTGACCTTCGAGCCCGGCGATGCCGGCGGGCTGTGCAGGCGGCTCGAAGAGCTCCTCGGCGACTCGGCGCTTCGCGAGCGACTCGTGGCCGCGGGTCACGTGCGCGCAGCCGAGCTCACCTGGGACGCCACCGCCGAGGCCACCGTGGCCGTCTATCGCGAGGTCCTCGGCCGATGAGGCCCTGGTCCGAGTCCACCTTCGTCTTCATCTCCACCAACCCGCGCCACGACGATGGGGGAGTGGAGGACCGCTGGTTCGCCGTCATGGAGGACCTGCAGCGCCGCGGCGCGAACGTACGCTTCCTGTGCCTGATGGGCAGCCCCGCCGGCGAGCGCGCGCGCGCGATGGGCGTCAACGTCGACCCCTACATCCTCGACAAGTGGAACGTCATCCGGTCGCGCTCGCGCCTGCGCAAGTACCTCAAGCGCTACGTGCCCATCGCCGTTCACTCCACCGGCCTCGAGGCCGATCTGATCTCCCGCTGGGCGGCGCGCAAGGTGCCGCAGACCCGTGCCGCGGCGACGCTCGGCGACGACCCCCAGGGCACGCGGCGCCGCAACCCGATCGACCGCCTCATGCGGCGCTACGACGAGCTGGGCATGCGCTCGCTCGCGGCGGTCTTCTGCGAGTCCGACGACGCTCGTCGCCGAGGTCCGCTCGGCAGGCGTGGAGCCGTCGCGCATCGTGCTCGACCCGCCGGGCTCCTCGGCCGAGGAGTGCGTGGATCGGCACGTGAAGGTCTACTCGCAGTTCATGCGGGAGCGCGGGAACGGGTAGGGCGCTCGGCAGCTTCGCATTGTGCGACAATCCACACGACGTCTCAACCGCGACATTCCGGGGGTCTTTGCGATGGCTGCACCTGCCGACATCCGCTTCGGTACCGACGGCTGGAGAGCCGTCATCGGCGCCGACTTCACCTACGAATCGCTGCGCCGCGTGGCCGACGCCGCCGGGCGGGTCTTCTCGGAAGACAACCCGGGCGGGCTCGTGCTCATCGGCTACGACACGCGCTTCGAGGCCGGCAGCTTCGCAGCCGCGGCCGCCGAGGTGCTCGCAGCGCACGGGCTGAAGGTCAAGCTGTCCGACAGCTACCTGCCCACGCCGGGGCTGTGCTGGTCGGTCGCGCGCGACGATGACGGCGGTCGGCGGCGTGATGCTCACCGCGAGCCACAACCCCAGCGAGTACCTGGGCTTCAAGCTGCGCATGTCCGATGGCGGCGCCTCGCCGGTCTCGTTCACCCAGCGCGTCGAGGCGGCGCTGCTCGACGAGGCGCCCGAGGCGCCGCGGCGAGTTCGAGACCGTCGACCTCAAGGGCCCGTACCTGGCGGCGCTGCGCCGCAGCGGTCGACGCCGACGCGATCGCTGCCGCGAAGCTGCGCGTGGTCGTCGACCCGCTCTACGGCGCCGGCCAGACCTACCTCGCCGAGACGCTGCGCTCGTTGGGCGTCGAGGTGCACGAGATCCACGGCCGAGCGCAATCCGGGCTTCGGCGGCCTGCACCCCGAGCCCATCCCGCCGTGGATCGACGAGGCCGCCGCGGCCGTGCGCGAGGGCGGCTTCGACGCCGCGTTCGTGACCGACGGCGACGCCGACCGCATCGGCGCGGTCGACCGCACGGGCAAGTTCGTGAGCCCGCACCGCATCATCTCGCTCGTCGCTCGGCACCTGTTCGAGGACAAGGGCGATGACCGGCAAGATCGTCAAGACCGTCTCGACCTCGCGTGATCGTCGACCGCCTGGCCGCTCGGCTGGGCCTCGAGGTGGTCACCACGCCCGGTGGGCTTCAAGTGGATCTACGAGGAGATGGTCAAGGGCGGCGTGCTCATCGGCGGCGAAGAGAGCGGCGGGATCGGCATCCCCAGCCACGTGCGCGAGCGCGACGGGCTGCTCATGTCGCTGATGCTCGCCGAGATGATGGCGCAGCGCGGCATGGGCCTGGGCGAGCTCGTCGAGGACCTCTTCGCGCTCACCGGCCCCATGGAGTACGGCCGAGTCGACCTCAAGCTCACGCGCCCGGTCATGGACGCGTTCGTCGCGAGCATGCCCACGATCGAGCCGGCCGAGCTCGCGGGCATCGTCGTGAACGAGGTCTCGCGCGTCGACGGCATCAAGTTCCTGCTCGCCGACGACGCGTGGCTGCTGCTGCGCACCAGCGGCACCGAGCCGCTCGTGCGCGTCTACGCCGAGGCCTCCTCGGCAGGCGTGGTCGACGACCTGCTGGCTGCCGGGCGCGCGCTGGTCGAAGGGGCGTAGATGGCGGCTGCACCGCAGCGCATCACCATGGTCAACAAGTACTACCCGCCGCACATCGGCGGGGTGGAGTTCCACGTGCGAGACATCGCCGAGGGGCTCGTCGAGCACGCGGGCGCTGCAGGTGCGCGCGATCGTGTGCAACGGCGAGAACTCGCGGCTCGAAGAGACGGTGAACGGCGTCGACGTCGTGCGCCTGCCGCGCGCGTTCGAGCGCGCGTCCACCCCGGTGTCGTGGAGCTTCACGCGCGAGCTGCGCGCCGAGGCGCGTCGCGACCCCGGGCCCGACCTCTTCCACTTCCACTTCCCGTACCCCTGGGGCGAGCTGGCGTGGCTTCGCGCCAAGCCCGACGTGCCGCTCGTGGTCTCGTACCACAGCGACATCGTGCGCCAGAAGCGCGCGCTCGCCGCGTACCGGCCCTTCCTCGAGCGCTTCCTGGACAGCGCCGACCTCATCATGGCGTCCTCGCCCAACCTCATCGAGCACTCCGAGTTCCTCTCGGCGCGTGCCGAGAAGTGCCGCCACGTCGACTACGGCCTGCAGGGTGGACCGCTTCGCCGGCGACGAGCGGACGCTGACAGCGGGCCGCCGAGCTCAGGGCCGACCACATGGGCCGCAAGATCGTGCTGTTCGTGGGGCGGCTCATCTACTACAAGGGCGTCGACGTGCTGGTGCGTGCGATGGAGCACGTCGATGCCGACCTCGTGCTGATCGGCCGAGGACCGCTCGAGGGCCAGCTGCGAGAGATCGCGGTCGCCCGCGGGCTCGACTACCGGACCTCCTTCGTCTCCCCGCAAGACGAGGCCGAGCTCGCGGCGTGGTATCACGCAGCCGACGTGTTCGTGCTGCCCAGCGTGGCGCGCAGCGAGGCGTTCGGGCTCGTGCAGATCGAAGCGCACGCCGCGGGCACGCCGGTGGTCTCGACCAACCTCACGACGAGCGTCCCCTACGCCAACCTCGACGGCGTCACGGGGCTGGTGGTCCCGGTGGGAAGCGTCCAGGCGCTTGCCGATGCGCTGCGCCGGCTGCTCGGCGACGACGAGCTGCGCGCTCGGCTCGGCGAGCAGGCCCAGCAGCGCGCGCTCACCGCAGTTCACGATCCCGCGCATGGTGGACAACGTCGCGCGCGGTCTACGCCGAGGCGATCGAGCGCCACGCTGCGCGCGGTGGTCGCGGATGAGCCGGCGGGCGTACATAGCGCTCTCGCTGCTGCTCGACGCGATCTTCGTGAACGCGGGGTTCCTCATCGCGTTCGCGATCCGTTTCGGCGTCGACGTGCCGCTGTTCAACCTGCGGCCCTACCTGCTGCTCTCGCCGATCATCACGGTCGTGTACCTGGCCGCGAACTACGTCAACGGCGTCTACGAGCCCGAGCGCATGGAGTCCGCGTGGGACCTCACGCGCAGCCTGGTCGTCGGCACCGGGCTCGGCACGCTGCTCACGCTCTCGGCGCTCTACATCGCCGGCCCCGGATTCGCCTCCTTCCCGCGTCTCGTGCTCGCCATCTCGTGGCCCATCCAGATCTTCATCCTGCTCGCCTGGCGCCTGCTGTTCATGCGCGTGTCGAGCGTCGCCATGCCCGAGCAGCGCGTGCTGGTGGTGGGCGGCGGACGGCTCTCGATCGAGCTGGCCGACCGAGATCGCCGCTCGCGGCCGCTGGGGCTTTCGGGTGCTCGGCCTGATCGACCCTCGGACTCGCGCCGAGTGCACTCCGCCCGCCGAGCGCGATGGCTTCCCGGTGCTGGGATGCGTCGAGGAGACCGCGCGGGTCGCCGCCGAGCGCGGCGCCAACCGCGTGATCGTGACGAGCCCGGTCGCGCTGCGCGAGCTCGTCGAGTCGCTCGCGCTCGCGGACGAGGCCGACGTGCGCATCGACGTGGTACCCGAGCTCTACGAGATCTTCATCGGCACCGTCGACGCGATCGTGGGCGACGTCCCGCTCATGGAGATCACGCGCTCCTCGGTGCCGCCGTACCAGACGTTCGTGAAGCGCTCGATCGACGTGCTGGGCTCGGCGCTGCTGATCGTGCTGCTCTCGCCGGTGCTGCTGCTGGCGGCGCTGGCGATTCTCGTCTCGGACGGCGGCCCGGTGCTCTTCTCGCAGCAGCGCGTGGGCCGCGACATGCGGCCGTTCTCGATCTACAAGTTCCGCACGATGGTCAAAGACGCCGAGAAGCACTCGGGCCCGGTGCTGGCCACCGACGACGACCCCCGCATCACCGGCGTGGGGAGCTTCTTGCGCAAGTACCGCATCGACGAGCTGCCGCAGCTCTTCAACATCCTTGTGGGCGAGATGAGCTTCGTGGGCCCGCGTCCCGAGCGCCCGTACTTCGTGGAGCAGTTCCTGGCCGAGATCCCGGGGTATCGCGAGCGGTTCCACGTCAAGCCCGGCGTGACCGGCCTCGCGCAGGTGAGTGGCGGTTACGCAACGACCGCCGAGCGCAAGCTCAAGTACGACCTCATCTACATGTACCATCAGGACCTGACCATGGACGTGCAGAATCATGGTCGAGACTTTGCAGGTAGTACTCACGGGACGCGGCGCGCGCTGACCGTCCCGGTACGCGCCTTCTAGAAGTGGAGCCCCGCCGCATGGCGAAGCAGAGCAAGAAGCCGCATCGCGCCCGACAAGACCGGCAAGACGCGGGCGACCTCCAAGGCCGCCCAGAAGCCGGCGGCGGCTCCTGAGGCGCCGTGGAGCATCTACCGCAAGATCTCGTGGTGGGCACTGCTCGCGCTCGTGTTCCTGACGCCGGTGGTCATGGGCAACGTGACGTTCCTGGGCTTCCGGCTGCCGCTCACCTACGACCAGTTCGACATCGTGAAGCTGTTCGTCCAGCGCGTCTTGGGGCTGATCGCGCTCGCCGCCTGGGCGTGGGACATCGCCCTTCACGGCGGCAAGATCCGACGCACGCCGGTCGACTGGCTGATCCTGGCGTTTCTGGCGTGGGTGGCGCTCTCCACGGTCTTCTCGATCCATCCGCCCACCGCGCTTTTCGGCAAGTACCGCCGGTTCGAAGGCCTGCTCTCGTTCCTCAACTACGCGCTGATCTACTTCCTGACCCTCCAGTTCGCCGATAGGCCCTCGCGGCTCCGCACTCTTGCGCAGACGCTCTTCTGGTCGGGCGTCGTGGTGGCGGGCTACGGGGTCATGCAGAGTCTCGGCCGCGACATCGTGAGGTGGGGACGGCTGCCCTTCGAGGTGAACCGGGCGTTCTCCACCTACGGCAACCCCGACCTGCTCACCGGCTTTCTCATGTTCTCGGTGTTCGTGTCGCTCGGTCTTGCGCTTGCCGAGGAGCGGTTGTCGTGGCGGAGCATCTACTGGCTCGGGTTCCTGCTCAACATGTGGTGCCTCGTCGTCGCGTTCGCCCGAAGCGGCTGGGTGGGCAGCGTCGTGGGCTTCACCTTCTTCACGATCTTCGCTGTCAGACAGCGCGTCTCGTGGAAGTCGGTCGACTGGGCGTTCTCGGGGGCCGTGGGCGCGCTCGTGGCAGCCGTCATCGTCCGAAGCCTGAGCAGCCCCAACGAGGTCATGAACTTCGGGAAGCGCGTCGTGTCGATCTTCAAGTTCGGCGAGGGCAGCGCGAAGACACGCTTCGAGATCTGGCAGGCCGCCGGTCGCGGCGATCAAGGCGCGCCCGGTCTTCGGATCCGGAGCGGACACGTTCCGGCTCGTGTTCCCCAAGTACAAGCCGTTCGCCTACTCGGCCGACGCGGGCTACCTGTCGGTCGCGGACAACGTGCACAACTACCCGCTCCAACTTGCCGCGGGCATCGGCGTGCTCGGCATGCTCATGCTCTACTCGATCTTCGGCTGGGCCGCGATCCGCTCGTGGCGCACGGTCTTCTCGGCCGAGCGCAGCGCCAACCGCATGATTCTCGCCGGGTTCTGGGCGGCGAGCGCCGCCTACGTGACCCACCTGTTCTTCGGCCTGTCGGTGACCGGCACCTCGTTCCTGATGTGGACGTCGATGGCGGCCGTTCTGGCGCCCACGGCGCTCTCGGTCGACGTCAAGCCGCCCAAGTGGGGCGTCATCGCCGCCGGCGCGCTCACGGTGCTCGCCATTCTGGGCATCGGCTTCCAGATCCGGTTCACCGCCGCCGACAACGCCTACCTCAAGGCGAGCGTCGACTCCTCGGGAGCCGATCGCACCGCGTATGCGATCCGTGCGGCTCGCCTCAACCCGTTCAACGACATCTACCGCGCCGAGGTGGGCATGGCCTACGTCGACGAACTGCTCGCGGCGGCCCAGACGGTGGGTACCGGTAACGACCAGGGGCAAGCGATGGCGACCGTCAGAAGCTCGTTCGCCAAGGCCGAGAGCTCGCTGCTCGACACGATCGCCTTCGTCCCCAGCGAGTACGACAACTACGTGTTCCTCTCGAACCTCTACAACATGGGCGGCCAGCTTCTGGATCCCGCCTACTACAACAAGGCGATCGACGTTGCCACGCGGGGTGTCGTGCAGGTCGAGCCGTACGGGCCGGCGCTGCGTGCGCAGCTCGCGCGCGCTCTGTACGCGACCGGCAGGGTCGAGCCGGCCATCGCCCACCTGAAGTTCGCGCTGCGCCTCGATCCGCGGTTCACGGACGGCAGTCACGTTGCTCACGGAGATCTACAAGCAGCGAGGGCCGCACCTCAGAGGCGATATCGGTGCTTCGCGACATCGAGGCGCGCGCGCCGGGCCAGCAGGGCGTTGCCGACGAGCTCGCGCGGCTAGAGGCAAGCGCCACCACGACCCCCTAGCGCGAGCTCGACCGCAGACGATGGACGACACTCACGACACCCTACCCACGAGCAGCGAGCCGACAGGCGACGCCGAGGCGCGCAGCGCCGCCTCCCAGGCCGATCCGCGAGAGGCGGCTGGTCTGCGTTCGCGATCGGCCTGCTGGTCGTCGTGCTCGCCGGGTTCCTCGTCGTGGGCGTGGTGGTCGTGGAGGGAAGCCAAGACGGGTCCGGCGTCAGGTCCCGCCTTCATCGAGCGGTGGCAGCGAACGGTCGATGCGCACCCCGACGATCTCAGGGCGCGGGTAGAGCTCGCGTACGCACTGCGCTCCGTCGGCAAGAACGTCCTCGCTCTGGAGCAGCTCGACTACGTTGTGAAGCGCGAGCCGCGAAACACCGCCGCCCTGTACAACCGCGCGATGGTCTACCTGTCCACCGGCGCGGGCAAGCGGGCAGAGAAGGATCTGTGGGCGGTACTCGACGCCGAGCCCGACCATGCTGCCGCGGCTGTGGCGCTCGGCAACTACTACGCCGAGAAGGAGCAGTACCGGTCGCTTCTGGTGGCGGTGCGGCCCGTGCTCGACAAGCAGCCCAACGACGCCCGGCTGCACTACCTCACCGGGCTCGGCTACGAGAACACCGGCCATCCGGACTGGGCGAAGGCGCGCTACAGGATCGCCCTGAAGCTCGACCCTGACCTGCTCGAAGCGCGCGAGGGTCTCGAGAGGCTGCAGACCGGCCGATAACACAGTGGACGGCTGTTGCCGGGCGCGCGTACTCGGTGTCCCAAAGTAGCCCTGCGACCACCAACGTCAAGGTTCATTCAGCATGGCTTCCGTGATAGAACTCGCAAGGAGTATGTTCGCCGGGCGACCGTCAGATTCGCATACTCGCGCAACAGGCCGAGGAGGGTCTTTGACCGACTCCGACGCCGTCCAAGACGGCATCGACAGCGACTACGAGCAGGAGGATGACGGGCGCCAGCGGCGGTGGTACGTCCTCGTCGCCGTGGTCCTGGCTCTTCTGCTCCTGCTGTGCGCCTGCGCGACCGTCACCGAGCTCTGGATGGTCGGCAGCAGCGAACAGGCGCGTTTCGTTGCGCGCAACCTCGAGTGCCTCCAGTGCCACGTCGAGCTGATTCCCGACCTGCGCAAGACGACGGTCCACAACCCGTTTGCGCTGCGCCAGTGCACCACGTGCCACACGCCGCACGGCAGCGAGGTCAAGGTGACGGTGACTCGCGGACCCCGAGAGCTCGTCGAGCGCTACAAGACCCTGGTGCAGTGGCTGCCGCTGCGCTGGTGGATGGCGCTGTCGCAGCGCACGGTGAACGTCACGAAGACCGCGCAGGGCGTGCTCCACCACCAGCTCGGTCAAGGCCGAGGGCGGACCGTCCTACCTGATCATGGACGGAGAACGACCTGTGCTGGACGTGCCACGGGTCGATGGGATCCAAGCTCTCCGATGCCTACCAGCACTACCCGTTCGCGTCGGGGCAGTGCACCGGGTGTCACGACCCTCACGCCTCGGACAACGAAGTGCTGCTCACGCAGCCCTCCGACGAGCTCTGCTTCACGTGCCACCCCATCGGCAACGAGATCAACCGAGCCCAGCCGCACGAGCCCGCCAAAGAGGGCCGCTGCATCGACTGCCACGATCCGCACGCGTCGAACTTCCGAGGGATCCTCGTTGCCCGCCAGCGCGAGCTGTGCTTCGGCTGTCACTCCACGGTTGCCGGGCTGAGCGGCATGCCCGTCCAACACGCTCCGTTCGTCAACGACGACTGCACCGGGTGTCACCAGCCGCATGGATCGGACTACGTTCCGCTGCTCAACGCCGAGCAGCCGCAGATCTGCTACCAGTGTCACCCCGGCATCGAGAACCAGTTCGGACAGCCCAGCCACCACCCGGTGGGTCTGGTCATGGAGTGCTCCACGTGCCACGACCCGCATGCGTCGCAGTACACGGGCCTGCTCAACGCCAGGGGCAACAACGACTTCTGCGCGGAATGCCACGGGCAGATCCTCGTGACGTACAACGACTCGGAGCACAGCGGGCAGTTGTGCATCAAGTGCCACACGCCGCACGGATCGGCGTACAGACCGCTGCTCGTCAAGCGCAACCCCGAGTTGTGTCTGCAGTGCCACGACGACTCCGGCTACGACGAGGCGACGACGGCGGTCTACCGGAACAACCATCCGGTGAGGCCGAATCACTACGACGTGAACGAGGAGTCACCGCTCACCTGCACGTCCTCGTGTCATAATCCGCATGGCACCGACAAGAACCACATGCTGCGCTACTTCGCATCACCCAAAGACGGCGGATGTCTGATGTGCCATTCGGTGACCAAAGGCGCTCGAGTCGGCGTGGAATACTAAGGAAGGTACATGGCCAAGATCTCGCTCGCCGGATTCAGAGACCCCGTACGCCGGCCGCGCTACATACTGTGGTCCGCCGTCGCCGTCCTGGTGCTCGCCGCGGTCGTGATCGTGGCCCTGGGTGTCACGTCGACGTTCTGGTTCTGTTCCGAGGGCTGCCACAAGGTCCAAGACGACACGATCACGGCGTACCAGCGCTCGGCGCACTCGGAGATCAGCTGCATGGCGTGCCACATGCCCGCGGGTGCGAACCCCGTCGTGTTCGTCCTGCACAAGGCCGAGGCGCTCGGCGAGCTGTACCTGACGGTGACCGACAACTTCGAGTTGCCGCTCAACGCCGAGAGTGAGCTCGCACTCACGATCAAGGACACGCAGTGCACGCAGTGCCACGACACCGAGCTTCGCACCGCCACGCCTAGCGAGGGCCTGGTCATCGACCACAAGGTCCACACCGAGAACGAGGTCACCTGCGGCATCTGCCACAACCGGACCGCTCACGTCGAGGACTTCCGACTCGAGCTCGAAGACCCCAACACCGGCAAGCCCAACCGCAAGCACGAGGACTTCATGAAGATGACCGCGTGCTTCCGGTGCCACTCGCAGGGCGAGACCCCTGAGGGCGGCCTGAAGGCGCCGGGCGAGTGCGTCTGCGTGTCACCCGCCGGGATTCGAGCTCAAGCCGCCGAGCCACTTCGACCCGGGGTTCTACCCCGAGGGCCACGCCGAGCTGGCGTCGGTCGAGACCTCCCGTTCGCGCGCGGCTTCGGCCACGGCGGCGGGCGACGAGGCTCAGGCGGCCGCCGGCGGAGCGCCAGAACGACTCCGAGGAGCCGCTCGGTCCGCAGCTGCCTCCGGTCGCGACGATCAACGAGTGCAACACCTGCCACACCGAGAAGTTCTGCTCGGACTGCCACGGTCTGCCCATGCCGCACCCCGAGGACTTCCAGAAGAGCCACGGCGACGCTCGGCAAGAAGGACCCGAAGGTCTGCGAGACATGCCACGGCGACGCCAGCGTACTTCTGCGACGCGTGCCATCACGGTTCGAGCATGGGCGTGCCGTACGACGCCGGGACGAAATGGGGAACCGAGCATCCGGCGACCGTGCAGCAGGTCGGCGCCGAACGCGTGCTTCGACTGCCACAACCCCACGTACTGCGCCAACTGCCACGTGAACGGGCCCGGCAAGAAGAAGTAGGGCACGACCGCACCCGTCACGAAGTCTCCAAATGCGGGTGCTATACTCGGCACTCGCTCGCGCCGGGGCCGCACGGTCCGAGGCGGGCGAGGGGAGGCGGTGCGAGCCGTCTAGGGTTCCGGACGCAACGTGCCCGGACCGAAAGGAACTGCCACAGTATGTCGCGCGTCGACCTCGTGCTTCTGCACGCACCGGCCGTCTACGATTTCCGCGAGCGTTCGATCATGTTCGGGCCCGTCTCGGACATGGTTCCGTCGACGCCTATCTTCGAGATGTATCCGATCGGCCTGACCACGATCGCCGAGTACCTCGAGCGCCACGGCCTGAAGGTCCGCATCGTCAACCTCGCCGTGCTCATGCTCATGAAGCCCGACTTCGACGTCGAGGCCTACATCCGCAAGCTCGACGCACGGGTCTTCGGCGTCGATCTGCACTGGCTGCCTCACGCTCACGGCTCGGTCGAGATCGCCAAGATCGTGAAGCGCCACCACCCCGACACGCCGGTCATCTTCGGCGGCCTGTCCTCGACGTACTTCCACGAGGAGCTCGCGGCCTACGACTGCGTCGACTTCGTCATGCGCGGCGACTCGACCGAGGAGCCGATCCGCCAGCTGCTCGAGGTGGTCAAGGGCGGCGGCGACCTGAGCGAGGTGCCCGAACCTCACCTGGAAGGACGCCACCGGCAGCGTGACGGTCAACCCGCTGTCGTGGGTGCCGGCCGACATGGACTCGATCTCGCTCGACTACTCGTTCAACATGAAGTCGGTCATCCGCTATCGCGACCTGATGGGCGTCGTGCCGTTCAAGGAGTGGCTCAACTACCCGGTCTGCGCCTCGCTGATCTGCCGAGGATGCACGCACGACTGCGTGACCTGCGGGGGCTCGGCGTACTCGTTCAGGGAGCACTTCGGGCGCGACCGCGTCGCCTTCCGCGATCCGCAGCTGCTCGTGCGCGACATCGCGCATATCCAGCGCTACATCCCCGGGCCCATCTTCGTGCTCAACGACTTCCTGCAGGCCGGCCGCGCCTACACGCGGGACTTCGTTCGCGGCCTCAAGGACATCAACCTCAAGAACCCGATCGGCTTCGAGTTCTTCAAGCCGCCGCACGAGGAGTTCTACGAGTTCCTCGACGCGAACCTGCCGGACTGGTCGGTCGAGATCAGCGTCGAGAGCCACGACGACGGCGTGCGCGCCGCCTTCGGCAAGAGCCACTACACGATCGACCAGGTGGAGCAGACCGTCAAAGACGCGCTGCGCAACGGCTGCTCGCGCTTCGACCTGTACTTCATGACCGGTATCCCCACGCAGACCGCCGAGTCGGTGCGCCAGACGACCGAGTACATCCGGCACCTCTACGCGCGCGGTGAACAACGACCCGCGCCTGCTGTGCTTCGTGAGCCCCATGGCGCCGTTCCTCGATCCCGGGTTCGCGGGTGTTCGACAACCCGGAGCAGTACGGCTACACGCTGCGGGCCAAGACGCTCGAGGAGCACCGCGAGCGTCTGGTCATGCCGTCGTGGAAGCACATCATGAACTACGAGAGCGACGCGATGACCGCCGACGAGATGGTCGATGCGACCTACGAGGCGGGCCTCGCGGTCAACCGCATCAAGGCCGAGGCCGGCATCGTCGATGCCGTGACGGCAGCGGCCACCGAGAAGCGCATCGTCGAGGCGCAGGTCGCGATGCGGCGCATCGACGAGATCATGGAGGCGCCCGCGGCCAGCCGCGACGGCGCGCTCGTGGCGTTCAAGCAGGAGTTCGAGCGGCTCTCCGAGTCGACCGTGTGCGAGAAGAGCGAGCTCAACTGGCCCGCCTCGGCGGGCGTCTCGCACGTGGCTGCCGCCGCCGGCCTGTGGGTCCGCGAGAGCGTGGGCAACCTGTTCCGGAGCGGCGAGCATCGCCCGGCCGCCTCGGACCAGCACCCGTCGGTGGGTCGTCGCAGCGCAGTCAAGCAGCCGGAGGGCTAGCCGCACATGACCAACGCCAATCCCGCGCCCGGCGAAGCGACGACCGAGCGCGTCAAGTCGATATTCTCGGGAATCGCCGACAGCTACGACACCTTCAACATGCTCGCGAGCATGGGCATCGACCGCACGTGGCGCCGCCGGCTCGTTCAAGCGCGTGCCGCATCACGCCCGAGTCGCGCGTGCTCGACCTGTGCGCGGGTACGGGCGACGTCTCGTTCGCCATCGCCGACCAGGCGCATCCGGCCGAGGTCGTCGTCACCGACTTCACGCCCGAGATGCTCTCGATCGCCGAGAAGAAGGCCGCCGAGCACCCCGGTCCCACCGCGCTGTCGTTCCAACTGGCCGACGCGCAGGAGCTGCCCTTCGGCGATGCGAGCTTCGACGTGGTCACCGTGGCGTTCGGCGTGCGCAACCTGCCGTCGCGCGAGCGCAACTTCGCCGAGGTCATGCGAGTGCTCAAGCCCGGCGGCCGCTACGTGATCCTCGAGTTCTCGCGCCCGCCGTTCGCACCGTGGCGCGGCGTCTATCACGTGTACCTGCGCCACGCGATCCCGGCGATCGGCTCCATGCTCACGAGCGGGGACCGGGACAGCTTCGTCTACCTCAACGACTCGATCCGCCGCTTCCCCACGCAGCCCCAGCTCGCCGCCGAGCTGCGCGCCGCGGGCTTCTCGGCGATCGACTGGTCCGACCTCACCGGCGGCATCGTGGCGCTGCATACCGCCATCAAGTAGCCGCTTGAGCGCGCCGCGCGTGCGGTAGAATCGCGTGGAGGTCGACTAGCGGGGAGGAACCCGATGCTTCTGACCGCGCGCTACGTGCTTCCCATCGCCACGCCGCACATCGAGTACGGCGCCGTGCTCGTGCGAGACGACAAGATCGTCGAGATCGGGGACTACGAGCACCTGCGCGCGCTTCACCCCGACGAGCCGGTGCGCGACTTCGGCCTCGCCGCGCTGCTCCCGGGCTTCGTGGACCTGCACACGCATCTCGAGTACACGGCGATGCGCGGGCTCGTCGACGACGTGCCGTACTCGACGTGGAAGTACCAGCTGCTCCAGAAGGAGCGCCTGTTCTCGCCCGAGGACTGGGACGACTCGGCACTGCTCGGCGCGCTCGAGGCGCTGCAGTCGGGCATCACCACGATCGCCGACGTCACCTCCACGGGCGCGTCGTGCCGCGCGGCGCAGGCAGCCGGGCTGCGCGGCGTGATCTACCGCGAAGTGGCGACGATGGACAAGCGCGAGGTCGCCTCGGTGATGGAGCAAGCGTCTCGAGGACATCTCGGCGTGGCGAGACGACGACCGACATGGCGCGCCTCACCATCGGCATCGCGCCCCACGCCCCGTACTCGTGCCACCCCGAGCTGTTCAAGCGCGTCGCCGAGTACGCGGCCGACGGCACGCCCGTCTCGCTGCACCTGGCGGGCAGCCGCGAGGAGTACCAGTTCGTGAAGTACGGCTCGTCGATGCTCGCGACCGACGTGCGCGACGTCTTCGACGCGGACGCTCCGCTGTGGCTGCCCACCGGCGTGAGCCCGGTGCGATACGTCTTGCAGTGGGGGATCCTCGACGCTCCGAACATCGTGGCGGTCCACTGCACCCAGGTCGACGCCGACGACATCGAGATCCTCGCGCGCCACGACGTCGCTGTGGCGCACTGTCCGCGCTGCAACGCCAAGCTCGGCATGGGCCTCGCGCCCATCGACAAGTTCCTCGCCGCGGGGATCCGCGTGGGTCTGGGCACGGACTCGCCGGCCGCGTCGAACTCGATGGACGTGTTCGAGGAGATGCGGATCGGGCTGCTGCTCCAGCGCGCCATGCTCGGCGAGGAGCACTTCATGATCGCCCGGCAGTTCGTGAAGATGGCCACGCTCGACGCCGCCAGAGCGCTGGGAGTCGACGACCAGGTCGGCTCGCTCGAGCCCGGCAAGCAGGCAGACATCATCGCGGTCGACCTCTCGAAGTCCCATCAGATCCCGACGCACCATCCGTACGGGACCCTCGTTCACACCGCCAACCAGGAGAACGTCCTGTGGACCATGATCGGCGGCAAGGTGGTCTACGAGGCGCGTGAATGGCCGCTTCTCGACAACGAGCGCATCTACGGCCGGGCCGAGGAGATGCGCATGAAGTTGCGCACATAGTGTGTTCGCGTGCGCCTTGGCGCACCCATTGCTCAGCAGTGAACGAGCTCGCTTAACGCGAGTGAATCGCGTGATATACTACGGCGGTTCAGGCAGCGACAGGTTAGGTGCCCAAGGCTCCCAACCCCACCATACGGAGGTTTTTCGACGTGAGTGACCAGGACTTCTTCTTCGACGAGGACGAGCAGCCCAAGCAGCCGGCAAAGCAGTCGGCCAAGTCGTCCGACAGTACCAAGAGCTCGAAGCCGGCTGCGGCTTCTTCGGCTCCCGGGAACGGTCACCACGACCGTCACCGCGCTCGTCGGCGTTGTCGCCCTTCTGATCGGTGTCATCCTCGGCATCTTCGTGGGCCAGAGCCTGGCCGCGCCCACGATCCGCCGGCGCTCAGCACGCCGCGCAGTGCGCGCCAGCAGGGCGGCGGCCAGGGCGGACCGGCGAGCAGGCCGCGCCGCAGCTCACTCCCGAGCAGATGCAGGGCGGCGAGCTTCCGCAGGGCCACCCCGACATCGGCAGCATGAACGCTTCGGGTGCCCCGTCCGGCTCGGCGGAGACCACCTCCAAGTAACCACCTCGCCGGCAAGTTCACCGGATAGGAGGTCGCGCGCCGGCCTCTTGCCGTGTGTTCGCGCACTCGAAGGAGACGTGTAAGTGGCTATCAACAAGTCGAACTCCCCCGTGTGGGTGAAGGTGACGCTGATCGTGCTGATCGTCGCCTTCGTGCTGTCGTTCATTACCATCGTCGCCAATCCGTTCGCGCCGTCGCAGCCCCAGACTCAGTCGGGTACCGCGACGAACGGTGCGGCGCAGGGTGTTGACGCGCAGTACCAGCCGCAGGTGGACTCGCTGACCACGCAGCTTCAGGCGGATCCGAAGAACTACGCGGCGCTCGTATCGCTTGGCAACGCGTACTTCGACTGGGCGATCGCCAAGGAGCAGGCCAGCCAGGGGACGACAACCTCCGCCGGCCGCGCTCGCGCCGCTGTGGCTCGCGGCGAAGGACGCGTACTCGCGTGCCCTCGAGGTCAAGGGCGACGAGTCGCCGGTCCGCGTTGACTACGCCATCACCGTCTTCTACTCGGGCGACACCGTGGCTGCCATCAAGATCGCCGAGGATGTCACCAAGGCCGATCCCACGTTCAGCCCCGCCTTCTTCAACCTGGGCATCTTCTACAGCGACACCAACGAGGCGGCCAAGGCGATCGCGGCGTTCCAGCAGTACCTCAAGCTCGATCCCAAGGGATCGAAGGGCGGCAACCCCGACTTCGCCAAGAGCGCATCGCCGAGCTCCAGAAGGCCGGCTCGTCGCACAGGCGCCACGGGTTCCGCGCCGGCTACGACCACGCCGTAGCGCGCGACCCAGCTCTGAGATGCCGACAAGGGCGCCTGCGGGCGCCCTTGTTCTTTGTGTGGCTCCCTGGATGCCCGGGCGTCAGGCCGTCGTCAGTTGACCGTGCCCGAGACGATCTGCTTGGCCTCTTCGAGCGAGATCGCCGTCGAGAAGATGCCGTTGAGTCGCGTGAGCGACAGGATGTTGTCGACGGTCTCGTTGGTGACGAGTACGAGGTTGCCGCCTTGGGCGCCGTACTCCTTGGAAAGTGAGAGCAGCAGCCCCAGCCCCGAGCTGTCGAGGTACTCGAGCTCGGAGAGATCGACGATCGCTGCGGGAGGCGCCGACTTGAGAATCCGGTCGATGTTGATCCTGAACGCGGAGCATTCGCCGTAGTCGAGGTCCCCTCGAAGTGTCAGCACCCAGAACGCGGGTTCTTGAGCGAGATCGATGGAGAGTGCCATAGCTTCCTTCCTCCGGTCGGAATCGTAGAAGATGGTACCCCGTTCGCACTCGGCCTCCACGGGCGAGTCGTCCGCGGCCTTCCAAGTGGTCAGGGTGGCCGCCGAGCGGTACAATCCTTCTCACTGTTTGACGACACTCGCGAGGAGCTTCTTCGGGCATGGATCTCGAGATCAAGACAAGCAGCGCCGGCGGGGTGTGCACCGTCGATCTCGTTGGAGAGGTCGACGTCTACTCGGCACCTCGCCTGAAGCAGGAGCTGGTCACTGCGATCGAGGGTGGCTGCGCCAACGTCATCGTCAACCTCGAGCAGGTGGGCTTCATCGACAGCTCCGGGCTCGGCGTGCTCGTGAGCGCCCTGCGGCGCGCGCGCGAACGCGACGGAGTAGTCCGGATCGTCTGCACGCGCGACAACATCCTGAAGATCTTCCGTATCACCGGGCTGGACAAGGTGTTTCCGATCTTCAGCGACCCGGCGGAAGCGAGCCGCTTCTAAGAGGCGGCGTGCTCTCCGGCGGCCGGCACCGCCAGTAGGAACTCCGAGTCGTATCACCGTGTGCACATCAGCAACAGTGAGTTAGGTGGGGTTGTGTTCGGCATCGGCGGCAATGAGCTGTTCATCATCGCGGTCTTCGCGCTGATCATCTTCGGGCCCGACAAGATCCCGGAGATCGCTCGTACGGCGGGCAAGGCCATCCAGATGTTCAAGAAGGCGCAAGCCGACGTCGAGCACGTCATCAAGACCGAGATCTACCCCGTCGCCGACATCATGGATCCCTTCGGTCTGAACACTCCGAGCACCACCACGACAGCCCCGGCGGTCTCCGCGGAGAAGAAGGCTGCCGAGGAAGCCGCCGGCGCCTCGGCGATCTGGGCTGCGGCCGTCGACAACGAGGACGAGGAGGGCGAGGAGGAGTAGTCCTCCCTTTCCACCATGCCCATCGGACCCAAGAGACTCCCATTCTTCGAGCACATCGCCGAGCTTCGGAAGCGCCTCATCATCGTGGTGTCGGTCGTCATCGTGACCACGCTCGTGCTCTACACGTGGGCGTGGGACGTCGTTCGACTTCGTCCTCAAGCCGGTCCTGCCTTACCTGAAGGCTGCGGGCGTCGACCAGTTCAAGGTGGGCGGTCCGTTCGAGGGGTTCACACTCCGGTTCAAGATCGCGATGTACGCGGCGATCGTGCTCACGAGCCCGATCATCATCTGGCAGGTCATGGCGTTCTTCCTGCCGGCGCTCAAGCCCCGGGAGAGGCGCTACGTCATACCCACGTTCGCGGCGATGCTGGCTGCTGTTCATCGGCGGCGTGGTGTTCTGCTACATGGTGGTCGTGCCGGTGGGCTTCGAGTGGATGATCGACCAGACCTCGAACTCGCTGGTGGGCCAGCTGGGTCTGGCCGACAAGTGGTTCCAGGCCGTCATGCTGATGCTGCTCGCGTTCGGCATCGGGTTCCAGCTGCCCGTCATCGTGTTCTACCTGATGATCTTCAACGTCGTTCCGTACCAGAAGCTGCGGCAGAACTGGCGCGTCGTCTACGTCGTCATCATGGTCGTCGCCGCGATGGCGACGCCGGACTGGTCGCCCGTGACGATGGGCGCACTGGCCGCCGCGTTGGTCCTGCTCTACGAGGTGAGCATGTTGCTCGCGCGCATGGTGCTTTCCAAGCGCATCGCCGAGCAGCAGCGCCTCGAAGCGGCCGAGGCCTAGGAGGGCCACCGAAAGTGCACGAGATGGGAATCACCCAAGGAATCCTCGCCTCGGCGTTCGAGGCCGCCGACAAGGCCGGCGCGACACAGATCACCGAGATCCGCATCAGCGTGGGCGAGCTCACCGAGATCCAGGACTTCGCGCTGCAGTTCGCGTTCGAGTCGCTCACGCCCGGCACGATCGCCGAGGGCGCGACGCTCACCGTCAACAACATCCCGGCCCGCTCGCACTGCAACAGCTGCGGGGCCGACTACGACCACGACCGCTTCCAGATGATCTGTCCCATCTGCGAGTCGCTCAACGTGACCCCGCTTCAGGGCCGCGAGCTGAGGATCGATTCCATCGAGGCAGAACAACCCGACGAGGTCGCCGCTGGTGCGGACGACCGTGGTGCCGAGGAGTAGCCGCACATGGCCACCATCGATGTCTCGAAACCGATTCTCGACCGCAACGAGAAGCTGGCTGCCGCAGAACCGGACGCGCTTCGACGAGGCCGGCGTCTTCGTGCTCGACTTGATGGCGTCACCGGGCGCCGGCAAGACCTCGACGATCCTGGCCACGATCGCGGCGCTTCGCGACCGGTACGGCATCGCGGTCATCGAGGGCGACATCGCGAGCAAGGTCGACGCCGAGAAGGTCAAGGCCCACGGTATCCCGGCCGTGCAGATCAACACGGGTGGCGCGTGCCACCTGGAGAGCGACATGATCAAGCGCGCGGTCGACGCGCTGCCCCTCGACGAGCTCGACCTCATCATCGTCGAGAACGTGGGCAACCTCGTGTGCCCCACCGAGTTCTACCTGGGCGAGCACGCCAAGGTGATGATCCTCTCGGTGCCCGAGGGCCACGACAAGCCCTACAAGTACCCGGGCATCTTCCAGATCTCCGAGGCCGTCATCTTGAACAAGGTCGACACGATGTCGTTCTTCGACTTCGACGAGGCCGAGTTCGACGGTGTGGTGCGCTCGCTCAACCCCAAGGCGCCGATCTTCCGGATCGCTGCGACCAAGGGCCAGGGCATCGATGAGTGGGCCGAGTGGCTGGCCGAGCGCATCGAGGTGGTCCGCGCCGCGGCGGGCAAGGAGCCGCGGTGATATCGCGCGACGAGGCGTACGCGCTCGTCACCGAGCGCATCCCGCAGCGCAATCTGGTCTCGCACTGCGTGGCCACCGAGATCATCATGGACGCGCTTGCGAGCCGGCTGGGGTTGCCCGAGGCCGATGTCGAGCGCTGGGGGCTTGCCGGACTGCTCCACGACCTCGACTACGCCGAGACCGCTGACGACCCCGATCGTCACGGGCTGATAACCGCCGAGCAGCTCGCGGGGCTCGTCGACGACGAGATGCTGCACGCGATCCTCGCGCATGCCTGCAAGGCCGAACGCGAGACGCCGCATGGACCACGCACTGTGGTGCGCCGATCCGACCACGGGCTTCATCGTGGCGGCAGCGCTGGTGCGCCCGGACAAGGACCTGGCCGGCGTGGAGGTGCGCAGCCTCAAGAAGCGCTGGAAGGAGAAGGCGTTCGCGAGGGGCGCGAATCGCGAGCAGATGGCGGGTCACGAGGCGCTCGGCTTGGAGCGCGAGGAGTTCCTGGGGCTGGCGCTTCACGCGATGCAGCAGCGGGCCGGCGAGATCGGTCTGTAGGACCGCCGCTCGCACCGCGGGCCGAGTTGCCCGCACGGCGCCATTCTCGGGCTCGAAACCACCACCCTCACCTGCGCGGAAACCCTGCGGCAAGCGCCCGCTAACTCCGCGCGTTCTAAAGAGGGGTTGACTGCCGTGTGTATACTCGGCACCGATACTTTGGACCCGGGAAGGTCGTGCGCGTGAATCTGGTCGTCACCGAGAAGAACATCGCCGCGAAGAAGCTCGCGGAGATCCTGGCCGTGGGCAAGCCCAAGGCCGACAAGGTCTACAACACGCCCACCTACTCGTTTCGCCGCGACGAGGAGGACTGGATCGCGATCGGCCTGAAGGGCCACATCCTCGGCGTCGATTTCCCGCTGCAGCTGGTGCACGACAAGCAGTGGAAGGCGGTGTGGGAGGAGGGCGCGGCGACGACGGCGCGAATCCCCGATACGTTGCCCACGCCTCCGTGGCCCAAGCGCAAGCCCTTCACCGCCGACGGCCTCGACCTCAAGACGTGGAAGCTCGCCTCGCTGCCGTACCTCGTGTGGGCGCCGATCGGCAAGGTGCCCGCCGAGCGCGAGATCATCCGCGCGCTCAAGAGCCTCGCCAAGAAGGCCGACCGCATCATCATCGCGACCGACTTCGACCGCGAGGGCGAGCTTATCGGCAGCGATGCGCGCTCGCTCATGACCGCGGTCAACTCCACAGCGACGGTGCAGCGCGCGCGGTTCTCGGCGATCACCAAAGAGGAGATCGAGCGGGCGTTCTCGGAGCTGACCGCGGTGGACGACTGCCTCGCGCAGGCCGGCGAGTCGCGCCAGGACATCGACCTGGTGTGGGGCGCCGTGCTCACGCGCTACCTCACCATGGCCAAGTACTCGGGCTTCGGCAACGTGAAGAGCGCCGGTCGCGTGCAGACGCCCACGCTCGCGCTGATCGTGGAGCGCGAGCTGGAGCGCGAGGCGTTCGTGCCCGAGACGTACTGGCAGGTCAAGGCGGGCTTTCGCACCAAGGCTGACGGGCACGGCGACGGCGAGTTCGGCGCCGGGCACGCCACGGACCGCTTCAAGAGCGCCGAGGAGGCGCAAGCCGTCATGGCCGCGGTCGCCGGCGCCACGAGCGGCACGGTCACCTCGGCCGAGAAGAAGCGCCGTCAGGCCAAGCCGCCCACGCCGTTCAACACCACCGCCCTGCAGGCCGCCGCGGCCGCCGAGGGGCTCAGCCCCGCGCGTGCGATGCGCATCGCCGAGACGCTCTACATGAACGGCCTGATCAGCTACCCGCGTGTCGACAACACCGTCTACCCGCCCTCGCTCGACATCACCGGCATCCTGCGCACGCTCGAGGAGGTGCCGGTCTACCGCGAGCACGTGCACCGCATCCAGTCCGGCGCCGCTGCACGCCACGCGAGGCGCGCAAGGAGACGACCGACCACCCGCCGATCCATCCCACGGGCGCAGGCGATCCGGACAAGCTCAAGCCCGAGGAGTGGAAGCTCTACAACCTCGTGGCGCGCCGATTCCTGGCCACGCTCTCGGACGCGGCGGTCATCGAGGGCACGAAGGTCGTCGTCGAGGTCGCCAGCGAGCCGTTCGTGGCCAAGGGCGACGTGCTCGTCGAGCCGGGCTACCGGGCGATCTACCCGTACGGCCTCAAGAAGGACGAGCAGCTCCCCGCGCTGCACGAGGGCGATGTGGTCGACTTCCTCGGCGCCGAGCTGTTCGAGAAGCAGACCGAGCCGCCCGCGCGCTACAGCCAGGGCAAGCTCATCCAGGAGATGGAGAAGCGCGGGCTGGGCACCAAGGCCACGCGCCACGCCATCATCGAGCGCCTCGAAGAGGTCCGCTACACCGAGAACGACCCCATCGAGCCCACGTGTCTGGGCCGCGCGGTCATCGACGCGCTCTCGGCGTTCGCCCCGCGCATCACCACGCCGGGCATGACCGCCGAGCTCGAGAGCGAGATGGACGACATCGCGAACGGCCGGGTGACGCGCGAGGACGTCGTCGACCACTCGCGCGAGCTTCTCGGCAAGGTGATGGACGAGCTGATCCCCAAGGCCGCCGAGGTGGGCGAGACGCTCAAGGAGGCGACCGCCGCCGACGCGAAGGTGGGCAGCTGCCCCAAGAGCGGGCACGACCTGCTCGTCAAGAGCTCGCCAAAGACCAAGGGCCAGTTCGTGGGCTGCTCGGGCTGGCCGGAGTGCGACGTCACCTACCCGCTGCCCCAGGGCAAGATCGAAGCGGTCGACGAGTTGTGCCCCGAGTGCGGCACGCCGCAGGTGCGGGTGATCCAGTTCCGGACCAAGCCGCGCGTCGTGTGCCTCGACCCCAAGTGCCCCACCAACTACGAGCCCGAGGTCATCATCGGCACGTGCTCGAAGTGCGCCGAGGAGGGCCGCCAGGGCGACCTCAAGGTCATCCGCTCGCCGCGCACCCTCAAGCGCTTCGTGCGCTGCACCAACTACGACCAGTGCGGCGTGAGCTACCCGCTGCCGCAGCGCGGCGAGATCGAGCCGACCGGCGAGGTGTGCGAGCCGTGCGGCTCGCCCAAGATCGTCGTGCAGACCGGCCGCGGTCCGTGGCGGATCTGCGTCGACCCCGACTGTCCCAGCAAGGCCGAGGCGGCTGCGAAGAAGCCGGCTCGCGGCAAGGGCAAGGCGGCGAAGGGCGGCAAGGGGCGCACCAGCGTGGGGTAATCCCTCGCGAGGGGGAAGTACTGACCAACGAAGAGCCGATGCGGGGAGCCGTCAACTTGAAGATCGCCGTCGTGCAACACCTGCTGCGCGCAACGCCCGCCGAGGACGCGGCGGCTCTGCTCGACGCGGCTCGCACCGCATCCGCAAACGGCGCGGAGCTCGTCTTCTTCCCCGAGGTGTTCTCGCTCGAGGGGGACGAGAACCCGGACCGCGAGGGCCTGTTCGCCGAGCTCGACAGCGATCGACGGCGAGCGGTTCATCCCGCAGCTCGGCGTGGCCGACGGAGGCTTCGCCGGCGTGATCGCGCCCTCGGAGGGCATCGAGCAGCTGGGGACGATGGCGCTTCTCATCGGCGACGGGTGCGTCGACATGGCCACGATCCGCGAGATCGCCATGGCCTTCCCCGATCTTGCGGTGTTCCTTCCGCGCTCGGAGAACGAGCTGCAGGCCGAGGCGATCCTCGAGCTCGCGCTCGCGCTGTCCGATTCGCTGGCCGGCCTCGTGATCGTGGTCGAGGCCGATGGCGCCGAGCCGGGAGAGCCCGGCCACGGCGGCAGCGCGATCATCATGTTCGGCAAGATGGTCGCCGAGGCGATGAGCGGCGACGACATCCTCTACGCCGACATCGAGCTTCCGGTCGGCCCGCCCGAGCCGCGCGAACCGCTGCCTCAGATGCCGACGATCCTGCAGCAGCGCCTCGCGCATCACCAGGGGCACCAGCTCGAGGTCGACTACCCCGCCGACCTCTCCGACGGCTCTTCTCAGCAGTAGCCGCAGTCGGCTTGGCGCCGAGGCGGCGTGGTAGAATCGCCTCGCGCGCCCGAAGGCTGAAGGCGCGCTTGGTGCATCTGGCCGAGAGGGGATCTGCCAGTGGGTTATCCCAAGGTTACCGTGGTCGGCGCGGGTCAGGTGGGAGCCACCGCAGCCGAGCTTCTGCTTCTGCACGGCATCGCGGACGTGTGCATGATCGACGTGGCCGAGGGACTTCCGCAGGGCAAGGCGCTCGATCTGATGCACCTGCGCTCGGTCGAGCGGTTCGGACCGAGCATCGTCGGCACGAACGACTACGCCGACACCGCCGGGTCCGACGTCGTGGTCGTGACTGCGGGTCTGCCGCGCAAGCCGGGCATGACGCGCGACGACCTGCTCGCCGTGAACGCCGCGATCGTGCGCAGCGTCATCCCCAAGGCGCTCGCCGCCTCGCCCGACGCCGTGTTCGTGTGCGTCACCAACCCGCTCGACATCATGACCTACCTGGCGTGGAAGGAGTCGGGGCTGCCGCACGAGCGCGTGCTTGGCATGGGCGGCGTGCTCGACTCGGCCCGTTTCGCCTTCGCCGTCGCCGAGAAGACCGGCGCTCCGATCACCGAGATCGACGCGCTGGCGATGGGCGCTCACGGCGACGCGATGGTGCCGATGCCGCGCTTCACGACCGTCAACGGCGTGCCGATCACCCAGCTGCTGTCCGCCGCCGACGTGGAGGCGCTCGTGCAGCGCACCATCTTCGGCGGGGCCGAGGTCGTCGCCCTGCTCAAGTCCGGCTCGGCGTTCTACGCGCCGGCAGGCAGCATCGTCGCGATGGTCGAGCGCGATCCTGAGCGACTCCGGCGCCACGCTGCCGAGCTGCGTGTACCTCAGCGGCGAGTACGGGATCGATGACGTCTACGTGAGCGTGCCGGCGCGGCTGGGCCGCGGCGGGGTGCTCGGCGTGGTCGAGATGCCGCTGAACGACGAGGAGCTCGACTCGCTGCAGCTGTCGGCCGAGACGGTAGCCGAGGCTGTCGACGCCCTCGGCCTGCGGGGGTAGGGTGCTGCGCGCCTCGTCAATCGGCGACGCGGTCCGCGAGGCGGTCGCACGCGCGGCGTGCGAGCTTCGCCCCGATGTCGCGGCCGCGCTCGCGGATGCTGCGAAGCGCGAGCGTTCTTCGCGGGGCCGTGCCGTGCTCGCGCAGCTCGTCGAGAACGCTCGCATCGCCGCGGCGGACCGCGTGCCGATCTGCCAGGACACCGGGACGGTGTGGGTCCGCATCGAGCTCGGCAGCGAGGAGACGCTCACGGGCAACGTCGCCACCGAGATCAACGCCGCGGTCGCCTCGGCGTACCGCGAGGCGGGGCTGCGCATGTCGCTCGTGCGCGACGCGCTGCTCGACCGCACCAACACCGGCGACAACACGCCGGCCTTCGTCGATCTGCTGTGGCGGCCGGGGACCGGAGCGACCGTGCACGTCATGCTCAAGGGCGGCGGCTCGGACAACGCGAGCCGCATCGCGATGCTCACGCCGGACGCGGGCTTCGAGGGCGTCAAGCGCTTGGTGGTCGAGACCGTCGAGGCGACCGCGACCGGTGCCTGCCCGCCGCTGCTCGTCGGCGTGGGGGTGGGCGCGACCTTCGACAAGGTGGGCGGGCTTGCCAAGCGCGCGCTGCTGCGCGAGATCGGCAGCGTCCCGAAGGACGACCGCGTCGGCGCCATGGAGGCCGAGCTGCTCGACGCCGTGAACGCGACCGGCATCGGGCCGGCGGGCCTGGGCGGCGACACGACGGCGCTCGCGGTGCACCTCGTGACCGCGCCGTGCCACATCGCGGCGCTGCCCGTGGCCGTCAACATGGGGTGCTGCGCGGTGCGCAGCGCGGTGGTCGAGGTGGGCGCGTGAGCGAGCAGCCCTGCACCGAACCCGCGGTACCGGCCGAGCCCGTCCGAACGGCACCAACGGCAACGGCACCAACGGCGCGTACCGCCGGCTGATACGCAACCAGAACTTCCGCCGCCTGTGGTACGCGCAGTTCGTGAGCGGCATCGGCGACTGGCTCGTCATCGGCTTCCTCATGCCGCTCGTGCAGACGCTCTCGGGCGGCTCGTCGTTCGCGGTGGCGGGCATCCTGATCGCCAAGCTGATCCCGGCGCTGATACTCAGCTCGTTCACCGGCGCGCTTGTCGACCGGTTCGACCGCCGCAAGGTGATGATCGCCGCCGACCTCACGCGCGCGGCACTCGCGGTCGTGCTGGTCGTGACGAACTCGCTGTGGGTGATCTACCTCGTGGTGCTGCTCATGGAGACCGCGTCGCTGTTCTTCTGGCCCGCGCGCAACGCGCTCATCCCCATGCTCGTCGAAGAGGACGACATCACCGCGGCGAACGGCCTTGCCTACACCACGCAGCAGGCCAGCATGCTCATCGGCCTGACGGCGGCCGCAGGTATTCTGGCCGGCTTCGAGGCGATCGTGCGTGGCGTGGTCGACGCGCAGCTGCCCATCGTCGATCAGCTCGTGGGTGTCGCGGCACCCGCACTTCTCGGCCCGCGCGCCGGCGTGATCCTCGACGTGTTCACCTTCCTGTTCTCGGCGGCGATGATCTCGACCATCCACGTCGCTCGCCGATCCCACAAGCCGCAGGGCCAGCTCGACATGGCGCTGATCGGCAAGGACGTGATCGAGTCGTTCCAGTTCCTGGGCGAGCACAAGGAGCTGCGCGCCCTGCTCATCACGATCGGTCTCGCGATCCTGGGCGGCGGCGCGATCATCCCGGTCGGAGCGACGTACGTGCAGGAGAACCTCACCGGCGTGCTGCCCTTCGCCGACCGGTTCACGCAGCTGCAGCAGCTGACCGCGACTCCGACGACGTTCATGCTCGTGTTCATGGCGCTCGGCATGGTGGCCGGCGCCTTGGTGGTGCCCCGCTTCGAGCACCGGATCCCGCTGCAGTTCCTGTTCGCCGGAAGCGTAGGCGCCTTCGGCGCGGCGCTCTTCGGCTTCGCGTCGGTCGACACGTACTGGGTCGCGAGCATCTTCGCGATGCTGGCCGGTGCGTGCATCGCCACGCTCACCGTCGCGGCGAACACCTACATCGTGAAGACGACCGACGACGAGATCCGTGGCCGGGTGTTCACCGCGATGGAGGCGGTGGTCAAAGTCGCCCTGCTCGTCTCGATGGTGGTCATGGCGCCGCTGGCGGACTTCATCGGCGGCCTGGTCGAGGACTTCGTGGTGAGGAACAACCTGGCACCATCCAGCGTCGAGCTCACCGGCTCGCGCATCACGCTGCAGCTCTCGCGCGCTGATGGTCATGGGCGCTGCGATCTACGGCTTCCGCGCGCTGCGCTGGCGAGAGTGCGAGGCCGACGCGAGCATCCCCGCGCCGCCTGCCGTTGCGGAGGCCGCCGAGTGAGCGCGCCCATCCACATCCAGCTGCCGGTGTCCCGAGAAGCCCTCGCCGCGCTGCGTGCGGGTGACGAGGTGCGGCTGTCCGGCCCGGTGTTCACCGCGCGCGACGCGACGCACGCGCGGCTGCTCGAGGCGCTCGAGCGCGACGGCGTGCTGCCGTTCGGGCTGGCGGGGCAGACGCTGTTCTACGCGGGGCCCACGCCTGCGGCCGCGGGCCGCCCGGCAGGTGCGGTGGGGCCCACGACCGCCAAGCGCATGGACGCGGCGACGCCGGCGCTGCTGGAGGCCGGCATCGTCGCGACGATCGGCAAGGGCGAGCGCGGTCAGGCGGTGCGGGAGGCATGCGTCGCGACCGGCAGCGTGTACTTCGCGGCGGTGGGCGGCGCTGCGGCACTGCTGGCGACGTTCGTGACGGCCGCCGAGCCGATCGCGTGGGACGACCTGGGCACCGAGGCGCTCGTGCGCATGGAGCTCGAGGAGTTCCCGGTCTTCGTCGCGATCGACTCCGCCGGCGCGGACCTCTACGCTCAGGCGGCCGCCGAGTGGCGGGAGGCGAGTGGCACGTGACCGAACGCGGCGCGCTTATCACCTTCGAGGGCGGCGAGGGGTCGGGCAAGTCGACGCAGATCCGCATGCTCGCGCGGCGTCTCGAGGCGGCCGGGCTCACCGTCCGCATCCTGCGCGAGCCCGGCGGCACCGCACGCCGGCGAGGCGATTCGGCGAGATACTGCTCGACCCGCAGCACGTGGGTCTCGACGCGCGCGCCGAGCTGCTGCTCTACGAGGCGTCGCGCGCCCAGCTCGTCGCCGACGTGATCGAACCCGCGCTCGAGGCCGGCGAGATCGTGCTGTGCGACCGCTTCTTCGACTCCTCGACCGCGTACCAGGGCTACGGACGCGGCCTTCCCGCCGAGGAGGTCGCGCAGGCTCAACGTCGCCGCGACCGGCGGCCTGCTGCCCGACCGCACGCTCGTGCTCGACATCGACCCGGCTCTCGGCGTGTCGCGGGCGACCAGCCACGGCGCGGCCGACCGGCTCGAGGGCGAGGACCTCGCGTTCCACGAGCGGGTGCGCGAGGGCTTCCTCGCGATCGCTCGCGACGAGCCCGACCGCGTACGCGTCCTCGACGCGAGCGGCACGACCGAGGAGGTCGCCGACCGGATCGAGGCCGAGCTCGCCGACGTGCCCGCACTGGCGAGCGCGCTCGGGCCGCGAAGATGACGCGCTGCGTGTGGGACGACATCGTCGGCCAGCCGCGCGTGACGGCGTTCCTCAAGCGCATCACCACCGACGGTACCGTCGGGCACGCGTACCTGTTCGTGGGGCCGCCGGGCTCGGGCAAGAAGACGGCCGCGGTGGCGCTTGCGTGCGCGCTGTTCTGCGACGACGAGGGGTGCGGCGCCTGCTCGGCGTGCACGAGGGTCCGCCGAGGTACGCACCCCGACGTGCACCTGATCGAGCCGGAGGGCGCCGCGGGCTACCTTGCCGAGCAGATCCGCGACGTCATCCACGACGTGTCGCTCACGCCGGTCGAGGGTCCTCGCAAGGTCTACCTGTTCGACAGCGCCGACCTGTTCAACGACTCGTCGGCGAACGCGTTTCTCAAGACGCTCGAGGAGCCGCCCGACGACGTGGTGATCGTGCTTCTGGCGCACTCGTACGAGCGCGTGCTGCCCACGATCTCGTCGCGCTGTCACGTGGTGAAGTTCCGGCGCATCCCGCCGTCCGAGGCGGCGGCCGTGCTGGTCGAGAAGACCGGCGCCGACCTCGACGAGGCGCTCGCGGCGCTTGCGGCGGCGGGCGGCGTGACGGCGCGGGCGCGCGACTTCCTGGGCAGCCCGGCGCGCAGGGCGGCCCGCGCGCAGATCCTGCGCACCCTCAAAGACCTGCCGGTCATGGACGACTACGACGTGCTCACGGCCGCGCGCGAGCTGCTCGCCGCGGTCAAGGCGCCGCTCGAGGACGTCCGCAGCGCCCAGGAGGCCGAGGTGGCGCAGCGCTCGGAGTTCCTCGGCAGGGGAGCGACCAAGGCGCTGGAGGAGCGGCACAAGCGGGAACTGACCGCCAAGGAGCGCGAAGGAATCGCCGAGGTCCTCAACGTCGCGGAGAGCTGGCTTCGGGATTGCTTGGTGATCTCGCAAGGTGCAGGCGATCTTGTGGTGAATCGTGACGCCGCGGACGCGATGGAAGAGGTCGGAGCGATCATCACTCCTGCCGCCGCAGCGACCGCGCTTTCGGCCGTAAACGAGGCCCGCAAGCGTATCTCGTATAATGTGAGCCCTCAACTGGCTGTTGAAGCCATGCTGTTCGATCTCCGGGAGGTCCTGCGATGCCCACGGTAGTGGGGGTCCGGCTCCGGTTCTCGAAGACACTCTGGTTCGATTCGGCGGGCACGATGCCTGCCGAGGGCGACCTCATAGTTGTAGAGACTGAGCGCGGAACCGAAATAGGCACGGTCGTCCAGACGCCCCACGAGGTGTCGGCCGACAAGCTGCCTGCTGCTTTGAAGCCCGTCGTGCGCGTCGCCGACGAGGGCGACCTTGCGCGCGCCGCAGAACTGGCCGGCAAGGAACGCGAGGCGATGCCGGTCTTCCGCGAGCTCGTGGAGAAGTACGAGCTCGACATGAAGCCGGTCGACGTCGAGTACATGTTCTCGGGCGACAAGATCATCTTCTACTTCTCGGCCGAGGAGCGCGTCGACTTCCGCGACATGGTCAAGGACCTGGCGTCTCGCTTCCACGCCCGGATCGACATGCGGCAGGTGGGCGTTCGCGACGAAGCGCGCAAGGTGGGCGGCTTGGGGCACTGCGGCCAGATGCTGTGCTGCGTGCGGTTCGGCGGCGATTTCCAGCCGGTGTCGATCCGCATGGCCAAGGAGCAGGACCTGCCGCTGAACCCCTTGAAAATCTCGGGACTGTGCGGCAGACTCATGTGCTGTTTGCGCTACGAGTTCGACGCCTACAAGGACTTCAAGGGCCGTGCTCCCAAGCGCGGTGCGATCATCGACACACCGGTCGGACTGGCCAAGGTCGTCGAGATGAACACGCCACGCGAGACCGTCACGATGCGTTTCGAGGACGGCAACCGGGTGGCGGTGCCGCTGGCATCGATGACGTGCAGCAAGGACTGCGGCTGTCCGTGCCAGGTGAGCGCCGAGGCGCTCAGCGAGGCGGGCAACTTGGCCGCGATCGGCGCTCAGCTCGGCGGTCGCCACAGCGGTTGCCAACGAGCCGAAGCTGCGCTCGGAGCCGGTGTCGGAAGCCGCGGGCCGAGAAGGAGCCGCGGGCGAGGCACCTCAAGAGGGCGGCGCCAGGCGGCGCCGGCGTCGCGGAGGCGGCGGTCGGTCGGGCGGACGGCTCGGGCGGCTCGGGCTGGCGGGCAGAAGCCGCCGAAGCAGGATGCGCCGCAGGGCGGATCGGGCCAGGCGAGCGGCACGGCGGGTCAGCAGCGCAGCGGCGGGCGAGGGTGGTGCAGCAGGCGGCTCGGGAACGGGACGACGCCGCAGAAGGCGCCGCGGATCGGGTGGCGGTGACAAGGGCGGTACGTAGAGGGTAGAACGACCATACAGGCCGACGTAGCTCAGTTGGTAGAGCAGCGCACTCGTAATGCGCAGGCCAGCGGTTCGAGTCCGCTCGTCGGCTCCAGATCTCAACTGCGGGGACCTTCGGGTCCCCGCTTTCGTCGTTCAGGTTGCACGCCGTCGGGCAATGCCGCGGTCAGCGCGCCGAACTGGGGCGGGCCGACGGCCGCCTACGGCTTGAACCGCGCGATCGAGCCCGACCGGGTCACCTGCGTCCCGCGCGCTCTGGACGTGCGCTTCATGATCGCGATGATGCGCCTGTGCCGAGGCGCCGCTTCTGCACCCGGGGCTTGCCTCCCGCGATGTAGCACGGCACGGCGGTGGCGGACCTGTGACTCCGTCCGGACCGAGCGTGACTCGCAAGATCATCGAGTCTCGGCCCTTGTCGCTGCCCGGCGAGAACACGAAGTTGCCCAGCGAGTAGGCGATGAGCCCCTTCTTGTAGTACTCGACACCTTGGATCACATGGGGGTGGTGAGAGAGCACGAGGTCCGCCCCGGCGCGAATAGCCGTCCTTCCGAAGGAAACCTGGCTGCCTGTCGGGTAGTAGTCGCGCTCGATGCCCCAGTGGAACGACACGATGACGTAGTCCGAGTTCTTGGCGGCCGCGCGGATGGCTCGGGCGACAGTGGCTGCGACTCATCGTGTATGCGGTTCCCGACCTCGACGACGTGGCGCGAAACGTCGACGGGCCGATCTGCGAGAACGCCAGGAACGCCACCTTCGCGCCGTTGCGCTCGATGATCGCGGGAGCGAACGCCGCCTTGCGGTTCCTGCCCGCCCCGGCGTGCGCGATGCCGGCTCTGTCGAGGTTGCGAACGGTGTCCTTGAGGGCGAGCGATCCGTAGTCGCGGGCGTGGTTGTTGGCCAAGCCCAAGAAGTCGAAGCCCGCGTACTTGAGACCGGTGACCGCCCTGGGCGTGCCTCGGAACGTGAACGTCTTGCCGGGAACCGCTCGGCCGCGCCGGGACAGGGCGGTCTCGAGGTTGCCAACGGTCACGTCGGCAGCGCGGAGGATCCTCGCCGTCGACCTGAACGGTGCGCGCGGGCCCTTCGCAGACACCAGGCTCGCGACCGAACCGGAGAAGTGGATGTCGCCGACCGCGGCGACAGTGATCGTGGGTGGCGTCGTTTCGACCGAAGCGGTCAGTGCGTGGGCAGCAGGCGTCACGGCGAACGACAGCAGCGACGATCGGCCACGACGGTACCGCGCTGCAGCGTACGCAGAAGCGCGGTCTGCGGGGCGGTCATGGTTCCAGCTCCTTCTCGGCGTGCGGAATGCTTGCACGACGCGCAGCGACGCACTCGGGGTCGCGACCAGATTCTCTCACACGAGATGCGGACTGCCGTCTCCGGGCGCCTGACTTCGCGCCTTCTCGGCAGTTCCTCGCCACTCACCGCCGCAGCGCGCCGTTCGCCGACAAACGCGACCGCTCAACTGGTAACCTTGGCTTGGGCGTGTGGTACTGTCCGACAACTACGCACTTACGCGCACGCGCGAGAGCGTGGCAGGCGCGTGGGGCGCCTGTTCGGATGAAGGGCACACAGGGGTGGAGCTCGAGCGTCTGGTCATCGCTGGGTTCGTCGTTATCGGCGCGCTGTTCGTCGTGGTCGCGCTGGCCTCGTCATGGCTGCTCTCGCCCAAGAAGCCCTCTCCCGAGAAGTCCGAGACCTACGAGTGCGGCGTCGAGCCGATCGGCGGCCCGTGGGTGCAGTTCCGCTCGGGCTACTACGTCTACGCGCTCCTCTACGTGATCTTCGATATCGAGACCGTCTTCCTCTACCCGTGGGCCGTCACGTTCGGCCGCCCGGGCGTGGGGTGGTTCGTGGTCATCGAGATGATCATCTTCGTGTCGATCCTGTTCGCGGGCCTCCTCTATGCCTGGAAGGAGGGCGCGCTCAGATGGCGATAGACCGATTCACCGGCGAGAACTCGGTCCTCTTCATTCGTAGTGAGCAGCTCTTCGACTGGGCCCGGCGGCGCTCGTTGTGGTACATGGCGTTCGGCATCGCGTGCTGCGCGATCGAGGGCCTGATGCACGCTTCCGGCCCGCGCTTCGACTTCGACCGGCACGGCGTGTTCTTCCGAGCCAGCCCTCGGCAGGCCGACGTGATGATCGTGGCCGGCACCGTGAACCACAAGATGGCCGACACGGTGAAGCGGCTCTACGACCAGATGCCCGAGCCCAAGTGGGTCGTCTCGATGGGCGCCTGCGCGAGCACCGGCGGCCCGTTCCGCGAGTATCCCAACGTGATTCTGGGCGTCGACAAGATCGTCCCGGTCGACGTCTACATCCCCGGCTGCCCGCCTCGGCCAGAGTCGGTGCAGTACGGGTTCTTGCAGCTCATGGAGAAGATCAAGGCGCAAACGGAGACCAGGCTTGAAGCCCGACGCGACGCACATAGCTAGCGCACTCGAGCGCGCCGGAGTCACGGACGCCGCCGTCGAGGACGTCGCCGTACTGGGCGTCGTCGCGCGCGTCGCACCGGCTCAGACCGGCGCCGCGCTGATGGCGCTCAAGGAGTCCGATCACGACTTCGCCTTCCTGGTCGACGTGTTCGGCATCGACACCGGTGAAGCCGTCGAGGCGGTCTATCACCTGCGTTCGTTCGCGCGCGACGAAGAGGTCTACGTCAAGGTCGCTCACGAGTACGGCGCCGACCTCGCGAGCGTGTGGTGCATCTTCCCGGCCGCGCTCATGCCCGAGCGCGAGCTGTGCGAGATGTTCGGCCTGACCCTGTCGGGCCATCCCAACCCCAAGTACCTGCTGCTCACCGAGGGTATCGACCCGCTGCTGCTCAAGCGCATCCCCATCCGGACGCCGGAGGAGGTGCGCAACCGGTGAGCGATCCCCGCAGCGTGGTCAAGCACGCCGGCTGGCTGACCGCCGGCAGCCCCGAGCTTCCCGAGGACCTGCCGGTCTCGCTGTACCGCGCCCCGCTGGGAGTCGACCGCCCCTCGACCGAGCACCTCATCGTCAACATGGGCCCGCAGCACCCCTCGACGCACGGCGTCTTGCGGGTGCTGCTCGAACTCGACGGCGAAGAGGTCGTCGCGGGCGAGGCCGTCGTCGGCTATCTGCACCGCGGCATCGAGAAGCTCGCCGAGTCCCGCCGCTACAACGCGGTCGGCACGCTCATGGACCGAGGCGACTACGTCTCGGGCATCCACAACGAGCTCGCCTTCGCCCTTGCTGCCGAGAAGATCGCCGAGATCGAGGTTCCTCGGCGGGCGAACTGGCTGCGCGTGCTGATGGGCGAGCTCAACCGTCTCGCGAGCCACCTCGTGTGGTACGGGACGATGGGGCTCGACAACGGGGCGATGGGGCAGTTCCTCTACGCGGTCCGCGATCGCGAGCACCTGCTCGACATCCTCGAGGACGTCACCGGGCAGCGCATGATGTTCAACTACGTGCGGCCCGGCGGCGTGGTGCGCGACATCACCCACACCGCCGAGCAGAAGATCCGGCGGTTCCTCTCGACGATCGACACCTACCTCGACGAGCACGACCAGCTGCTCGGCGGAAACGAGATCTTCCAGGCGCGCATGCGGGGCGTGGGCGTGATCGAGAAGCACGCGGCGGTCGCCTACGGGCTCACCGGCGCGAACCTGCGCGCGAGCGGCGTGAGCTTCGACGTGCGCCGAGACATCCCGTACGCCGCCTACGACGAGATGGAGTTCTCGATCCCCATCGCCGAGGAAGGCGACTGCTACGCTCGCTACGCGGTGCGCATGGAGGAGATGCGCCAGGCCGTGCGCATCTGCCGCCAGTGCATGGACGGACTGCCCGAAGGCGACTTCACCGCCAAGGTGCCCAAGGTGCTGCGTCCGCCCGCGGGCGAGGCGTACGCGTCGGTCGAGTCGCCCAGAGGCGAGCTGGGCGTGCATCTGGTCTCCGACGGCACCGAGAACCCGTACCGGATGCGCTACCGCCCGCCGGCGCTCTACGCGCTGCAGGTGGGCGAGGCGCTGCTCCCCGGCGCGCTGCTCGCCGATGCGGTCGTCATCCTCGGCAGTATCGACGTGGTGCTGGGGGAGATCGACCGATGAACCCCCTGCTGACAGCCTCCCTCAGAGTGCTCGCCGCGTTGGGGCTGATGCTCGCGAACGGCGTCGTGCTCATCTACATGCTGCGCAAGGTCCTCGGCCACCTGCACGTGCGCCTGGGGCCGATGGAGCTCGGGCCGAGCGGCATGTTCCAGACGCTCGCCGACGTGCTCAAGCTGCTCACCAAGGAAGACCCCACGCCGGCCAACGTCGACAGGGGACTCTACTTCCTGGCGCCTGCGATCGTGTTCGTGCCGTCGCTGGCCGCATACGCGGCGATCCCGTTCTCCGACTCGGTCATGGCGGCCGATCTCGACTTGGGCCTGCTGTTCACCTTCGCGGTCGTGTCGCTGGTCCCGCTGGGAATCGTCGCCGCCGGCTGGGCGAGCGCGAACAAGTGGTCGCTTCTGGGCGGCATGCGCGCCGTGGCTCAGCAGATCACCTACGAGGTGCCGATGCTGCTCGCGGCGTTGCCGCCGGTCATGATCGCCGGCTCGCTCAACATGAGCGACATCGTGAAGGCGCAAGACCCGGTGTGGTTCATCCTGCCGTGTCTGCCCGCGTTCGTGATGTTCCTCATAGCCGGCTTGATCGAGGTCAACCAGACGCCGTTCGACATGTCCGAGGCCGAGTCGGAGCTCGTCGGCGGCTTCGCGACGGAGTACGCGTCGATGAAGTTCGGACTGCTCTTCCTCTCGGAGTTCAGCAACATCTTCATCTTCTGCTCGGTGATGGTGACGCTGTTCTTCGGCGGGTGGACCATCCCGTTCGTTCCTGTCGACGCACTCGGCGGATTCGCGCCGGTCGTCTTCATGCTCAAGGTGTACCTGCTCATCGCCGTCCTGATGTGGATCCGCGGCACGCTGCCCCGCGTGCGCATCGACCAACTGCTCTCGCTGGGCTGGAAGGTGCTGCTCCCGGCCTCTCTCGCGTGGGTCATGATCACGGGCATCGCCGTGAAGCTGTGGCCAGTGCTGTTTGGAGGTGCCCGATGAGCGTGTGGGGCACCGGCATCCTCAACGGCATGCGCATCTCGATGCGCAACATGATGCGCGGGCCCATCACCGTCCAGTATCCGCGCGAGAGGATCACGCTTCCCGAGCGCGCTCGCTGGGCCGTGCAGATGAAGATGGACGACCAGGGCAACCACAAGTGCACGGGGTGTCTCGCCTGCGAGAAGGCGTGCCCCGACTACATCATCAAGATCGACATCACCACCGACGAGGAGCGCAACAAGAACATCGACCGGTGGCACTACGAGATCGGCGCGTGCATGATGTGCGGCCTGTGCGTCGAGGCGTGCCCGTTCGACGCCATCGAGCAGGGGCACGACTACGAGCTCGCGCGTTTCTCGGCCGAGGAGCTCGCCGTCGACCTGCTCTACCGACACGCCTGTCGCCAAGCCCAAGCGTGCCGAGCGCCCCGCGCCGGCTGCGAAGCCGGCCGATGCCGCCGCGGCGGCCGATGCGCCGTGGCCGACGCGCCCGCGCCCGCCGACACGCCTGCGCCCCCGGCTGCCGCCGAGGAGGTGAGCGCCGATGAGTGAGACCGTGAACGGCATCGCGTTCGTCGCGCTCGCGCTCGTGACGGTGGGCGGTTCGGTGGCGATGCTCGCGACCCGCAACGTGGTGCACGCGGCGTTCTGGCTGCTCGGCGTGTCCGTCTCGGTTGCCGGCATCTACATGCTGCTGGGCGCGGACTACATCGCGCTCGTGCAGCTGCTGATCTACGCCGGCGCGCTCGCGATCCTGCTCATCTTCACCATCATGATCACGCTGCGCGACCGAGTCGACGCGGTCCGTCCTCGCGACGGTTCGTGGCTCGCGCTGGCTCTCGCCGCGGTGTTCTTCGGCGTCGTCGCGTTCGCCGTCGTCGGATGGACGGCGACGCCGGTCACACTGCCGCAACAGGCTCCGGACCTCGTGGCCTTCGGCGAGAAGATGTTCAGCATCGACGGCTGGGTCGCGCCGTTCGAGATCGCCTCGCTCGTGCTCACCGCGGCGCTCGTCGCTGCGGTGCTCTGGTCGAGGGAGGGGGACGAGTAGATGCGTGTCGGTCTCGAAGCCTTCCTGATCCTTGGCGCACTGATCTTCTCGCTCGGCGTCTACGGCGCCGTCTCGAAGAAGGGCGCGATCCAGGTCCTGATGTCGCTCGAGCTCATGTCGATCGCCGTAGGCATCAACCTGATCGCGTTCGCGCGGTTCCGTACGCCCCAGGAGATGACCGGGTGGTTCTTCACCGTCTTCACCATGGTCATCTCGGCGGCCGAGGTGGGCTTGGGCCTCGCGCTCGTACTTGCCATCTACCGGCGGTCGCGCACGAGCGAAGTGACCAATCTGTCGGAGCTGAAAGGGTAGGGCATGGACTGGGTCCTCCTCATACCCGGGCTTCCGGTACTGGCGTTCGTGATCTTGCTGCCGCTGTCCCGAGCGATCCGCAACCGGCTGATCCCGGTGTCGGTCTTCGCGATGGCGACGTCGTGCGTGCTCGCTATCGCCGCACTCGCTCGCGGTGTGGCCGGGAGGGGAGCACGGCGAGCCCGATCTGGTCGTGGGCCTGGACCTTCGGCCGCATGGGCGAGTACACCTTCGACGCGAAGCTGGCACTGGACCCCGTCGCCGCGGTGACGCTCGTGACCGTCACCATCGTTGCCACGTGCGTGCAGGTCTACTCGCTCGGATACATGCACAAGGACGAGCGCATCGGCTGGTACTACGCGGTGCTCTCCCTGTTCACCTCGGCGATGCTGTTCTTGGTGCTCTCCGAGAACCTGCTCTTCACCTTCGTGATGTGGGAGATGATGGGCCTGTGCTCGTACCTGCTCATCGGCTTCTGGTACGAGAACGAGGCCCCGCGCAAGGCCTCGCAGAAGGCGTTTCTCACGACGCGCGTGGGCGACCTCGGGTTCCTCATCGCGCTGTTCACCATCTTCACCGCTGTCGGCACGTTCGACCTCGCTGAAGTCCTGAGCTCGGTTCCCGAGTGGGCGCCCGGCGTGGCGACGGCGGCGGCGATCGGCCTGCTGTGGGCGGCGATGGGCAAGTCGGCCCAGATACCGCTCCACGTGTGGCTGCCCGACGCGATGGCCGGCCCCACGCCCGCCTCGGCGCTCATCCACGCCGCCACGATGGTCGCGGCGGGCGTGTTCGTCATCGCCCGCACGCTGCCGATCTTCGAGGCGGCGCCGCAGGTGATGAGCGCGATGCTGTTCATCGGCGTAGCCACCGCGCTTCTCGGCGGCCTTCTCGCGTGCGTGCAGCACGACATCAAGAAGGTGCTCGCGTACTCGACGATCAGCCAGTTGGGGCTGATGTTCGTGGCTCTGGGTGCGGGCAGCGCCACCGCGTCGCTCTTCCACCTGACCACGCACGCGTACTTCAAGTCGCTGCTGTTCCTGGGAGCGGGCGTCATCATCCACGCCGCGCACACGCAAGACATGCGCGAGATGGGCGGTCTGGCCAAGCGGATGCCGTGGACCACCGCGACGTTCACGGTGGGTGCGATGGCCCTCGCGGGTGTCCCGCCGCTTGCCGGCTTCTTCAGCAAGGACGAGATCCTCGCGGTGCTGCTGCACGAGGGTCACCCGGTCGCGTTCATGGGTGTGATCGTGGCGTCCGGCCTGACGGCGTTCTACATGACGCGCCTGTGGTTCCGGGTCTTCTCGGGTCCCGAGCAGTC
Source organism: uncultured Actinomycetes bacterium (assembly GCA_963726325.1). GTDB lineage: Bacteria > Actinomycetota > Coriobacteriia > Anaerosomatales > PHET01 > CAVPCY01. The sequence goes on along the minus strand of CAVSCA010000002.1, from coordinate 450,109 downwards.
CGAGCACCTCAAGGAAGGCCACACCTCCATGCTCCTGCCGATGAGCCTGCTCGCGGTCGTGAGCGTGTTCGCGGGCTGGGCCACCACCGTGTTCGCGGCGTTTCTCGGGCATGAGGGCGAGTGGCCGAGCGTGGCGATGCTGCTCGTTTCGGTCGCGGTGGCGGGCACGGGAATCGGCGTTGGCTGGTGGGTCTACGGCCGCCGCTCGATGGTGGTCAACACGCGCGTGTGGAAGCAGCGCTTCGGCTTCTTCTACGACATGCTCGTGCAGAAGTTCTACTTCGACCTCACGTACGACCACTTCATCATCGGCGGCTACATGCGCTCGGCCGACGCGCTCGCGCTCTTCGATCAGAAGGGCGTCGACGCGGTGGTGAACGGTGCCGGCCGAGGATGGGTGGCCGCGTCCAAGGGCGCGTGGCGGTTCGATGGCGGCGTCATCGACGCGGCGGTCAACGGTCTGGCCGCACTCGCCGTGTCGATAGGGCGGCGCGCCCGGCGCCTGCAGACCGGACAGCTCCAAAGCTACCAGCGCCTCGTGCTTGGGCGCCGTCGTCGTACTGATGCTCGTCATGGTTGTCGTCTCAAGGGGGGCCTAGCGTGCTGCTCAGCTGGATAGTCTTCTTGCCGCTCGCGGGTGTTCTCGCCTGCGCGCTGCTTCCCAAGAGCCGGGGCGATCTCGCCAAGTGGGTCGCGCTCGGCGTGACCGGCGCCGATCTCGCGTTGGCCGTCGTCATGCTCGTGCGCTTCGTCCCCAACGCCTCGATGCAGTTCGTGGAGCAGTTCGCCTGGGTACCGCAGGCGGGCATCCAGTACCACATGGGCGTCGACGGCATCTCGATGCCGCTCGTGTTCCTCTCGGCGCTGCTCACCCTGCTCGCGGTCATCGCAAGCTGGAAGATCGACAAGAAGCCGTCGTTCTACTTCGCGATGCTGCTGCTGCTTCAGGTGGGCATGAACGGCGTGTTCGCCGCGCTCGACTTCGTGCTGTTCTACGTGTTCTGGGAGCTCGTGCTCGTCCCCATGTACTTCCTGATCGCCGAGTGGGGCGGTCCGCGCCGGGAGTACGCGGCGATCAAGTTCTTCCTCTACACGCTGCTCGGCTCGGTGTTCATGCTCGTGGGTGTGGTGGCGCTCTACCTGCAGACCGGCAGCTTCGACCTGATCGAGCTCGCCGTACTCGGGCCGGCGCTGCCGGCACAGCTGCAGTGGTGGCTCTTCTTCGCGTTCTTCCTGGGCTTCGCGGTGAAGGTCCCGGTCTTCCCGCTGCACACGTGGCTGCCCGATGCCCACGTCGAAGCGCCCACCGCAGCGTCGGTCCTGCTCGCCGGCATCATGCTCAAGATGGGCACCTACGGCTTCCTGCGCATCTCGCTGCCCATCCTGCCGGGCGGCTTCTCGCAGTGGCAGATCGCCATCGCGGTTCTCGCGGTGGTCTCGATCATCTACGGTGCCGCGACCGCCTTCGCGCAGACCGACGTGAAGAAGCTCGTGGCGTACTCCTCGGTCTCGCACATGGGCTTCGCGATGCTCGGCATCGCGTCGGCGACGGCGGCCGGTCTCAACGGCGCGATGGCCGTCAACATCAGCCACGGCCTGACCACCGGCATGTTGTTCCTCATGGTCGGCATGGTCTACGAGCGCACGCATACCCGGCAGATCGCCGAGCTCTCCGGCGTCGCCGGCCAGATGCCGGTCATCGCCGGGCTGATCGCGTTCGCGTCGTTCGCGAGCATGGGGCTGCCCGGGCTCTCGGGCTTCGTGGGCGAGTTCCTCTCGCTGCTGGGCGGGTGGCAGTCGGCGATCATCCCGTCGTGGTACATCCTCGTGGCCTCGCTCGGCGTGCTGCTGGGCGCCGCGTACATGCTGTGGATGCTGCAGCGTGTGGTGTTCGGAGTGCCGAGCACCGCGGTGGCCGATCAGCCCGACGCGACCAAGCGCGAGCTGCTCGTCGTGGCACCGCTGATCGTGCTGATCGTGGTCATCGGCATCTACTGGACCGCGCTGCTGCAGTACACCGACCCCGTCATGCAGGCCCTCTCGAAAGCGCTGGGTGGCTAGGTGACCGGCTACGCCCTCCTCATCCCCGAGCTGCTGATCCTGGTCGCGGCGTTTTGGGCGCTGTTCGCCGAGCGCCTGCCGGGTGGCGACCGCGGCTCGGCGTGGGTGGGTGCTGCGCTTGCGTTGCTGGCGGGGGCCTTCGCCGCAGTTGCGCCGACCGGCGAGGCGCTCTTCGGCGGCATGCTCGTGTTCGACGGGCCGGCGCGCTTCGCGAGCACCGGCGTGGCGCTGCTGGCCGCGATCTGGCTGCTGTGGACCGCAGGCCGGGCGACCGGCCGGATCCGCGAGGCGGTCGCGCTGTCGCTGTTCTCGGCGACGGGCGCGATGCTCATGGCGGCGGCGGGCGAACTCGTGACGCTCGTGCTGGCGCTCGAGCTTGCGACGATGCCGGCGTACGTGCTCATCGGCTACCGCCGGATGCGCCTCGACGGGCTCGAGGGCGCGCTGAAGTACTTCCTGCTCTCCATGCTCACGTCTCTCGTGATGCTCTACGGCATGTCGTTCCTCTACGGTGTCACCGGCACCACCATCATCTCGGAGTTCGACCTGAGCGCAGCGGGCACGGTGGGCGTGCTTGCGGTGCTGCTCACGTTCGTGGGGCTGTTCGCGAAGCTGTCCGCGGCGCCGTTCCACTACTGGGCCCCGGATGCCTACGCAGGCGCCGAGCCGTGGACCGTGGCGTTCGTCTCCACGGTGCCCAAGCTCACCGCCGTGGTCGCGCTGGTTCGGCTCACCTCGGCCGTGGGGCCGACCGCTCCGGCGCTGGGCCCCGCGCTGCTCATCGCGGCGGTGGCTTCGATGGTCCTCGGCAACCTCGCCGCACTCACCCAGACCGACATCCGGCGCATGATGGCCTACTCGGGAGTCGCGCACACCGGCTACCTGCTGCTGGCCGTCTCGACGCTCACCGCTGCCGGCTACGCCTCCGCCGTCTTCTACGTGCTCGCATACTCGCTGCCTTCGCTGGGCGTGATGCTCGTGGTCGCCGAGGAGGGGACCGAGATCTCGGACTTCGCGGGACTCTCGAAGCGGCGTCCGGCCGACCGCGTGGATGATGGTGATCATGCTCGTGTCGCTGGTGGGCATACCGCCGCTCGCCGGGTTCTTCGGCAAGCTGTACCTGTTCGTGGCCGCGCTCGGCGGCGGGCTGGGGGTGTGGGTCGTCGTTGCGGTGGTGATGAGCGTCGTGTCGGCCGGCTACTACCTGCGCATCGTGCACGCGTCGTTCCTCAGCCGAGGGCGGGGCTGCCGAGAAGCCCGCGAATCCGTGGCCGGCCGCCGTGGCGGTGTCCGCGTGCGTCGCGCTCACGGTCGTGCTCGGCGTCGCAGCGGGTCCGGTGCTCCAGTGGATGGGGGCGGGGCTGCCCTAGGGCGCCTGCGCGTCGTGTTCGCGCATCGAGTCGACCGCTACGCCCGTGGTCTTTCTATGAACCTGCTGGCATGTGCTGCTCGGGGGCATTAGCGTTGCTCTTCGCAGGGCACAATGGGTCCTGAGAACTCGAGTCCCCTCTCCGAGGTGAACCTGAGATGCACGACGAGCTGAATCCCGCCGGTCCCGAAGGCGCGCACGCCGACGGTCCGGCCACACCGCCCGCAGCCCCCCACGCACCACGAGCCGGCCGCGTCCGCCGGGCACGACGCCGCCGAGCAGGCGCGCATCGCCGCAGAGGCGGCAGCGACGGACTGGCACGTGCACGCGGAGCCCGAGCCGAGTGGCTCCGAAGGCGAAGCGGTGGCGTGGATGGCCGACCCCGACACGCACCTCGACGAGATCGAGGCCCACACGCCCTCCCCGCACACCACCTCGGCGCCGCTTCCGGTGTGCGAGTACACGGGCGACGACGACGAGCCGTGCGAGGACCCCGCGGTCGAGCGGCGCTGGTCGAGCGCGGCTGTCGTCACGGCGGCGACGCTTGGGGCGATCGTGGGCGGCGTGTTCGTCTCGGCGCTGATCATGTGGGCGATCGGGCTGATTCCCGGCACGCGACCGCTCAGGGCCGAGCAGGTGCGACCCACTTCTCAGGCGAGTAGCCCCTCGATCACCATCAACCCCGGCAACAGCATGGCCGAGGTCTCGGAGGCGGTAGCGGCCAAGGTCGTGCCCGCCGTGGTCAACGTGACCGTGCTCCAGCAGGGCGTCGATCCGTTCACGGGGCAGACGGTCAGCCAAGACGCCGGCAACGGCTCCGGTGTGATCGTGCGCAAGGACGGCTACATCCTCACGAACTACCACGTCATCGAGGGCGCGGACGCGATCGTGGTCACGGTGGGCGTGGACGACAAGCCCGCCAAGGTCGTAGGCGTCGACCGTTCCAGCGACCTCGCGGTGCTCAAGATCGAGGGGGACGGCTATCCCGCCATCGAGGCCGGCTCGTCGAAGGACGCGCGCGTCGGCCAGTACGTGATGGCGGTCGGAAGCCCCTTCGGCCTGGAGAAGACGGTCACCGTCGGCATCATCTCGGCGCTGAACCGCTCGTCCCAGTCGGCCGCCGGCGCGAACGACCTGACCACCTACACCAACCTCATCCAGACCGACGCCGCCATCAACCCGGGCAACTCCGGCGGCGCGCTGGTGGACTCCCGAGGCAGGCTCCTGGGCATCAACACGCTGATCCAGTCGCCGTCGGGATCGGTCGGCGCGCCTCAGTCGGCGGGCATCGGCTTCGCGATCCCCGTGGACTTCGCCGTCGACATCGCCCGCCAGCTCATCGAGTCGGGCAAGGCCACGCACCCCTACATCGGGGTGAGCAGCGCGACGGTCGATCAGAGCGTCGCCGAGCAGTTCGGGCTGCCGGTCGAGAGCGGCGCGCTCGTGCGCTTCGTGCAGCCCGGCTCTCCCGCCGAGATAGCCGGCGTTCAGCGCGGCGACATCATCATCTCGATCGCCGGCAAGGAGATCACGGGCGTCGAGGACGTCTTCGCAGCGGTGCGCGACCACAAGATCGGCGAGACCGTCGAAGGTCGAAGTCGCGCGCGGCGACACTCGGCTGACACTCGACGTCGTCTTGGGGTCCGACGCGGACCGGCAATAGCGGGATGCGCCTCACGATCGTCGCTGTCGGTCGGCTCAAGGAGCGCTTCTGGGAGGCGGCCGCCGAGGAGTACCTGAAGCGGCTGCGGCCCTACGCCGACGTGCGCGTGGCCGAGGTCGCCGATCGCGATCCGGGGCGCGGCGGCGAGTCCAAGGCGCTGGCCGAGGAGGGCGCCGACGTGCTTCGCGCGATCCCTGACGGCGCGCACGTCATCGCGCTCGAGATCGGCGGCAAGCAGCTGTCGAGCGAGCAGTTCTCGGCAGCGGCTCTCGGCGCTGGGGCTTGAAGGGCGCAGCAGCGTCGCGCTGCTGATCGGCGGGTCGCACGGGCTTGCGCCCGAGGTGCTCGCGAGGGCCGACGAGCGGCTGTCGCTGGGCCCGATGACGCTGCCGCACAACCTCGCGCGCGTGGTGCTGCTCGAGCAGCTCTACCGGGCGTTTCGGATCGCGCGCGGAGAGCCGTACCACAAGTAGCGCAGCGCCCTTGGCCGCCTAGCCGGCGCTCACCTTGGTGACGCTCACCGCCGTGACCTTGAGTCCCGGGATCTTCGCCGACGGATCGAGCTTCGCGCCGCTCGTCACGCGGTTCGCCGGCGCGTCCGCGAAGTGGAACGGCATGAACACCACGCCGCGCTTGGGCACGCTCTCGCGACCCACGTGCGCCTCGGCCACCACCGACCCGTGCTTGCTCGCGATCTCCACCATGTCACCGTCGCAGATACCGAGCTTCTCGGCGTCGGACGGGTGGATGTCGACGTAGCCGTGGTCGTTGAGCTCGGCCAAACCCTCCGAGCGCCGAGTCATCGTGTTGGTGTGGAAGTTCCACAGGTGCCTGCCGGTCGTGAGCACGAACGGCCGCTCGGCGTCGGCACGCTCCGGGGGGGGCACGTAGTCGACGGCGAGGAACTCGCCGCGCCCGCGGGTGAACGTCTCGGCGTGCAGGATGGGCGTGCCGGGGTGGTCGTCGTCGGGGCACGGCCACTGCAGCGAGCCCTCGGCCTCGAGGCGCCGGTAGCTCACGCCGCCGTACTGCGGAGTCACCGCGGCCATCTCGTTCATGATGTCGTTGGGGCCGTCGTAGTCGGTCTCGATCCCAAACGCCGAGAAGAGACGAACGAGGATCTCCTGGTCGGCCAGTGCCTCGCCCGGCGAGTCGATCACCTTGCGAGCGCGCTTGATGCGCCGCTCGGTGTTGGTGAAGGTGCCCTCCTTCTCGAGGAACGAGGCGGCCGGCAGGACCACGTCGGCGAGCGCGGTGGTCTCGGTCATGAAGATGTCGGCGACCACGAGGAAGTCGAGCGCCGTCAGCGCCTCGATCACGTGCTCGGTGTCCGGGTCGGCGATGACCGGGTTCTCGCCCATGATGTACATCGCCTTCAGATCGCCCGCGACCGCCGCATCCATCATCTCGACGAGCGTCAGGCCCTCCTCGGACGAGAGCTCGTGCTCGGTCTCCCACAGGTCGCACACCGCGTGCATGGCGTCGCCGTCGGAGAGCTTCCGGTAGCCGGGCAGACAGTTGGGCAGGCACGCGAGGTCGCACGCGCCCTGCACGTTGTTCTGGCCGCGCAGCGGGTTCACGCCGGTGCCCGGGGCGCCCGATGTTGCCGGTGAGCATCGCGAGGTTCGCGAGCGCGCGCACCTGCTCGGTGCCGGACACGTGCTGGGTGACGCCCATCGCGTAGACGATCGACGCCGCCTTGGCCGAGCCGTACGCGATCGCCATCTCGCGGATGTCGGCCAGCGGGATGCCGCACGTCTCGGCGGCCCACTCGAGGTCGTAGTCGGCGACGAGCTCGCGCACGGCCTCGAAGCCCTCGGTCCGCTCGGCGATGAAGGTCTCGTCGGCCAGGCCCTCCTCGATGATGATGCGCATCATGGCGTTGAAGAGCGCGATGTTGGCGCCCGGCTCGACCGGCAGCCACTTCACCGCATGCTCGGTGAGGCGGATCTCGCGCGGGTCGACCACGTAGATGCGCGTGCCGCGTGCGCGCCGCCTTCTTGAGCTCGACGCCGATGATCGGGTGAGCCTCGGTGGTGTTCGAGCCGATGCACAGCACGACGTCGGCCTCGCCCAGGTCGTCGATCGAGTTGGTCATCGCCCCGCTACCGAACGCTGCGGCCAGACCGGCCACGGTGGAGCTGTGTCAAAGCCGGGCGCAGTGGTCGATGTTGTGGGTGCCGATTCCCGCCCGCAGCAGCTTCTGGAACAGGTAGCTCTCCTCGTTGGTGCACTTCGCCGAGGCGAGCCCGGCCACCGCGTTGGGGCCGTGCGTGTCGCGAACGCCGGTCAGCTTCTCGGCGACGAGCGCGATCGCCTCGTCCCAACTCGCCGAGACGAACTCGCCGTCGCGGCGGATCAGCGGCGTGGTGAGCCGGTCGGGATGCTGCGCGAAGCTCCAGCCGTAGCGGCCCTTGGCGCACAGATTGCCGAAGTTCGGCGCCTTGTCGAGCGGCGCGCGTGCGCCCACGAGCGCGCCGTCCTTGGTCGCGAACTCGATCGTGCACCCCACGCCGCAGTAGCCGCAGGTGGTCTCGGTCCAGGTGATCTCCCAGGGGCGGCCCCTGAAGCGGCTGGGCCTGTCGGTGAGCGCTCCGGTGGGGCACGTCGAGACGCACTGGCCGCAGAACTCGCAGCCCGCGTCGAGCAGCGAGACGCCGAACGGCGTGTTGGGAAGCGAGTCGAAGCCTCGGCCCGGTCGACTCGTAGACGTTGCAGCCCTGCACCTCGGCGCAGATGCGCGTGCAGCGCCCGCATGCGATGCACTTCTCGAGATCGCGGGCGATGAGCGGGTTGTCGTCGACGAGGTCGACCGCGTGCTTGGCTCCCGACAGCGGCGTGAGCGTCGGTCATCTCGATGTTGTGCTCGTAGGCGACGTCCTGCAGTCCGCACTTGCCGCCGCTCTCGCAGGTGAGGCACTCGATCTTGTGGTCGGAGAGCAGCAGCTCGACCACGGTCTTGCGCAGGTCGAACAGGGTCTCGCTTGTGGTGGTCACGACCATCCCGTCGGCGGCCAGCGTCGTGCACGAGGTCGGGTAGCCCCGCATGCCCTCGATCTCGACGATGCACAGGCGGCAGCCCCCGTAGGGCTCGAGGCGCGGATCGTGGCACAGCGTGGGGATGTGGATGCGCGGCTTCTCGGCAGACCTCCAGCACGGTGAGGCCCGCGCGCGCTTCAACGGCTCGGCCGTCGATGGTGAGCGTGATGGCGCTGTTCTCGGGAGCCGGGGTCACTCGCTACCCTTCCGGCGGCCGCCGCGGCGAAGGACGCGCACTTCGCCTTCGACGAGCACGCAGTCGATGAGCTCCTTGGTGAACGCCGCGATGTCCGAGGTCGACACGATGCCCACCGGCACGCCGTCCTTGACCACCGGCAGTCTGCGCATCGCCAGCTCGCACTGGAGCCGAACGGCCTGCAGCAGGTCCATGTCGGGCTCGAGCGGCACGAAGTCGGTGAACATGATGTCGCTCACGAGCACCGAGTTGGGGTCGGCGCCGTCGGCGACCACCGTGTGCGTGATCTGCCGGTCGGTGACGATCCCCACCATCTCGGCGCCCTCGGTCACGATCACCGAGCCCACGTGCTCGTCGCGCATGCGGGCCGCGACCGCAGTGATCGTCGAGTCCGCCGGCATCGCCACCACCCGGGCGGTCATGATGTCTGAGACCTTCATCGCGAGCACATCCCTTCGTCCCCCGGGAGCACGATACCGCTCCCGCCCTAGACCTTGTGTATCGCGTCGAACGGACAGCGAGTCTCGCAGATGCCGCACTTCACGCACGTCTCCACGTCGATGACGTGCGGTTCCTTGAGCGCTCCGGTGATCGCCTCGGCAGGGCAGCGCTTCTTGCACACGCCGCATCCCTTGCACGCCACCGGGTCGATCACGTAGGTCGAGATCGCCGAGCAGGCCTTCGCCCGGCACTTGTGCTCGTAGACGTGCTCCTCGTACTCGTGCCGGAAGTAGCGCAGCGTGGTCAGCACCGGATTGGGGGCGCTTTGGCCGAGCCCGCACAGCGACGTCGACCTGATGACGCCGGCGAGGTGCTCGAGCGTCTCGATGTCGCCGTCCTGCCCCTTGCCCTCGGTGATCCGCGTGACGATCTCGAGCATCCGCTTCGTGCCCACGCGGCACGGCACGCACTTGCCGCACGACTCGTCTTGCGTGAACGTCAGGAAGAAGCGGGCGAGGTCGACCATGCAGGTGGTCTCGTCGACCACGACCATGCCGCCCGAGCCCACGATCGCCCCGGCCTGCGCGAGCGTGTCGTACTGGATCGGGGTGTCGAAGAGCTCGGCGGGCAGACAGCCCCCGCTCGGTCCGCCGATCTGCACCGCCTTGGTGGCGACGCCCCCTTGGCATCCGCCGCCGATATCGTTGACGAGTTCGTTGACGGTGAGCCCGAACGGCACCTCGACAAGCCCGCTGTGGCGCACCTTGCCGGTGAGCGCGAAGACCTTGGTGCCCTTGCTGTCGCCTTCGCCGATCGAGGAGTACGCCTCGGCACCGTTGCTCACGATCCACGACACGTTCGCGAGCGTCTCCACGTTGTTGATGCAGGTTGGGCGGTCCCACAGTCCCGATGTGGTGGGGAAGGGGGGCCGAGGACGCGGCATGCCGCGATGGCCTTCGACCGAGGCGATGAGCGCGGTCTCTTCGCCGCACACGAACGCGCCGGCGCCCTCGCGGACGTGCACCGTGTAGGAGAAGCCGCTTCCCATGATGTCGCTGCCGAGAAACCCGCGTTCCTCGGCGTCGCGGATCGCCATGCGCAGCCGCCTGACAGCGAGCGGGTACTCGGCCCGAACGTAGACGAAGCCCTCGCTGGCGCCGGTCGCGTACGCGCCGATCGCGAGTCCTTCGAGCACCGCGTGCGGGTCGCCTTCGAGGACGCTGCGGTCCATGAACGCGCCGGGGTCGCCTTCGTCGGCGTTGCACATCATGTACTTGAGATCGCCGTCGGCCTCGCGCGCGAGCTGCCACTTGGTGCCGGTGAGAAAGCCCGCGCCTCCTCGGCCGCGCAGCCCTGAGGCCTTGACCGTCTCGATGACCTGCTCGGGAGTCATCTCGCTCGATCGCCCGCTCTGAGGCCGGAGTAGGCGCCGGCGGCCAGCGCGCTGTCGATGCTCTCGGGGTCGATCACGCCGCAGTTGCGCAGGACGATGCGGTGCTGGCGGGCGTTGAACGGGATCTCGGCGTAGTGCGCGATGGGTTCGGCGTCCTCGCTGTCGCGGTAGAGCAGCGCCTCGACCGGGGGCGAGTCGGTGACGAGCGCCTCGACGATCTGCTCGACGCGGTGCAGGGTGATTCCCGGGTAGAAGACGCCCTGCGGGTGAGGTGACGACCACCGGACCCTGCGCGCACAGGCCGTGACAGCCGGTCCGCACGACCTTGACCCGCTCGCTGGCGCCGCGCTGGGCCAGCGCCTCCTCGAAGCGCTCGGCGACGGCCAGCGAGCCGCCCGCGACGCATCCCGAGCCCGCGCAGACACGCACCTCGATGGTCCCGGTGCGGTCGCGCTCTATCGTCGTGGGCCCAGCGCTCACTGCGGCGCTCCTCGGTAGACCCGCTTGCCCAGCGCCCGGGCGCTCGTCGCGTCGAGCTGCCCGTGCGTCTCCTCGCCCACGACCACGACCGGGGCCAGACCGCAGCAGCCCACGCAGGCCACCGCCTCCACCGTGAAGCGCAGGTCATCCGAGGTCTCGCCGACCTTGGTCTGCAGCTCGTCGGTGATCGCTCGGGTGACCTCGGGGGCGCCGGCGACATGACAGGCGGTACCGTGGCAGATCTTCACGATGGTCTTCCCGCGTGGCTCCAGGTGGAACTGCGTGTAGAACGTCGCCACGCCGTAGACCTCGGAGAAGGGCACCTTGCGGGCGTCGGCGATGGCGGCAAGCACCGGTCGGGGCAGGTAGCCGTAGGCCTCCTGCGCCTGCTGCAGCACGGGGATCAGGGCGCCGGCCTCCTGGGCATGTCGCTCGAGAACCGCTTCGAGCAGCCGCAGGTCGACTGCTTCCGAGGTCTCATCGGCACACGTGCATCGGTGCATCGAAGCCATCCTCACGTCGGCTTGCGTGCGAGTCGTGACGGGTCATTCGTGTACCAGGAAGGGTACGGTCTCGCATCCCCGGCGTGCAGCGAGCCACCCTGCGAGCGGGCGGGCCACTTCGGTCGGCGGGTCGCGCACAGCCGCGAGCGGCTGGCATGCGCGCGGACACGCCCGCGGATGCGAGATCGATGATACCCGTACCCGGCGTCGTGCGGCAGGTCTCGAAGGCGGTACTCCCTTTGAGTCGCAGCGACGATTCGGGTACCCTGAACGCCACCCGTTCGCGCCCGTGAGAGGTCGGCACACAGTCGTGAGAGAAGCCATTTCGCAGCTCGTTTCCACCGCTGTTGCCGATGCCGTCGCGGCCGGCGAGCTGGCGCTCACCGAGCTTCCCGACCCCGGTCTCGAGCGTCCTCGCGACGCGTCACACGGCGACTGGGCCACCACGGTGGCGCTGCGCTGCGCGAAGGCCGCGGGCATGCAGCCGAGGCAGATCGCCGAGATCGTGGCGGCGCGCATCGCCGAGCACCCCGACATCGCCGCCGTGGAGATCGCGGGTCCCGGCTTCATCAACCTGCGGCTCTCGGCCTCGGCGCTTCAGCGCGTGCTCCGCGACGCCCGCCAGGCCGACCGCGACTTCGGTCGCATCGACGCCGGAGGCGGCAAACGGGTGCAGGTCGAGTTCGTCTCGGCGAACCCGGTGGGTCCGATGCACGTGGGGCACGGCCGCTGGGCGGCGCTGGGCGACTCGATGGCGCGCGTCCTGGCGCACGCCGGCTGGGACGTCGAGCGCGAGTTCTACATCAACGACGCCGGCGTGCAGATGGACATCTTCGCGAAGTCCGTGGCCGCGCGCTATCTGGAGCTGTGCGGCCGAACCGTCGAGTTCGCCGACGAGTGGTACCAAGGCGCCTACATCACCGAGATCGCGCGCGAGATCCTCGCCGAGGAGGGCGAGATCTGGGCCGACGCCCCGTCCGGCGAGCGCGAGGCCCACTTCAAGGAGAAGGCGTACGCGCAGGTGCTCGCTCACCTCAAGCGAGTGCTTCACGGCGTGGGTGTCGACTTCGACGTGTGGTTCTCCGAGCGCACGCTGCACGCGCCGGGCGCCGACGGCGGTCCCAGCGAGGTCGAGCAGGGCATCGCGGCGCTGCGCGAGGCGGGCTACATCTACGAGCACGAGGGCGCGGTGTGGTTCCGCTCGACCGACTTCGGCGACGACAAGGACCGCGTGCTGGTGAAGGCCGATGGCGAGTACACGTACTTCGCCGCCGACATCGCGTACCACAAGGACAAGTTCGACCGCGGCTTCGACCGCGTCATCAACATCTGGGGTGCGGACCACCACGGCTACGTCGCCCGCATGAAGGCGGCGTGCGCGGCGCTGGGCCACGAGGGCCAGCTCGACGTGGTGATCGGCCAGCTCGTGAACCTGCTGCGCGGTGGCGAGCCCGTACGGATGAGCAAGCGCACCGGCGAGATGGTCACCTTCGAGGAGCTGCTCGACGACGTGGGCGCCGACGCCGCGCGCTACTGGTTCCTGCGCCGCTCCACCGACCAGCAGGTCGACTTCGACATCGAGGTCGCCAAGCAGCAGTCCGCCGACAACCCCGTCTACTACGTGCAGTACGCCCACGCGCGCATCTGCTCGATCCTGGCGAAGGCCGCCGCTGCTGCGGGTACGGGCGACGACGCTGCCGCGGCCGACGAGCTCGCGGAGCGCCTCGTGGCGGCCGACACCGATCTGTCGCCGCTCACCGCCGAGGCCGAGCTCGCACTCATGCGCGCGCTGTCCGAGTTCTCCGACGTGGTCGAGATCGCCGCGCGCGACCTCGCGCCGCACAAGCTCACGCGCTACGCCGAGGACCTGGCGGCGACGTTCCACCAGTTCTACACCCAGTGCCGAGTGGTCGACCCCGACGCGCCGGCGCTCACGGCCGCGCGCCTGTACGCGGTCGACGCGACCAGGCGCGCGCTTCGTTGCGTGCTGGGGCTTCTGGCGTGAGCGCGCCCGAGCGGATGTAGGACGCGCGGGACAGCACCGGACGGACACAACGTGCCTTCGGGCACAAGGGGAGAGAGCATGGGCAAGCCATCCACGCCACGCGAGCCGGCCGTCGCCGACCTCAAGACCGGCCACGACCTGATGTCGCGTTCTGCCGATGACCGCCGAGGTCAAAGGCGGCCACCTGTGGATCGGCGGCGTGGACACGGTCGAGCTCGCGCGCGAGGCCGGCACCGCGCTCTACGTGATGGACGAGGCGACCATCCGCCACCAGCTCTCCGAGTACGTGAAGTGGACGCGCTACCACTGGCGCGACGTCGACGTCGTCTATGCCGGCAAGGCCTTCATGTCGCTTGCGATGATCCGCTTGGTCGAAGAGGAGGACTGCTGCCTGCTGTGCGCCTCGGGCGGCGAGCTGGCCTACGCGCTTCGCGCCGGGTTCCCGATGTCGCGCGTTCAGGTGCACGGCAACAACAAGACGCCGAAGGAACTCGCCGAGTGCCTGGACGCAGGCGTGAGCCGCATCGTGGTCGACAACTTCGACGAGCTCGAGCGCCTCTCGGCGCTGGCCGCCGATCGTGGCGTGACCCAGCGGGTGCTCATCCGCGTCACCCCGGGCGTCGAGGCCGACACCCACGACTTCATCATGACCGGCGCCGAGGACTCCAAGTTCGGCTTCGGCCTCAACCAGGGGCTCGCGATGGAGGCGGTCAAGCGCGCGGTCGAGCTGCCGGGCATCGAGTTCGAGGGCCTGCACATGCACATCGGCAGCCAGATCTTCGCGCTGCACAGCTACCACGCCGCGATCGCGAAGATGGTCGACTTCATGCGCGAGATCCAGGCCGAGACGGGCGTGGCGGTGCGCATGCTCGACGTGGGCGGCGGCCTCGGCGTCGCGTACGGCGTGCCCGATGAGCCCTCGACGGTCGAGGAGTTCGGCAAGGTCGTCGTCGACGGCATCAAGGAGGAGTGCGAGAAGCACGGCCTCGCGGTGCCGCGGATGGCCGTCGAGCCGGGCCGCTCGATCGTGGCCAACGCCGGTGTGACCCTCTACACCGTGGGCACGGTCAAGGAGATCCCGGACATCCGCACGTACGTCGCGGTCGACGGCGGCATGAACGACAACATCCGCACCGCGCTCTACGACGCGCACTACGAGGCGCTCATCGCCAACAAGGCCGACCAGCCGCGCGAGATGGTCGCCACCGTGGCGGGCAAGCACTGCGAGAGCGGCGACATCGTGGTGCGCGACGCGCCGCTGCAATGCCCCGAGGCCGGCGACGTTCTGTGCGTGTGTGCGACGGGCGCCTACTGCCAGTCGATGAGCAGCAACTACAACAAGAACGTCCGCCCGGGCGTCGTGTTCGTGCGCGACGGCGAGTGGCGCTGGGTGATTCGCCGCGAGACCTACGCCGACCTCATGAAGTGCGAGGTCGAGTAGGCGCGTGAGCGGCGGCGACGGAACGCATGCCCGCGCCCGAGCGCGACGAGATCGCCGAGAAGGCCGTCTGGTGGACCTCGGCGACCGTCGACGCGCGGCTGCGCGAGGCCTTCTCGGCAGACGACGTCTACGCGGCCTCGATCGCGCTCGCTGCGCTCGCGCCCGATCCCGACTGCCCGCCCGAGGCCGACGAGACCGCATGCCGGCTCATGCTTGCGGCGATCAAGGTGAGCGGGGGGGACCTGGCCAAGCTGGCGCTGTGGGTCGAGGCCGGGCGTCGCGGACCCGCGCGATCTGATCGCCGCCGCCGAGTACCGCCGGGAACTGACCGGCTATGGCGAGACGGGGCGCAACGAGGATCTGGCCGACTACCTCGCTTGGGTATCGGGAGGCGGCGCCTAGTCCGTCTCGGCGGGTGCGCTCGCTGCTCTCGCCGCCTTCGCGGCCGCGGCGCCCTTCTTCAGGTCGCTCGCGAGCAGGAAGCCCCAGAGGTAGAGCCCTGCGGCCACGAGCTCCGCGACGTAGAACAGCCGCGGGTCGCCGGTTGCCGCGAGCCCGCCTGCGGCGGCGATCACGAAGGTCGCGGCCGCGATGAGCACGTTGGCCCACACCCGGTAGGCGTACTCCTTCTTGCGGATGAACAGGAAGATGGAGTGGATGGCGCCGTAGAACAGCACCAAGGCGCCGGGAATCGAGATGAACGCCGAGAGCATGCGCGGGAAGGTGCCTTTGGGGCCGAGCGCCGCGTAGCTGGCCACGTTCGCCTTCGCAAGCTCGGCCGGATCCATCGGGTGCGTGAAGATGCCGAAGGCGAACACGCCCACCAGCGCTACGTTGATGGCGATGTAGGCCCAGCCCCACCACGCGCGTTTGGCCATGAGCCGGATCGTCCCGTAGCCCAGCACGGGCACCAACGCGGCGGTCGTGATGATGTAGAAGCGGTACAGCCACGCGGGCCATGCGCCGAGCATGATGGCCGCGAACTCCATGTAGGACGCTGCAGCCCACATCGCGAAACCGATGGTCCATGCGAGCTGGTGTGGTTTGCGGCGTTGCCGGTACTGTCGGGCGAGCAATACGGTGAACACGGTGGTCAGGACGGCTGCCGCCAGCGGCCATACCCAAAGCGACAAGACGCTCATCTGCTCCTCCGACTGAATCGTGTGCCGTTGGCGTGAGGATACTCCGAAGCGTTCGCTCGTCGCTGTCCAGCCGGATCTGAGGAACGGCGGCGGGGCCGGCACCCCATCGGATACCGGCCCCACATCTGGTGTGATTGTCACGCCGAGAGTCGCGGCGCGCGTGCTGCTTCGGATGCTGCTACTTCTTCTTCCCGCCCTTGCCACGGTCGCGTCCGTGCGAGTTCCTGTGATGCTTGGATGGCTTCGCGAGTTTGATCGTCACCTTCGTCTTGCGCTTCTCGATCACGACGTTCTTCGTGTACGTCTTGTCGCCGACCTGGAGCGTGAGTGCGTAGGTCCCGTACTCCACCTTCTTGAGCACGATCTCGCTGCGCTTGCCCTTGACGGTGATGGTCTTGCCGGTGTCCGCGTTCACGAGGGTCATCGTGTAGCGGTGGTTCTTGCCGTGGCGCTCGAGGTGGATCTTGAGCGTGCCGGTGCTGACCGGAGTGGTCTCGTCGGACGGAGCCGGCGGTGCGGGCGGCTCGACGGGTGGCGCAGGAGGCGCGGGAGGCGCAGGCGGCTCGACCGGAGGCGCTGGAGGCGCGGGCGGCTCGGCCGGCAGGTGCTGGAGGCGCTGGGGGCTCGACCGGAGGCGCTGGAGGCGCAGGCGGCGGTGCGACCGGGCTGATCTGCACCGAGGCAGCGCCCTCGCCGGCTGCGCCATTGCTGACGCCCCACACGGTGTAGGTGCCACCGACGGCAACGCGGAACGTTCCGGTTGCGGACCTGTCGCGCACGATGTTGACCCCGTCGGCGATGACGGCCCAGCCGGCGACACCGTAGGGGTTCGAGACGGTGACCCTGTAGGTGGCGTTCGCACCGTCGTTGGCGGTTTGGATCGCCTCGACCGTCACGGCTGCCGACGTTCCGTGACATGTGGAGCAGGCGGCCGACTTCGTGGTGTACGCGAAGGCCGCTGAGGCCCACCCGATGGTGAGCGCGGCGACCGCGCACGTAGCGATGAGCGTGAATCTGGGCATCTGTCTCATTGATGCTCCCTCCGTGGCTTGCGTGTGCTGCCCTGTTCCGGGCCACCCGTCCGACCCTGCGACAAGGCGTCTCGCGGCGGCTCCCAGGTCAGCGTTATCGGACCGGGCGCGACCGCCCGTGAGAGTCGCGCGCACGATACGTGTGACTTCCAGCACACCGGACCCAGCGGGCGCACTGGGCGCGGCGATCGCGGCCTCGCATGCCGGTCGGAGGGTGTCGCTCGGCTCGGGTACAATGGGCCAGCCGCGCTGGTGGCGCGGCGATACCTCGAAAGGCAGTCACATGCGCACCGTTCGCGTCGGCCTCATCGGCCTGGGTACCGTTGGAAGCGGCGTCGTCGAGATACTGCGTCGGCACCGCGAGGACTTCCGTTCCCGCGCGGGCGTCGACATCGAGCTGGTGGCGTTCGCCGACCGCGTGGAGTCGCGCTTCGCCGAGCTGGGCCTCGACCCGGAGGCGTGCACCACCGACGCGTTCGCGCTCATCGACGATCCGTCACTCGACGTCGTCATCGAGCTGATCGGCGGAACCGGTGTCGCGCGCGACGTCGTGCTCACCGCGCTTGGCGCCGGCAAGAGCGTGGTCACCGCCAACAAGGCGCTGCTCGCCAGCAGCGGCGAGGAGGTCATGGCGGCTGCCGAGGCCAACGGCGTCGACGTGCGCTTCGAGGCGAGTGTCGGCGGCGGTATCCCGATCATCGAGCCGCTCAAGCACTCTCTGACCAGCAACGAGATCACCACGGTCATGGGCATCGTGAACGGCACGACCAACTTCATGCTCGCCCGCATGACCGACGATGGGCTCGACTACGGCACCGCACTTGCCGAGGCTCAGGCCCGCGGCTTCGCCGAGGCCGACCCCACCGCCGACGTCGACGGGCTCGACGCCGCGGCGAAGATCGCGATCCTGTCCTCCATCGCGTTCAACAGCCGCGTGGTCATGAGCCAGGTGCCCGCCGAGGGCATCCGTGCGCTCTCGCCGGCCGACATCGTCTACGCCGCCGAGATGGGCCACACCATCAAGCTGCTCGCGATCGCCCGGCGTACCGACACCGGCATCGACGTCCGCGTGCACCCGACCATGATCCCGAACTCGCATCCGCTCGCCTCGGTCAACGGCGTGTACAACGCCATCTACGTCGTAGGCGACTCGGTGGGCGAGACGATGTTCTTCGGCGAGGGCGCGGGCTCGCTTCCGGCCGCCTCGGCGGTGGTGGGCGACCTGATCGAGGTCGCGCGCCGCATCCAGGGCGGATGCGCGCCGCTGGTGGGCTGCACCTGCACCGAGCACCTGCCCGTCCGCGACATCTCGGAACTCGAGACCGGCTACTACGTGCGCCTCGAGGTCGCCGACAGGCCCGGCGTGCTCGCTGCGGTCGCGAGCGTCTTCGGCGAGCACGAGGTG
Source organism: uncultured Actinomycetes bacterium (assembly GCA_963726325.1). GTDB lineage: Bacteria > Actinomycetota > Coriobacteriia > Anaerosomatales > PHET01 > CAVPCY01. The sequence continues at coordinate 431,940 of CAVSCA010000002.1, read as the reverse complement.
TCGATCGCCTCGGTCATCCAGAAGCGTGCCGAGGCGGGCGTGGCCGAGATCGTCTACGTGACGCACGAGGCCCGCGAGTCGGCGGTGCGCTCGGCGCTGGCTGAGATCGAGTCGCTCGACTCGGTCGACCGGATCTCCGCGGTCATCCGCGTGGAGGCGTTGTAGTCCGTGGGCGCCGCCGTCCTCGTTCCCGCGACCTCGGCCAACCTCGGCCCGGGCTTCGACAGCTTCGGCCTCGCGCTCGAGCTGCACAACCGCTTCGAGGCCGAGCTGGCCGCTGAGTGGCGCGTGGACGTTGCGGGCGCGGGCGCGGGCACGCTCGCGACCGACGGCACCAACCTGGCCGCCGTTGCGATGGCGCGCGCCTTCGCCGAGGCCGGCCACCCCGAGCTGCGCGCCGAGATCGGCTGCGCCAACAACGTGCCCACCGGCAGCGGCCTGGGTTCCTCCTCGGCGGCGATCGTGGGCGGACTGCTGCTGGGCGAGGCGCTCGCAGGAGCCGACTTCGGCCCCGTGCGCATGCTGGAGCTCGCCGCCGAGCTCGAGGGCCATCCCGACAACGTCGCGGCCGCGCTGTTCGGCGGCTTCACGGTGTGCTGGCGAGACCACGGCCTGGCCCGATGCGCGCGCTTCGAGCCCGCCCGCGGGCTGGCTGCCGTGGTCGTGCCGGCGGTGGGCGAGCTCGCGACGCGGACCGCCCGCGCGATGCTGCCCGACGCCGTCCCGCACGAAGACGCCGCCTTCAACGTCGCTCACGCGGGGTTGCTGGCCGCCTCCATCGCGACCGGGCGCCCGGAGCTGCTGGGCGCTGCACTCGCGGACCGCCTGCACGAGCCGTACCGCGCGGCAGCCGTCGCCGACCTCGCAGGTCGTCCACGACATCCTGGCCGATGCCGGCGCTGCGGGTGTGGCGCTCTCCGGTGCCGGCCCCACGGTCATCGGGCTCGTCGCCGGGGACACCGACGAAGCCGCGCATGCGCTTGCCGAGGAGGTTGCCGGACGCGCCGCCGATCGTATCCGCGAACTCGGGGGCCGCCTGGCTCCGCAGGCGCTTCGGGTGGACCGCGCCGGGGCACGGATGCTCTAGGCGCCTCGAGCCGTGTTGACCCCGCCTCATGGGTGGGGAAGAATCACTGGTATCCCCGCACCCGCCCTTCGCGGCGTCGTGCACATCCCCCGGAAGGTCGCCGATGACCGAGCAGTATCCCCCGCAGGTTCCGCTCGCCCGTCCCGCCTGCCGGCCAGACTCAGGCCGCCGTCCACGCCGCCGGTCCCGCCCGTTGCCGAGCCGAGCGCACCGCCGCGGCCACCCCGCCGCAGCCGCGCGTGGATCTGGTGGACGGTGGGCATCTGCGTGGGGCTGCTCCTGATGGTCTCGGCGTGCGTGTGGCCGCTGGCGCTGCTGTTCGGTGACAACCGCGACATGTTCTCCTCGGCGAGCTTCGGCGACTCGGTCGCCGTCATCCGGATCGACGGAGTCATCGCGGGAACGGGCTCGCCTGTGGACGGCTACGTCACGCCCGAGTCGTTCAAGGACCTGCTCGACCAGGCCGAGGACGACGAGTCGGTCAAGGCGATCGTTCTTCGGGTCGACTCACCCGGCGGTACGGTCGCGGCGAGCGAGGAGGTCGCGGCGTACGTGAAGGCGTCCACCAAGCCGGTCGTGGTCTCGGTGGGCGACGTGGGCGCGTCCGGAGCGTACATGGCCTCGTCGCAGGCCGATGAGATCTGGGCCATGCCCGGATCGTCGGTGGGCAGCATCGGCGTGATCTCGGAGATTCCCAACGTGAGCGGGCTGCTCGACAAGGTGGGCGTCGAGTTCCAAGTGATCACCGCAGGCAAGTACAAGGATGCGGGCAGCCCGTACCGACCGCTGACCGAAGAGGAGCAGGCGCTCATCCAAGGCGAGGTCGACGACGCGTACGACCAGTTCATCGATATCGTTGCCGACGGGCGGGACATGCCGCGCTCCGAGGTCGAGACGCTTGCCACGGGCTGGGCGTGGAACGGCACGCGCGCCAAGGAACTGGGCCTGGTGGACAAGATCGGGACCTTGGAAGACGCGCTCGACGCGGCCGCGAAGCGCGGCGGCATCAGCGGTGACTACGATGTGACCTCCTACGAGGACGAGTTCCAGGACATCTTCGGCTCGTTCCTCGGGCTTGCCAGGCGCCTCGACCAGATCGACGCACTGCTGCAGGACCGCGATTCGGCCGTGAGAAGCGGGCTGCCGCGCTAGCGGCCGTGGACCAACCGAGGGGAGGCGGCGTGGGAACACCGACCGTCATCGCGCACATCTCCGACCTGCACTGCGGGTCGCGCTATCACATCCCCACGCTCGCCAAGCGCGTCATCGACGAGCTCAATCTGCTGTGCCCGGACATCGTGGTTGTGACCGGCGACCTCACCGACATGGGTTTCCATCACGAGTTCGAACTGGCGCACAACCTCATCGACCGGATCGCGTGCGACCGTCGAGTGGTGCTGATGGGCAACCACGACGCGCGCAACGTCGGCGACGAGCACTTCTCGGACCTGTTCGGCGCACGCAGCGTCGAGCTGGTGCACTCGGGCACGCGCGTGCTCGGCATCGACTCGAGCGAGCCGGACCTCGACACCGGGCGAGTCGGTCGCGAGCGCCACAACTGGGTCGAGGAGCACTTCGCGATCGACGACGACGAGTTCCGGGTGCTCGCCATGCACCACCATCTGGTGCCCGTGCCCGGCACCGGGCAGAGAGCGCAACATCGTGCACGACGCGGGCGACCTGCTGCGCGTGCTGGCGAACTGCGGGGTCGATCTGGTCCTGTGCGGCCACAAGCACGTGCCCAACGTCTGGCGGCTCGAAGACATGCTCATCGTCAACGCGGGCACGTGCTGCACGCACAGGCTCAGGGGCCGGGTCCGCCCCTGCTACAACATCATCGAGATCCACGAGCGCTCGCACGTGCGCGTGCTGCTCAAAGAGCCCTACGTCGACGCCGAGGTCGTCGCCGACTTCCGCGACGTGAACAAGCGCTACTGCCGCTGGCGTCCCCACGAGGGACCGCCGGCCACCGGCTACGTGCTCGACGAAGGTCCGCAGCCGTGAGTCGCCTCGTCGCGCTGATCGACGGCGAGCACTACCCGCCGGTGGTGCGCTTCGCGCTGACCGAGCTCGCGAAGCGCGGCGAGGTCGTGGGCGCTGCGTTCATCGGCGGGACCGAGAAGGTCGATCTGGACCGAGGACTCGAGACCTACGGCGTGCCGGTCGTGACCGCGGAGGTGCCCGAGGACGCGATTCGCTCGGCGATCGAGCGGTTCGCACCTGACGAGCTCGTGGACCTCTCCGACGAGCCGGTGCTCTCCTCGGCGGACCGCTTCCGGCTGGCCTCGGTCGCGCTCGAGCGCGGTGTCGCCTACCGGGGAGCGGACTTCTCGTTCACGCCGCCGCGCGACCTGGTGACGACTTCGACTCCGGCGCTCGGCATCATCGGGACGGGCAAGCGCGTGGGCAAGACCTCGGTCTCGGCATACATCGCCCGGCTGCTGAAGGCTTCGGGGCGCGACATCGTGGTGCTGGCGATGGGCCGAGGCGGCCCCGCCGAGCCTGAGCTCATCCACGGCGAGCGCGTCGAGCTGACCACGCCGGACCTGCTCGCACTCGCTCGCCAGGGCAAGCACGCGTCGAGTGACAACTACGAGGACGCGGTGATGAGTCGCGTGACCACGGTGGGATGCCGGCGGTGCGGCGGCGGTATGGCCGGCGAGACGTTCTTCAGCAACGTCCCGGAAGGCGCACGCCTCGCCGACTCGCTGGGCAAGGAGCTCGTGGTTCTCGAGGGCTCGGGAGCGGCTATCCCGCCGGTGTTCGCGGACGCGTTCGATCATCGTGATCGGGGCCGGGCGCGGAGTGGGCTACGTGCGCGACTACTTCGGTCCGTACCGGCTCGCGCGCGCCGACCTCGTCGTTCTCGCATCCGCCGAGGAGCCGCTCGCGAGCGCGGCCGATGTCGCGGAGTTGCGCGCGGCGATCGCCGAGCTCGCGCCCGACGTTCCTGTGGTCGCGACGACGTTCCGGCCCGCTCCACTCGAGCCCATCGAGGGACGACGCGTCTTCTTCGCCACGACAGCTCCGGAGTCGGTGGCTCCGCGACTCGCGTCGCACCTGGCCGAGCAGTACGGTGCCGAGGTCGTTGCGGTGAGCACGCATCTGAGCGACCGGAGCCGGCTGCGCGAGGACCTCGCGAGACACGCTGGCGCGTTCGACACCCTGGTGACCGAGCTCAAGGCCGCGGCGATCGACGTCGTCGCGGCAGCAGGAGAGCAGGCGGGCGTGCCCACGGTACTGTGCGACAACGTGCCGGTCGCGGTCGACGGGCACGACCTCGGCGCGCTGGTGATGCGCGCGGCGGACCTCGCGATCGAGCGGGGCGGCCTGAGAAAGGGCGGGATCTAGAATGCCGGAGCGACAGCCCACCATCACCATCACCGACAAGGCCCACGGCCTGCCGTTCAGCAAGGGGCTGCTCGCGCAGTCCTTCACGGCGACGGGACTTGCGCCCAGCAGGGCGTACGAGGTGGCAAGCGCGATCCAGGAGGACCTGCGCGCGCGCGAGGAGTTCAGCATCTCGAGCGAGCGGCTTCGCGACATGTCCGCGGAGTACCTGGAGCGCATGGCCGGGGAGGAGCAAGCTCGGCGCTACCTGCGCCTGAGACGCGCGGCCAGCCTCGATCGGCCGCTGATCGTTCTGATCGGCGGAACCACCGGAGTGGGCAAGTCGACCATCGCCACCGAGGTCGCTCACCGGCTCGGCATCACGCGCATTTCGTCGACGGATTCCATACGCGAAGTCATGCGTGGTATATTCAGCCACGACCTCATGCCCGCGATCTACGAAAGCGCGTTCAACGCGTGGCGTGGTCTGCGAGTCCCGGTGCCGCAGGGCGCCAATCCCGTCATCGTAGGTTTCCGCGAGCAAACCGCTGTCGTGACATCGGGCGTGAAGAGCCTGATCGACCGCGCAGTGCTCGAGGGCACGTCGATGGTGATAGAGGGCATCCACCTCGTGCCGGGATACCTCGACCACAGCCAGTTCGAGAACGCGCGGGTTGTGCAGCTGGTCATCGGCGTCGATGACGAGCAGTCGCATTTGAGCCACTTCTATATCCGAGAGGTTCAGACCGAGGGGACACGGCCGCTCGACCGCTACAAGACGGGTTTCGGGGCGATCAGGGAGCTTGGCGTCTACATCGAGGAGCTCGCTCGCGAACACGGGATACCCGTCATCTACAGCCACCAGCTCGACCGTACGGTGGCCGATGTGCTCGAGCACGTGGTCGCTGCGGCGATAGAGGACTGACAAGACACCATCGGCCGGCAGGCCGGACACGGATGAAAGGAACGGATACGTGAAGTTCTTCCTGGACACGGCGGACATCGCCGAGATCGAGGAGGCGGCGAGCTGGGGCGTGCTCTCGGGTGTGACCACCAACCCCACGCTCTACGCGCGTGTCGGCGGCAAGCTCGCCGACTTCCACAGCCACCTCAAGCGAATCTGCGAGATCGTCGACGGGCCCGTCAGCGGAGAGACCGTCGGGCTCACCCGAGATGAGATAGTCCGTGAGGGCGAGGAGCTCGCCCAGATCGCGCCGAACCTCATCGTCAAGGTGCCGACGATGCCCGAGGGGCTCGCGGCGACCAAGACGCTTCACGAGCGCGGCATCAAGGTCAACATGACGCTGTGCTTCTCGGTGCCGCAGGCGATGCTCGCCGCCCGTTCCGGCGCCTCGTACATCTCGCCGTTCGTAGGTCGCTTCGACGACATCAGCGAGGACGGCATCGCGCAGCTTGCCGACGTCGTCGTCGCGCTGAACAACTACGACTTCGGACACGATGTCGAGGTCATCGCGGCCTCGATCCGCTCGGCGAACCACGCCACGCAGGCGGCCCTCATGGGCGCCGACATCGCGACGGTCCCGTTCGGCGTGCTCAAGAACCTTGTGAAGCACCCGCTGACCGATCGTGGCCTCGAGTCCTTCCTCGCCGACTGGGAGAAGGTGAAGAACGCGTGACTGCCCGTCCCCGTAAGCGCGGCCGCCGCGGTGGCGGCAGCCCAACACAAGAGGCTGCCCCTTCCGTCACCAGAGCCGAGCTCGAGACCAAGACCGTCGCCGAACTCAAGGAGATGGGCGCCGAGCTCGAACTCGACACCAAGACACTCAAGAAGAAGGACGAGCTGATCGACGCGGTGCTCGAGGCCAAGGTCAAGGCCGAGGGCTTCATCGAGATCTCCGGCGTTCTCGACGTCCTTCCCGAAGGCTACGGCTTCGTGAGGACCAGCGGCTACCTGCCGGGAGATCGCGACGTGTACGTCTCGATGTCCACGGTGCGGCGCAACGAACTGCGCCGCGGCGACCTGGTTGTGGGGCAGGTGCGTCCTGCTCGCGACAACGAGAAGTACCCGGCTCTGCACCGACTCGATGTGGTCAACGGCATCGACCCTCAGGCCGCCAAGGGCCGCCCGCGCTTCGCGGACCTCACGCCGGTCTACCCGGATGAGCGGCTTCGGATGGAGCACGGCCCGGAGTTCCTCACGGCGCGCACCATCGACATGGTCGCTCCGATCGGCAAGGGCCAGCGTGGTCTGATCGTCTCGCCTCCCAAGGCGGGCAAGACCACGGTGCTCAAGGACATCGCAGCGGCGATCACCGCCAACAACCCCGAGGTCTACCTCATGTGCCTGCTCGTCGACGAGCGGCCCGAGGAAGTGACCGACATGGAGCGCTCGATCCACGGCGAGGTCGTGTCCTCGACGTTCGACATGCCCTCCGATCAGCACATCGCCGTCGCGGAACTGGTCATGGAGCGCGCCAAGCGTCTGGTCGAGACCGGCATGGACGTCGTGATCCTGCTCGACTCGATCACGCGTCTCGCGCGCGCCTACAACCTCGCACAGCCGGCTTCCGGGCGAATCCTGTCGGGAGGCGTCGACTCGACCGCGCTCTACCCGCCCAAGAAGTTCTTCGGCGCCGCGCGAAACATCGAGTTCGGCGGGTCGATGACGATCCTCGCTACCGCACTCGTCGACACCGGCTCCAAGATGGACGAGGTCATCTTCGAGGAGTTCAAGGGCACCGGAAACATGGAGTTGCGGTTGGACCGCGGTCTTGCCGACCGCCGGATCTTCCCGGCGATCGACGTCATCACCTCGGGCACCCGCAAGGAAGAGCTCATCCTCGACCAGCAGGAAGCACCGTTCGTGTGGGGCGTTCGCCGGATCCTCCACGGCATCGACAACCCCGAGCGCGCGATGGACATGCTGCTCAAGGGGCTGAAGCAGACCAACAGCAACATGGAGTTCCTGGCGAAGATGGCACGCAAGGCGTCCGAGAAGAGCAACGGCTACGACCTGTAGGGGCTAGGGCCTCAGTCGGACGGGGATGTCGACGCGGTCGACGACCGAGCCGTCCTTCTCGGAGATGTCGAAGACGCTCACGGTGCCCTTCGTGGAGCCGGTGACATCGAAGCGCAGCTTGGTCGAGAACGCGCCACGCGTGCCCGAGCCCGACGTCGCCTTGACCGACTTCTCGGCCAGCACCTTGCCCTTCGCGCTGCTCACCTGCGAGTTGAACTGCGCCTCGAAGACGTTCGCCGATCCCGAGAGGCGCAACGGGCTCGTGACTCTCTGACCGGGGACGGGGCTCTCGACAAGAATCGCGGGGAGCATGTCCTCGAAGTCGTCACGATCGACCGACGGACCCACCGTCACGCCCTCGCCGCCGAGGGACTCGATGCGCTCGCCGTCGAGCTTGAAGGCGACCGAGCGCACTCCCGAGAACTGGGTCAGCGTGCACACGACCTGTGCCGCCCGCATCTGCATCGAGAGCGACCCCCCACCTGCAGCGAACCGCTTCGACAGATCCACGGTCGCCACCTTGCGCTTGATGGTGAGCCCGCGGAGTTTGGTGCCCTTGGGGATCTCGCTGCGAAGTCCGTAGTCACGATCGCTCGTGCTCGGGCCCTTGAGGAGCGCCCTGATGGCGGCCTCGGCAGCCGCTGAAGTGCCGGCGGCGGTGACGACGACGTCTCGTCCGGCAACCCCGATCTTCTCATCGCGGGTGAAGTAGAGGCGGACGGACTCGGTGGTCTGTGGACGTTCGGGCTCGGGGGTGGGCTGGCGTCCGGGCTCGGGAGCGGCCTTCGGCGCCGTGGTCGGTTCCGGTGTCGGAGTCGGCTCGGGCGCCAGCGTCGGTTCCGTCGTGGCGGTCGGCGTAGTCGCCTTGGAGTTCCCGGTGGAAACCGGTTGGCGGGCGCAGCCCGCCGTCGCCAACAACGCCGCCACAGCGAGAATCACGATCGCGCACCGTACATGCATACTCATGGCAATCACCACTCCACATGAGTGTTCCCGCACGACCTGCTGCGCCTCACGCGCGCGGCGGGACCGACACGGAAGCGTTGCCCCAGCACGAGCGGGGTGTGGCGGAGCGCCTCAGCGCGTGCTATCCTCTTCCGGCTGTCCTGAAGGCCTGGTCGGAAACCAGGCCGCCATTCGGAGGTGTACGCACGTGAAGCAAGGAATCCATCCCGACTACGTGGAGACGACCGTCGTCTGCTCGTGCGGGAATCGTTTCACCACTCGCTCTACCGCAGGTGGCGAGATGCACGTCGAACTGTGCAACCAGTGCCACCCGTTCTTCACCGGTCAGCAGAAGTTCGTCGACACCGGTGGACGCGTGCAGCGCTTCAGCGACAAGTTCGGCAACGCTGCCGCTGCGACGCTCGAGAAGGAGGCCGCCGAGAAGGAAGCCCGTCGCAAGGCCGTCCGAGGAAGCCGCCATCCAGGCCAAGCAGGAGCGCGAGCCAAGGCTGCCGAGAAGGCCGCCAAGGCCGCCCAGTACGAGGTCAAGGGCGCGCGTGACGCCGCCAAGGCCGAGGTCGTCGAGGACGCTCCTGCCGCTGAGGCTGCCGATGACGTCGCGGTCGAGGCGGTCGACGAGGCACCCGCCGCCGAGGTCGTTGAGGCCCCGGTCGAGGAGAGCGCCGAGTAGGTCGCGCACCAGCACACGCACGACTAGAATGGGGAGGCGCTTCGCTCGTGGGGGCGCCTTCTCACTATGTAGGGCACGTCAGCACGCGAAGTCTGCCGCGCCCTAGGAGAGCGTTCATGGACGTCCGCCTGCTCAATCACACGCCTGATCCCGAGCGCGCCGTTGCTGTGGCGGCGAGGCTCTGCTACGCCCCGGTGGGCGCCGCCGAGTTGATGGAGCACATGGACGATGTCTCGGTGCGCAAGGTGCTCAAGGTGATCATGGAGAGCGGGCATCACTCGGCGCTGGAGCATGCCAGCTACACGTTCGCCGTCGATGGCGTGTCGCGTTCGATGACACACCAGCTGGTCCGCCATCGGCTGGCCAGCTACAACCAGCAGTCACAGCGCTACGTGTCCTTCGCCGAGGAGCCCTACTTCGTGGTGCCGCCGGCAGTGGCGGCGGATCCCGCGCTGCGCGAGCGCTTCGACGCTGCCAACGCCGCCGCCTTCAGTGCATACCGTGATCTGATCGAAGCGGGTGTGAGCGCCGAAGACGCGCGCTACCTGCTGCCCAACGCGGTCGAGAGCAAGATCGTCGTGACCATGAACATGCGCGAGCTGCTCCACTTCTTCGAGCTGCGCTGCTGCAAGCGCGCGCAGTGGGAGATCCGCCAGCTGGCGCTGAACATGCTTGACCTTGCCGAGCCCACGGCGCCCTACGTGTTCATGGACGCGGGCGCGTCGTGCAGGCGCGGTCCGTGCCGTGAGGGCAAGATGACGTGCGGCGAGCCCTATCCTCGCGCACCGAAACGGGAGGCCTGAGTGAGCGATACAGCGGTCGAGCGCCTCGACTCGCCGATCAAGCACACGCACATCGGGGGGCAGGCGGTCCTCGAGGGCATCATGATGCGCGGCAAGTACAACTGGGCCGTTGCCGTTCGCACGCCGGACGGCACCATCCATACCGAGCAGCACGACCTGCACTCGGCCGCCGAGAACCGCACCTGGATGCGCAAGCCGATCATCCGTGGCGTGGTCGCGCTGGTGGAGACGCTTTCGCTGGCGATGCGCGCCTTCACCATCTCGGCATCGCTGTCCGGCGAGTCCGAGGAGGAGCAGCTCTCCGGCAAGGAGATCGGCTTCTCGGTGGTCATGGGTGCCGTGCTCGCGGTGCTGCTGTTCATCGTCGGCCCCGCGCTGCTCACCAACCTGGTCCTCTCGCCCATCTACGGCAAGAACCCCGCGACGGTGCAGCCGTTCGTGTGGAACGTGGTCGACGGCGTGCTGAGGGTCGCGGCCTTCTTCCTCTACATCTGGGCGATCAGCCGGCTGCAGGACATCCAGCGCGTCTTCGCGTACCACGGCGCCGAGCACAAGACCATCCACGCGTTCGAGCACGGCATCGACCTCGAGCCCGAGGCCATCCAGCGCTTCTCGACCAAGCACATGCGCTGCGGGACCTCGTTCCTGCTGATGGTGATGGTCGTGGCGATCTTCGTGTTCTCGCTCGTGCCGGTTCGCGCGATCGCCGCCGAGATGGGCTGGACCGACCGCTGGCAGATACTCACCTTGCTGATCGTCTCCAGGCTCATTCTCATCCCGCTCGTCGCCGGCCTGGCCTACGAGATCACCGTCAAGTGGGCGGGCACGAGGCCGAACAACCCGCTCGTGAAGGTGCTGCTGTGGCCCGGTCTGCAGCTCCAGCGCATGACCACGCGCGAGCCGGACGACGAGATGATCGAGGTCGCCATCGCAGCGATGCAGCCGATCATCTCCCGCGAGGAAGAGGGCGAGCCCGGCAATGCGTGAGAAGCTCCAGAAGATACTCGACGCATTCGACGAGTTGACCGCCAGACTCGGCGATCCGGCGCTTCTCGGAGACCAGAAGGAGTACACGCGGCTTGCCAAGGAGCAGCGTTCGCAAGCCCCCCTCGCCGAGAAGGCCCGCGAGTACCTGGGCGTGCTCGAACAGCTGGACGAGGCCAGAGAGGTGCTGCACACCGAGTCCGACTCCGAGATGAAGGAGTTCGCCGCCGAGGAGATCCGCGAGCTCGAGGCGCGGGTGCCCGACCTCGAGGACGAGCTCAGGATCATGATGCTTCCCAGCGACCCGAACGACGACAAGGACATCATCGTCGAGATCCGGGGCGGGGCCGGCGGCGACGAGGCGGCGATCTTCGCCGGCGACCTGTACCGCATGTACACGCGCTACGCCGAGCTGCAGAAGTGGAAGGTCGAGGAGATCGACGCGTCCGAGAGCGACACCGGAGGCTTCAAGGAGGTCTCGTTTCGCGTTCGCGGCGACAAGGTCTACTCGAAGATGAAGTTCGAGTCCGGCGTGCATCGCGTGCAGCGCGTGCCGGTTACCGAGTCCCAAGGGCGCATCCACACTTCGACCGCCACCGTCGCGGTGCTGCCCGAGGTCGAGGACGTCGAAGTCGAGATCAACGCGAACGACCTTCGCATCGACGTCTACCGCTCGAGTGGCCCGGGCGGCCAGTCCGTCAACACCACCGACTCGGCGGTGCGCATCACGCACCTGCCCACGGGCCTCGTCGTGCAGTCCCAGAACCAGAAGTCGCAGTTGCAGAACCGCGAGGCCGCGATGCGCGTGCTTCGCGCACGAATCTACGAGGCCGAACTCGAGAGACAGCAGGCCGAGCTGGGCGCCCAGCGTCGCAGCCAGATCGGCTCGGGAGACCGCTCGGAGAAGATCCGGACCTACAACTACCCGCAGGACCGGGTGACCGATCACCGCATCGGCCTGACCGTCCACAACATCCCGGCGATCATGGCCGGCGCCATCGACGAACTCGTCGATGGGCTCGCTGCGGCGGATCGCGCCGAGCGGCTCGCGGCGTTCGCCGCCGGCTAGGCGACGGCCAAGGGACACGCGCACGTGGCCGAGCAGACGTGGACGCTCAAAGCGGCCCTGGAGTGGACGCAGGCGTACCTTGCCGACAAGGGCGACGAGCACCCGCGCCGCAGCGCCGAGTGGCTGCTCTCTGCGGCGACGGGCCTGTCACGCGTCCAGGTCTACGCGTACTTCGATCGCCCCCTCACGCCCGAGGAACGTAGCGTGCTTCGCGACGCCGTGCGGCGCCGCGCGGCGGGCGAGCCCCTGCAGTACGTCACGGGCGAGGTGGCGTTTCGGCACATCGTGGTCAAGGTGCGCCCGGGCGTGCTGATTCCTCGGCCCGAGACCGAGGTGCTCGTGGGTGAGGTGCTCTCGGCGCTTGGCGAGCGAAGCGAGGTGCTCGTCGCCGACGTGGGCACCGGCTCGGGCTGCATCGCTCTGGCGATAGCGCACGAGTGCGCGGGTGCGAGGGTATGGGCGGGCGACGTCTCGCCCGTCGCGCTCGAGGTCGCCGCCGAGAACGCCGAGCGCCTCGGGCTTGGCGATCGCGTCACCGTGCTTCGAAAGCGACCTGCTCGGCGGCTTGCCGTCCGAGCTGAGAGGAGCGCTCGATGTCGTGGTGGCGAACCCCCCGTACATCCCGAGCGACGACGTACCCGAGCTTCCGGCCGAGGTCGCCGGCTTCGAGCCGCACCTTGCGCTGGACGGCGGCGCAGACGGGCTCGAGGTGTTCCGGCGGCTGATGCGCGAGGCTCGTGAATGGCTGACCCATGGCGGGCTGCTCGCTGTCGAACTGGACGAAAGAAGGGTCGCCGCGGCGGCCGAAGAAGCTCTAGAGTGGTATGAAGAGGTCAGGGTCGTCACCGATCTCGCAGGGCGCGATCGTATCGTGACCGCGAGGTGCGCGTAGACGGCCACCCGTCGGAGCAGTGCGGTGGCAACAGGAGGCGGTTGCGATGTCCAAGCAGTACCGAATCGATCCGGAGAATCCCTCGGCAGAAGTGATCAATCTCGCCGCCACGGTCCTTCGTGACGGCGGGATTGTCGTCTTCCCGACCGAGACCGTGTACGGTCTTGGCGCGCTCGCAGACTCCAAGTTCGGCCCGCACGAGATCTTCGAAGTCAAGGTACGTCCCGCCACCGTGCCCATCCCGCTGCTCGTCGAGACCGAAGACGCGCTCGACACCTGGGGAACCGACGTCCCCGACTACGCTCACAGGCTCGCCAAGGCGTTCTGGCCCGGCGCCGTCACCCTGGTCGTGAAGGCATCGGACCGCGTTCCACGTGACTTCCGTGCCGCCGACGGGACGATCGGCCTGCGCAGCCCCGATCACGAGGTCGTCATGGAGCTGCTGCAGGCTGCCGGCGGTCCGATCTTCGCAACCTCCGCGAACACGCATGGCAACCCGGCTCCGGGCAGTTTCGACGAGGTCGAGCCGCGCATCATCACCGCCGCGGACCTCGCGCTCGATGGCGGTGAGACGGCGCACCAGCAGGCCTCTACGGTGGTGCTGTGCACCGGTGACGAGCCGGTGATCGTTCGCGAAGGCGCGGTGTCCCCCGAGCTGATCATGGCCGCCGCACACGGCGAAGTCCTTTCCTGACATGCGCATCGCGATCGGATCGGATCACGCCGGGTTCGAGCAGAAGGAACAGCTCAGGGAACACCTCGTGTCGCACGGGCATGAGGTGGCGGACCTGGGGACCGACTCGGCGGAACGGTCGGTCGACTATCCCGACTACGCCGTGGCGGTAGCCAAGCGCGTTGCCGGGGGCGAAGCCGACTACGGAGTGCTGGTGTGCGGGACCGGGCTGGGGATGGCGATCGCTGCCAACAAGATCGACGGCGTGCGCGCGGTGAACGTGACAGACCCCGAGTTCGCGAAGCTCGCGCGCGAGCACAACGACGCCAATGTAGTGGCCGTCTCCGGCCGGTTCATCCCCGAGCAACTCAACGAGGAGATCGTCGACGCGTTTCTCGATACGGCGTTCGGAGGGGGCAGACACGCGGGTCGTGTCGACAAGATCACCCAAGCCGAGCTCGACGAAGCGTAGCGGCGCGGGCCTCCGCGACACACGAAAGCGAAACGAAAGGAATCACGGCCACATGACCTTGCGCTACATTCCCGAGCACGATCCTGAGGTCGCCGCCGCCATCGACGCGGAACTGGCGCGCCAGCGGACCTCGATCGAGCTCATCGCGTCCGAGAACTTCGTTTCGCTCGCCGTGCTCGAGGCGGCGGGAACCGTGCTCACCAACAAGTACGCGGAGGGGCTTCCGGGCAAGCGCTACTACGGAGGGTGCGAGCAGGTCGACGTCGTAGAGGATCTCGCCCGCGAGCGCGTCAAGGAGCTCTTCGGGGCCGACCACGCCAACGTCCAGCCGCACGCCGGGGCGCAGGCGAACCTGGCCGTCTACTACGCCGTGTGCCAACCGGGCGATACGGTCCTCGGCATGAACCTGGCGATGGGCGGGCACCTGACACACGGCTCGCCCGTCAACTTCTCCGGCAAGTGGTTCAACGTGGTGCCCTACGGGCTGGACATCGAGACAGAGCTCATCGACTACGACGAGCTCGAGCGCCTCGCCCACGAGCACAAGCCGCGGATGATCATCGCCGGGGCGTCGGCATATCCGCGCGTGATCGACTTCGAGCGCTTCTCGGCCATAGCGAAGAGCGTGGGCGCTGTGCTCATGGTCGACATGGCGCACATCGCCGGACTCATCGCCACGGGCGCGCACCCCAGCCCCGTGCCCTACGCCGACTTCGTCAGCTCGACCAGCCACAAGACGCTGCGGGGCCCGCGCTCGGGTTTCGTCCTGTGCACCGAGGAGTGGGCGACCGCGCTGGACAAGGCCGTCTTCCCGGGTCTGCAGGGCGGTCCGCTCGAGCACATCATCGCTGCCAAGGCGGTCGCCTTCAGAGAGGCGATGCAGCCCGAGTTCAAGGGCTACATCGAGCAGGTCGTCGTCAACGCGAAGGCGATGGGGGAGGCGATGTCCGACAAGGGCCTGCGGCTCGTCTCGGGCGGTACCGACAACCACCTGCTGCTCGTGGACTTGCGGCCGGCATCGATCACGGGCAAGGACGCCGAGCGCCTGCTCGAGGACGTGGGCTTCACCGTCAACAAGAACGCCATCCCCAACGACCCCGAGAGCCCGTTTGTCACCAGTGGTATCAGAGTGGGCTCGGCTGCGATGACCACGCGCGGTTTCTCGCGAGACGAGGCGCACGAGATCGGCGGGCTGCTCGCGGATGCGATCTTCAAGCGTGACGAGGCCGGCGCGCTTGCGGCGATCCGAGCGCGCGTCGATGCGATGCTCGCCGAGCACCCGCTCTATCCGGAACTGTAGGCCGACCGAACCGGCGAACAAGGAGCCCCGAGATGAGCACCCCCGCCTCGCACGACAACGTCGTAGTCGTCGACCACCCGCTGGTACAGCACAAGCTGTCGATCCTGCGTGACGTGGGCACCGGCGCGAAGGAGTTCCGAGAGCTCGTCAAGGAGCTCGCCATGCTCGAGGCCTACGAGGCGACCCGGGACTTCCAGCTTGCCGAGACCACCGTGACCACCCCCATCACCCAGACGACCACCAAAGTGCTCGCCGGCAAGAAGGTCGCGGTGGTGCCGATCCTGCGCGCGGGTCTGGGTATGGTGGACGGCATCCTCGAGCTCATCCCCGCGGCCAAGGTGGGCCACGTGGGCCTGTACCGCGACCCCGAGACGCTCAAGCCGGTCGCGTACTACCACAAGCTTCCCGAGGACATCGCCGATCGTGACGTGCTCATCGTCGACCCCATGCTTGCCACGGGCGGATCCGCGGCTGCAGCCGTCGAGTTCCTGCGAGAGAAGGGTGCTCGGCACATCAACCTGCTCGTGATTCTCGCCGCACCCGAAGGCATAGACGAGGTCGTACGCTGCTGCAACGACGTGCGCATCTACACGTGTGCGGTCGACAGCCACCTCAACGATCACGGCTACATCGTGCCCGGTCTCGGAGACGCGGGCGACCGGCTCTTCGGCACCAAGTAGGACGGGGAAGGACCCGCGATGCCGCGCCCTTCGTGGGACGAGTACTTCATGTCGATCGCCGAGCAGGTCTCGGGCCGCTCGACGTGTCTGCGGCGCCACACCGGGGCGGTGCTCGTCAAGGACAAGCGCATCCTGGCCACCGGATACAACGGCGTGCCCAAAGGGCTCGCACACTGCGAGGAGGTCGGCTGCCTGCGCGAACAGCGCGGCATTCCTTCGGGTAGCCACCACGAGCTGTGCCGCGGCATCCACGCCGAGCAAAACGCGGTGATCCAAGCGGCCAAGCACGGAATCGCGATCGACGGCGCGACAGCGTACTGCACTCACCAGCCGTGCGTGCTGTGCGCGAAGATCCTGCTCAACGCCGGCATCGTCGACATCGCCTATCGCGACCCCTATCCCGACCCTCTCTCCGAGGAGCTGCTTGCCGAGGCCGGCGTCGTTCCTCGGCCGGTGTCGGTCGGACAGACTGAGGCGGGGGGCAGCCCGTGAGCCCGCGACACTACGCGGTGCTCATACTCACTGCGGCGTTGGTGACGCTCCTGGTCACGCCGGTCGTGCGCGCCTTCGCTCGGCGTCGCGGTCTTGTCGACCAGCCCGGAGGGCGCAAGGTGCACGCCGTGCCCATACCCAGGCTGGGCGGAGTGGCGATCTTCGTGGGCGTTGCCGCGGCGATCGCGCTGCAGGTGTATGGCGAGGCGCGTCTGGGGTGGAAGGGCGGCCTGCTCGAGTCCAACGGCGATGTCTCGCTGGCCGGTGTGGCCGCGGGCGTGGTGCTCGTCTTCCTCGTGG
Source organism: uncultured Actinomycetes bacterium (assembly GCA_963726325.1). Taxonomy (GTDB): domain Bacteria; phylum Actinomycetota; class Coriobacteriia; order Anaerosomatales; family PHET01; genus CAVPCY01. Next base: position 415,242 of record CAVSCA010000002.1, on the reverse strand, counting down.
GCATGGTCGACGACATCATCGATCTGACCTGGTGGGTCAAGCTGCTCGGCCAGATCGCCGCCGCCGGTCTCGTTGTCGCGGCGGGCCTGCGGATCGACTACATCGGGAGTCCGGCCGGCGGCGGCCTCATACTGCTCGGGCTGCTCTCGGTTCCCGTCACGATGGTCTACCTGGTGGGTTTCGCCAACGTGATCAACCTCATCGACGGGCTCGACGGCCTGGCCGCGGGCGTGACCGCGATAGCCGCCATGAGCCTGCTCGCGCTGGCTGCGCCCGCGAACCGGCTCGACGCAGCCGTGCTCGCCGCCGCACTCATCGGCGCGTGCGTCGGCTTCCTGCGCTACAACTTCAACCCGGCCTCGATCTTCATGGGTGATTCGGGATCGATGTTTCTGGGCTTCACGCTCGCGACGATCTCGCTGCTCGGCGTGATGAAGACGACCGCGGCCATCGCCTTGGCGGTACCGCTGATCATCATCGGCGTGCCGATCTTCGACACCGTCTCCGCGATCGTGAGGCGCATCCGCAGCAACCGCCCGATTCACAAGCCGGACCGCGGCCACATCCATCACCGGCTCCTCACCCGCGGGTTCAACCAGCGCCAGACGGTTCTCATCATCTACGTGTGGTCCGCCGCACTTGCGATAGGGGGGTACGCCGTGCGCTACGCGCCGGGCGCCTTCCGCCTGCTGGCGTTCGTGGTGCTGCTGGGAATCACGGGGTTCATGGCGCAGTGGATCGGGCTGTTCGAGGCTGCTCACAAGGAGCCCGACGAGCATCACTGACGCGCTGAGCGCGCGTAGGTCGGGCGCTCCGCGCGATGCGTTGCCACACGCCGAGGAAAGCGTCTTGCCCGACCGTGAGCGTTCGGCTACGATGTTCGCGCCGTCGGGCTACCCGGCGGTCCGGCGAAGCACAGTTGGTCACCGCGAGCCTCTCGCGAGAACCTTCCACGGTGTCCGATGTCTCGCTGAACGCATGCTCTGATTCGCGTCTTTTGGTCTCATCGCAAGAGGGGAAGCGCAACTGAGCACGGTAGTGAGCGATATCGTCGACCTACTCGGTAACCCGGCTGTCGGCATCATCCTCGGTCTTGTGTGTGCGGCAGGCCTCTTCTTCGTTTCCCGCTCGAGCTTCTCGATGGTACGGCCTGACGATGCCGGCATCGGGCTCGCGCTCGTGGCGGTCTCGCTGTTCGGCCGGCTCGCGGTCGCAACGCTGCTGCTGTGGGGCTACAAGTCCCTCGCCCCATCCGGGTTCAAGCCGTTCGCGCTCTCCTTCGCGGGCGGCTTCTTCGTTCTGTACACGATCGAGCTGGTCCGCTACTCGAGGCTCCAGCGTCACCGTAAGCCTTCGGGCGCTGCACACTAGGAGGGAGACGGCCGCGTGGAATTCCAGGAGTTGTTGAAAGAGAAGATCGCCGAGCTGCTTCACGAGCTCTCGGTGCTTCCCTACTACACGATGGAATACAAGAAGCCGGTAGTTGAGTGGGCGATCATGACCAACTACACGGCGTGGCTCCTCATCGCGAGCGTGGTGGTCGCGGTGATGTGGATCGTGGCCGCGAACAGCTCCCGAAAGCGCCTTGCGCTCGCCGAGCAGAGCGGCAAGGCCGCCGACCTCGCGCCCGCCGGCCGGTTCACCGGCGTCATGGAGATGGGCCTCGAGTTCATCCGCGACATGTCCGTCGACGTGATCGGCGAGAAGGACGGCCCCAAGTACACGGGCCTGCTGGCCACGTTCTTCTTCCTGATTCTCGTGTCGAACTTCCTCGGGCTCATCCCCGGAGGCAAGTCGTTCGCCGGCAGCTTCGGCGGCACGACCGCGCTGGCGCTGCTGAGCTGGCTGATCTTCGTGTGGGTCGGCTTCAAGAAGAACGGCTTCTTCGGCTACTTCAAGAGCCTGATCCCCTCGGGTGTTCGCGAGATGGGGCTCGCCGGCCGCATCCTGCTCGGCGGCTTCCTGTTCATCCTCGAGTTCATCTCGACCTTCCTTGTCCGGCCGCTCACGCTGGCCGTTCGACTCTTCGCCAACATGTTCGCCGGCCACATCGTGCTCGGCATCTTCGCGGCGTTCGTCGCGATGTTCTGGCCGCTCGTGCAGCCCGCGCTCCCGGCTGGCATCGGTGGATTCGCGGTCGGCGGAGTCTCGATGCTCTTCCTGCTCATCATGTACGCCTTCGAGCTCTTCGTGGCCTTCATACAGGCGTACGTCTTCACCATCCTGACCGCCGTCTACATCCAAAGCTCCGTCCACGCGTCGGAGCACTAGTCACCTTGGGAACCAAGCGCTCGGTCAGCCCCGGGCGCTGTGAGAAGTGAAGTCTGTGCCTGCGAAGCGGGCGTAGAACGTAGAAGGAGGAAATGCAGTGGAAGCAGGTCTCATCGCCATCGGTAAGGGTATCGCCTACGGCTTCGCCGCAATCGGCCCGGGCCTGGGCATCGGCATCATCGGCGGCAAGGCCGTCGAGGCCATGGCTCGCCAGCCTGAGATGGCCGGTCGCCTCCAGACGACGATGTTCATCGCGATCGCCTTCACCGAGGCCCTCGCGCTGCTCGGCTTCGTCCTCACGTTCCTGATGTAGGGCCCCTCTACGAAAAGGACGGAGGTCAGTCGTGTTCTTCACTGAATTGGCATTTGCTAGCGAGGCTGCCGGCGACGGCCGCCGAAGGCGGCGGCGGACTCGCTTCGACACTGGGGTCGGTCTACCCGAACCCCGCGAACATCTGGCCCACGTGGCTCGCGTTCGGCATCCTGTTCTTCCTGCTCTACAAGTTCGCCATGCCGGCGATCCTGGGCATGGTCGACGCTCGCGCGGCGCGCATCTCCGAGTCGCTGGAGAAGGCCGAGGAGACCAAGGTCGAGGCGGAGCGCCTGCTCGAGGACTACAAGAAGCAGATGGCCGAGGCTCGCAGCGAGGCCGCCAAGGTCATCGAGCAGGGTCGCAAGGTCGCCGAGACGATGAAGGAAGAGATCGTCGCCAAGGCCAACGAAGAGGCCGCCGCGGTCGTCGCGAAGGCGCACGAGGTCATGGACGCCGAGCGCAAGGCCGCCGTCGCCGAGCTGCAGGGCGAGGTCGCGAGCCTGTCGGTCGCCGTCGCCGGCAAGCTCATCGGCGAGAAGCTCTCGGCCGAGGATCACGCCAAGCTCATCGAGCAGTACGTTGCAGAGGTGGGCGGCCTGAATGACAACTAGCGAGAGCATCGGGACCTACGCACGGGTCCTCTTCGAGCTCGCCAACGCTGCCGGCGACGTCGACGCGGTCGACGCCGGGATGCGCACGGTCGTCGAGACCGTGCAGGGCAGTGTCGAGCTGCGCGATGCGCTCGCCGACGAGTCGCTGCCTGCCGAGAAGAAGCGCGCGATCTTCCGCGACGTCTTCTCGGGCCAGGTCGCACCTGAGGCGGTCGCCATCGCCAGTCTGGCGATCGAGCGCGGTCTCGGCGCCTCTCTTGGCACGATTGCCGATCGGTTCGGCGAGATCGCCGAGTCCGAGCGCGGCATCGTCGTCGCAGAGGTGACCACGGCCATTCCGCTTACCGACGCGCTTCGCGCGTCACTCACCGAGAAGCTCGCCGCAGCTCTCGGCCGCCCGGTCACGCTGCGTGAGCGCGTGGACGGGTCGATTCTCGGTGGTATCCGCATCAACGTCGCCGGGCGCGTGCTCGACGGGAGCCTCTCCTCGCAGCTCGACGCGATGCGCGCCACGCTCTCGAACGCATCGCAGGGAGGTGAGGCATAAGTGACCCAGATCAGTGCAAGCGCGATCAACGAGGTGCTCAAGAAGCAGCTCGAGACGTTCAAGCCTGAGGTCGACGTCCGTGAGGTCGGCACCGTCATGCAGATCGGTGACGGTATCGCTCGCTGCGACGGCCTGAAGGGCGCCATGGCGGGCGAGCTCCTCGAGTTCGTCGGAGCCAGTGGACACACCATCTACGGACTGGCCCTCAACCTCGACGAGGACGAGGTCGGCGCCGTGCTCATGGGCGAGACCTCGGTCATCGGCGAGAACGACGCAGTGCGCACCACCGGCCGCGTCGTGCAGGTCCCCTCGGGGCCGGCGTTGCTCGGCCGCATCGTCAACCCGCTCGGCGAGCCTCTCGACGGCAAGGGACCCATCGCCGCGGAGGGCTACCGCCCCGTCGAGTTTCGCGCCCCGGGCGTCGTCGAGCGCAAGGGCGTGCACGAGCCGATGCAGACGGGCATCATGGCCATCGACGCCATGATCCCGGTCGGCCGTGGCCAGCGCGAGCTGATCATCGGCGACCGCCAGACGGGCAAGACAGCCGTTGCGGTCGACACGATCATCAACCAGAAGGGCAAGGACGTCATCTGCGTCTACGTCGCGATCGGTCAGAAGGCATCGACCGTCGCCGGCCTCGTGGAGACGCTCGCCGAGTACGGCGCGATGGAGTACACGATCGTCGTGGCGGCCAACGCGTCCGATCCGGCCCCGCTGCAGTACATCGCCCCCATGGGCGGCTGCGCGATGGGCGAGTACTTCATGTACAACGGCGCGGACGGCAAGCCCGCCAGCGAGTCGAACCCGGGACGCCACGTCCTGTGCATCTACGACGACCTGTCCAAGCAGGCCGTCGCGTACCGCCAGATGTCGCTCACGCTTCGCCGCCCGCCGGGACGCGAGGCCTACCCGGGTGACGTCTTCTACCTGCACAGCCGCCTGCTGGAGCGCGCGGTCAAGCTGTCGGACGCCAACGGCGCCGGCTCGCTCACCGCTCTGCCGGTCATCGAGACCCAGGCCGGCGACGTGTCCGCCTACATCCCGACGAACGTCATCTCGATCACCGACGGCCAGATGTTCCTCCAGGCCGACCTGTTCTACCAGGGCGTTCGCCCCGCGATCAACGTAGGCATCTCGGTCTCACGAGTCGGCGGCAACGCGCAGATCAAGGCGATGAAGCAGGTCGCCGGTTCGATGCGACTCGACCTCGCCCAGTACCGCGAGCTCGCCGCCTTCGCGCAGTTCGGCTCCGACCTGGACAAGTCGACCCAGCAGACGCTGAACCGCGGCGCCCGCCTGGTCGAGCTTCTCAAGCAGGGCCGCTACGTGCCGATGCCGGTCGAGCGCCAGGTCATGGCGATCTTCGCCGGCACCAAGGGCTACGTCGACGACCTCGACGTCGACCACGTGCAGCGTTTCCGCGACGAGTTCCTGGACTTCGTGGAGAGCGCGTATCCCGAGATCGGCAAGTCCATCGTCGCCGAGCTCAAGCTCACCGACGAGAACGCCGAGGCCCTCGGCAAGGCTCTGACCGAGTTCAAGGCCCAGTTCGCGGTCGAGAGCTAGGGGACGAAGAGCCGATGGCCAATCTTCGCGACATCAAGAAGCGGATAGTGAGCGTGCAGAGCACGCGTCAGATCACGCGCACCATGGAGATGGTCTCCACGGCGAAGATCAAGAAGGCGCAGGAGCGCATCGAGGCGGCGCGCCCGTACGCGCTTGCGATGATGGAGCTTCTCGGCAACGTGACGCGCTATGCGAGCGGCGCGACTCACCCGCTCCTCGAGGAGCGGCCGGACCGTCGCCGCGTCGTCGCCATCTCGGTGGCGTCCGACCGCGGGCTGGCCGGCGCTTTCAACAGCAACATCCTGCGTCTCACCGAGACGTACATGCGGGAGATGCAGCAGGCCGGCGCCGAGGTGGACCTGATCACCGTGGGCAAGAAGGCAGCCGCGTACTTCCTGTATCGCGGCGTCGAGCCGGTCGCGCAGTACCGCGACATCTCGGACAAGCCGACCTTCGCCGACGCGAAGTCGATCGCCAACCACGTCATCCGCGCCTACTCTGAGGCCGAGATCGACGAGGTCGTCGTGATCTTCAACCGGTTCGTGAACGTTGCGGACCAGTCGCCGGAGAACCACCGGTTGCTGCCGATAGCATCAACCGTGCTCGACGACGCAGCCGAGAGCTCTGACGTGTCGGCCGAGTACCTGTTCGAGCCCGACGCCGAGGAGGTGCTCGGTCCGCTGCTCCCGAGCTACGTGGAGGCGCTGATCTTCCGCGCGCTCATGGAGTCGGCAGCAGCCGAGCACGGCGCTCGCCGCAAGGCGATGAAGTCGGCCACCGACAACGCGTCGGAGATGATCACCACCCTGACCCGGAGCTACAACCGGGCCCGCCAGGCAGCCATCACCACCGAGATCAGCGAGATCATCGGCGGCGCGGCCGCATTGGAGGAGTAGATGGCAACGATGGAAAAGGACGCACCTATGAACGTGGGACGTATCGTTCGCGTGGTCGGTCCGGTCATGGACGTTGAGTTCCCGGCCGACTCGATCCCCGCGATCCACAACGCGCTCAAGGTCGATGTCGAGACGCCCATCGGGCGCGTGAACCTCATCGCCGAGGTGCAGCAGCACCTTCCCGGCAACCAGGTGCGCGCGGTCGCGATGTCTTCGACCGACGGCCTGCAGCGTGGCCTGGACGCCGTCGACACCGGCGCGGCCATCCAGATGCCGGTGGGTCCCTCGACCCTCGGCCGAATCCTCAACGTCATCGGCGAGCCGGTCGACGGCAAGGACGCGCCGGATGCCGAGGCGTACTACCCGATCCACCGAGAGCCTCCGGCCTACGAAGAGCTCGAGCCGACCACCGAGATCTTCGAGACCGGCATCAAGGTCATCGACCTGCTCGAGCCCTACATCAAGGGCGGCAAGACCGGCCTGTTCGGCGGCGCCGGAGTGGGCAAGACCGTCGTCATCATGGAGCTCATCAACAACCTCGCGCTGGCGCACGGCGGCACCTCGGTGTTCACCGGCGTGGGCGAGCGCACTCGTGAGGGCACCGACCTGTTCAACGAGATGACGGAGTCGGGCGTCATCAAGAAGACCGTGCTCGTCTACGGCCAGATGAACGAGCCTCCCGGAGCGCGCCTGCGCGTGGGTCTGGCCGGTCTGACGGCCGCCGAGTACTTCCGCGACCAGGGCCAGGACGTGCTCTTCTTCGTGGACAACATCTTCCGCTTCACCCAGGCCGGCTCCGAGGTCTCCGCGCTTCTCGGCCGCATGCCGTCCGCCGTGGGCTACCAGCCCACGCTGGCCACCGAGATGGGCGAGCTGCAGGAGCGCATCACCTCGACCAAGACCGGCTCGATCACGTCGGTCCAGGCCATCTACGTGCCCGCCGACGACCTGACCGACCCCGCGCCTGCCACGGCGTTCACGCACCTCGACGCCACGACGGTTCTGTCCCGCTCGATCTCCGAGCTCGGCATCTACCCGGCGGTCGACCCGCTCGAGTCCACGTCGCGCGCCCTGTCGGCCGACGTCGTCGGCGAAGAGCACTACCGCGTCGCGCGTGCCGTGCAGCAGGTGCTCCAGCGCTACAAGGACCTGCAGGACATCATCGCGATCCTCGGCATGGACGAGCTCTCCGAGGAGGACAAGCTCACCGTGTCGCGCGCCCGCAAGGTCCAGCAGTTCCTCTCGCAGCCGTTCTTCGTGGCCGAGCAGTTCACGGGCATGTCCGGCAAGTACGTCAAGCTCGAGGACACGATCCGCGGCTTCGCCGAGATCGTCGAGGGCGTGCACGACGACGTCCCCGAGCAGGCGTTCCGCTACGTCGGCACCATCGAAGAGGTCCTCGAGGCCGCCGAGAAGATGAAGGCGACGGTGTAAGGGGGCGACATGGCCAAGACCCTCCTGTGCGAGATCGTGACGCCCGAGCGCATCGTCTACAAGAACGAGGTGCGGATGGCGGTCGCGATGACCACCACCGGCGAGATCGGCATCCTGCCGCTGCACGCCCCGCTCGTGTCGCAGCTTGCGCCGGGCGAGATCCGGCTGCAGCACGGCGAGAAGGCCAACGAGTGGGAGACGTTCTCGGTCTCCGGCGGCTACATCCAGGTCCACGAGGACAAGGTGCTCGTGCTCGCCGACGCGGCGGTGTCGGTCTCGCAGATCGACGCGAGCCGGGCGCGTGAGTCCAAGGCGCTCATCGAGCAGCGCCTGGCGGCCCTGCCCGAGGACGCTGTCGACGAGCGCGCCGAGTGCGAGCGTGACCTCCAGTGGTTCGACCTGCAGATCAAGGCCGCCGAGAAGAAGCGCTAGCGACACGCGTCTCACATGGTGTGACTGCCGAGGCGGGCCCGGGATACCGGGCCCGCCTCTTTGCTGCCAGAACCGGGCAGGTCACGGAAGCATGACGGGGGAGGAGTGCACGTGCTCGGTACGGTATCCTTCGGGACATGGAATCCATCACAGTTCGCGGGGGTCGCCGCCTGACCGGCGAGGTCAGAGTCGAGGGGGCGAAGAACTCCGCTCTCAAGCTCATGGCCGCCTCCATCATGGCGCCCGGCGTGTGCAGAATCTCGAACGTTCCGGATATCGCCGACGTGGACATGATGTCGCAGGTGCTCGAGGCTCTTGGCGCGCGAGTCGCCCGGACTGACCACGCACTCGAGATCGACGCCACGACCATCTCCAGCTACGAGGCGCCCTACGAGTTCGTCGCTCAGATGCGAGCGTCGACGGCGGTGCTCGGTCCGCTGGTCGCCCGGCTCGGCGAGGCGAGGGTGGCGATGCCCGGCGGCTGCAACATCGGATCGCGCAAGATCGACATGCACCTGCGAGGGCTGCAGGCGCTCGGCGTGAAGATCGACATCGGGCACGGCTACATCCACGCGACCGCGCCCGAGGGCGGGCGGCCGCTCGCGGCGAACGTCACCCTCGACTTCGCAAGCGTGGGCGCTACCGAGAACCTGCTCATGGCCTCGGTGCTCGCGCGGGGTACCACGGTCATCGAGAACGCGGCCCGGGAACCGGAGATCGTCGACCTGATCGAGTTCCTCAACTCGATGGGCGCGCACGTCAGCGGCGCCGGAACCCCGACCGTGACCGTCGAGGGGGTCGCCGACCTCGGCCCTGCCGACCACAGGGTGGTGGGCGACCGCATCGAGGCGGGCACGTACCTCGTGGCGGGTGCCCTCACCGGCGGTCCCGTGACCGTCACGCGGTTTCGATCCCACCCACCTCGATCTCGTACTGGGGAAGCTGCGACAGGCGGGCTGCTCGGTCGAGGTCACGGCGGACAGTGTCACCGTGTCCCGTGAGGGAGAGATCTGTCCCGTCGATGTGCAGACGCTGCCGTATCCGGGCTTCCCCACAGACATGCAGGCTCAGTTCATGGCGCTGATGGCGCTGGCGCACGGTGATTCGATCATCACCGAGAACGTGTTCGAGAACCGCTTCATGTTCGCCGACGAGCTGATGCGCATGGGCGCCGACGTGCGCATCGAGGGGCACCACGCGCTGGTGAAGGGCGTCAGCGAGCTCTCGGGCGCTCCCGTTCGCAGTACGGACCTGCGCGGAGGCGCGGCGCTGGTGCTCGCGGGTCTGGCCGCCGAGGGCTACACCACGGTCGGCGACGTGTACCACATCGACCGAGGATACGAGCGCCTGTGCGACAAGATGGCGGCGCTGGGCGCTGACATCCGCCGTGACCGCGAGGGCATCATGCCCTCGATGGGCTGCTGAGCTGGCCAACCGAGAGGAGTTCTAGGGTGCTGGACCGCGAACAGATCAAAGGAATCATCCCGCATCGGGATCCGTTTCTGCTGGTAGATCGCATCGAAGAGCACGTCCCGGGCGAGAGCGCGGTCGGCTACCTCGACGTTCGCGAGGACATGTTCTGGGTGCCGGGGCACTTCCCGGAGTACGCGGTGATGCCGGGCGTGCTCATCGTCGAGGCGCTCGCACAGGCGGGTGCCGTCGCGCTGCTCTCGCTGCCCGAGAACCAAGGCAAGCTCGCGTTCTTCGCGGGCATCGACAAGGTGCGTTTCAAGCGGCAGGTCGTGCCGGGAGAGACGCTTCGGCTCGAGTGCCGTATCACGCGCAGCCGCGGTCCCATCGGGTGGGGCGAGGCCACGGCGACCGTCGACGGCGAGCTCGCCTGCTCCGGAGAGCTGATGTTCGCGACGAAGTAGGGCGCCAACGCGGTTGCGGCCGGAGTCGTCGGTCGTGGCTCGCAGTTGACGGACGTACGCAGTATGCCGATACAGTCGTGGCATCGAGAGACCGAGGGGAAGACGAGCCAATGGGACTGATCGAGCGATTCGAGAACCACGAGGCGACCTACGGCGTGGTGGGGCTCGGCTACGTAGGCCTACCGCTTGCCATGGAGATGTCCAAGGCGGGCAACCGCGTGATCGGCTTTGAGGTGAGCCCCGAGAAGGTCGACGAGGTCAACGCCGGACGCAGCTACATCCCCGACGTTCCCACCGAGGACCTCGCCCGCGTGGTCGCCGACGGCATCTTCGAGGCGACGACCGACTTCTCTCGCGCCGCGGAGTGCGATGCGGTGGCGATCTGCGTACCCACTCCGCTCGACAAGGCCAAGGAGCCCGACGTCTCGTACATGGTCGCTGCGACCGAAGCCATCACGCCGCACCTGCGGCCGGGAACGCTCGTCACCCTCGAGTCGACGACCTATCCGGGCACGACCGAGGAGGTCGTGCAGCCCATACTGGAGCGCGGGTGGCAAAGGGTCGGCGAAACGCTCCACCTCGCGTTCTCGCCCGAGCGCGTCGACCCCGGCAACGTTCGCTACCAGACCAAGAACACCCCGAAGGTGGTCGGCGGCGTCACGCCGGAGTGCACGAAGGTCGCGGTCGCGTTCTACCGCAGCTTCCTCGACGAGATCGTGCCGGTCTCCTCCACGCGCGCCGCCGAGATGTCGAAGCTTCTCGAGAACATCTTCAGGTGCGTCAACATCGCGCTCGTCAACGAGCTTCTCATGCTGTGCGAGCGCATGGACATCGACATCTGGGAGGTCGTCGACGCGGCCAAGACCAAGCCCTTCGGCTTCATGCCGTTCTATCCCGGCCCGGGCCTTGGCGGTCACTGCATCCCGATCGACCCGTTCTACCTGTCGTGGAAGGCGCGCGAGTACGACTTCCACACCGAGTTCATCGAGCTCTCCGGCAAGGTGAACGAGAACATGCCCTACTACGTGATACGACGCCTGATGGACGCGCTCGAACCGCCAGCAGAAGTCGCTGTCGGGCAGTCGTGTCATGGTGCTCGGCGTCGCGTACAAGAACGACATCGACGACATGCGCGAAAGCCCTGCGATCAAGACCGCCGAGCTGCTGCTCGACAAGGGCGCCGACGTCGTCTACCATGACCCGTTCGTTCAGGAGTTCGTCGTCGCAGGCAGGCGTCTTCCGAGCTGTGCGCTGAATGCCGAGACGGTCTCAAACGCCGACGCGGTGCTCATCATCACAGCTCACAGCGGTGTCGACTACGAACTCGTGGCACGCTCGGCGAGTCTCGTGCTCGATACGCGAAACGCGATGAGCGCCTACCCTGGGGACAATGTCGTCAGGCTGTGACCCGGCGATTCGTGCGGCTTTGGTGTCGGAATGTCCACAGGACGTGCGCTTGCACGCATGACGAGGCATAGTTCGTGCAGTAGCGCACAGGGACTAGCCGGCAACATGGAGGGTCATGGGCAAGCACTCACGCAACAAGGGGCTCTACGGCCCCGACGGCAAGGGCCACAGCGGCCCTCGGCCCGCCAAGCGGCGGGTGCCGTCGGCGGCTGCGGGAAAGCGCCCCGTTCCGGCGCAGACGTCTCGCATGATGAGCGAGCCGTCTGACGACCGCTACTCGCTCTCGGACCCCGCGAAGCGCAAGCGAGGCGCGCTCGAGGCCGCGCCGGAGCGCCTTCGCGCCGAGCGCGACCGCCGCCGCGGCCGCACCAAGCGCGTCGTCGCCATCGTGGCGGGCGTTCTGGGCGTCTTGATCGTCGCGGGTTCCGTCGGCGTCTACGCCTACGCGAAGCACATCGAGACGACGATGCAGCGCACGGTGTTCCAGAAGGAGAAGATCGCCGTCGAGCTCGAGCCGGCGAAGCCGCAGAAGCCCTACAACATGCTCATTCTCGGCTTTGACAAGCGGCCCAAGGAGAAGGCCTTCCGTTCGGACACGATGATACTTGGCGCGGGTCGACCCCAAGACCAAGGAGGTCTGGCTCATCTCGATCCCGCGCGACATGCGCGCGGAGATACCGGGCCATGGCCACAGCAAGATCAACGACGCCTACTTCTACGGCAAGGAGCAGCTCGCGATCGACACGGTCGAGAAGCTGACGGGTCAGAAGATCAACTACTACATGGGCGTCAACTTCACCGGGTTCCGGCGCATCGTGAACGCGATGGGTGGCGTGTGGATCAAGGTGCCCGTGGAGATCAAGGACCCCGAGGCGGATCCGAGCAGGGGCAACAGGTACTCCCACATCGACGCAGGCTACCAGCGGCTGGACGGGAATCACGCCATCACCTTCGTGAGGGCACGCCACCAGTTCGCCGACCAGGACTTCAGCCGAATGAAGAACCAGCAGCTGTTCTTCAAGGCCGCCGCGGATCAGATCGCCAACAAGACAAGCGTGGCCAAGATCCCTCGCATCATCGCCACCGCGGCGCCCTACATCTCCACGAACATGTCCCTCTCCCAGATGCTTCGCACCGCGCAGGCCATGAAGGGAGCGGGCAGCAAGAACGTCTATGCGACCACGCTTCCCGGCTCGTGGCGAACCCCCTACATCTGGCTGGATGAGGCGAAGGCCGAGAAGGTGCTCGCGAAGTTCGAGGCCGGCAAGCCCTTCAAGGCCAAGAAGAAGCCGGCCGCCTCGGGCGAGTCCTCGTCCACCACTCAGGCCGCGCCGGCCAAGCCCGCCGCCCTCAAGCCGTCCGACGTCACCGTGACCATTCGAAACGGGGCGGGGATATCCGGGTGCGCCAAGCAGGCCGCGTCGATACTCAAGGCCCAGGCGTTCAAGGTGAAGGACGTGGGCAACGCGCAGCAGTTCGTCTACCCCAAGACGCTCGTGGTCTACAAGAAGAACAAGCCCGCCGCCGAGCAGATCCTCAAGGCGCTGCCACCCGGCACCAAGCTCGTCGAGAGCAGGGGCATGTACGTGTTCGACACCGACGTCCTGGTGGTGGTAGGCAAGGACTGGGACCTGGCCAAGGTGCCCATCACTCCGGTGCAGACCAACTGAGCGTCCGCGCGGCGGAGTCGAGCCTCGCCCTAGAGCGGCTGCCCCGCGACACGGAAGGCGTCAACGCTCACGCGTTCTGCCGGTCGACTTGCTCGAATGCGAGCCCAGCACCCTGATCTCGAGCTCGTGGCTGCCGGAGCCGATTCGGCCGCTGCTCCACAGCACTTGCCGATAGGCCGCCGCTGACCGGTAGAGGTCGACCTTCCCCTTGTAGACGCCGTCCAAGTAGACCGCCGCGTAGCCCGTAGGACGGCGCCTTCTTCCCGATCCATGCGACCGAGTTGCCGTCGAACTTGAACTTCACCGTCGCCTGCTGAGCGCTCGTCTTTCGGTGCGAGCCGCCGACGATACTTCGGAGCCCGACGCGGTCGTCCATCCCGGACGACCATGTGGCCGACGCATGTGTCTGGTCGACAGTCGTGTTGGCGGGCGAGGCCGGCAGCAGCCAGCCACCCCGCACCTCCAGCGCGTCGACTGCCACGAACCCGCTGCCGCCCGAGTTCGGTCCCACGGCCTGGATCCTCAGCGAATGGACCCGGTCCTGGGCGAGCCCCCTCCTGCTGTACAGCACCTGTTGGTGAGCGGTTGAGGACGCGCCGTGAGGGTCACCTCTTGCGGGGTACCGCCGTCGATGCTGACCTTGGCCTTGCCGTATGAGGACGCGCGTGAGCCGATCCAGCGCACCTCGTTGCCGTAGAAGGTGCCGTAGAACACCGCAGTCGCCGCTGTTTGCCCGAAGCACGTGGCCGCCCGAGTAGGCCGTGCTGGGGACCGAGGACCACGCGCCCACTCTCGCGAGGCGCTCGTGGTTCTCCTCGTAGCGTTTGAGGCTCGAGGTCGCTTGGCTAAGCGTCCCGTTCACGACGTCGAGCGCGTCGATGGGGACCGCCACTCCAGAGGAGGCCGAGCGCTTCGTTCCGAGCGCCTTGATGACGAGCGTGTGCGTGCCGAGGCCGAGCGAGCGCGTCGAGTAGATGGTCCGACCGTAGCTCGCTGCGGCGGCGTAGAGGTCGACGACCTTGACGAGCTTCCCGTCGATGTAGACCTCGGCCTTGCCGTGCGTCGGCCCCTTCTTCCCGATCCAGTCGATGCCGCTGCCCGAGAACTTCGCCGTGAGAGTCGAGCCACCGGTCTTGGAGTAGGCCATGGCCCCGCCTGGAGAGGCTTGCGTTCGGAGAGCTTGCGCCAGTATCCGTACCAGGCCAGTCGCGAGTCGGACTCCTGGTAGCGCCGCTTGCTCACGAGCGGGTAGGAGCGAGTCACAGCGAACTTCGACGAGCGCAGCCGCATGCGCAGATTGTAGGGTCGCCCCGGTGAGCCGGAAGGTCTTGCCGGTCGACCACGTGACGCGCACGTGGTGCGTGTAGCCCGAGGCGGCCCGCTCGGTCGCGATCCCCGTGACCACAGCGGGGGCGGCGACGGAGTACTCGAGGCCGCCGCCGCGGGCGACATCGAGCGCAGCGGATCTTCTCGGCGACGGTCTTGGCGGAGTAGGACGGGCGACGTCCACGTGTAGTACGGGCTGGCCCCGTCGGCGTCGGCTACGCCCTTGTAGTAGGGCTTGGGCGAAGCGTTGGTCCAGACGTCCTCGATGTTGGCGGTGTGTCCGCCCGAGCACGACGAGAAGTACGTCCTGACCGGTTCGGTCTCAGAGCCGTACCACACCAGCTTGCCCTTGGTCGCGTCCACCGCGGCGTTGGTCGAAGCGGCCTCGTGGGCGTGGCCCGGGTCGCGAGTGGCCGTTGTAGACCTGCGACTTCGTGGTGCAGTAGATGGTCCGTCGCTCCACCCCGTCCTGGTAGGCGTAGGAGCGCGCCGCGACGGCCTGCGCCTTGAGCGCCTCGGGGTGCCACGATGAAGGGCTTTCGCGCGGCACCACGCCGTAGAGGTACTCCTCGAGGTCGACGTAGTTGATCGCGAGCGACTGTGTTCGATGTCGTACTCGTCGGCCTGAAGTGGATCGTGCCGCGCCAGCGGACTCCCGCGTGGTTGAACGGTCCGCTCGAGCTGAGCATCTGGACCAGCCCGCCCGCGGTGGCGTAGCACGCGCCCGAGAAGGTCTTGAGCACCCTGCCCGGCGCGCCTGAGGAGTCGGCGCGCACCTGCGTGCTGCCCTTCGCGGTGGTGATCCAGTACGAGCTGCTCGCGTCCGAGCGTCTGGCGGACGGTGGTGTCGGACTCTTGCGCTACGACCAGCGCGGTGCTTGCCGCCCGCGTGGATCTTCCACTGAGTCCTGCTAGCGCCGCCGTCCTCGATGTTGACCCGCACCTTCACCGTCGGCTTGGTGACCAACTTCGTGCCTTGGTAGTAGTGCGTGATGATCGAGCCGTACTTCCAGCCCTTCTTCGCATAGCCCTGGGCCCCGTACTGGCTCATGCCGATGCCGTGGCCCCATCCGCCGCCCTTGAATGTGAACGACGGATCGACGGCGACGGCCGGGGCGGGCGACAGGGCGATCGACAATGAAGCGATCGCTGCTATCAGGAGAACCGACCGGATTCGGCCGATGAGGTACGAGCGCATGCGCCAGGCCTCCAGTGGTGTGACGTTCGGCTACGGTGGAGCGTGTCCGCGAACTGGCGATGCAGTCCTCGTGCACGCTGGCGACCACTCAGGATTGTACCATCGGCTGAGCACGCGGCTCCGCTTGACTGCGGGCGGCGTAGCCGGAGCGTGAACTCCCGGGAAGGACTCGAGTCTGGGCACCTCGAGCGGGTACCTACACCCATGACGGCTCGCACCTCACGCTTGGCGAACACGAGAAGGGGAGTCCTATGTTCGAGATCGAAGTGCCGCCGCAGTTGTCGCGCTACGCTGCGGTTCCCCGCGTGGCTCTCGTGCTCGGCAGTGGTTTCGGGGGTCTGGCCGATACCGTCGAGGATGCCGAGAAGTTCGCCTACGCGACCATCGACGGGTTCCCGCGTCCGGCCGCCGGCATCGCAGGTCACGCCGGTACGTTGGTGTTCGGATCCGTCTGCGGGAGTGCAGGTGTGCGTGTTCTCGGGGCGCGTGCACCGCTACCAGGGAGTGTCCGCGCTCGACGCCGCGTATCCTGCCCGGCTGGCGGCGGCGTTAGGCTGCGAGACGCTCGTCGTGACCAATGCGGCGGGCGGGGTGAACGAGTCGCTCCGCGTGGGTGATGTCGTGCTGATCTCCGATCAGATCAACCTCACCGGCGACAGCCCGCTCGTTGGCTGGCCAGGACCCGAAGGCGGCGTTCCGTTCGTGCCCATGCGCGATGCGTACGACCCCGCGCTGCGCTCGCTTGCACGTGAGGTTGCGGACGCGCAGGGGATGGCGCTCGTCGACGGCGTCTATGCGGGGCTTCTCGGCCCGGCGTTCGAGACGCCCGCCGAGGTGCGCTACCTGCGCGCAGTGGGCGCGGATGTGGTGGGCATGTCGACGGTGCCCGAGGTGATCGCTGCGCGTGCCCTGGGTCTGAACGTGCTCGGGTTCTCGCTTGTCACCAACGCCGCAGCCGGTGAAGGACTCTCTCACGCAGAGGTCCTCGAGGCGGGAGAGAGGGCGCAGCTGGCGCTCACTCGGCTGCTGATTGGTATACTCGGCAGGTTGTGATCGGGTATACCGTCGCGCGGCGCCTGAGAGGTGTCGCGCGCTTACGTGAAGGAGCGCACACCCATGGAGTATGACGTCAAGGACATCGCACTGGCCGACGCCGGCAAGGCGCGCATCGAGTGGGCCGACAAGGACATGCCCGTCCTCGCCAGCATCCGCGAGCGCTTCGAGGCCGAGAAGCCGCTCGAGGGCATCCGCGTCGCGGCGTGTCTGCACGTCACGACGGAGACCGCGAACCTGATGCGCACGCTTGCCGCGGGCGGGGCCGACATCGTGCTGTGCGCGAGCAACCCGCTCTCGACGCAAGACGACGTGGCGGCTGCGCTCGTCAAGCACTACGGCGTGCGGACCTATGCGATCAAGGGCGAGGACACCGACACCTACTACGCGCACATCGACGCGGCGATCGCACACAAGCCGCAGATGACGATGGACGACGGCGCCGACGTCGTCGGCCGCATCCACGCCGAGCAGCCCGAGATGCTCGAGTACATCATCGGGGGCACTGAAGAGACCACCACCGGCGTGATCCGCCTGGCGGCGATGGCCAAGGACGGAGCGCTCAAGTACCCGATCATGGCCGTCAACGAGGCCAAGACCAAGCACCTCTTCGACAACCGCTACGGGACGGGCCAGTCCACGCTCGACGGCGTCATCCGCGCCACCAACCGCCTGCTCGCAGGTCGCACGCTCGTGGTGTCCGGCTACGGCTGGTGCGGCCGCGGCGTGGCGATGCGCGCATCGGGCATGGGCAGCAACGTCGTCGTGTGCGAGGTCGATCCGCTCAAGGCGCTCGAGGCCGTCATGGACGGCTACCGAGTGATGCCGTGCGTCGAGGCTGCCAAGATCTGCGACATCTGGATCACCGTCACCGGCGACCTGAACGTCATCGACACCGGCGCGTTCGAAGTCATGAAGGACGGCGCCATCATCTGCAACTCGGGCCACTTCAATGCCGAGATCAACATCCCCAAGCTGCGCGAGATGGCCGTGTCCGAGCGCGAGGTGCGCCCGCTCGTCGAGGAGTTCGTGATGGCCGATGGCCGCTGCATCTACCTGCTCGCCGACGGTCGTCTCGTGAACCTGTCGTGCGCCGAAGGCCACCCCGCCAACGTCATGGACATGAGCTTCGCCAACCAGGCGTTCTGCGCCGAGTACATGGTGGCCAACGCCGCCAGTCTCGAGCCGGGCGTCTACGACGTCCCCGAGGACATCGACGCCAACATCGCCAAGCTCAAGCTCGCGAGCATGGGCGTCGAGATCGACGAGCTGACCGAGGAGCAGGCCGCGTACCTGTGCTCGTGGCAAGAGGGAACCTGCTAGCTCCGCACGAGCGTGCACGAACCACAACGGAGGACCAATGGCCGTCAGTGATATCCCGCGCACCATCTGGTGGGGCGAGAACGAGGACACCGGTCAGCCGGCCGTGTTCCTGATCGACCAGACGCGCTTGCCGCTCCAAGGCGACGTGCTCGCCTGCAACACCTACGACGGCGTGTGCGTGGCCATCAAGACGCTCGCCGTGCGCGGAGCACCCGCGCTCGGGGTGGCCGCCGCGCTTGCGGTCGCGCTGTGGAGCGAGACGGAAGGCGCCGAGATCGACAACGTCGACGACTACCTCTTCCGCATGAGCGAGGTGATCGCCGAGATCGTCTCCACCCGACCCACGGCGGTGAACCTGTTCTGGGGCGCGGCGAGGATGCGCTCGATCGCGCTTGGCAACTCCGACCTCGGCATCGAGGACCTGCGCGCGCTGGTGCTGCAAGAAGCGCTCAACATGGTCGAGCGAGGACGAGGAGCGCAACCGCAAGCTGGGCGAGCACGGGGCCGAGCTTCTCGGCGAGAACTCGAAGGTACTCACCCACTGCAACGCCGGATCGCTTGCTACGGTGTTCTTCGGCACGGCGCTCGGTGTCATCTTCACCGCGTTCGAGCAGGGCAAGATCGAGCACGTCTGGGTCGACGAGACGCGTCCCGTCAACCAGGGCGGGCGCCTCACCGCGTGGGAGCTGCGGGTCGCGGGCATTCCCTCGGCGCTGATCACCGACAACATGGCCGCGAGTGTCATGAAGAACGGGTGGGTGGACGCGGTCATCGTCGGCGCGGACCGCATCTGCGCGAACGGCGACACGGCCAACAAGATCGGCACCTACGGGCTTGCCGTGCTCGCCAAGGCGCACGGCATCCCGTTCTACGTTGCGGCGCCCAGCTCGACCGTGGACCTGACCATCGGCGACGGCTCGCAGATCGAGATCGAGGAGCGCGATCCTCGTGAAGTCGAGGGCTTCACGGTCTCGGGCTTCTTCGAGCCCGACAGCGCCGACGCGTCCCGCGCCTTCGACCTCCTCACCAAGGAGGGGCCCTACGAGGTCCCCCTCACCAAGGGCCACCAGATGGTGCTCGAACGCAAGGGCGGCGCCTACAGCTTCGATGCGTGGTTCAAGGTGACCCCGCCGGGCGTGCAGATCTACAACCCCGCGTTCGACGTCACCCCTGCCGAGTACATCACCGCGATCATCACCGAGCGCGGCGTCATCCGGCCCGAGCCGGACTGGGAGCTCGCCATCGGCGTGCATCTGCATGGGCGCGGGCGGCATCCACGAACTCGACTTCGAGGGGTAGGCCATGGCGGGCGGAGGCCTCGCGTCCACGATCCTGACGTTCGCCGCGATCGTCGGAATCGGCGCGGTCCTTCGAGCCACACGCCTTCTGAGCAGCGCGGATGCTCGTCCGCTCAACACGGTGATCATCTACGTGGGGCTGCCCGCATTCATCTTCAAGGCGGTCCACGGCGCCGAGGTCGGTCCAGCGGTCTGGCGCATCGTCGGTGTCGCGTGGGCGGTCTTCGCGGTGACGCTGCTGCTCGCATTCCTTGCCGAGAAGGTGCTCCGACTCCCGCGCGACCGCGCGGGCGGCTTCTTGATCGCCGCGTCACTGGGCAACACCGGCTACCTCGGCTACCCGCTGACCGCGGCGCTGCTCGGTGCCGCCGCGGTGCCCGAGGCGGTCTTCTCGGACGTGTTCGGGACGGTCTTCGCGCTCGTCCTGGTGGGGCTGCCGATCGCGGCGCGCTTCGGAACCCGAGGTCACGACGTGCCCAATCCGCTCAGGGAGCTGGCCACCTTCCCGGCTGTGATCGCGCTTGGTCGCGGCGCTGCTCCTGCGCCCGGTCGCCGTTCCGGCGGGGGTAAGCAACGGGTTAGCGCTGCTGGCTAGTCTGGTCGCACCGCTGATCATGCTGTCGGTGGGCCTGTCGCTCAGACCGCGCTCCATCGCGCACGGAGCGGTAGCGCTTGGCGTGCTGGCTGCGATCAAGCTCGTGGCGGCACCGCTCGTAGCGCTGGGCGTCGGCTCCGCTGTGCTTGCCGAGCCGGGCCTGCGCGTGGCGGTGCTTCAGGCGAGCGTGCCGAGCATGATGCTCACGCTGGTCGTGGGCGAGAGGTTCGGGCTCGATACCGAGTTCATCGCAGCGGCGATCTTCGTGACGACGATCGCATCGGCGCTCACCGTCCCGCTGCTGCAGGCGTTCGCCTTCTAGCGCGGCCCGGAAGTCGCGTGGGAGGGCGTGCGTGCGGCTGCTGCAAGGCATCATCGAACTGCTGGCGCCTACCCGCTGTGCGGGCTGCGATCTTCCGGGGGGCCTGCTCTGTGCTGAGTGCAGGGCATCGCTGCCCGAGATCGACGCGGACCACGCGTGCCCCAGTTGCGGCGCTCCGTTCGGGGCCATGGTGTGCACCGAGTGCTGGTCGACCGAGTTCGCATTCGCGGCCGCGCTCAGTCTCGGCGAGCTGGATGGCGCGCTGGCCAGGGCCGTCGTGCTTCACAAGGACGCGGGCGAGCGCAGACTCGGAGCGCTGCTCGGCGGCATGCTCGCGACCGCCGTCGCCGATCGCTGGGCCGGGTGGGCGGATGCGGTGTGCTGGATCCCGGCGACGTCGGCGGCGATCGCACGGCGAGGGTTCGACCACTCGGCTGCGCTGGCAGAGCCGGTGGCGGTGACGCTGGGCGCACCTCGGCAGGCCGCTCCTGGCGCGGTCGCGAGCGCGCGACCAGCGGCGTCTGGGTCGGGCCGAGCGCATCGCAAGCTCGCGAGGGACGTTCGCTGTCGCCGAGAAGGCCCCTCGCAGAGTGCTCGTGGTCGACGACGTCCTGACAACCGGTGCGACCCTCGACGCGGCCGCGCAAGCGCTGCTCTTGGCAGGCGCGCACGAGGTCAGGGTCGCCGTGGTCGCGCGCGCGTGGTAGGGGGTGAAGCGTGCTAGAATCACCTTCGCTTCCGCCCGGGTCTGTGGTTGCGGGCGCCTTGCGCGCCCTAGTCCATGGTAGACGCGGCCGAAAGGACCCACGTAAGCCGGCGGCTTCGGTCGTCGCGCGAGCATGGCGCGTCTTAGGGGTAAGTCGTACCGTCCGTTGAGTCGGCATTCCGTCGGCCCGGGCGAGAGGGCCGGTAGTGAGATAACATCAAGCGGAAGCCCCGGTACGCGAGTGTGGGGCCAAAGACCAGGTCAGCCGGGCGGAAGCACCCGAGGTCAGCGGAAGGGGCGAGATGAGAAGGATCGGGCGGATAGCCGTAGTGCTGGCGCTGTCTGTCTTGGTCGCCGTGGTGACCGCGTGCGCCCCCAAGCCCGAGCCCAAGCCCGAGCCCAAGGTGGCGCCGCCGGCCGTCAAGACCGCGGGCGCGCTGGTAGCCGGTGTGGACCTGGATGCACCGCCCTTCGCCGGGGTGGACCAAGGCAAGAAGGCCGGCATCGACATCGACGTGGCCTCAGCGCTTGCGGATCGCCTCGGCCTGACGGTGAGTTTCGTCGACGTGAAGCCGTCCGAGGCGGCCTCGGCTGTGGCGTCGGGCACGGTGGACGTGGTCCTCTCGGTGCCCTACGACGACAGCGCCCTGTCGCAGCTCAATCTGGCCGGGACCTACATCACCGACGCGCCGGCGCTCTTCGTGGCCGTTGAGGGGACCGCTTCGGTGGAGCCGTCCCGAACGTTGGATTCGATCGTCGAGGACAAGGTGGCGGCTCAGAAGGAGTCCGAGTCCTACTGGATCCTTCGGCAGCAGATCGATCCCGAGATCGTCGACGAGTACGCGACGCTGCGCGACGCGATGCAGGCGCTCGCCGACGGCAGGGCCCCGCTGTTGGCAGGCGATGCGATCGTCGCCGACTACATCGCCCGGGACTTCCCAACCGTGCGCTACGCGGGCAAGATCGGGCCGGCATCGCCGCTCGCCGTGGCTGTCGCGGCGGACAACACCGCGCTGGCAGATGCAGTGCGCACCTCCCTCGACGGGTTGGCGGCCGACGGGGTGCTCGACACCATCAGGCGCAAGTGGCTTGGCGACGCTCCCAAGATCGAGGTCGAGAACCCGCCCGAAGCCGAGCCGACGCCGTAGGACCTCGTCTGGCGGCGCGCGTGCGTGCAGCGGGCAGGCGTGGGGAATGCATAGAGATGGGCGGAAACTCGTATAGTCGCAAAACGCCTGCTCGCGGCTCGCAACAAGTGTATGATTGTGCACTGTGGTTAAGCCGCATTCGCTCCCGATGGGGAACGATGCGACCGTCATACGGAGATCAGGGGAGGAACGATGAACAAGATCACGTACGCTGTTGTCGATCCTGCTCGCCGCACTCCTCGTGCTGGCCGTTCTTCGGCCTCGCGGGTTGTGGCGGCGGCACGGAGCCGGCACCCGAGCAGCCCGCCGCGAGGAGCCGGCTGCCACCTTCACCCTCGTCGAGCCGGGCATGCTCATCGCCGGGTCCGACACCTCGTTCCCGCCGTTCGAGTCGATGAACGGTGATGTGGCCGAGGGCTTCGACGTCGACCTTCGTGGCGGCCATCGCCAAGGAGATGGGCCTCGAGTCCAAGTTCCAGCCGGAGGGCTTCGACACCCTCATCCCGACGCTTGTTGCCGGCGGCAAGTTCGACGTCATCGCGTCGGGCATGACCATCACCGACGAGCGCAAGCAAGAGATCGACTTCTCGGATCCCTACATCGACTCGAACCAGTCGATCGCTATGAAGGCCGGCACGGTCCTCAATAGCGAGTCCGAGCTCGCCGGCAAGAAGGTCGGCGCGCAGGCTGGCACCACCGGTCTTGACTGGGCCAAGGAGAACATCAAGGACGCCAAGATCGTCGAGTTCAAGACCGCGACCGACGCCCTTGCCGCCCTCCAGGCCGGCAACGTCGACGCTGTCGTGAACGACCTGCCTGTCACCGCCGCGCTGGTCAAGGACGAGGCGAAGGGTCTCGCCATCGTCAAGGAGATCCCGACCGGCGAGCAGTACGGCTTCGGTATCAGCAAGGACAACCCCGAGCTGCTCAAGGCCTTCAACGAGGCGATGGCCAAGGTGAAGGAGAGCGGCGAGTACGACGCCATCTACGAGAAGTGGTTCGGCGCCAAGATGTAGTACTCGCACGCTTCTGAGCCGCAGTATGTGAAGTGCGGCAGTAGCGAGGGTCCGAGGCCCCCGGCCGCGACGCCGGGGGCCTCTACCATCGGAAGACGGGATGCATGGGGATGCACGCAACGGGCAAGGGGACTCGAAGGGCCGCTACTCTCGGGCTGGCCCTTCTGCTGGCAGTGATGCTGCTGGGCGCTTTCGCAGGTCCGGCACTCGCGCTCGAGAACGCGAAGATCACGATCAAGGCCGAGACCGGCGGCGTGCCCACCCGGTTCACCTTCGTGGCCACCGTCGATCCTGACGCGCCGATGGACTCGATCACCTTCACCTACCCCGAGGGCTTCGACTTGGGCAAGGGGCGCACGGAGGTCGTCACGCTCGATGGGCTGACGCGTATCCCTGTGACCGCCGGGACCTCGGTGGACGGGCAGGCGCTCACGTTGGTCTTCGCCCCAAGCATCCCGGCCGGTGCCGCGCTGCGGGTCGAGATGTTCGACGTCATGACGCCCATCAAGGGTGGGGAGTACCCGATGGGCGTCACCTATGTGGCGGCCGGCCAGGAGCGCACCCAAGACGGCCTGACGTTCTCCTACAAGACCCCGCCTCGCGAAGAGATCATCTCGCGCGCGCTCGACCAGCAGGCATGGGTCCAAGCGTGGAACAACTTCAAGCCAACCGGGCTGTTCTTCAAGCCGCAGCTGATCGCGGTGGCGATCCCGCTCCTGTTCTGGGGCTGGCTCTATTCGATCAGCATGATCCTGTTCGCATTCCCGCTCGCGATCGCCGGCGGACTTGCGCTCGCGTTCGCGAAGATGTCGAAGCTCGCGGTCGTGCGCTGGTTCGCGAGCGCCTACATCAACGTCATCCGTGGCACGCCGCTGTTCCTGCAGATCGCCATCTTCTTCATCGGGTTGCGTATCGCAGGCATCCGCGTCAACGACTTCTCGACCGCGGTCTTCGTGCTTGCGCTGAACTCCTCGGCGTACTTGGCTGAGATCTTCCGCGCGGGCATCCAGTCGATCCACAAGGGCCAGCTCGAGGCATCGAGCTCGCTGGGCATGACGTATCGGCAGTCGATGCAGTACGTGATCATCCCGCAGACCGTCAAGCGCGTTCTGCCGACGATGACCTCCGAGTTCATCCTGCTGTTCAAGGACACGGCGATCTTCTCGGCGTTCGGCATCATCGAGCTGATGTATCGCGCGAACTCCATCGTGTCGCGCACGGGCAACCTGACGCCGTTCGTTGTGGCGGCCATCTACTACCTGCTGATCACGATCCCGCTCATCAACTACGTCGGGAAGCTCGAGCGCCACCTGGCGATCGCCGAGGGCGGGCAGGTCCCGGCCGCCGGTGGGCGTCCGAAGCGCGGGAAGCTGCAAGGCGTGGCGGACGCCAACGTGGCTGCCGCCGCGATCGATCCGTCTGCTCCCGGTCAGATACCCAATGACAACGAAGGGGGGCGGTAGCAGTGGCCGAGCCCATCGTTCGCATCAGAAACCTGCGGAAGTGCTTTGGTGATCTCGAGGTCCTCAAGGACGTGGACATCGACATCATGAAGGGCGAGGTCGTTGTTGTCCTGGGCCCCTCGGGTTCGGGCAAGTCGACGCTGCTTCGCTGCGTCAACCGTCTCGAAGAGGCGACGGGCGGCGAGATCTGGTTCGAGGACACGCTGGTCAACGACCCCAAGACCAACATCAACGAGCTTCGCGAGCACATCGGGATGGTGTTCCAGAGCTTCAACCTGTTCCCGCACCTGACCGCGCTTGGCAACGTCATGATCGCCCAGCGCAAGGTCCTGGGGCGCTCCAAGACCGAGGCCGAGCGCATCGCTCAGGAGCAGCTGGCCAGGGTCGGCCTGGCCGATCGCGCCGACTACTTCCCGGCGCAGCTCTCCGGCGGCCAGCAGCAGCGCGTCGCGATCGCCCGCGCGCTGGCGATGGACCCGCACATGATGCTCTTCGACGAGGTCACCTCGGCGCTCGACCCCGAGCTCGTTCGAGGCGTTCTCGACGTCATGAAGGAGCTCGCCGAGGCGGGCATGACGATGATGGTCGTCACCCACGAGATGGGCTTCGCGCGCGACGTGGCGACCCGCGTGGTCTTCATGGACGGCGGCGTCATCGTGGAAGAGGGCTCGCCGTCGGAGGTCTTCGACAACCCGCAGCACGAGCGCACCAAGGACTTCCTCGGCCACATCACGTAGCCACGAGCCGATTCAGTGCGATTGACGCACATCGGCGGCGGGCACCCGCTCGTCGGCTGCATGCGTGCCGCCTGAGACTCATTCGCGTACTTTCGAATCGCCAGCCCAACAACGGGTATCTTCCTATTGTCCGGACGATGTCTAGGAGGATGGTGTAGCGATGCACATCACGATCACCGGTCGCCACATGCCAGTTTCCGATTCGCTCCGCGCCTACGCCGAGGAGAAGATCTCGAAGGTCGCAAAGATTCACGACCGTGATGACATGACTGTCGATGTTGTGCTGCACGTAGAGAAGAACCCGTCCAACAAGAACCGCGATGTTGCCGAAGTCACCGCTCACATGAAGGGGATCGTCGTGCGCGCCGAGGAAGCGGCGCCGGAGATGTACGCCGCGATCGACCTGGTGTCCGAGAAGCTCGAGCGCCAGATGCGCAAGTACAAGACCAAGCTCGTCGACCGCCGCAACGGCAAGATCGCCGTGAAGACGGCCCCGGGCGACACGGAGATCGCACCCGAGCCCGAAGAAGAGGAACTTGGCGTCACGCGCGTCAAGGTGATCGACACCAAGCCCATGACCGAGGAAGAGGCGATTCTGCAGCTGGAGCTGCTGGGTCACGACTTCTTCGTGTTCACTCACGCCGAGGTTGGCACGGTGAACGTGCTGTACCGCCGCAGCGGCGGTGACTACGGGCTGATCCAGCCGAGGCGCTAGTCGCGGCGGGAGGACGGGTGGGAATCCCGCACGGCTTCGGGTTCAACTCCACGCCCACCAGCAACCGTCAGGGCCCCGGCGACATCGCCGGGGCCTCTCGCACCACGAGGAGACAAGCCAGAACGGGCGGCGGGTCGCGCATACGACCCGGTGTCCACTTGCCGGGCGGGACGCTCGACGATGGGAGCTCACGTGGCACGGACCAGGTCTTCGTATGAGTGCCCCGCTTGCAGCGCGCCCAACCCGCTCGATGGACTCGCCGAGGATTGCGCGGCCTGCGGGTGCCATGTCATGCCGGCCCCAGGGGTCTATGACCTAATGCCGGCCGCGGCGTGCGCGGCAGAGCGCGAGTTCTACCAGCGCGAGTATCTTGCGCACGCGGGTCGGACGCCCCGCACATTGACGCATCGACGACCTCGAGCGCATCTGGCGGCGCGTCGATGCACCAGAGAACCTCGTCGTTCTCGAGCGAGTCGGCGACCTTAGCGGGAAGAGGGTCTTGCTCCTCGGCAACGGTGCCTCCGTCAAGGAGTTCGCCTTCCTGACTCACGACCCCGGACTCTTGGTGTACTCGGACATATCCTTGAACGCTGTGTCGCAGATGCGTCGGCTAGGCGAGTCGATGGCACTCACCGGCAGCGCTGGTTTGCGACCGTCGATGCCATGAGAATCCCGTTCGCACCCGGCTCCTTTGACGTCGTGTACGGATACGCGATGGTTCACCACCTTCCAGATCTCGAGAAGTTCCTCGAGGGTGTGGCGCGAGTGCTTTCCCCGGGCGGCATCGCGGTGTTCATGGATGACGGATACGCCCCGGCATGGCAGAAGAGCAAGACGACATGGCTTCGGCCCCTCATGTGGCTCAGCCACCGACGCCGCGGTGTGTCGCCTGAGGATTTGCGGGCGAGCCTGCTTGGTGGGTTCAGAGAGCCCGAGCTCGCGAGAAGATCAAGCGTGTCGGCGGAACGCCGGAGTTCGAGCGTGTGAGCCTCCTGACGTACTTCGTCTACCGCGCGTCGCAGAAACTGCTTTGGTCCGGCGCGAACCGGGCCCTGCATTCGCCGTCCGTTACGACCACACTCGCCCGCTGGGACAGAGCGCTGGCCCGGCGTGAGTCCATCAGACGGAATCAGGTCCGGCTGATTTGGGGATTCACGCGGAATGGCGAGGAAGTCCCGGTCGAGGGCTAGCACCAACGGGGCCACAGAGCCATCGCTATGGCCCACCAGCAACCACCATCGCCCACGAGCAACTACGGAGGCCTCCGCGATACCGCCGGGGCCTTCTGCTTGCGCACGGCGTGGATGCAACCTGCACAGCGGGCATCATCTCTGGTAGGAGAAGCCCGAAGCGGGCAGGCAGCAGGACCTTGATGCAGGAGCCTATCCGCAATGGGGAGAGTTGCTGAGGGCGGGGGACCGGTGGAAGAAGCCGTCGAGACAGGATCACGTGCACACTCCGAGGAAGTGGCGAACCCGGCCCGGGCACTCGAGTTGAGCCATATCATCGATGTGCAGGCCGTACAGGCGCTGATGGATGACTTCCATGAGTTGACCGGTCTTCCGATGTCCCTAGTCGATCTGGAGGACAGGGTTCTGGTGGGCGTCGGCTGGCAGGACGTCTGCACGAGGTTCCATCGAGTGCACCCCGAGACTGCGGCGAACTGCAGAGAGAGCGACCTCGTCCTCACGCAGGGCGTGCCGTATGGGGAGTTCCGTGCCTACAAGTGCAAGAACGGCATGTGGGACATCGTGACCCCCGTGTTCGTGAGTGACGTTCACGTCGGCAATGTCTTCGCCGGGCAGTTCTTCTACGACGACGAAGAACCCGACATGGCCGTTTTCGAGAGACAGGCCGAGAGGTACGGCTTCGACCGTGACGAGTACATGCGGGCCGTGCTCGACGTTCCGAAGCTCTCTCGGGCCACCGTCGACACGCTAATGCGTTTCTACGTACGGCTGGCCGAGCAGATAGCGCAGGTGGGCTACTACAACGTCGTTCTTGCGCGGTCCATCGGGGAGCGCAGGCAGACTGAGACCGCATTGCGCGACAGCGAGCGCAAGTTCCGCATCGTCGCGGACAACACCTACGACTGGGAGTTCTGGACCGACGCGCACCTTCGGTTCCTCTACTGCTCGCCATCGTGCAAGCGTGTTACCGGACACGACGCCTCGGAGTTCATCGCGGACTACACGCTTCTGGAGCGGATCATCCACCCGGATGATCGGGCTGCGTGGGCGGCGCACACTGCGGACGCTGCGGGCGCCGTAACCTTTCGGATCATTCGGCCTGACGGAACGGAGCGATGGATCGAGCACCTCTGTCAGGAGGTCTTCGCCGAGGATGGGTCCTCGCTGGGCAGGCGGGGCTCCAATCGCGACATCACCGAACACAAGCGGGCCGAGTGGGCGCTCCGGGAAAGCCTCGAAGCCGGGCACATCGTCACTGGGGACTCCGGATAGTCTCAGGGAGGCATCATCACGACTCGAGGCGTCCCATCTCGCCGCCGGGCAAGTGGCGGGTCCGTGCGTTCCACCCTGACGACGGTGTCCACCGGGCGCGCTGGTCCGCCAAGTACGACTACGTGAAGGTCACGAGGTAGAGCGGCGCCGCGGGCCACAACACCATGCGCGGACGCCTACTCCGTCGCTTGCTTCAGCCACTTCTTCACCTCCGCTGCGTCGAACGCCGTGTACTGGCCTTGGTACTCGGTTCCGAGCACCACCCACCGTCCATCTTGCTTCGACACGTGCAGGACCTCCGTGTCCTCCGAGCTGCCGAGCGCCAGTGTGACGTTCACATTGCTCGGGTCACCCGGATCGGTGGCGAATAGGTACTTCCCCTTCGTCTCCTCGCCTTTCGTTGGCTGCACTACTATTGTCATCGAGAGCTTGCCGGATCCTTGGGGGACCCGCTTGCCGATGATCGCAAGCTCGGGCTTGGACCCTGCTGCATCGATATCTTGCCAGTCCTCGTCGCTTACCGCGTCGTGAGCCTCCTGTGCCAGGTTGTCGCCGAGGTCGTCCCAGTTTCCGACGGTCTTCGCTTCGATGTAGTCCGCGGCCGTGCCGAGCTTCGTGACGCCCCTTGGCTCCGGAGGCGGCTCCGCCCCACATCCCGTTGCGACGCCGTGAGCACTGCCAAACCGATGAGTGCGAGTGCGATGGAGGCTGCGCGCCGTTGTGCCTTACTACGCGACATGAGATCACCCCCAGTGAACCTCTTCGCCTCGGCGACATTGCCGGGGCGGCGCTCCTAGCTAGTGCGCTATCGCGTGCGTGCTGTGTCGCTCCTTGGGCGGGTGGCCCAGTGCCGTTCTCACCGAGGGAACCAGCAAGAGGATCAGCAGCGCCAACAGGAGCGGTTCGCCCAGCAACGGGCTAGTGAAACCCCATGCTGCTGCCGCCGCTTGATCGGTCTCCATCAGTGCCGGCAGCCAGAAGAGCGAGCCAACGCCGACAAGCACGAATCCGAGCGGCCACGCCCAGTGCCGCATCCGGAGCGCACCGACCGCGAAGGCTATCAGTCCCGCTCCGACCGCAACCTCGATCGCCGCGAAGAGCAGGTACGCGAGTCCAATAGACCCGACACCGCTGGCCTGCAAGATCCCCAGGGCGAAGATCCGCCCCCCAGCCATATCGGCAGGGACGAAGCGATTGCTCCGGTAGCGGCGATGATAGCGACGACCGCAGCTGCGACAACGCCACCGGTCGTTGTGCGCCAGCCTCCTCACTTCGCGGCGGCGTTCCAGCGGCCTCCTGTTCTGTCACATGCCCAGTCAGCCTGTTCCGGTTCCAACTCAATCTCGGTCATCGATCACCACCTTCTTCCTGTTCTCCTGTCCACATCTGGTCCATGCGCAGGCTGGATGACGCAACAGCCACCGCCTCACTCTTCGCCGCTACCGAGTGCGTCGACTATCTGCACCGCGGCGGAGAAGTGCTGCTCCTCGTGCTCTTGGAGCCGTCTGAATCGATCACGATACGCGTCCGCGAAGATAGCGAGTTCGCTCATCGGGACGACATCCTTCTCGAAGCGGGTCATCCAGTCGTTCCGCACGCGCGATGAGCTGCGTTCGCCCGCTTCTGGTCACCGTGCTGGGCCGATTCACAGGCAGATCGAAGGAGTCCGGCGATCTCCTGCTCCCCTAGCATCAGGTCTCTCAGATGGTCGAGCTCAGCGGCGGGTTCAAGCTTGTGAGCGCGATCCAGCTCAGCGGCCAGATTGCCGAA
This sequence comes from uncultured Actinomycetes bacterium, assembly GCA_963726325.1. Classification (GTDB taxonomy): domain Bacteria; phylum Actinomycetota; class Coriobacteriia; order Anaerosomatales; family PHET01; genus CAVPCY01. Next base: position 385,089 of record CAVSCA010000002.1, on the reverse strand, counting down.
GTTTGTGTATGAGGTGTCGGCTATCGTTCTCGCGATCGAGTACTCGGGAGGATCCAGGAAGGCCCACGCTTGCGCCATGTCGTTCACGGTCAACGGAATCTCGATCTTCGCACATGCCAGTGACCGTCAACTGTTGGAGGATCTGCACTACGCGCGGAGAAGTAGTCGTCGTGCGCGGACATCGCCTGCCCATATTCGTCCAAGGCCTTCAACCACTGCGTTCTGGTCGCCGAGTCCGGTGCGCTGCCAAACTCCATCTTCGCCAGCTTCAACTCCCGGTGCGCGCGCTTTGTGTGCCGTTCGCTCTCCAGAAGTGCCGCGTGGACAGTCTCGCTCGCCGAGGGTGAGAGCATGTCCACGTCCTCGAGCGCTTTAGGGTCGCACGCCGAGTCTGCCAATAGGTGCTCCCGCTCGAAGGCCACCATGTGGGCAACAGGTCCCCGCAGCGACTCCGCACCCGAGTTCGAGCGGCCGACGAGCCCGAGTGCGCCGACCAGCTGCGTCGAGAGGAACTCCACAAGTGCGAGTCCCATGACGCCACCCCCTCACGTGGGGGCGAGTCACGATTGTGCCCGCGGCTGCCCCCCGAAGCCAATGGCGGGCACACATAGAATTTACCCGCGGACTAACGCGCGATCGGGCGGAGCCAGGAGTTGGCGCAGGCCGTGTTCACAGCCGTGCATTCTGGCGCTGCGGTTGACACTTGCGAGACCCCACACCTACGCTACGACCAGCACGTCTGCATTCTCGCGACGTGCGCTGGTCGGGGAGTCATTCGTAGCAGTGGGTTTCGTAGCAGCAGGGAGCTCCGTATGGACCAGAGTGCATCCCGGGTCCGCGCTGAGGACATCGAGGCCGCGCTTTCCCAGGTAGGGGAGATCAAAGCGGCTCGTGTGGTAGTGGGTCTCGACGGTCAGATCGCCGAGATTCACGTTCTTGCGCTTCCCAACAAGCCGCCCAAGCAACTGGTTCGCGACATCGAGTCGACGCTCATGGCGCGCTTCGGCGTCCCGGTCGACCACCGCAAGATCTCGATAGCCCAACTGGGCCGAGACGCGGTGCCCGAGGTGCCCCAGACTCCCAGGCCCACCGCTGCGCGTCCGCGCATCATCGGCATCAATGCGTCGGTGTCGGGACTGCAGGCGGCCGCCTCGGTCACGCTCGAGATCGACGGCAAGGAGTACGTGGGAATGGCGTCGGGCCCGGCGAGCCAAACCGGCCGCGCGCGCCACGTCGCACTCGCTGCGCTCGACGCCGTTGGGCAGTACATCGGCGAGGAAACGACGTTCGCCCTCGAGGATGTTGCAGTGGTTCAGCTGGGGCGCGAGAAGGTTTCGGTGGCGTGTATTTCGCTTGTCACCGCTTTTGGGGAGCAATCATTCTCGGGGTCAGCCCTGGTAAGACAGAACGATAGTGATTCCATTGTTCGGGCCACGCTCGATGCGATCAACAGGCGCATCGGGCTCCTGACAACCGAATAGCGTTTCCATTTTGGACCGGCGCCATGACTAGTAGGTCGGACACTGTCAGCACAGAAATGAGCGGAGCGGACAGCGTTCCTCCATCACTAGCGGGATGGGAGGAGACCAAAGAAAACCTGAAGAGGGGGTCTTCTCCACATGAAGCGCATTGTTCTCGTTATGGCCTCGCTGGCCGCGCTCGTCCTTTCGGGCGGCGCCTGGATTTCAGTTCACTAGTTGGAGAGATGACGTCCGGTCCAAGGAATCGAGGGGGTGAGGGGTCGCATGTCTGAGACTAATGCGATTCCTCGCCCCTTCGTCGTTCTCGCGATCGCCATGTTTGTATCGGGGATGGCGTTCTTCGTCTTCTCGGTGCAGAGGTTTGGGTTCGACATGAGCCTGTACCTGCTCCTCATCGCTTTGGTCGCGCTGATCTCTGAGAATACTCGGCCCATTATTGGGCGGTTCGGTCTCTCGCTAGGGCTTCCCATGACGATGGCTGCCATGCTGCTACTGGGACCGACGGCCGCGGCCTTCGTCGGCGGCATTCCTGCGCTTTCGCCAAGCACGTTCCGCTCGCGGCGCGGGCTCGCGACGACCGCCTACAACATGGGTCAATTCGTAGTCACATCGCTAGCAACGGGGTGGCTGTACCTGGCCATGGGCGGCCGTATTCTTGTGTCGGATGGAGTGACCACTCCTCTGGCGCCCGCGGACTTCCCGTCGATTCTGGTGCCGTTGGCTGGTGCGGCAATCGTCTGTGCTCTGGGCAATGCGATTCTGGCTTCACTGGGTGTGGGCGTCCTCTACTCTCTGCCGTTCAGGGATACCTTCTTGTCGGCCGCGGGCTACGTGCCGTCACTTATTGCGCTCATTTCGGTCGGGTACATGATTGCGCAGGTCATGGCGTCAAGCGCGCTGTCGCTGTTCCTCTTCGTGTTTCCACTCGCGGTGGCCCAGAGTCTCTACCAGCGGTTCAAGAGCCTCAAAGAGGCATACGCTGACACTGTCAGATCCTTCGTTGGTGCGCTTGAGGCAAAGGATACGTACACGCACGGCCACTCTGAGCGAGTGGCCGAGTACGCGATGAGCATCGGTGAGGAGATGGGGCTGGACGAGCGCAATCTCGAGAGGCTGGAGTACTCAGCCCTGCTGCACGACATCGGCAAGATCTCGTTGTCGCAGGTGTTGCTCAACAAGCCAGGATCCCTCACGGATCAGGAAATGGGTCTGATGAAGCGGCACCCGGCAGAGGGCGCCGAAATGATAGGCCGAGTCCCGCCGCTCGCGGGTCTCGCTGAGTACGTGCTACAGCACCATGAGCACCATGACGGTGGGGGATACCCGCTGGGCAACGGCGGTGAGCAGGTTCCGCTTCTCTCGAGGATCCTCTCGGTGGCAGACGCCTACGACGCTATGACATCCGACAGGGCCTACCGGCCGGCCCTGCCGAAGGAGGAGGCGTTGCGCCGCCTGAGGGAATGCTCGGGCACGCAGTTCGATCCCACGATCGTCGAGGTGTTCCTCGCTGTGCAGGCCGATTCGACTGCCATCGCCGCGGGTTCGACCGTGGGGGTCACCCTCTCCGGAGTGGACGCCGATGCCTCGACGGCAGGGGTCTAGCCATGCTTGGACTTGTGGCCCAGAGCGAAGTATGGGAGGTCGCCGCTTGGTTCGCTGTGGCGATTGCGCTGCTAGACAGCTTCGATATCTCACTCCCGCGCGGAGACAGCATCGGTGTCAGCGGCGCGCTCGTCGCGGCGTCACTGCTGCTGGTCGGGCCGCTGCCGGCGCTTGTAGCCGCTGTTGCGGGACTGGCGGCTGCGCAACTGGTAGGCAGGCATCGGGCGTCGCCTCGGTTCGTTGTCGAGGCTGTCGTCGTCCGGTTGGGTGCGTTGCTGGCGGCTTGGGGCACTGCGGTACTCGTGCCCTGGAGCGCCGTTCGCGCGCCACTGCTGCTTGCCGGCATAGCTGTGGGGTTTGTGTACCTGTTCACGGAACTCGTGCTTTCCCAGACGATTGCTGCGCGCGAAACGGGTAGGCCGTTTTCGCGACTATTCAGAGGCAATCTCAGTCGACAGGCCCTGATGCTTGCCGCTCAGGTCTCCGCGACCGCGCTGGTGGTCACAACCTACCCGGATATGGGCGTTTGGAGCCTCGTCCCAGTCGTGGCACTGCTTCTTCTGATGAGGCAGTCGTACTCAATGCTGCTGGAGATGCGAGAAACCTACCAGGCGACGGTCGAGATACTGGTTGAGGCGGCCGAGGGCCAGGATGAGCGCTTCCGCGGTCACGCTGATAGAACTGCCCAGATCGCACGCGAGATTTGCATGCGACTCGGGTTGAATGCCGCCGACGTCGAGCGAGCGAGCTACTCGGCGCTTCTTCACGATATCTACGCGATCGCGGGTTCGTTCGAGGCGAACGGAACAGGGGAGCACGGAAGCTCGTCGGCCGTTCTTGAGGGGGTCGAGTTCTTCTCAGACGTGCTCCCGGTCGTACGTGCGTGCGACGGGCAGCTTGAGGTTGCGCCGGCCAAGGACCAGACGCTACTGCTCGCGATGGTCGTGGCGCTAGCCAGCGATATCGACATGCAGCGCAATCCGGTTGTCGCCCAGGCGCACTCGGGCAGTGCGGTAGAGACGGTTTCCGGTCTTGTGCCAGCGCAAGTGAAGGCGAGAGTCGTTTCTGCAGCTCTTGAGCTAGGCTTCAGCACTCCAGCCGTTGGATAGCGGATGATTGCCCTGATCGCCATTGCCTGGGGACTTGCTCTTGCAGTTGGAAGCGGGGGTGACTTGCGTCGGCTTGGCACGCTGCATCTCGCCGGGGCGCCGGTTGTCCTCGTGGCCTTTGTAATCCAAGGCCTCGCGCGTGGTCGGCTGCTTGGAGCTAAGGCGTCCTCGTGGGGAGTGCTGGTGTGGGGCGCTTCGTCGCTGCTGCTTGTGGCGGTTCTCATGCTCTGGACGCTTCCGCAGATCCGACGCGCCCGCGGTTGGAGGCGGTGCGTCTGGTCGCGATCGGGACCGGGCTGAACCTACTCGTCGTCCTTACCAATGCAGCGATGCCTGTCGTGTCTGTCTTCCCGGGAATCCGTGATGGCGTGAGTGCTTCAGCTGGCTTCTACGCTCTTGCCAACCCCTCCACGTCTCCTTGTCGCGCTGGGCGATGTGCTCCCAATGCGAATCACCGGGGTCTACAGCCTACTTAGCGTGGGTGACGTTCTCCTCGTCGTCGGGGTGGTATTGTGCTTTGTCAGGCGAGCGCTAAGTGACCTGCCGCCTCCTCGACGGTCTGACGTCGAAAGTGATCGAGGCCCGGTAGCAGCGGCCGACGGGTTGCGGAACTGCGCGGTCGGCACTAACGATTGCCGCAAGATTGGGCACCCCTCGCCCTCTGAGTCTTCGGGAGGTTGCGATGTGCGCTCAGTTCGGTGGGACGGTGCCCTGTTTTCGCGGTGTGATTCGTCGATCCCGGCTACTCGAATGGTTGGGTCGGCACAGTGCTGCGCCATGCCTGATAGTGGCCCCCTCGGGCTACGGCAAGACCATACTGGCCGCCCAGCTAGCCGGACTGCTTCGATGGGGCTCGCTGGATCAGTTGCGGTGGCGCTCCGCCCGATCAGGCCGTGCTTCTGAGAGAAACGGCGCGGGTTCTCGACGTCGGTCTGACGATCGACGATCACCCGTCCTCCCTGTCTGATCTACCGGACATGATTACGGCCTCCGCTAGCGGCGAGGAGTGCGCGGTGTCTGGTTGTGGACGACGCTGGGCTGGGCGACGACGGCAGGTTCCTAGACGATCTCTGGGTACTCGCTCAGGTTTGTCACAAGGCGGGTGCGCGTTGGTCGTCACCTCACGAGAGCATCCAGGGCCCCAGGAGCCGCGCGCTTCATCGTTTTGACTATGTCGGCCCAGACGAGCTCAGGTTCACGCGCGAAGAGGCCATCGACTACTCGGGCGGCGTGCGAGACCACTCGCTTGAGGTCGCGGACATCGAGGCAGTGTGGGAGCAGACGCAAGGGCATGCGGCCTTCTTCGCGGTGATGCTGCAGGCCTACGCCGTTGGAGCCCATCCAGGTGAGGCCGCCAATCCGCGAATGTCCGCATGGATCAGGCACGCCATCTGCTACCCAAGTCCGCTCGGAGGATCTGTCGACCCTCATTGCTGGTGTGCCTCCTGGGCTCCGGACGGGCGGTCGACATCGCGAGCGATCGCGTGCCCGATGCCGTCGCCTCGCTAGACCGACTCGCTGTCAGTGATGCCTCTCGTTAGGCTGCAGGAGGTAGCGCGCTCCACATTCGCGGCTGAACCCGCAGTTTCACGGTCCACGACTTGCTGGCGGAGCAGGTCCTCGACGACTTGCGCCGACGGAGCGCGAAGACCACGATGCGCTCGTTCGTCGGGCGGTCGACGTGCTGCTCGCAAGAGGGGACCTGGCTCGCGCGGCCGGAGTGTTGATCTTGCGAATCCGGAGGCGCTGCTGGAGTTTCTCGAGGCCAACGGATTCGCGTGCGTGAGCAACGGCGTATCCGAACGGCTTTGTGCGCTGTTCGAATGTGCTCCTCTCGCCCGCGTGATGTCGCGGCCTCGGCTCCTGCTCATGTGGGCGGACGCACTTCTCGACTGCGACGAGTTCGAGGAGTCGCTCGCGAAAGCACGGGCGGCGCGCGTCTTGGCAGATCACGAAGGGGATATGACGACGGTCGCACAGGCTATCGCGACTGCCCTGGATGCACTACGTCTGATGAACCGATGGGATGAGGCTTCTTCGCTTCTGGACGTGGGGTTGTCCTTGGCGAGTGCTGGGGCGATCCCGGACGACGCTCGGGTGGCTCTTCTTTGCGCTGGAGCCACACTTCGGATTCTCTCGGGCGAGTACCACGAGGGTCGCCAACTGCTGGAGGCTACGCTTTCGGTTGAGTCAGGGGACCAACGATTCGAGTCTGACATGCGCGAGGCGGCCGAGGCACTTGCCCTGCTCCCATGCTTCGCGGAAGGCGACATGATGCGCACCATGCGAGCACTGTCGCCGTGGGCGGCGCTCGACACGGGCCGCCTGGCGCAGCGCGTCGACTCTCGCGGGAATCTCTCAGCGGTTCTCGTCGAGGTCGGCAGGACCGAGCGCGCAATTGCGCTGCTGGACGAGTTGCTGCCCATCGCCTGCGTCTCAAGCCAGATCTGCGCAGCACGGGCTCGCCAACTCCATTGATGCCCTGAGACTGCTCAATAGGTGGGACGAGGCGCTTGCGCTTGTTCCCGATTCGGACGACGCTGCGCGGCTTCAGCAGTCCATCTTCAGTCCGTCACTCCACTTCGCAGTGGGCAAGCTCTTCGTGACGGTTGGCAAGTTCGCTGAGGCGAGGGATTCTCTGACGGTGGCCACGCGCGATACGCCGAGCCAAGGGTGCAGCCCCGAGGTTGCTCAAGGGAGCAGGCGGCAGCAGTCTCCGCGATCATTCCTGCCGTGGCCGAAGGCGACTTCGTGGCAACCGTTCGTTTGCTCTCGACGCTAGCGTGTGAGTGCAGCGACTCCAGCTCTAGGCAGAGCGGCCTCTCAGGGCAACCTCGCTGTCTCTCTCCTCGAGACAGGCCGTGTCGGCCGCAGCAAGGCGCTTGCACGCAGTGCCGTCGTACGCGGCGCGCAGTCTGCCGTGACCCATTTCCTCCCCGTCCTCGGCTGTGCTGAGTTCGCCGAGGGTCGCGAGCAGCTCGGGCTCGAGACTGTCGCGGAGGGCATCCGCAAGGCGTTGGAGTCCGGCGCCGAGGTCGAGGCGGCGCAGAACCGCGTGTTCGAGGCGATGCTGCTGAGGGCTGCGGGCCGCACCGACGACTCGCTCACCAGCGCGGAGCGAGCCTACGAGCGGCTGTGTCTCCAGGACTACATGGACTTCCGGCGGCTCGCCGCTCTCGAGGTGGCGGCATCATTGCTCGCGCTGGGCGATGCGACCGCGGCGAGAGCGTGGGCAGAGCCGGTAGTAGCGGCAGGCTTCGGGGACAACGCACATCACGCGTTCCGTGGAGCCATGGTGTTGGCCGAGTGCGATCGTGCCGGAGGTGACGTTGAGGCCGGTATACGCAGGCTGGCGCGCCACGCCCAGCACATTCGGTCGGAGAACTCGAACTTCCAAGCCGCCATGTACTCGCGGGCGTTTCCGGACCTGCTGTCGATGATTGCTGCAGCCGTTGGGTCGGCCGATCTGCCCATCCACATGATTCGCATGATTCCGCCGGAGAACGCGGAGCGGACCCTGCGGGCATCGCGCACGTACTTGGACAGCGCCGAGTGGGCGGTTCTTGGCGCGCGACTTCTCGGCGATGAGCAGTTCGATGCGTTTGTGGAGCGAAAGGGCCGACCGATCTGCAGAGTGCGGATGTTCGGCGGGCTCGAGGTCAAGGTGGGCGACAGGCCCGTTCGAGAACGTGACTGGAAGAAGCGCAAGGCCCGCACCGTCTTCGCGATGCTCGTGCTCAATCGCGGACAGGAGATCTCCAGGGATCAACTCCTGGACCATGTGTGGCCTGACCTGCCCGAGGACAGGGCGAAGAACAACTTCTACGTCGCGTGGAGTTCGATGAAGGGCGCGCTCATGGGCGCCGAGGGCAAGGCGGGTCCGTGTCCCTACATCGACGGCACCGCCGGTCGCTGCAGGATCATCCGCGACGCTGTGCGCTCGGACATCGACGAGTTCGAGGAGCTTGCTTGCGGCTGGCCGCGAGGGCGACACGGCCGGGGACGGCGACAAGGCGATCGCTTCGTACGAGCGGCTCTCGGCGGTCTATCGCGGAGAGCTGCTCCCCGGCGACCTGTACGATGACTGGTTCGCGCCGCTCAGAGACCGCTACAGATTCGACTTCGTCGCTGCGATGCTGCGCCTCGTGGAGCTCTACCTGGAGCGAGACGACCCCTGCAGCGCACTTGTGTTCGCGCGCAGGGCGCTGGGTGTCGATCCGACGCGCGAGGATCTCTATCAGGCGACGCTCAGGTGTCAGATCGCGGCCGGGCAGCGCAGCGCAGCCGTCGAGACGTTCGTGCAGTGCAAGACGCAGCTGGCCGAGGAACTCGGGCTGGACCCGTCGGCAGAGACAGTCGCGCTCTACCAGCAGATCCTGGTGATGGAGGACATGCCGCGCCACGACGACTACGGGGTTAACCGCTAGTCCCTTCCAAGGCGAAGAAGGCGGTAAGGTCCCGGTAAGGTCGACGCTGTAGCGTGGGTTCCGCCAGCGAGTGCTTGGCAATGCGCGAGGCCTGTCGGGTTCCCCTTCTTGGGGCGAGCGGGCGGAGTCGTGGTGGTTCAGCGGTGTGGAGCGGGAGTCTCCGGAGGGGCATCGACCGAATCCACGATCTTCGCGTCCGGACCCGAGAGGGCTCGCGTGTCGCGGGCGCCGGGGTGCGCCGATTCGCACCCGCCGCTCACGCTCCTCAGCGGACGCGCTCACGCAGCGATGGCGCCCCTCCCTGTGCTAGAATCTGAGCCGTTTCGCCACCAAATCCCGCCTCAGAAGGTGTGAGTCTTACATGGTCAATATCCTCCAGAAGCTCCTCACCATGGGTGAGGGCAAGCAGCTACGTGCGTACGAGGGGCTCGTCGGTCGGGTCAACGACATCGAGCCGGACATGCAGGAGCTCAGCGACACCGAACTGGCCGCCAAGACCGTGGAGTTCCGCGAACGTGTCGCGCGCGGTGAGGACATCAAGTCGCTTCTCCCCGAGGCCTTCGCGGCCACGCGCGAAGCGAGCGTGCGCACCCTCGGCATGCGCCACTTCGACGTGCAACTCATCGGCGCCATGGTGCTCAACGACGGCATGATCGCCGAGATGAAGACCGGTGAGGGAAAGACGCTGGTCTCGACGCTTTCCGGCTACCTCAACGCCTTGCCCGGCAACGGCGTCCACGTCGTCACCGTCAACGACTACCTGGCCAAGCGCGACTCGGAGTGGATGGGTCAGATCTACCGGTTCATGGGCATGGACGTGGGCCTCATCCAGTCGCAGATGGACCCGTCCAGGCGCGTGCCGGCCTACCAGGCCGACGTGACCTACGGAACCAACTCGGAGTTCGGCTTCGACTACCTGCGCGACAACATGTGCGTGCGCCCGGAGGACCGCGTCCAGCGCGGCCACGCCTACGCCATCGTGGACGAGGTCGACTCGATCCTGATCGACGAAGCGCGTACGCCGCTCATCATCAGCGGTGCGGGAACCAAGTCGAGCGAGGTCTACAAGCAGTTCGCCAAGGTCATTCCTCGGCTCAAAGACGGTGTGGACTTCGAGCTCGACGAGGCCAAGCGCACCATCGCGCCCAACGAGGTCGGCATCAAGAAGGTCGAGCAGGCGCTGGGCATCGAGGACATCTACATGGACCCCTCGGGCCAGATGGTCAACCACCTGCAGCAGGCGCTCAAGGCCGAGTTCCTGTTCAAGAAGGACGTCGACTACGTGGTCAACGACGGCGAGGTCATGATCGTCGACGAGTTCACCGGTCGCCTCATGTACGGCCGGCGCTACTCGGAGGGCCTGCACCAGGCGATCGAGGCCAAGGAGCGCGTGCACGTCCAGGAAGAGAACCAGACGCTGGCCACGATCACCCTGCAGAACTACTTCCGCATGTACGAGAAGCTCAGCGGCATGACCGGTACCGCAGTGACCGAGGACCAGGAGTTCCGCGAGATCTACAAGCTGCCGGTCATGGTCATCCCCACGAACCGGCCCATGGTCCGAGACGACCGAAACGACCTGGTGTACCGCTCGGTCCAAGCCAAGTTCGACGCGGTGGTCGAGGACATCATCGAGCGCTCCGCCAAGGGCCAGCCGAGCCTCGTGGGCACCATCTCGATCGAGAACTCCGAGCGGCTCGCTCGGCAGCTCAAGAAGCGGGGCATCCCGCACAAGGTGCTCAACGCCAAGTTCCACGAGCAGGAAGCGCACATCGTCGCGCAGGCGGGGCGCAAGGGCTCGGTCACCATCGCGACGAACATGGCCGGCCGAGGCACCGACATCATCCTGGGCGGCAATGCGGACTTCCTGTGGGAGGACCTGCTGCGCGAGCGCGGCATCAACCCCGAAGAGGCGACCGAAGAGCAGCAGCAAGAGGCGCTCGCCGACGCCAAGCGCATCTGTGCCGCCGAGCACGTCGAGGTCGTCGAGGCGGGCGGTCTGGCGGTCATCGGCACCGAGCGCCACGAGTCGCGTCGTATCGACAACCAGCTTCGAGGCCGTTCGGGACGCCAGGGCGACCCGGGCGTGTCGCAGTTCTACCTCTCGCTCGAGGACGACCTGATGAGGTTGTTCGGCGGCGATCGGATGGACCGCATCTCGGCGTTCATGGAAAGGACGCAGATCCCCGAGGACATGCCCATCCAGGCGGGTCTTGTCTCCAAGGCGGTCGAGAGCGCCCAGCACCAGATCGAGGCGATGAACTTCGCCGCCAGAAAGCACGTGCTCGAGTACGACGACGTGATGAACAAGCAGCGCGAGTCGATCTACGCCGAGAGGCAGCGCGTGCTCGACGGCAAGGACATCCACGACCGCGTCGAGGAGATGATGGCCGACGTCATCGCCTCGAACGTCTTGGTCTACTGCCCCGAGCGTGTCTACGCCGAGGAGTGGGACTGGGACGGACTGGCGCTGTGGTACCGCGAACTCACCGGGCTGGACGGCGTGGTCCACGCCGCGCAGGCCGAGGCCGACAACCCCCACGAGCTGGCGCAGCTGCTCTCGGACACGGCGCTCGAGGCCTACGCGGCGAAAGAGGCCGAGGTCGGCGCGGAGAACCTGCGCAGCTTGGAGCGCGGTGTGATGCTGCGCATCATCGACGCGCGCTGGATGGACCACCTGCAGGAGATGGACTACCTCAAGGAGGGCATCGGCCTGCGCGCGATGGGTCAGCGCGATCCGATCATCGAGTACAAGAACGAGGCGTACGACATGTTCGCGGAGCTCGTGCAGGCGGTCAACGAGGACTTCCTCCGCACGCTCATGCACATCCAGTTCGTTGTCGAGCCGGAGCCCGAGCTCTCTCCGCTCCTGCGCAACGTGAACTACTCGGCCCCCACCGAGTCCTCGATCTTCGCAGGCGCCGTCGAGGCGGCGGCCGCGGCCGGTGTCGGCGGGCCCTCACCGGACCAGATCGCCGCGGCAGCCGCGGCGGCGGGAGGCGGCAAGGCGCAGCCGGTCGTCAAGGACAAGGAAGACCCGTGGGCCAACGTGGGCCGCAACGATCCGTGCCCCTGCGGCTCCGGCAAGAAGTACAAGAAGTGCCACGGAGCCAATGCGTAGGCGCCGCCCATGATCGAGAACCGCTCCCAGGACATAGAGGCCCTGCGCGCCCGAGCGACGCGGATGGCCGAGTACCTGCATCTCGATGCCAAGCGCGCCGAGCTGGCTGCGCTCGAAGCCAAGACCGCCGAGCCCGGCTTCTGGGACGACCAGTCCTCCGCGCAGGCCGTGATGGCGCAGGCCGCGGGGATTCGCGACGAGATCGAGGGCTACGAGGCGGTCGTCTCGGCACTTGAGGACGTCGAGGTCGCCAACGAGCTTGCGGTCGCCGAGGAGGACGACGAACTCGCGGCCGAGGTCGGCGCCTCGATCGTGGATCTGGGCTCGCGCATCGACACGCTCGAGGTCGCCTCGTGGTTCACGGGTGAGTTCGACGCCGGCGACGCGATCCTCACGATCACGCCGGGCCAGGGCGGTCTTGAGGCGCAGGACTGGGCCGAGATGCTGCTGCGCATGTACACCAAGTACGCCGAGTCCAAGAAGTGGAAGATCGACCTGCACGACGCGCCCGCCGGCGTGGAGCTCGGCATCGACCGTGCGGTCTTCACGGTGCACGGGCGCAACGCCTACGGCATGCTGCTCTCCGAGATGGGCGTCCACCGGCTCGTGCGCATCAGCCCCACCGACGAGAAGAAGCGCCGCCAGACCACCTTCGCCGGCGTCGAGGTGCTGCCGGTTCTGCCCGAGGACGTGGGTGTCGAGATCAACGACGAGGACCTTCGCATCGACGTGTACCGCTCGAGCGGACCCGGAGGCCAGTCGGTCAACACCACCGACTCGGCGGTCCGCATCACGCACATCCCCACGGGGCTCGTGGTCACGTGTCAGAACGAGAAGTCGCAGCACAAGAACAAGGATGCCGCGATGTCGATCCTGCGCTCGCGGATCTACGAGATCGAGCTCGAGAAGCGCGAGGCCGAGCTCGACGAGCTGCGCGGACCCAAGCGCGACATCAGCTTCGGCAGCCAGATCCGCAACTACGTCCTCTACCCGTACCAGATGGTCAAAGACGTTCGCACCGGCATCGAGACCGGCAACGTCGACGCGGTGCTCGGTGGCAACATCGAGGAGTTCGTGGTGGGCTACCACCGCTGGCGCGTTGCGCAGGAGCAGGGTTCGGGGGCGACCACGCCGGCCGGCGCAGACGGGGCGCAGTAGTGCGCCTGCTCGCCGACCTCCACACGCACACGATCGCCTCGGGTCACGCGTACTCGACCGTGACCGAACTCGCCGTCGCCGCCGAGGCGCGGGGACTCGAGCTCATCGCCGTGACCGACCACGGTCCCACCGTGCCCCAGGGCGCGCACCTCTGGTACTTCTGGAATCTCAAGGTCGTGCCGAGCGTGCTCAACGGCGTTCGCATCCTCAAGGGCTGCGAGGCCAATCCCTCGCTTGCCGAGGAGAACGGCATCGACCTGCCCGACGGCGTGCTCGACAAGCTCGACTTCGTGGCGGTGGGCTTCCACCCGCTGACCGGCTTCGACGAGCGCGACCGCTCCAAGAACACCGAGGCGCTGCTGCGCGTGATGGCCAACCCGAACGTCGACATGATCAGCCACCCCGGCAACGAGGACGAGTTCCCGGTCGACCTTGCCGCGATCGTCGAGGCGGCCGTGCGCCACAACGTGATCCTCGAGCTCAACGACCACACCTTCGCTCCCACGAGCGCGCGGGTCGTCGAGCGCGCACCGCGAGCGCGAGTTCGCCGAGGCCGCCCTGGCCGCCGGCGCGCCCATAGCCATCGGCTCGGATGCGCACTACGCTTCGCACGTGGGCCGCTTCGATGCTGCGCTCGCCGTGGCCGAGGAGCTCGGCATCGCCGAGGAGCGGCTCGTGAACCGCGACGCGGCGAGCGTGATGGCGCACCTGCTCGGCAAGCGGGAGCGCCCGCGCCTCGACGTGGGCGGCGTTCATCGCTGGCCGCCTGCGCCGCGCGGCGCGCACGGCAGAGGGGAGGGCGCTAGATGGTCGTCGAGCGGGTGCTCAAGAGCCGCAGAGTGCGCGACTACGCGCTCATGACGGTGGGCATGGTCATGACCGCGTGGGCGCTCGACGCCTTCCTCATCCCCAACCAGCTCGCCGCCGGCGGCGTCTCGGGTCTCGCGACCGTCATCTACTACTGGATGAAGGACAACCTGAGCTTCACGGTCTCTGTCGGCGTCCAGATGCTGATCATGAACGGCGTCCTGCTGCTCGTCGCGTGGCGCTACCGCGGGCATGCACTACGTTGCCAAGACGCTCTACGGCGCGGTGGGCCTCTCGGTGCTGGTCGTGGGTCATGGCGCCGTTCGCGCCGCACCTGGCCGGCGACGGACCTGCTGCTCGCGGCGCTCTACGGCGGCGCGCTCACCGGTATCGGGCATGGGGCTCGTCTTCAAGGCCGGCGGCAACACGGGCGGCACCGACATCGTCGCCCAGCTGCTCGCGCGACGCTTCCCGTTCGGCGTGGGCCAGATCATGCTCGTCGTCGATGCGGCGGTGACGCTGCTCGCGGCGCTGCAGTTCGGCCCCGAGTACGCGCTCTACGGCGCGGTCGCCATCTTCGTGTCGACCACCACGATCGACCTGGTGCTCGAGGGCATCTCGGTGGAGAAGGCGGTCTGGATCATCTCGGACGCAGCCGACCGCATCGGCGCGTCGATCAACACCGAGCTTGGCCGAGGAGCCACGAGGCTCGAGGCGACCGGCGTCTACACCGGCGAGCGCCGCGGCACGCTGTTCGTCGTGCTGGCCCGCAACGAGCTCGACGACCTCAAGGCGATCGTCGCCGCTCACGACCCGACCGCGATGGTCATCATCTCCAACGTCCACGAGACGATCGGAGAGGGCTTCAAGGAGCTCGCGAAACAGGGGCCGGCGCGCTAGAACCACATCGGCGCGGAGCGGGCGTGCCGTAGTGATATCCTTTCTGAGCCGCGGCCGAGGGTGGGACCGATAGCGCCGCGTCTCGGACGCATCGATTGGAGCCACTAGGATGTGGGACCGCACTCGCCGTCGAAGCCAGCGCGGCGCGCATGCGCATGGACATCGTCGAGATGATCGCCGCGGCCGGAAGCGGCCACCCCGGGGGCTCGCTCTCGGCAGCAGACATCGTCGCGACGCTGTACTTCGGCGACGTCTTGCGCCACGACCCGAACGACCCCGACTGGCCGGAGCGAGACCGCTTCATCCTGTCCAAGGGCCACGCCGGACCCGTGCTCTACGCCGCCCTTGCCGAGGCGGGCTACTTCGGCCGAGACCACCTCGCCACCTTGCGCAAGCTCGGCTCGATGCTGCAAGGCCACCCCGACAGCAAGAAGACGCCGGGCGTCGAGGTGTCGACCGGCTCGCTGGGCCAGGGCCTCTCGGTGGCCGCGGGACTCGCCGCCGGTCTGGGCTCGAACCCGGACGACGACCGCACGGTCTTCTGCCTGCTCGGCGATGGCGAGCTCCAGGAGGGTCAGGTGTGGGAGGCGGCGATGTTCTCGGCGCACCACGGGCTGTCCAATCTCGTGGCGATCGTCGATGACAACGGACTCCAGATCGACGGCGCGTGCAACGAGGTCATGTGTCTGGGAGGCATCGCGAGCAAGTTCTCGGCGTTCGGCTGGCACGCGAGCGAGTGCGATGGCCACGACGTCGAGGCGATCCACTCGGCGCTGCTCGAGGCGCGCGCGTACCCCGACGGGCCCGCCGTCGTGGTCGCGCACACCGTCAAGGGCAAGGGCGTGTCGTTCATGGAGGACCAGGCCGGCTGGCACGGCAAGGCGCCGACCGCCGAGGAGACGGCGACCGCGATGGCGGAGTTGTCTGCGCTGGCCGGAAGGAGCGGTTCATGAGCCGAGCCACGCGTGAGGCGTACGGAACCACGCTCGTCGAGCTCGCCAACGAAGGCGTCGACGTGGTGGTGGTCGAGGCCGACCTCTCCAAGTCGACCACGACCAACAAGCTCGCCGACGCCTACCCCGAGCGATTCTTCAACGTCGGCATCGCCGAGCAGAACATGATCGACGTCGCAGCCGGCCTGGCCGTGAGCGGCAAGGTCGCCTTCACCGGCTCCTTCGCCGTGTTCGCCACCGGTCGCGCCTACGACCAGGTGCGCAATACCGTGTGCTACTCGTTGCTCGACGTGAAGCTCGCGCCGACGCACTCGGGCATCACGGTGGGCCCTGACGGCGGCAGCCACCAGATGATCGAGGACATCGCGCTGATGCGCGTGCTTCCCGGCATGCGCGTGCTCGTTCCCGCGGACTACAACGCCGCCAAGGGCGCGCTTCGGGCGGCGGCGCTGACGCCGGGCCCGTTCTACGTGCGCCTCGGCCGCGCCGGCCTGCCCGACGTCTACCCGGATGGCTTCGAGTTCGAGGTCGGCAAGGCCTACGTCCTGCGCGAGGGCAGTGACGTGACGCTCGCCGCATGTGGCGTCGAGGTCGCCGAGGCGCTCGCCGCCGCAGACATCTTGGCGAGCCGAGGGCTTCTCCGCCGAGGTGATCGACGTCGCGACCATCAAGCCCCTCGATGCCGAGACACTGATCGCGAGTGTCGCCAAGACCGGACGGATCGTGACCTGCGAGGAGCACAGCGTGCTTGCCGGTATGGGTTCGGCGGTGTCTGAAGTCCTGTCTGAAGCGTGCCCGGTGCCTACGCGTCGCGTGGGCGTGGCCGACGTCTTCGGCACCTCGGGAGAGCCGGCAGAGCTGATGGAGTTCTTCGGTCTGACCTCGGAGAACATCGCTGCCGCGGCGCGGGAGCTTCTCGCCTGATCGTCCATTCCATACAACCTACACGCACCGGTCCGGGGCGTGTGGCTGCTGCTTTGCTACACTTTCCCGGGGAATCGTCGCACGGAATTGGAGCATCCCTTGACTGAAACTACCGACGCCCCTCAAGCGGCGTCACCTGAGGCGGTCGCGGCACCGGCACGGTCCGGCGCCTCGATGATCAGCCTCCGCGGAGTCAGCAAGAACTACGTCGAGGACAAGCCAGCCGCCCTTGCCGACTGCAACGTGGAGATCAAGGCGGGGGAGTTCGTCTTCATCGTGGGCCACTCCGGCTCCGGAAAGTCGACCTTCATCAGGCTGCTTCTACGAGAGCTGCTTCCCAGCCGCGGCCAGATCATAGTGGCGGGTCAGGACCTGGTGAAGCTGAAGAGCTGGAAGGTTCCCTACCTGCGGCGCAACATCGGCTGCGTCTTCCAGGACTTCAAGCTGCTTCCCAACAAGACCTCGTTCGAGAACGTCGCTTTCGCGCTCGAGGTCATCGGCAAGTCCAAGCACGTGATCAGAACGCAGGTTCCCGAGGTCCTGCGTCTCGTGGGTCTCGAGGACAAGATCGACAGCTACCCCGATGAGCTCTCCGGCGGCGAGCAGCAGCGCGTCTCGATCGCGCGCGCGTTCGTGAACCGCCCGCCGCTGCTGCTGTGCGACGAGCCCACGGGCAACCTCGACCCGCAGACTTCGCTCGGCATCATGAAGCTGCTCGAGCGCATCAACAAGACCGGCACAACGGTGCTCGTAGCGACGCACGACCGCGACATGGTCGACAACATGCGCCGCCGAGTGATCGCCCTGGAGGGCGGCCGCGTGATCCGCGACCAAGACCGAGGGGTGTACGGCTATGTCGATTAACGTCGGGTACTTCGCGCGGGAGTCGATTCAGAACTTCCGCCGCAACTGGGTCATGAGCTTTGGCGCGGTCATCACCATCTACCTGTCGCTGCTGCTGGTGGGCATCTTCCTTGCCACCGGCTTCATCGTGAACAGCGTGGTCCAGAGTGTCGAGGACAAGGTCACCATCCAGATCTTCATCAAGGACGGTGCGCCTTCGGCAGACGTCAACACGCTGCAGACTCAGCTTCTCAACGACGCGCTCGTCGAGGGCGTCGACTACACCACCAAGGAAGAGGCGCTGCAGAAGTTCAAGAAGGACATGGCGCAGTCGCCCGAGATCATCGACCAGCTCGAGGGCAACCCCCTGCCGGCATCGCTCGACGTGACGCTGAAGGACCCGCGCACCGTCGAAGCGATGGTCCTCAAGATCAAGAAGAACGCGATGTTCCTCAAGGTCGCGGACCGGCCGGACAACCCCGAGGAGTCGCTCAAGTACGGCCAGCAGATCGTCAACAAGCTGTTCGCCTTCACTCGCGTGATCCGCATCATCGAGGTCGTCTTCGTGATCATGCTCGGGATCGTCAGCCTGATCTTCATCAACAACACCATTCGGCTCGCCATCTACGCGCGGCGCAAGGAGATCGGCATCATGCGCCTGGTGGGCGCGAGCAACTGGTTCATCCGCACGCCGTTCCTGCTCGAAGGCGTGATCCAGGCGCTCATCGGCGCGTCGCTCGCCATACTCACGGTGGTCGGGTTGCAGGCGGCCATAATCCCCAGGCTGAAGGACGCGCTGCCGTTCATGGCGGTCTCGCTGTCCGGGACGTGCGACCACGCAGATCGCCTTCTCGCTGATCGTCGCGGGAATCGTGATCGGCGTAGCTGGCTCGTGGCTCGCTATGTCCCGCTATCTCAAGGTGTAGGCACCACACACCTCACCAACGAACACGGAAAGCGCAATGAACCCCAAACTCAAGGTACTGATGCTCGCCGCGGTCGCGGTCATCGTGGGGCTGTCCGGCTTCATCGCCGGCTTCCTCATGGCCGAGTACAACGTCGCGGTGCCCAATCGGATCGTCTCGCCGTCAACGAGCGCACCCGACGAGCTCGGCTCGCGCGTCGAAGAAGTGAACCAGCTGCTTCAGAGTCGAGGCGCTCAAGCCGCCCAGCGAGACATCCGCCACAGCCGGCGCCATCCAGGGTCTGCTGGAAAGCGGCGGCGACAAGTACGCGGTCTACTTCGATCCCAAGCGGTTCAAGTTCTTCAGTGAAGACATGGCCGGTGAGTTCGGGGGCATCGGAGTCCTTCTCGGCGAGAACGACAAGGGCGCCTATGTGGTCGATGTCTACAAGGACACGCCCGCTGCCAAGGGGGGCGTCAAGTCCGGCGACATCTTCTCGGCGATCGACGGGCAGACGCGTGGGAAGTGGACGACCGAGGAGGTCGTGAAGCGCGTGCGTGGCAAGCAGGGCACCGAGGTCAAGCTCACGATGATCCGCCCGAACGGGAAGGGCCCCCACACCAAGCCGTACACGGTCACGCTCAAGCGGGACACGATCGTCGTGCCCAACGTCGAGAGCAGCATGAAGCGCGACAAGGTCGGCTACATTCGGATGGGCCAGTTCAACGGCAACGCCACCGAGGAGATCGCGCGCGAGGTGAAGTCGCTCGAGAAGAAGGGCGCCCGTTCGCTCGTGCTCGATCTGCGCGACAACCCGGGCGGCGCGCTCGACCAGGCGGTCAAGGTCTCCTCGCTGTTCGTCGACGACGGCGTGGTTGTGCGCGTCGACGAGCGCGGCAAGGAAGAGCAGGTCCTTCGCACCGAGGGCGGCAAGGTGACCGACCTGCCCATGGTGCTGCTCATCAACGGGAACTCCGCGTCGGCCAGCGAGATCGTGGGCGGAGCGTTGCAGGACTACGGGCGCGCGAAGCTCGTGGGCGAGAAGAGCTTCGGCAAGGGGAGCGTCCAGACCGTCGAGCAGCTCTCGTTCGGCGGCGCGGTGAAGTACACGATCGCCCACTACCTCACGCCCAAGAAGCGCGTCATCGACGGCAAGGGCCTCACCCCCGACGTCGTCGTGAAGATGGCGCCCGAGAAGCAGGCCGACGAGAAGACCGACACCCAGCTGCAGAAGGCGATCAGAGAGGCTGCGGCCGCTCAGAAGTAGCCGCGCGGTTCGTCACGCCAGCCAAGAAACGCCGATGGCCCCGAATCCGGGGCCATCTCGCATTCATCCGCAAGTCGTGCGGGGCTTCAGTCCTCGTCGTCCTCGTCGTCGAGCAGGATCAGGCTGCCGAAGTCCGGCACCTCTTCTTCTGAGAGCAGGTGCGGCCGGCCTGACTCGCCCTCAGCTGCGTCGGGCACGTGGACGAGGTCGAGCGTCACGTCGTCACCGTAGAGCGCGAAGCGCCACTTGCCCTCGTCGTCTTGCTCGAAGTCGAGGTAGCGGAAGGAGGCGACGTTGAGGAACAGACACTCGTTGACGACGAGCGTCGCCGATTCGGGGTCCGCCATCAGCTTCACGAGCGCCGCCGTGCCCTCGTCGACCACCTCGCCGTGAACCACGTAGCGATACTCCACGTTCTCGATGGTCTCGAGAGCGCGGAGCATATCGCGGAAGTTCGAGAGGGTTCCTCGGCCGATCATGGTGGGGGCGAGCGGACGCTTCTGGTCCATCAGGCGGCTCCGTGGGTGCGTACGGGCATTGCGTTGCAGGCATTCTATCACCCTCCTGCGACACGCGGCCCAGCCGAACGCCGTGCGGTAGACTCGAATCGACGGGCGGCGAGGGGGGCGACAGGGTGGCAGGCGGCAAGGGGAAGTCGGGTGGCTCGGGTCGCGCCGGCAAGGCTCGCAAGTCGCCGAGCCAAGGTCGTCGAAGCGGGCAAGTGGTCGGCCGCATCTCGTTGACCCGCCGCGGCTACGGCTTCGTCGAAGCTCAGGACGGCGACTTCTACGTCGCCGGACGCGACACCAACGGCGCCATGCACGGCGACACGGTCGTGCTGCGGCCCGACACCAAGCGCGGTCGCCAAGGGCGAAGCGGCGTGGTCGTGCGCATCCTCGAGCGAGCCGTCACCCAGGTCGTGGGCCGCTTCGAACGCCACGGCGCGATCGGCATCGTCGTTCCCGCCGACCGACGCATACGCCACGACATCTTCGTCGCGTCGAACGCCATCGGTGACGCCACGACCGGCGACATCGTGGTCGCGCGAATCATCGGCTATCCGAGCCGCAATCACTCGGCCCAAGGCGTGGTCGACGAGATCGTGGGGCGCGAAGGCGAAGAGGGCATCGAGATCGAGATCATCATTCGCGAGCACGGGCTTCGAACCGAGTTCCCCGACGAGGTCTTGCGCGCCGCCGAGCAGATCCGGCTCGACGTGGAGTCCGCACTCGCGCGAGAGCCCGAGCGCCGAGACGTGCGCGATCGGTTCACCTTCACCATCGACCCGGTGGATGCGCGGGACTTCGACGACGCGATCTCGATCGACCGGATCGACGGGCTCGTGCGGCTGGGCGTGCACATCGCCGACGTGAGTCACTACGTGCCGTGGGACTCGGCGATCGACTCCGAGGCCCGTCAGCGCGCGACG
This sequence comes from uncultured Actinomycetes bacterium, assembly GCA_963726325.1. Lineage (GTDB taxonomy): Bacteria > Actinomycetota > Coriobacteriia > Anaerosomatales > PHET01 > CAVPCY01. Next base: position 364,163 of record CAVSCA010000002.1, on the reverse strand, counting down.
AGCGTCTACCTGGTCGACCGGGTGCTGCCCATGCTGCCCGAGAAGCTGTCCAACGAGATCTGCTCGCTCAACCCGGGCGAGGACCGCCTCTCGTTCTCGGTCGACATCTGGCTCGATGACGACGCTGTCGTGCAGCGCGCCGAGCTCTTTCCCTCGGCGATGCGCTCCGACCGGCGCTTCGACTACGGTCAGGTCCAGCGCATGCTCGACGGCGACGAGCCCTTCCCGACGCCGAGAGCGAACGCGGCGATGCAGGGACTTCGCGCGCATCGCTGCGGCAAGATCCAGCGACCGACGTGTCGCGCGCGGCGGGCTCGACTTCGAGACGGTCGAGGCGAAGATCCGGCTGGCCGAGGACGGCACGCCGCTCGAGGTGGTGGTGCGAGAGCGTACGCAGGCCACCAACATGATCGAAGAGGCGATGATACTCGCCAACGAGGTGGTCGCCCGCCACATGCGCGACGCCAAGGCGCCCATGGTCTACCGCATCCACGAGAACCCCGATCCGGACGCACTCGGGCACGTAGCGGTCGTGCTCAAGGAGTTCGACTACCCGATCAAGGACATCCACGGCGCGAGCCCGGCGACCTTCCAACGCATCATCAAGTTCGCGCACGACCGTCCCGAGAAGCGGCTCATCAACTCGCTGCTGCTGCGAGCACTCGAGCGCGCGCGCTACGTCGACTATCTCGGCGGGCACTTCGGCCTGGCGAGCGAGGCGTACACGCACTTCACCTCGCCCATCCGCAGGTACCCGGACCTCATCGTCCACCGCCTCTTGCGCGCGCAGCTCAAAGACGAGCTGGAGAGCGACCCCAACACCGTCGGCATGGTGCCCGAGCTCGGCTGGCTCGCCGAGCACTCGTCGCTCATGGAGCGCGAGGCCGAGATGGCCGAGGACGACTCGGTGCGCTTCAAGCTGTGCCAGCTCATGGCCGACCACATCGGCGAGGTCTTCTCGGCGGTCGTCACCGGTGTGCAGACGTTCGGGTTGTTCGTGCAGCTCGAGAACACGGCCGAGGGCCTCGTGCACGTCGACTCGATGAAGGGCGACTACTACCGCTACGACCCGCAGCGCTTCATGCTCTACGGCGAGGATCGCGGCGAGCGCTACCGGCTCGGTCAGGAAGTCTCGGTGCGGCTCGTCAACGTGAGCGTCGCCGAGGCGCGGCTGGATTTCGAGTTGGCGCCCGCAGGGTAACGGCGCCGCTACGACCGGACACGGGTTCCCAACAGCGATCGCCCAAGACCCCGCCGAGCAGGCACGCTTGTCTCCTCTCGCGTAGTGAGGAGACTCGCATGTATGACGTCTGCATCATCGGGGCAGGACCGGCCGGCTCGACGCTCGCGCGAATCATCGGCGAGAACCACCGGGTGCTGCTCGTCGATCGGCGCCCGCTAGAGCGCGCCTGGGAGACCGGCGATCCCTCGAAGGTCTGCGGGGGCCTGCTCGCCCCTCGCGCCCAAGCCGAGCTCGCTCGCCAAGGACTCGGGGTCCCCCGCCACGTAGTCGCAGGTCCGCAGCTCTTCGCGGTCAGGACGCTGGATATGCAGGCGTCGCTGGAGCGGCTGTACCAGCGCTTCTACGTCAACGTCGATCGCGAGCGCTTCGACAGGTGGCTCCTCTCGCTCGTTCCGAGCCGGGTCGATGTAGCGCCGGGATGGCGCGCGGACTCCATCGACTTGTCCGAGGAGGTGCCGCTCGTCAGGTTCGCCACCCCCGGTGGCGGACAGCGCGAGCGTGGAAGCGCGACTCGTGGTGGGTGCCGATGGCGCCGCGTCGCTGGCCCGTCGCATCGGTGACGGGTGCGCAAGGTGACTCGCGGCTGTACACGGCCGTGCAGGCGGTGCACTCGGCGAGCTGGAACGAACCTCACTTCGGAGCGGTGTTCGACGCTCGGCTGACCGACTTCTACGGCTGGACCATCCCGAGAGGCGACGGTCTTGTCGTGGGTGCCGCGTTCCCCGCCGCATCCGGTGCCAACGAGCGCTTCTCGGCGTTGGTGGAGATGCTGCGCGACAGGGGATTCGCGATCGGGGAAGAGCGTTCCCGCGCGAGCGCTCCGATCCTGCGGCCGATGACGCCCGCCGATGTGCGCCTCGGATCGGGACGCGTGGTGCTGGTGGGCGAGGCGGCCGGTCTTGTCAGCCCCTCATCGGCAGAGGGCATCTCGTACGCGCTGAGGAGCGGAGCGGCGCTCGGCGCGGCGCTTGGAGGCGGAGTGGAAGGCGCGCTCGATCGGTACCGTGTTGCGGCGCTGCCCCTTGCGGTCGAGGTGTGCGCGAAGCTGATCAAGTCCTCGGCCATATACGGTCCGGCGACTCGCCGGCTGGTGATGCGTTCCGGATTCGGTGCCATGCGGGGATTCGAGCCCGGCCGGCAGGTGAGTCCGGCACCGGTCGCATAGGGTACTCTGCTTGAGTACCTCTGCGATTCGAAAGGACGCTTCATGCTCAGCAAGGACCTCCGCTTCCTCCAGGACCTGGTCGAGGCGCCATCACCCTCGGGTTTCGAGCAGCCGGCCGCACGCCTGTTCCGCGATCGGCTCACCCCTGTTGCGGACACGATCGAGACCAACGTCATGGGCTCGGTGCACGCGACGGTGAAGGGCACCAAGAAGAACGGCGTCTCGGTCATGCTCGCCGGACACATCGACGAGATCGGCCTCATGGTCAACTACGTCACGCCCGAGGGCTTCATCGCGTTCTCGGCGATCGGCGGAGTCGACGCCGCGATTCTTCCGGGCATGCGCGTGCGCGTGCATGTGAAGGACGGGTCGCTTCTGGGCATCATGGGGCGCAAGCCGATCCACCTCATCGAGGACGACGAGCGCAAGAGCGTCACCAAGCTCGAGAAGCTCTTCATCGACGTGGGACTCTCCGGTGAAGAGGTCAAGAAGCGGGTGCGCGTGGGCGATCCCGTCACCTTCGATGTCGGGTTCGAGAGGTTCGGCGACGACCTCGCGGTGTCGCGCGCGTTCGACGACAAGATGGGCGCCTGGATAGCGGCCCGCGTGCTCGAAGAGGTCAAGAAGGCCGGCGGTGCGCCGGGCGACGTGATCGCCGCGGCCACCGTGCAAGAAGAGATCGGGATGCGCGGCGGCATAACGAGCGCTTGGTGCTGCGACCCGGTTGTGGGCATCGCCGTCGAGGTGGGCCACGCGACCGACTACCCGGATATCGACAAGCGCAAGCACGGCGAGTTCGAGTGCGGTGGCGGGCCGATCATCGCGCGCGGCCCCAACATCAACCCGATCGTATTCGACGGGCTCGTGGCCGCTGCCGACAAGGCCAAGGTGCCCTATCAGGTCGGCGCCGAGCCCCGCGGCACCGGCACGGATGCGAATGCGATCCAGCTCTCGCGCGGCGGCAAGGCGGCCGGGCTGGTCTCGATCGCGCTGCGCTACATGCACACGCCCACCGAGGTGCTCTCGCTCAAGGATCTCGACTCGGCGGTCAAGTTGCTCACCCGCTACGTGCTGGATCTCAAGCCGGCCACCGACTTCACGCCATAGGAGACCCGCGCCGGTGGCCAAGGAAGAGCGCGCGATAGCAACCAACAAGAAGGCCTACCACGACTACTTCATCGAGGAGACCTTCGAGTGCGGTATCGCGCTCACCGGCACCGAGGTGAAGTCGCTGCGGCAGAACCGCGCGGCCCTGCGCGACTCGTTCGCGACGGTGCGCTCAGGCGAGGTGTGGCTGCACGGCGTTCACATCTCGCCGTACAGCCATGGCAACCGCGCGAACGTCGACCCCGATCGCAAGCGCAAGCTCCTGCTCCACAAGAAGGAGATCCGCTACCTCATCGGCAAGACGAAGGAGCGGGGATTCACGCTCGTTCCGCTCAAGCTCTACTTCTCGCCGTCCAACAAGGTGAAGGTCGAGCTGGGGCTCGCCCGCGGGAAGAAGCAGTACGACAAGCGCGACACCATCGCCAAGCGAGATCAGCAGCGCGATGTCGAGCGTGCGATGCGGGATCGGCAGAAGGACGGCTGATGCCGAGGGTCCGGCTGAGAGAGATCGTCGTGTGTGCGGCCGCATTCGCGCTCGGCGCTCTGGTCGCGTTCTTCGCCGAGGGTCCGGCGCTCTTCGCGGATGGCGACTTCGGCGAGCGGGTCGTGGTCCTTGGCGTGTCGGTGCTCGTCTACGCGGTTCTCGGACTGGCGGTGGGCGCGCTCGCGCCGGGGTTGTGGAAGGTGGCTGCGGTCTGCCTGGTGCTTCCGGCGGTTCCGGTGGCGGTGCTCTTCGGAGCCGATGCGCTCGCCAAACTGGACACGACCCTGCTCGTCGCAGCGTTTCTGCTCGGCGCCTCGGCGGCCGCGCTCTTGGCGCGCTCGTGGGCGCCCGGCTGCGCACCCGCTAGCGACGCCAACGGTACGGCGGTTGCTCGTGTAGCGATACGGCGGGCGCGGTATACTCTCCTGCGCGGCATCTCGCCGCGCGAGCACTTTGACACGTCGGAGTGCCCTCTACTCAAGGGGGCGACTGGTTTCGACATGATAGTTTCGACGGAGGAAGCAGGCCGAGGTCTCCTCGCCTCGTTAAACAGGGGTAAAGACGCTCAAGCGTCGACAATAACTATGCTCTCGCTGCCTAAATAGCCAGCGACGTCGACCCGGTAGGAGTCCCCGCTACCGGCAAGACGCGACTCAGGGGACTGCCGTAGCGGACGTGGGCGCGTATGCCGCTGCGAAAGACCGAACCGCCATGGCGTCAGCGCAGCGGGTCACCGGACAACGCTGTCGCCGAGACTCATCCGGTGACTGAGCCTGGAGATGCCTCCCGGGGGGCTATTGTGGACATGGGTTCGACTCCCATCGCCTCCACCAGACTTCGACGCGGCGAGACAGACGGCCACGTGTCGCCTGTCTCGCCGCATGGCCGGCCCGCTGTGATTCGACAGCGGGCCGTTCGCGTATTCGGGCACATACAGGCAGGAGCACGCTGCGAAGGGACGGCGGCGATGACGGGCACGCGTTGGGGCCTGGAGCCTGCGGAGTGGGCTGCGGCCAAGGAGTCACTGCGTGGACTGCTGCAGCAGGTCGCGCGAAGCCGATCGACCGTCACCTACGCCGAGGCGGCCAACGTCGCGTTCGAGGGACGGTTCTCACCACGCTCGGGTGCCTTGATGGATCTGCTCGGCGATGTGGACGACGAGGAGGAGCGTGCTCTCGGCGTGATGATCGCGTCGCTCGTGGTGCGCGCCGATACCGGGCATGCCCGGTGAGGGGTACTGGACCTTCGCGCGAGACGTGCTGCATCGCGACATCTCCGACCGAGAGGCGTTCTGGCGCACCGAAGTCGATGCGGTCTACGCGGCGTATGGAGGGGGCATCGACGCGGTGAGTAAGGCGTTGGCAACCGCGGTACTGCGCGGCGACTCGCCCTCGGTGGCGTTCGGCCTGTCGTGGGTGCCCCCCGAAGCGCTCAGAGTGCTCACATGGCAGGACAGCGGCGAGGACCCCGCAGAGACTCTCGCGGCGGTCGCCGTGGCGATGCAGCTCGACATGGTCTTCGTCCCGGCTACCGTGGTGTGGGCCGAAGACGCGGTCAGGCTCCTCAGGCACGCCGATGTTGCGAGCGCGTGGGCGGTTTCGGGTGTCTTGGGCCGCCTCGCGCATGCGGCACGGCTGGGCGAGCGTGCTCGCGCGCTCGGCGAACGAACCCGGCGCGCTGGCGTTCGATCTCTCCGACGTGCTGCACGATGCGCTGGTCGAGGCGCGTGCCGGTGCCGAAGCTCGCGTCGACGCGCTGGTCGTTGCCGACGATCTGGCCGGCCCGTCGGGGTGGCTCGTCGCGCCCGACTTCGCGATGGAGGCGCTGGTTCCGTGCTACCGGCAGCTCGCAGCACAGGCCGACGTCCCGGCGATCTTCCACTCCGACGGCGATGTCCGCGCGCTCTATGCGTCGCTTGCCCAGGCGGGCTTCTCGGCAGTTCACGTGGCCGTGTCCGGCGAGGGTGCGATCGAGCGGGCGGTTCTGGCGGCGCGCGACGCCGGCCTTGTTCCCGTCGGCGGCATCGAGGCCAGCGCCCTTCTCGCATCGGGCGCGTCGAGAGCCGGGATGCGCGCAGGAGCGCTCGCTGCCAACGGCGCCCTGGTCGTCTGCGACGACGGGGGAATGACCTCTGCCGAGGAGCTCGCGGCCTATACGACCGCGCTTCGGGCCGCGAGGGTGTCCGCCGACAGCCCCTAGGAACCCGGCGCGCCCGCCGGCTCAGGCGCGTCTCAACACGAACTCAACACGATGCGGTGATACTGGTCACAGACCGGGCTCTCGGCGCGGTTCAGAGTCATACGTGACAGGACGATACGACATCTGAGAGCCCGACAGATGAGGAGTGATTCCCGTGAGTAGGACCATTCGCGTAATGCTCGCGGTCGCTGTGGTCGTCGCCTTGGCGATGCCGAGCGTCGCGGCTGCGGGCGGCCAGGGCAAGAGTGGCGACCACGCTGCAAAGAAGGCAGAGCACCAGGCGCTCAAGGCGTCGCGTGAAGCTGAGCGCGCCACCGACAAGGAGGAGCGCGCCACAAGGCGGAGCGCAAGGCTGCAAGGCCGAGGCGAAAGCTGCTCGCAAGGCCGCCAAGGACGCTCGCAAGGCCGCGAAGCGGGCCGCCAAGGGCGCTGCGGTGGCCGCCTCGGTGGCCGCATCCGGTTCCGCGGAGGCTTCGCCGTCCGCCGAGACCTCCCCGGGGGCCGGTGTCTCGAACGCCTTCGATCGGATCACGGCCAACATCGAGAAGTCGCTGGCCAAGATCGCCGAGGGCAAGAAGAAGCAGGTGCCACCGGGCCTGATCCGCGTATGGCAGAAGTTCGCATCGTGGCTTGGCGTCGACCCGACGACCATGCCCGGTGCGCCCGCCGGCCCCGGCAGCGCCGAGCCGACCGGCAGCGTCGAGCCGACCGGCAGCGTCGAGCCGACCGGCAGCGTCGAGCCGACCGAAAGCACCCCGCCTGCGGTGCTCGCGCAGTAGCCGACCCACCGCTGGTAGCGAAGTAACCGACGGACCCGCCACACGACGTGCCGGGTCCGTTGTCTTGCGCCGGAGACGAGACCTACGGAGCTATCTCGACCGGCGTCCCCAGCGGCAAGGCCCGAAACAGCTCCTCCACCTCCGGGTCCGACACGGCGATGCACCCCTCAGTCCAGTCCGAGTCGGTGCCGCCGCCGTGGATCATGATCTCGCCACCCAGCGCCGTCTTCCACGGGGGTCGCGTCATGTGGCGCGTCGCGTCAAGGATCGTCCGGTACTCTCGCTTGGTGATCAGCCCGGCAGCAAGACCTCGCTCGGCATCCTCCTCGTTGGGATAGGACAACCCGATCGACCGGTGGTACTTCGAGGCCGAGTTCCGCGTGCACACGTAGAACTCGCCCTCCGGAGTACGGAGGTCGCCCTCTCGCTCCTTGTCACCTTCGGGTTCGCCTCCCAGTGCGACACGGTAGCGCTTGACCGGTTCGCCATCCGAGAACACCGTCAGCCGTCGTGCGTGCTTCTCGACGAGCACCGTGGGGTCCACCAAGGACGTCTGGGAGGGGTCGGGCGTCGGACTCGACGATTCGATCCGAGCCGCTCGTGTCGACGCGCGTGCCTCTCGTCCTCGGCCGGTTCGCTGGCGGGTGCGTGCTCGTCCTCGCGCAGAGCTCGTCCGTCGGTGCGTCGTCCGGAGCCGTGCTCACCTGGGTGGCGCCCCGCCCTCCACCAGAGCCCATGATCACGACGACGAGCACCGCGACCAGTATCGCCACCGCCACGAGCAACAGCCATAGCCAGGACTGCACGACCGACACCCCCTTCTGTGGCAAGGGTATTCCCGCTATTGCGAGCTTCGGTACGCGGAACGCTCCAGCGCGCGCGAGCCGGAGCCGATACTCTTGCATGAAGCATCTCTGCTCGTTGTGCGTCGAGCGCGGTTTCGACGCACAAGGCAGAGTGCTAGGATTGGCGCGACGCGGGGTCAGAGACTCCCTTGTGCACGCGCAGTGAGCAGGGAATACACGCACCAACAGGAGGTCTTGTGGCGCTTGAAGGCAGCCTAACCGATTTCTCACTCGCCGACATGTTCCGTCTGCTCGAGACTGGCTCGAAGACCGGCGTCCTACATGTGAGCGCGGGCGAGACCGACGGCGTCGTCTGCTTCAAAGACGGCCTGGTCTACTACGCGCACGCGGGGACCGTCGGAGAACCGGCCGGCAAGCGGTTGGTCAAGTCGGGAGCGATCTCGGAGAAGCAGCTTCGGCAGGCGCAGGGCCTGATGAAGATCCAGAAGCGCGACAAGGCCAAGCGCAGGCTGGGCCAGATACTCGTGGATGAAGGGTACGTCGAGGCCTCCGTGCTCGAGGGGTTCGTGCTCGACGCGGTCGCCGATGCCCTGTTCGATCTGCTTCGCTGGGAAGAGGGCGACCTGCGCTTCGAGCCCGACGAGGAGCTCCCCGATGCGGACATCGGGATCTACGTGCCCATCGATTCGGCCCTGGCCGATGCGAACAAGCATCTTGAAGCCTGGATTCGCATCCGGGAGAAGATCCCGTCGCTCGACACGCGCTTTGCGATGGCGGCCTCTCCGGGTACGAAGTCGGTCGAGATCCATCTGAAGCCCCGCGAGTGGATGCTGCTGTGCTTTCTGCACGGCGGGAAGAGCGTGCGCGAGCTCGTCGAGCTGACCGGCTACAACGACTTCGAGACTGCGCGGATTCTCTACGGCATGTATGCGGGCGGGCTGATCGAGAAGGTCGGCGCGGCAGGCGAGACGCTTACTGACAGCCGATGATGGACGGCTCCGACGCCCTCAAGAAGGACCTTTCTCCCGAGGAGTTCCAGCTCTTCAGAGACTGGATTCACCACCATTCCGGCATCTACCTCGAGGACACGAAGGTGGACTCGCTGCGTATCTCGCTCGTGACCCGAGCGACTCGCTACGGGTTCACGGACTACGAGGACTACTTCGCGGTTCTCGGATCCGACGAAGACGAGTTCAAGGAGCTGATGAACCTCGTCACGATCAACGAGACGAGCTTCTTCAGGTTCCCCGCGCAGTTCGATGCGTTTCGCGATCACGTGATCCCCGAGATCATGGCGGGTCGTTCCGAGTCCGCTGCTCGTCGTTTTCGCGTGTGGTCGGCGGGCTGCTCGACCGGCGAGGAGCCCTACACGATCGGCATGAGCCTGCTTGACTCCGCGCTGGTCTCCGCGGGCTACACGTGCGAGGTTGTTGGCACCGACGTCTCTACCCAGGCGCTCGAACGCGCCCGCACCGGCGTGTATCCCGCCCGCTCGGTGGCCACGCTTCAGCAACAGGTCATGCAGCGCTGGTTCGAGACGGTCAAGGAGGGTCACCGGCCCATCAAGCCGGTGCGCAACCTGTGCGGGTTTCACTTCCACAACCTGATCAAGGAGCCGTATCCGCTCGCCTTCATGAGCGGTTGGGACGTCATCTTCTGTCGGAACGTCACGATCTACTTCAGGCTCGAGTCGACTCGCCGAGTCGTGCAGAACTTCTACAACGCGCTCAATCCCGGCGGCTATCTCTTCATAGGCCATTCCGAGACCCTGACCTCGATCTCGGACATGTTCGAGGCGGTCGAGATCGGTGGGGTCTTCCTGTACCGCAAGCCGGCCGCGAAGCACCTGCTGTCCTTCGGCGACGTCATTGTCGCGCCAATCGGCGAGCAAGGCCGCCAGGGAACGCTCGGCCGCTGCGCGATCCGCTCGGCCCGCGACGGTCGCGCCTGAACGGCGTCCGGTCGCCCGGACGAGGCCCGCGCCCTCCGCCGCTCCTGCGGCTGCCGTGTCGACCGAGCCCGCCGTCGCGACCGAGGATGCAGCTGCCGCCATCGAGCTGATAGCCCGGGCGCACGAACTGCTCGAGCAGGCGCAGGCGCAAGGCGCGCTCGCGCTGGCCCGCGAGGCGATCGAGCTCGACCCGTCCAACACGGACGCCCATCTGGTTGCGGCGTTCGCGCATGCGGACGTGGGCCATCTTGATGAGGCGATGGCACAAGCGCAGCTCGTCTTGAAGTCGTATCCGCTGACCGCGGGTGCCCGCTACATCCTCGGCATCATCAACCAGCAGCGCGGCGACATCGACGCCGCACTCACCGAGTTCAAGCGAACCGTCTACATCGACCGCGATTTCGTGCTCGCGCACTTCGCCATGGCCAACATCTACCGAGCCCGGGGCGAGAGCTCCGCGGCGTGCCGCGAGTACGAGAACACCCTGCGTGCTCTCTACGACAAACCCGACGGTCAGTGGACCGCGTTTCTCGGCGGATTTCGGTCCGATTTGCTGGCAAGGACGTGCGAGCGCAGTCTGATAGAGTGTGGCAGGGGAGCCTAAATGGGTGCGCGCGAGAACCCTAACGCTAAAGAACGCCTGTTGACAGGGCGATAAACGGTAGGACACGTTGTGACGAGGGGAGCTACCGGAATGGCGACAGCGCGAATTCTCGCGGTCGACGACAGCCCGACGATCTTGGAGATGATCAAAGCCATCCTGATTGCGGGTGGCTACGAGGTCATCACCGCCGCCGATGGGGCGGAAGCTCTCGAGACCGCACGTGCCGAGATGCCCGACCTGATCCTTCTTGACGTGATGCTGCCCAAGCTCGATGGCTATCGGGTCTGCCGGCTGCTCAAGTTCGACCAGAAGTACAAGGGGATCCCCATCATCATGCTCACGGCCAAGACCGAGGAGCAGGCGATGGCGACGGGCATTCGCACAGGAGCGAACCAGTATCTGACCAAGCCCGTAGAGCCCGAGAAGCTGCTTGCAGCGGTCGCCGAGGAACTCGCGCGGGCTCAAGGCTGATAGCCGGGAGGACGCCGCAGATGCCCGAAGCCGCAACCATAGCCACCCGCGTTCTCGACACACTCGTCGGTGCGGGAGTCGTAACAGCGGACCAAGTCTCCTCCGCCCGCTCCGGCGCGACGGACGACGGCGAAGCCGGGGCCGCACTGGTCTCGCGCGGTCTGGTCACCCCCGAGCAGCTCGCCGAGGTCCTCGAGGGCGAGATGGGCTTCCCGCGCGTGGAGTTGGAGAGCTACGCGCCCGACGCCGAAGCGCTCGAGATCGTCCCCGCCTCGGTGGCTCGTGAGCGGCAGTTGCTGCCGCTGTTCGAGATCGAGGGAACGCTGACCGTCGCCATCGGTGATCCCGCCGATGTCTTCAAGATCGATGCGGTCGGCGCGCAGCTCGGCTACGTGATGGACGCCGTGCTTGCGGATGGTCCGGCGGTCAAGCAGGCCGTCACCCAGTACTTCGGGGAAGAGCCGCAGGTCGAGCTCGAGGTCGTCACGGAGACCGCGTTCTCGATCGAGGCCGCGGAGTTCGAGCCCTTCGACGAGCAGGTGGCCACCGCCGATCAGTTGAACGTCTCGGCCGCGGACTTCTTCGAGCTGCTGCCTGGCGCGCCTGACGACGCAGGCGATACGGTCGACACGGCGCCCGAGCCGTCCGTCTCGGGAGAACCCGCGAGCGTGGTCCAGACTGTGGAGCAGGTCGTGGAGGCCGAGGCCACCGAAGGCGTGCAGGCCATCGATCTCGACGTGCTCGCCGTTGCGGACGAGCGCAAGGTGGCCGTGCTCGTCTCCGACATCCTCGAGCACGCCGTCGCGCGGGGTGCGAGCCGAATCCATCTGCTTCCCTACAAGACCGACTTCTTCCTGGTCTTCAGAGTCAGAGGCCGTCTTGAGAAGATAGCGAGCGCTCCGCTGTCGATGCAGCAGCCGCTCATCGATGGCTTCAAGAACTACGCGAAGCTCTCGAGCGTGGCGTCCAGCAGGCCCGCCTTGGGCAGGATGCACGCCGATGTGGCGGGCAAGCAGGTCGTTCTGACCGTCTCTTCGGTGCCGACGGTGGCCGGTCAGCGTCTGGTCGTCTCGCTCTCGCACGCCAAGTCCCAGCCGCGTGAGATCGGCGAGCTGGGATTGGGCGACGCCGAGTGCAAGGCGCTGCAGGCCATGGTCGAGCGCGGGCGCGGACTCATGCTCGTTGCCGCTCCGGTCGGTGGTGGCCGGTCTACGACCTACTACGCGCTGCTGCAGCACGCCGCGCAGGTGGGCAAGACCGTCTACTCGGTCGAGCGCTCCATCGAGTACGAGATCCCGGCCGTCGCTCAGGCGCTCGTGAACCCGGGCGAGTCGGTGGGCGCAGCGAGCTACTTCGCCGCCGGCATGCGACAGGACACCGACGTGATCGCGATCGACTCGCTGCAGTCGGTCGAGGACGTCCACCTGACGATCGAGGCGGCGGGGCTGGGCAAGCTCGTGATAGCCACTTTCGCGGGTGCCGATATCGCGGCCGCGGTCAGGCGCCTGCTCGATCTTGGCGCCGAGCCGGTCTCGCTGGCGAGCGCACTGACGCTCGGAGTGGGTCAGCGCGTCGTGCGCACCAACTGCCCGAACTGCTCGGTGGAGGAGCGCAGCTCGCTCGCCGACCTGATTCCGGGCGCCGAGCCGGGAATGGCGACGCGCCGAGGGGCGGGTTGTCCCAACTGCGGCAACTCGGGATTCTCCGGTGCCACCGGCGTCTTCGAGGTGCTCCCGTTCGGAGAGCCGGTTCGTGCTGTGATCGCGGGCAACGGCAGCCTCACCGAGATAGAGTCGATCGCTCGAGCCGCGGGGATGCGTCCGATGGCGGCATCGGGTCTGGCCAAGGTCAAGGACGGCAGCGTGAGCCCTGAGGAACTCGACCGGGTGCTCAGGTTCTCATAGTGGGGAGTGGTGTGGCGCCGGGAATAGACATCGACATCGAACCAGCCGACGACGACTCGGGTGAATGCGTCATCGTCGACCAGGTCGTCGCTTTCTTCCTGGGCGGGCAACGCTACGCTCTGCCGATCGGCAAGGTACAGGAGATCCAGCAGATCGTGGCGCTCTCCGAGGTGCCGGAGATCGACGACGCCATCGTGGGGATGGTCAACCTCCGAGGCCAGGTGATTCCCGCGGTGGACGGCCGGCGTCTGATCGGCCTGCCGAGTCAGCCCTACACCCTCGAGACTCCCATGGTGATCTGCCGCTACCGCGAGGATCTGGTCGCGCTCGTGGTCGACGAGGTCCAAGACGTTCTCGGTCTGCCCGCCGGCTGTCTGCAAGACGCGCCGGCGCTTCACGCGCTCTCGGCGAAGATGATCGGCGTGGCGAGACTCTCCGACGGGCTCGCCTACCTGTTCGATCTCGAGAAGCTGCTCGAGCCGGCCATGGCGGGAGGCAACGGGTAGATGCCCGACATCGAACAGGCTGTCTCGGAAGCGCCGTCGCATGCGCCGAGTGACGACCGCGAGGTGTTGCGTCGGCGCGCCGAGTCGCTCGCGCAGGAGGAGATCGAAGAGCAGTCGTCCGACAAGCTCGCGCTGCTCCTCTTCCGCATCGGCGAGGAGTGGTACTCGGTGGGCGTGGCGGACGTCCGCGAGATCTTCCAGGAGTACGACTTGACGCCCATACCCTGTGTCCCGCCGTTCATCTCGGGTGTGATCAACGTGCGCGGCGAGATCCTCTCGGTCACAGATCCCGCGAAGCTGATGGGAGTGGGCGCGATCGCGATGGACGGCGAGACGTGCCCGCCGGCGATCGTCTTCATCCGCGACGACATCGCGAGCGCCGTGATCGTCGATGAGATCGGCGATATCGCCGAGGTGGAGTCCGGTTCGGTGGAGCCGCCAGTGAGCATCATCGACCGCGCTCACGGCGAGTTCATCGCGGGCTCGGTCTATGTGAACGACACGATGGTGGGACTCGTCAACGTCGAGAAGATGCTGGAACCGATAGGCGCCGCAGTAGCGCGGCACTAGTCCGAGCGCGAGATCACGGGGGAGCAAACGACCATGGCCATTTGGAAGCGGATCAGCAGCAAGCTTCTGAACAAGCTCACGTTCTTCACGGGTGTCATGCAGCTGCTCTTCCTACTCAGCCAGTTCGTGCTGATGTACGCGCTGTTCTCTACCGACATGCGCAACGACAGCCGAGTGGCGATGGGTGTCGCGGTCATATTCGGCGTGTCGCTGCTGCTCGGCATCGTGTGGGCGACGATCAACTACCTGCTTGCGCGGCGCACGCTCGCGCCCCTGGAGGGTGTCGTCGACTCGGTGCGCGCTGCCTGCCAAGGTGAGATCGGCCGCAAGGTCGAGGTGCACAGCGATGACGAGATCGGCGTGCTCGGGTCGTCGTACAACCAGATGCTCGACCTGATCGTCTACCTCATCCGCCAGACGCAGGAGTCCTCGCGACGCCTGCAGCAGTCCGCCAACGACATCCTCTCAGCCACCGAGCAGTCGGCCTCGGGCGCCGCGGAGCAGGCCGCTTCGATCTCGGAGACGACCGCGACGATGGAGGAGCTCGCCAGCACCTACAAGCAGATCGCCGAGAACGCCGAGCAGGTCGTGACGATGGCCGAGGCGTCGCTCAACAGCGCCGAGTTCGGTCAGCAGGCGGTCTCGCACACGCTCGACGCCATGGAGACGATCAAGACCCGCACGCAGACGAGCGCGAACAAGATCCTGGCGCTGGGCGAGCGCAGCCAGCAGATCGGCCAAGTCCTCGCGATCATCAACAGCATCGCCGATCAGACCAAGATCCTCGCGCTCAACGCCGCCATCGAGGCCGCGCGGGCCGGCGAGGCCGGCAAGGGCTTCTCGGTGGTCGCGATCGAGATCCGCAAGCTCGCAGAATCGGTCGTCGAGTCTACGACCGAGATCGGCTCGATCATGACCGAGATCCAAGGCGCCGCGAACGACCTGGTCATGTCGACCGAGCAGGAGCTCAAGCAGGTCCAGGCGGGTGTCGAGCTTGCCACCAACACCGGCGATTCGCTCGACCAGATTCTCGAGATGGTCGAGCAGACCACGATCGCGGCCAAGGAGATCTCGGCCGCAACCCAGCAGCAGAAGTCCGCGACCGACCAGGTCGTCAAGGCGATGCGCGAAGTCGCCGCGGTCGCTCAGCAGACGGCTGCGGGATCGCGCCAGGTGGCCGGCTCGGCCGAGCAGCTCTCGTCGATGGCGCGCGAATCGAGCCAGGTCGGCTCGGCATTCACCCTCATCGAAGGCGCGTAGCTCACCCGCCATCCGCTAGCGGACAGGAAGGCTCGCAATGGTCGAGTTCGACCGCAGCGCGTTCATAGTGAAGTTCCAAGAAGAGGCGCAGGACCTTCTCCAGCGCCTCAACGAGGGCGTCATCACCCTGGAGGGTGATCCGGGCAACCGGGAGCTCATCGACCAGATGCTCCGCGATGCCCACACGCTCAAGGGCTCGTCGCGCATGGTCGGCCTGATCGAGATCTCGGACGTCGCACATCGGCTCGAGGACATCATGGTGCTGGTGCGCGACGGTGGCCTCAAGTACACGCCGGCCCTGAGCGACTCCTTCTTCGAGGCCCTCGACGCGATCGTGTACCTTGCCGACCACCGTGGCGTCAACGAGGGCGACGTCCTCGACCTGCCCGGCTTGCAGGACCGCCTCTCGGCGATATCGGCCGCTGCCGCGGGCGAGAAGGCCGACGACTCGGCCGAGCCCGCCGCCGATGCACCGGCCTCGAAGCCCGCTCCGAAGAAGAAGTCGCGCAAGGCCGCGCCTGAGCCCGAGCCGAGCCCGAGCCTGCCGACGAGGACGAGGACGCGGAGCTCGTCGAGATCGACGATGCGGACGACGACGTCGGGATCGTCGAGGTCGAGTCAGAGACCGCGCACGAGGCCGGTCCTGCGAAGCCGCAGCAGGGCGACCCCGAGCTCAAGCGCAAGGTGCAGGCGACGATCCGCGTCCGCACGAGCCAGCTCGACGGGCTGCTCAACCTCATCAGCGAGGTCGTCATCTCGCAGATCAAGGCCGAGCAGCGCGCCAGTGAGATGCGCCACATCCACGCCGACATCACCGAGGCGTGGCAGGCGTGGTTGAGGCTCAAGTCCGCTCTGGCGGCCGGTACCGAGCATGCCGCGAGCGCCGATGTCACCGCCGACATCGAGCTGCTCGATTCGTTGCTCGGGGAGGACCGGCGGCAGCTGTCGGTCTTCGTCAAGGACTACTCGGAGGATGTGAGCCGCACCTCGCTTGTGGTGAGCGACCTTCAGGAGGCGGGGACTCGGCTGCGAATGCTGCCGGCCAACACGATCTTCCAGGCCTTCCCCCGCGCAGTCCGCGACCTGGCCAAGCAGTTCAAGAAGGACATCGATCTCGTCATCGAGGGCGGAGACACCGAGCTCGACAAGAAGGTGCTCGAGGAGATCAACGACCCGCTCGTCCACATCATGCGAAACGCGGTCGATCACGGCATCGAGGACCCCGAGACCCGGATCGCGGCAGGGAAGCCTGCGACAGGCACCATCAAGCTCGAGGCGCGCCAAGAGGGCGACCGCATCGTCATCGAGATCTCGGACGACGGCGCGGGCATCGACCCCGAGAACGTCCGGGCATCGGCGGTTCGCAAGGGCTACATCTCGGCAGCCGAGGCCGCGGGCATGTCCGATCGGGAAGCCACGTACCTCATCTTCGAGGCGGGGTTCTCGACCGCGGCCATCATCACCGAGATCTCGGGCCGCGGCGTCGGGATGGACGTCGTGCGCGAGTTCGTAGTGGAGAAGCTCAAGGGCTCGCTCGACGTCGATTCGGTCATCGGACAAGGCACGACGTTCAAGCTGACCATCCCGCTCACGCTGGCCATCATCCGAGCGCTCATGCTGCGCGTCGGCGACTCTGGCCTTCGCGCTGCCCACGGGGTCGATCGAGGAGACCCTGCGTATCGATCCGGCCGAGATCATCAAGGTCGAGGGCCGCGAGGTCATCCGCCGCCAGCGGCGGACGATCCCGCTGGTGCAGGCTCTCCGAGATCCTTGGCGTGCCGGAGAACCCGGCCACCGAGGGCAAGGTCCCGATCGTCACGATCGGCTACTCGGGACACCGCATGGGGTTCATCATCGACGGGTTCGTGGGCGAGCAGCAGATCGTCATCAAGCCGCTCGGCAACCACCTCAAGAAGGTCGACAACGTCGCAGGCGTGACGATACTCGGCGCGGGCGACGTCGTGCCCATCCTCAACGTCCCCGACCTGATGGCCAACGCGCGCAGCCGCTCGGGCCAGCGCGTGGGCTGGCAGCCGCGCGCCGAGCGTGAGGGCCCCCGCAAGATCCTCATCTGCGAGGACTCCTTCACCACGCGCGAGCTGGAGCGCTCGATCTTCGAAGCGGCCGGCTACGACGTGGAGACGGCGGTCGACGGCGCTGCCGGACTCGCGAAACTCAGGGAGGGCGTCCTGGTCGATGCGGTGGTCACCGACGTCCAGATGCCCAACATGACCGGCTTCCAGCTCACCCGCGCGATCAAGAGCGACAGTGCGCTTGCCTCGATCCCGGTCATCATCGTCACCTCGCTCGAGCGTGACGAGGAGAAGGCCGAGGGTATCGAGGCCGGCGCGGACGCCTACATCACCAAGTCCGTATTCAACCAAGACACGCTACTCGACACCGTCGAGCAGCTGATTCGGTAGGCGGGCCCACCGTGCCGGACAAGAGAGGGAAGATTCGCGTCCTCATCGCCGACGACTCGCTCGTCGCGCGCGAGATGCTCGCCCAGATCCTGCTCTCCGATCCCGAGATCGAGGTCGTCGGCCAAGCGCGAGACGGTGCGGAGGCCGTCGAGATGGTCGAGCGGCTTCGCCCCGACCTCGTGACGATGGACATCCACATGCCGCGCATGGACGGCCTGAAGGCCACCGAGCGCATCATGGCCTTCACGCCCACGCCGATCCTCGTGGTCTCTTCATCGGTGCACGGCGAAGGGATGGGCAGCGCGTTCGACGCGCTGGATCTGGGCGCGCTCGAAGTGATCAAGAAGCCGGAACCTCGCGACTGGGCAGAGCTCGATCGCATCGGGCGAGAGGTCATCCGCAAGGTCAAGATCCTCTCCAACGTCCGCGTGATCACCCATATTCGCGGCAGGCACACCCGCACGGCCTCGGTGGTTCCGCTCCCTGGTGCCGGGCCGGCCGCACGCTCCATCATCGCCATCGGCTCGTCGACCGGCGGACCCTCGGCGCTGCTGTCCATTCTCGGCAGGTTCCCTGAGGATCTGCCCGTTCCCGTGGTCATCGCCCAGCACATCGCCGACGGCTTCGTGCCAGGACTCGTGAGCTGGCTGGACTCGGGGTGCCGGATCAGGATCGTGGAGGCCGACGAGGGGCAGCGGATCGAGCCCGCGACCGTGTACTTCGCACCAACCGGAACGAACATGGTCGTGGAGCGCGAGCACCTGCAGTTCCACAAGCCCGGCGCGGGGCAGCTCTACATCCCCAGCGCCGATACGCTGTTCGAGTCGATCGTCCGCAGCCACGGCAAGCGCGCGGTCGGAGTGCTTCTCACCGGCATGGGGGCCGACGGCGCCGAGGGGCTCAAGCTGCTGCGCAACGCGGGCGCGGCCACGCTCGTGCAGGACGAGGCCTCGTGCACGGTGTTCGGCATGCCGAAGGCCGCCATCGAGATCGGTGCTGCCGAGAAGATCGTGGCGCTCAACGACATGGCCGAGGCGATCGAGGAACTCGTTGTCCCGACCTAGCGAGACGACACCACGGTGAGCGTGCGCGGCGGGTCTTCGGCGGGCTCCCGGCGGTATACTTCGACTATGGAATCGGCTTCGATCGGCATATTCGATTCGGGGCTCGGCGGGCTTACCGTGGCGCGTGAGATAGCACGCGCCCTGCCCAACGAGTCGCTCGTCTACTTCGGCGACACCGCGCGCTGCCCCTACGGTCCCAGAGACCTCCAGGAGGTGCGCCGGTTCGTGCTCGAGATCGGCTCGTACCTCCAGCGAAGGGGCGTCAAGCTCATCGTCATCGCCTGCAACACCGCCACGGCGGCGGGACTCGAACTCGCCCAGCGGGAGTTCTCGGCCCCGGTGCTCGGCGTGGTCGAGCCGGGAGCTCGCGGCGCTGTCATGGCGACGCGAAACCGCAGGGTCGGGGTGATCGGCACGGTGGGCACGGTGGAGAGCGGTGCGTACAGCCGCTCGGTCCGCGCGCTCGATGCGGGAGTCACGGTCTTCTCGGCGGCCACGCCACGCTTCGTCGACATCGTCGAGGAGGGGCTGCGGCGCGACACCGGCAAGGTCGAGGACCTGCTGGCCGACTCGACCGAGGTCTTCATCCGCCCGTCCTTCTACGAGTTGGCGCGTGACTACCTCGACCCGCTCAGGCGCAACGACGTCGATACGCTGGTGCTCGGCTGCACGCACTTCCCGCTGCTTTCGGCGGCCATCGGCCAGGTGATGGGCCCGCGCGTCGCGATCATCAGCTCTGCCGAGGAGACCGCCAAGGAGGTCGCCGAGACACTCGCGCGTCGCGATCAGCTCGCGCCCGACGGCTCGACGCCGGCGTACGAGTTCGTGACGACAGGCAACGCCGAGGAGTTCGAGCGCCTCGGGTCGCGCGTGTTCGGCGCACCGACCGGCCCCGTGGAGCGGATACCGCTCGCTGACCTCTCGGCAATGGCCCCGCACGGAGCTATCGACCTGAACTCACTGCACTCCGAGGAGACCACATGCGCCTGACGGTACTGGGCTCGGCCGCAAGTCACGCTCGCGCGGGTCAGGCGTGTGCGGGACACCTCGTCGAGAGCGGGAAGACCCGACTGCTGTTCGACTGCGGCAATGGCGCGCTCGCGAACCTGTACCGGGTGGCCGACCCGTACTCGATCGGCGCCGTGTTCGTCACGCACAACCACCCCGACCACTACGTCGACCTCTACTCGATGCAGGCGATGCTGCGCTATGCGCCCCAAGGCCCCATGCCGAGCGTGCCTCTGTACATGCCGGAGGCGCTCTTCGGCACGATGCAGATGCTCCTCTCGGAGCGCGGCGCGGCCGAGTTTCGCAAGGCGTTCGCGTTCACTGCCGCTCGAGGACGGCGTCGCTGTGAAGATCGGGGACATCACGGTCACGCCCCACGCGGTCGACCACACCGATCCCACCTTCGCTCTGGTGGCCGCCGACGGCGAAGCGACGCTGTGCTACACCGCCGATACGGCTCCGGGAGAGCGAGCGCTCGCTGCGGCCCGAGGCTGCGACCTGCTGCTCGCCGAGGCGACGCTGCCCCAGGAGTACGCCGGTGCCGCACCGCACCTGACCGCTTCCGAGGCCGCGATACTCGCGCACGACGCGGGTGCGAAGTGCCTGGTGCTGACGCACGTGTGGCCCACGAACGATCGCGAGACGATGGTGCGAGCTGGCGTCCGAGGTCTTCGCCGGAGAGATCCACATCGCCGAGGAGTTCTCGGCCTACGACGTCCCCTGAAAGGAGACGCTTCCATGAGAGACCGCTCGGAAGGGCGAGGGCCCGCCGATAGCCGCACCGTGCGCGTGACGCGCCGCTACCTCAAGCACGCGATGGGCAGCTGCATCTTCGAGCTGGGCGACACGAAGGTGCTGTGTGCCGCCTCGGTCGAGGAGGGGGTGAGCGCGTGGCGGCGAGGCTCCGGCCAAGGGTGGGTCACCGCCGAGTACTCGATGCTGCCGGCGTCCACGCACACGCGCTCCCGCCGGGAGACGATGACGGGACCGAAGGGCCGCACCCACGAGATCCAGCGCCTCATCGGCCGCTCGCTACGAACCGTCGTCGACATGGGCGGCTTGGGCGGCGAGGCGACCGTCACGGTCGACTGCGACGTCATCCAGGCCGACGGGGGGACGAGATGCGCGGCGATCACCGGCGCGTGGATCGCGGTGCACGATGCGCTCACCGTGTGGAAGGACGCCGGCAAGGTCGCTTCGATACCCCTGCTCGGACACGTCGCTGCGACCAGCGTAGGGCTCGTGGATGGTCAGATGCTGCTCGACTTGGACTACTCGGAGGACTCGGTGGCCGAGGTGGACATGAACGTCGTCATGGACGACAAGGGCCGCTTCATCGAGGTGCAGGGCACGGGCGAGCAGATACCGTTCGATCGCGCCCGGCTCGACGCCATGCTCGACCTCGCTGGTGCCGGCATCGAGCGTCTCGTCTCGGTGCAGCGGGCGATCGTCGAAGGCGGCATGGACTCGTATGGCTTCTGAGCGCGGCACGAAGCGCGTCGTGGTCGCCACCGGCAACCGCGGCAAACTCGACGGAGATCAGGGCGGCACTCGCCTTCGAGAGCTGGGAGTTCGTCTCGGCAGGCGACCTGGACGCCGAATGGCCGAGCCCGGAAGAGGACGGCGAGACCTTCGAGGACAACGCGCGCATCAAGGCGCTCGCCGCACGAGAGCGATTCGGTCTGGCCTCACTTGCCGATGACTCGGGGCTGGAGGTCGACGCGCTGGGCGGCGAGCCGGGCGTGTACTCCAGCCGCTACGCCGGGCCGTGCGCAACCGACGCCGAGAACAACGCGCGACTGCTGCTCGCGCTGGGCGACGTGCCTCCAGAGGCGCGTACGGCGCGTTTCCGCTGCGCGATGGTGTTCATCGACGACGACGGCACCGAGACGGTGGCGACCGGCGTCGTGCGAGGGCGCGATCGGCTTCGCGCCCGTTGGTGACGGCGGTTTCGGCTACGACCCGCTGTTCCTCCCCTCGGATACGCCCGGAAGATCGATGGCCCAGCTGTCGATGGCCGAGAAGAACGCGATCAGCCACCGGGGCGCGGCCCTGCGAGACCTGCGCGAGCGCCTTGTGGGGGAGTAGCGCGTCGCGGGCGGAGCGCTATACTGTTTCGTGCTCGTCCGGCTCCCTTGTGGGCCCGGGCCAGCGGGAATCGGGCTGTAGCGCAGCTTGGTAGCGCATCTGCTTTGGGAGCAGAGGGTCGCAGGTTCGAATCCTGTCAGCCCGACCACCTCGCGGCCGTAGTTCAATTGGTAGAGCATCAGCCTTCCAAGCTGACTGTTGCGGGTTCGAGTCCCGTCGGCCGCTCCACCGCATGAGAAACGGCGGGTCCGATACGGGCCCGCCGTTGACGTTTGGCGCTCAGAGCGCCTGGAGCGGCCGCCCTAGTCGTTGGTGAACTCGTGCTCGACGTAGGCGATGCCGGTGCCGAGGTACTCGTCGTGGGTGACCTTGAACGGCCGCTTGTGCGAGTGGCCCACGAAGAAGGCGGCGTCGTTGTTCCACAGCTCGCCCGACAGGAAGTACTCGCCGGGCATGAGGCGCAGTCCCTTGAGTCGCACGGTCAGCTTGTGCTTGCCGAGCTCTGAGTTGATGACGTTGTCTGGGGCTGCGCTTGTCTCCGTCGTAGACCTCGACGTCCTCGGCGTTGCGGATGGTCACGTTGAAGGTCAGCTGCCGTATCGGCCGCTTGACCTCGTAGTCGAACTCGAAGAGCACGTCCTCGCCGAATCCGAACTGCTGCGCTGCCTCGCCGTCCGCGTTGAACATCCTGAAGGCGCTCGTCTGGAGGATGTCGGTCTTCTCGATGGGCATCCAGTTGTCCGAGTCGCTCTGTGCCTCACGCAGCTTCTCGCGCTCCTTCGCGCGCGCACGCTTCAAGAACTCCTCGTACTCCAAGATGACCGGGCCGAGCTCACCTTGTGCCTCCACGACCCCCTCGTTGATCCACATGCCGAGCGTGCAGAACGCCTTGACCGTGAAGAGCGAGTGGCTCACGAACAGGATCGTCTTGCCCTTGAGGCGGAACTCCTCCATCTTCTCGATGCACTTGAGCTTGAAGATGTCGTCTCCCACCGAGAGGACCTCGTCGACGATGAGGATGTCGGGGTCCACGCTCACGGAGACCGCGAATCCCAAGCGAGCCTTCATGCCGCTCGAGTACGTGCGCACCGGCTGGTTGATGTGCTCGCCGATGTCCGCGAACTCGATGATGTCTTGCTTTCGCTGCTCGACCTCCTCTTTGGGAATGCCGAGGGCGAGCGCGCGAAGGTAGATGTTGTCCATGCCCGACAGCTCGAGGTCGAATCCGGACGTGAGTTCGAGCATCGACGAGATGCGTCCGTGCACCTCGACTTCGCCGGAGGTCGGTGTCGTGACGCCGGTGATGATCTTGAGCAGCGTCGACTTGCCGGAGCCGTTCTTGCCAAGGATCGCGAGCACTTCGCCGGCCGGCACGTCGATGGTGACGTCTTGAGGGCGGTGAAGTGTCGCGCCTTGCTCTTGGGGAGCAGCGGTTCGAGCGCCCGCTGGATGGACGAGTCGAAGATCTTGTAGGTCTTGGTGAGCCCTTTGACCCTGACGGCGATCTCGGGGGCCGTTGAGTCAGCAGGCGTTTCGGCGATCGTCTCGTTCAACGCGGGCCTCCTAGAGCACGTCTGCGAACTCGCTTTGGAGCCTCGCGTACAAGAAGCTCGTGAACAGTGTCAGTGCGACCATGAACCCCCAGAAGTACAACCCGTACTGCCACTGGTCGAAGAACCACACCTCGTTGACGAAGCAGTTGCGGTAGCCCTGGATGATGTACGCGATCGGGTTCGCCATGATGACCGCGCGCAGCAGCCCGTGGAGGTTGTCGCCGGACCACAGGACGGGCGAGAGCCAGAACAGCGCCTGGATGGTCGCCTTGATCAGGTGATTGAAGTCCCGGCTGATCGCGGTGAGCGCCGAGAGCAGCGTGGCCACCACTACGGTGAAGATGAGGCACGCGGCCATGTAGTAGGGGAGCTGTACGAAGTAGACGGTGATCCCGAACCCCGACAGCACGAAGATCGCGGTGACGATCATCATCATCAGAAGGTGCACGTAGAATATCGACAACACGGTCGACACTGGGATCGTCGCCACGGGATAGACCATCTTGGTCACGAGGTGGTTGTTCTGGCGGATCGACGAACCGCCTTGCGTGATCGAGTCCGAGATGTGGTTCCACGGGATGATCCCCGGAATCAGCCACAGGATGAACGGGATCTCGCCGATCGTGCTGCTGCCGCGAATGCCCAGCGCGACGGCGAACCAGAAGACGAAGATGAACAGCGTGGGCTTGACGATCGCCCAGCCGAACCCGAGAGCGGATCCGCTGTAGCGCTTCTCGAGCATGACCCGCGACATTGCTACTGTCCGTTTGAGGTACGTCTTGTTCACTCGGAACAGTTCGCGGAAGTCACTTACAGCGGTGGACACGTACCATCCCCTCGGCTGGAAGCCATGTTGCGGACGTTTCGCAGGCAGCATGCCCGCGCACACGGCATTGTCTCGCAAGTTGCTCAGTAGAGGGAATCCCTGCTGGTGCGCGTTGACCGTTCGACAACTGGGCGAGGGGGCGTCTGTGCACTTGACATGGGTTGCGCACGCCCATAGTGTGTTGCCTCGCCGATGCGCACGCCGGCAACAGGATGAGCGCCCGTAGCTCAGCTGGATAGAGCGGGAGACTTCTAATCTCTAGGTCGCAGGTTCGAATCCTGCCGGGCGTGCCAAAGCCACTCATGGTGGGTGTAGCTCAGTTGGTTAGAGCGTCGGACTGTGGCTCCGAAGGTCGCGGGTTCGAGCCCCGTTACCCACCCCATGAATAGACATGCGACCCGCCGGTCTCGGCGGGTCGCTGTGTGTCGCGGCCAGGGTTGCAATCCATCGGTGAGTGCGTACAATATCGCCTTGCGCATTTCGGGCCGTTAGCTCAGCTGGCAGAGCAGGGGACTCTTAATCCCAAGGTCGTAGGTTCGACCCCTACACGGCCCACCATCGCATCGTCAGGCCGGGGCCTCATCGCTCCGGCCTTTTGCTATGATATGGAGCCGCTTTGCGCGGGCGTGGCGGAACTGGCAGACGCGCCGGGTTTAGGTCCCGGTGGGGAAACTCGTGGAGGTTCGAGTCCTCTCGCCCGCACCACAGCGACACACCGGACGGCCGGCACCGCCCGAAACAGACAACCCGAAAGGAACCACCGTGCTCACCACTTCTGTCGAGCGCCTCGAAGGCAACAACGTCAAGTTGAAGGTGACCATCTCGGCCGACGAGGTCGATGCGGCTGTCGACGCCGCGTACAAGTCGGTCGGCGGCAAGGTCAAGATCCCGGGCTTCCGTCCGGGCAAGGCGCCCCGCCCCATGATCGACACGATGGTGGGGCGTGAGTACGTGCTCCAGAGCGCTACCGAGGAGCTCGTCGAGGGCACGTACCCGCGGGCCCTCGACCTCGAGGCGCTGCGCCCCATCGAGTCGCCCGAGATGGAAGAGCTGCCCATCGTCGAGCCGGGTGCCGAGTACGCCTACGAGGCCGAGGTTGTCGTGCGGCCCGAGCTGACGCTCAGCTCCACCGGCGACCTCTCGATCACCGCGCCCGCCAAGGAGGCGACGCAGGCCGAGATCGATGCGCAGATCGAGCAGGCTCGCGCGCGCTACGCGACGCTTGAGCCCGTCGAGGACCGTGGGGTCGAGAACGGACGACTTCCTGCTGATCTCCTTTGTCGGGACCGTCGACGGCGAGGGCTACGACGGCAACACCGTCGACAAGTACCTCTACGAGATGGGCCAGGGCCTGATGCCGGCCGAGTTCGACGAGGGGCTTCTCGGCGCGATGCCCGAGCAGGAGGTGCGCATCGAGTTCGCCATCCCCGACACCTCCTCGGTCGACGAGTACGTGGGCAAGACCGCCGAGTTCGACGTGACGGTGCACGAGATCAAGACGAAGAAGCTTCCCGAGGTCGACGACGAGTTCGCTCTGAGCGTGGGCGGCTTCGAGTCCGTCGAGGACATGAATACCCAGCTCAAGCTCGCGCTCGATCGTCAGGCCGAGATGAACCACCTGCAGGGCAAGGAGCGCGCTTTGCGCGAGCTGCTCGCCTCGCGGCTCGAGGGCGACGTGCCTCAGTCGATGATCGACTCGCGTGGCGACACGATGCTGCGCGACTTCCTGGTGATGCTGGAGACGCGCGAGATCCCGCTCGAGGAGTACTTCGCCGGGACCGGCATGGACATGCCGGAGCTCGAAGCCGAGATGAAGGTCCAGGGCGAGCAGGCCGTCAAGGAGGACCTCGCTCTCGAGGCGCTGTTCCGCGCCGAAGGACTCGAGATCACCCAAGAGGACATCGGCAAGGAGCTCGAGGACTTCGCCCGCTCCTCGGACACTTCGCCTGAAGACGCTCGCAAGCGCTGGGAAGAGCTCGGCCTCATGAGCGTGATCCGCGAGCAGATCATGCACCGCAAGGCGGTCGAGTGGCTGATGGAGACCGCCGAGGTCACCGTCGCCGAGCCGGACGCCGCCGAGGAGCCCGACGAGGCGAAGCCCGCGCCCAAGAAGAAGCCCGCCGCGAAGAAGAAGCCCGCCGCCGAAGAAGGCCGCCCCGAAGAAGGCCGCCGACAGCGAGTAGCGAGCGGTCGGAGGCCGGCGGGGAGCAACCGCGTCGGCAGCGAGAAACGCGAGCGAGGTTCACTCCTGGCTCGCCAGCCAGTATCCTCAGGGGTAGCGCTGGTCACGCCACAACCGCCAAGGAGTAGCAACCCATGCTTCCTGAATCCAACGCACTGGTTCCCATCGTCATAGAGCAGACCTCGCGAGGCGAGCGCAGCTTCGACATCTACTCGCGGCTCCTCAACGAGCGTGTCATCTTCCTGGGCTCGGGCATCGACGATCACGTCGCCAACTTGATCATCGCCCAGCTCCTGCACCTGGAGAGCGCCGACCCGGACAAGGACATCAACCTCTACATCAACTCGCCGGGCGGCAACGTGACCGACGGGCTGGCCATCTACGACACGATGCAGTTCATCAAGCCGCAGGTCTCCACGATCTGCATCGGGCAGTGCGCCAGCATGGCCGCCGTGCTGCTGGCCGCCGGTGCGCCGGGCAAGCGCTTCGCGCTGCCGCACTCGCGCGTGCTGATCCACCAGCCGTGGGGGGGCACGCAAGGCCAGGTCACCGATATCGAGATCCAGGCCAAAGAGATGCTCAGGATGCGTGACGAGCTCGACAAGATCCTCTCCAAGCACACCGGCCAGAAGGTCGCGACGATCCACGCCGACACCGAGCGCGACAACATCATGATGGCCGAGCAGGCCAAGGAGTACGGCCTGGTGGACGACGTCCTCGAGAGCCGCAAGTCCACGGAAGGCAAGTAGCGTGACACGTCCCGTCGACGGCCAAGGTCCCGAACAGCTCAAGTGCTCGTTTTGCGGCAAGAGCCAGCGACACGTGCGCAAGCTCATCGCGGGCCCGGGTGTCTACATCTGCGACGAGTGCATCGAGCTGTGTAACGACATCGTCGAAGACGAGCTTGCCGAGGACGCCGCCGAGCGCCCCGTTCTCGATGAGTTGCCCACTCCGCTCGAGATCCACGACGCGCTCGACGGCTACGTGGTGGGGCAGGACCGCGCCAAGAAGATCCTGTCGGTCGCGGTCTACAACCACTACAAGCGAGTCACGCTGCCGCCGTCGGTACACGACGACGAGGTGGAGCTCGCCAAGAGCAACATCCTGATGCTCGGCCCGACCGGTTGCGGCAAGACGCTGCTGGCCCAGACGCTGGCTCGCGTGCTCAAGGTCCCGTTCGCGATCGCCGATGCGACCGCGCTCACCGAGGCGGGCTACGTGGGCGAAGACGTCGAGAACATCCTGCTCAAGCTCATCACCGCTGCGGACTTCGACATCAAGCGTGCCGAGGTCGGCATCATCTACATCGACGAGATCGACAAGGTGGCCCGCAAGGCCGAGAACCTCTCGATCACGCGCGACGTTTCCGGCGAGGGCGTTCAGCAGGCCCTGCTCAAGATCCTCGAGGGGACCGAGGCGTCGGTACCGCCGCAGGGAGGCCGCAAGCACCCGCAGCAGGAACTCATCAAGATCGATACCACGAACATCCTCTTCATCCTGGGAGGGGCGTTCGTCGGGCTGGACAAGATCGTCGCCGACCGGATCGGCAAGCGTGGTGTGGGCTTCCACGCCGAGCTCTCTGACGTCACGCGAGACACGGAGAGCCAGCTGCTCGCGCAGGTGCTGCCCGAGGACCTCAACAAGTTCGGGATGATTCCCGAGTTCGTGGGGCGTCTGCCGGTTGTCTCGAGCGTGGCCGAGCTCACAGAGGACGACCTGGTAAGCATCCTCACAGAGCCCAAGAACGCCCTGGTCAAGCAGTATGCGCGCCTGTTCAGCCTCGAGAGCGTGAAGCTCGAGTTCACCGACGACGCGCTTCGCGCGATCGCGCGCCAGGCCATCAAGCACGGCACCGGCGCGCGCGGGCTTCGCTCGATCTGCGAGAACCTGCTGCTCGACACGATGTACGAGCTGCCGAGCGACTCGGACATCGAGACGGTTGTCGTCACCGCCGAGGCCGTGGAGTCCAACGCCGGACCAACGGTGGTCCGGCGTGGGTCGGTTCAAGAAGCGTCAGCGTAGCGAGGCGGCGACCGCCGCGACCTGCGTTTCACGGTGCCGACGGACCCCTAGCGGTATCCGCAATGGGGCACGCCGAGCACCTTGCTGACCTGCTAGAATCACGACACCTGCCGCCTGTCCGGGCGCAGCAGTTGTCAAGCGGTAGCAAGGAGATGCGACTGTGAGCGACATGCCCACCGCCTACGACCCCAAAGCGGTCGAGGCTCCGGTCTTCGCGTCGTGGCTGGAAGGCGGCTACTTCGGGCAGGAGATCGTAGAGGGCGTACGTCCGTACACGGTCGTCATCCCACCTCCCAACGTCACGGGATCGCTGCACATGGGCCACGCGCTCAACAACACGATCCAAGACGTCGTCGTCCGTCGCCAGCGCATGGCTGGGCGCCCCGCTCGCTGGGTCGTGGGCACCGACCACGCCGGCATCGCGACTCAGAACAAGGTCGAGCAGAAGCTCGCCAAGGACGGCAAGAGCCGGCATGACGTGGGCCGAGAGGCCTTCATCGAGGCGTGCTGGGAGTGGCGCCGAGAGCACGGGTCCACGATCATCAGCCAGCTCAAGGCGATGGGCTGTTCGTGCGACTACTCGGACGAGTGGTTCACGATGGACCCGAGCTACCAGCGCGCTGTCCGCAAGGTCTTCGTCGAATGGTTCGACAAGGGCCTGATCTACCGCGGCAAGCGCATCATCAACTGGTGCCCGCGCTGCTCCACGGCGCTCTCCGACATCGAGGTCGAGCACGAGGACGTCGACAGCCACCTGTGGCACCTGCGCTACCCGCTCAAGGAGCCGGTCGCCGGAATCGACCACGTCGTTGTGGCGACGACGCGCCCCGAGACGATGCTGGGCGACACCTGCATCGCGGTGCATCCTGACGACGAGCGCTACAGGGCTCTGGTGGGCACGACGGTGGTGCTGCCGCTCATGGACCGCGAGATCCCGGTCGTCGCCGACGACTACGTGGACCCGTCGTTCGGCTCGGGCGCGGTGAAGGTGACGCCGGCACACGACCCCAACGACTTCGAGATCGGCGAGCGCCACGACTGCGCCAAGATCAACGTGATGAACGCCGATGCGACCATCTCGGCAGAGGGCGGCGCCTACGCCGGGCTCGACCGCTACGAGGCCCGCGCGCGCGTCCTGGCCGATCTCGACGCGGCCGGCCTGCTGGTCAAGACCGACGACCACGTCCACTCGGTGGGGCACTGCTACCGCTGCCACACGGTGATCGAGCCCTGGCTCTCGGACCAGTGGTTCGTGGACATGCGCCCGTTGGCCGAGCCGGCGATCGAAGCGGTCAGGGACGGGCGGGTGACCTTCCACCCCAAGCGGTGGGAGAACGTCTACTTCCACTGGATGGAGAACATCCGGGACTGGTGCATCTCGCGCCAGCTGTGGTGGGGTCACCGCATCCCGGTCTTCTACTGCGACGAGTGCAACATGACGATCGCGAGCATGGACGACCTGATCGCGTGCCCCACCTGCGGCGTGCCGATGCGGCAGGACGAAGACGTGCTCGACACGTGGTTCTCGAGCCAGCTGTGGCCCTTCGCCACGCTGGGCTGGCCCGATCCCGACCCGCGCGTGGACTACTTCTATCCCACGAGCGTGCTTTCGACCGCTCGCGACATCCTGTTCCTGTGGGTCGCTCGCATGGTGATGAGCGGCATGTACTTCCGGGACGGCCAGATACCCTTCGACGACGTCATCATCCACCCCACGGTCTTCAATGCCGAGGGCAAGCGCATGTCCAAGTCGCTCGGCACCGGCGTCGACCCGCTCGACCTCATGGACCACTACGGCGCCGACGGCATGCGCTTCGGTCTGATGCTGCAGGTCACGGGCGCGCAGGACCTGAAGTTCTCGGAAGAGAAGCTCGTCTCGAGCCGCAACTTCGCGAACAAGATCTGGAACGCGAGCCGCTTCGTGCTCATGAACCTCGAGGGCTACGAGCCGGGCGAACCGGTGCCGCACACCGTTGCGGACCGCTGGATCCTCTCGAGGCTGGCGGATCTCTCGGCGCGCGTGGACGAGGGTCTCGACGCCTACGAGTTCGGCGAGGTCGCCCGCGCGCTCTACGACTTCTTCTGGAACGAGTACTGCGACTGGTACATCGAGCTCGCCAAGGCGCGCCTTGCCGAGGGCGGAGAGGCGCGCGCGAGCGTGCAGCGCATCCTCGTGTTCGTGCTCGACCAGGCGCTGCGACTGCTGCACCCGATGATGCCGTTCGTGACCGAGGCGATCTGGCGCAACATCCCGCGCGCCGAGAACGCCGACTCGCTGATGGTGGCCGCGTGGCCCGACGCGACGGCTCTCGCGCGCTTCGCCGACGAGGGAGCAGAGCGCTCCATCAGCCGCCTCATCGACGTGGTGACGGGCATCCGCGCCGTGCGTGCGCGCTACAAGCTCCCGCCGAAGCAGGGGGTGACGGTCGTCATCAAGACCGCCGGCGACGCAGACAACCAGTGGGTGAGCTCCGAGTTCGGCGAGATGCACAGGCTGGCCGGGGTGTCGGACTCCTCGGCCAGCACCGATGCGGTCAAGCCGCCGCACTCGGCCACGGTGATCGCGTCGGGGCTCGAGATCTACGTGCCGCTCGAAGGGCTCGTCGACTTCGACGCCGAGGCGGCGCGCCTGCGCAAGGAGCGGGACAAGGTCGCCGGCGAGCTCGACAAGTTCCAGCGCAAGCTCTCCAACCCCGGCTTTCTCGCCAAAGCATCGGCCGAGATCGTCGAGAAGGACCGCGCCAAGGCAGCCGAGCTCCTCGAGTCGCTGGGCTTGATCGACGCGCAGCTCGCCGAGCTCGCGTAGGGGCTGATCGATCGTGGGCCACCTGAGCTACGACGACGCCGTCGAGACACTCGAGGCGTGCGCTCACCTTCGGCATCAACCCGTCGCTCGACGGCATCACGGCGCTGTGCGACGCGCTCGGGCGACCGCAAGACGCCTTCTCGGTGGTGCAGGTTGCCGGCACCAACGGCAAGACGTCGACGTCGCGCATCGCCCACGCGCTGCTGCGCGCCCACGGCGTTTCGACCGCGCTCTACACGAGCCCGGAGCTCGAACGGATCAACGAGCGCATGGAGATCGGCGCCGGTCCGGTGAGCGACGAGCAGTTCGCCGAGGCCGTCTCAGCGGCGCTGCTCGCCGCGGAGCAGCTGCGCCCCGGCCGGCAGGGGAGCGCGGCCGGGTTCACCGAGTTCGAGCTGACCACGGCAGCGGCGCTCTGGCTCTTCC
The DNA here is from genome assembly GCA_963726325.1 of uncultured Actinomycetes bacterium. Classification (GTDB taxonomy): domain Bacteria; phylum Actinomycetota; class Coriobacteriia; order Anaerosomatales; family PHET01; genus CAVPCY01. The sequence goes on along the minus strand of CAVSCA010000002.1, from coordinate 332,716 downwards.
GGCAGTCCGGAGTCGACATAGCGGTTCTCGAGGTGGGTCTCGGCGGCAGATGGGACGCGACGAGTGTGGCGGCGCCCGCCGTCGCGGTCATCACCGGAATCGGGCTCGACCACACGGGGATCCTTGGCGACACGCTCGAGGAGATCGCTGCCGAGAAGGCCGCGATCATCCGGCCCGCCAGCGCGCCCGTCCTGGGTCCGGGCACGGTCGGGCTCGAGCCTGTCTTCCTGGCCCGCGCCCACGAGGTGCACGCGCACGCACGCGTCGTGCGCGAAGCAGGCGCGCCCACGCCCGTGGCCGAGGAGATGACGGTGCGCTTCGAGGTGCTGTCGCGTCCCGCGCAGCCCGCTCGAGCCCACTCGACTCACGGTGCGCGGCGTGCACGGCACGTACGCGGACCTCGAGGTCGCGGCGCCCGCGTATCAGGCCGGGAACGTGGCCACGGCGGTGGCCGCCGTGGAGGCGGCTCTCGGGCGCTCACTCGATCCACCCGCGGTCTCGCGGGCGCTCGCGTCACTCACGCTGCCGGGCCGCTTCGAAGTCGTGCGCCCCGACCCGCCCATCGTCGTCGACGGCGCTCACAACCCGCAGGCGGCCGCAGTGCTCGCGGACGCCATCGCCGACGCGTGGCCCGATGTGGCCGAGCGGCCGGCACTGCTCCTCGGCATCCTCGCGGACAAGGACGCCCGCGGCATCGTGGAGGCACTCGCAGCGACGGGTGCCCGGATCACGACGACCTCGCCGGACTCCCCTCGGGCGCTGCCCGCGGCCGCCCTCGCGCGCTTGGTCGAGGAGGTCACGGGCTACTTGCCGCCTTCGATCGAGCAGTTGCCCGAAGCGGTCGCCGTGACGCGCGCCTCCTCTCCGACCGGCCTTGTGATCACCGGCTCGCTGACCACGGCCGGGCAGGCTCGTTCGGTCCTTCGCGACGACTCGGCAACAGCGCGAGGGCCGCAGTCGAGGCGCAGGTAAGTTCTGCTAGAATCCACGCGTACCCGCGCACGTGTGGCGCAACGCCGCTAAGGGGAGATGATGGGCGAGCTGCTCGATCCGATTCTGAAGAGCCCCGAGTTCCTGCTGACTCGGAACCTGTGCGTCCTGTTCTTCATCGTCCTCGATATCGCGCTGGTGTTCTGGACGTGGCGCGACGCCAATCGCCGTGGCGCCATGGGCTGGTTCTGGGCCTTGACCGTGCTGTTCTTCACGATTCCGGGTTGGATCGTCTACCTGGTGGTCAGGCCGCCCGAGTTCGCTGACGACATGCACGAGCGCGACCTCGAGATCCAGGCGAAGGAGATAGCGCTCGCTCGCGACTACGAGACGTGTCCGGCGTGTCACAAGCCCACCGAGAAGGACTTCCTCATCTGCCCGAGCTGCATGAAGAAGCTGCGCAAGCCGTGCATCGAGTGCGGCAAGGCACTCAAGCTCAACTGGGCGGTCTGCCCGTACTGCAAGACCAAGCAGTAGTGACACCGCCTGATGCGTGAGGCGTGATACGCTTTGTGCCGCCCCGCCGAGAAGGTGGGGCGGTTCGACTTTGTGCGAGGAGAAACCCCATGCCCGAGATCACGGTCAAGCTCCCTGATGGAAGCGAGAAGCACGTCGCGGAGGGCGCGACGGTCTTCGATGTCGCTGAGTCGATCGGCCCCCGCCTCGCCCAGGCCGCGCTGGCCGGCAAGGTGAACGGCGAGCAGGTCGACGTGGGCACGACCGTCTCGGATGGCGACACGGTCGAGATAGTCACCGACCGAAGCCCCGAGGCGCTGCACATCCTTCGACACTCCACCGCTCACGTGATGGCCGAGGCGGTCAAGGACCTGTTCCCGCTGGCGAAGTTCGGCATCGGTCCCGCGATCGAGGACGGCTTCTACTACGACTTCGAGGTCGGCCGCCCGTTCACGCCCGAAGACCTCGAGGCGATCGAGGAGCGGATGCGCCAGATCGTCGCCGAGGACAAGCCGTTCAAGCGCACGGTGCTCGACAAGCTCGAGGCGTGGGACGCGTTCGAGCAGCAGCCCTTCAAGCGCGAACTCATCGGCGAGCTGCCGGAAGACGAGACCATCTCCACGTACAGCCAGGGCGCCTTCACCGACCTGTGCCGCGGCCCTCACGTGCCCACGACCGTCTCGTCTCGGCGCGTTCAAGCTCATGAAGATCGCGGGTGCGTACTGGCGCGGCGACTCGGACCGGCCGATGCTGCAGCGCATCTACGGCACGGTGTGGTTCACCCAGAAGGAGCTCGACGAGTACCTGACCCGCCTCGAGGAGGCCGAGAAGCGCGACCACCGCAAGCTGGGTCGCGAGCTCGACCTGTTCTCGCTGCACGAGGAGGCCGGCGCCGGTCTGCCGCTCTACCACCCCAAAGGCGCGCGCGTGCTGCGCCTGATCCAGGAGTGGCTGCGCGCCGAGCTCTACCGCCGCGACTACGTCGAGGTCATCACGCCGCACATCTACAAGGCCGACGTCTGGAAGATCTCGGGTCACTGGGACAACTACCGAGAGAACATGTACTTCTTCCAGATCGACGAGGGCGACGGGCGCGTGAACGACTACGGCATCAAGCCCATGAACTGCCCCGGCCACATCATGATCTACAACGACGACGTGCGCTCCTACCGCGACCTGCCGATCCGCATGTTCGAGTTCGGCACCGTGTATCGCCACGAGCTCTCGGGCGTCGTGCACGGCCTCATGCGCGCTCGCGGCTTCACCCAAGACGACGCTCACATCTTCTGCACCGCCGAGCAGGTCACACCCGAGGTCATGAAGATGCTCGACCTCGTCGACTACGTGAACGGGGTCTTCGGCTTCGAGTACACCGCCGAGGTCTCCACCCGCCCCGAGAAGTCGATCGAGGGCTTCGACGAGGAGTGGGACCACGCGACCAAGGCGCTCATGGACGCGCTCGACCAGCGCGGCACGGCCTACGACATCAACGAGGGCGACGGCGCCTTCTACGGGCCCAAGATCGACATCAAGCTCAAAGACGCGATCGGGCGCACGTGGCAGACCTCGACGATCCAGGTCGACTTCAACAACCCGCTGCGCTTCGACATGACGTACCGCACCGCCGAGAACACCGAGGCGCAGCCGTTCATGCTGCACCGCACCATCCTCGGCAGCATGGAGCGCTTCCTCGGCATCCTGATCGAGCACTACGCCGGCGCGTTCCCCACGTGGCTTGCTCCGGTGCAGGCGTCGATCATCCCGATCTCCGACCGTCACATCGAGCATGCCGAGAGCGTCGCCCAGAGGCTGCGTGACGCCGGGGTGCGCGCCGAAGTGGTCATCGACAGCGAGCCGATGCGCGTCAAGATCGCGAAGGCTCAGGCGACCAAGGTGCCCTACATGCTGGTGATCGGCGACAAGGAGATCGAGACCGACACGGTGGGTGTCCGCGAGCACATAGCCGGTGACATCGGCGCGATGGGCGTGACGGAGTTCGCCGAGAAGGTCTGCGCCGAGAAGCCGTAGCGCCCGCGAGTGCCGTGGCCGATTGCGCGAACGCTGGGACGCGGGTATACTCCCTGCGCTAACTGAATACCGCTTACAAGCGGGACCCCGCCGAACGTGGCGAGACTGGTCCCCACCCGCCGGCGCCGCGCATGAAGGCAGCCGTCTGGTCGACGAGATCGCGCGACAAGTCGTGGTGCACCGTGTGCACCGGGGTTGTCGTGGGTCTAATGCTCCCGTCGGCCGCCGCGCCCACGGGAGTTTTTGTTTGTCACACGGACAGGGGTGAGAGAGCGCCCCGTGACCACGGAGGTGAGCTGCCTATCAGCAGCACGGAGTACAGGCTCAACGACCGCATTCGTGCGGCGAAGTGCCGTCTGATCGGTTTTGACGGCAGCCAGCTTGGCATCTTCGCCATGAGCGACGCACTGCGGATCGCCGATGAGCAGGGATTCGATCTGGTTGAGATCGCTCCCACCGCCGACCCGCCGGTCTGCAAGATCATGGACTTCGGCAAGTTCAAGTACGAGCAGTCGATGAAGGACAAGGCTGCCCGCAAGAACCAGTCGAAGATCGAGCTCAAAGAGATGAAGTTCCGGCCCAAGGTCGACAAGCACGACTACGAGACCAAGAAGAAGCACATCCTGCGCTTCTTGGACGCCGGGGCGAAGGTCAAGGTCACGATCATGTTCCGTGGCCGCGAGATGGCCCACCCGGAGCTGGGGCTCAACATCCTCGAGAAGTTGGCCGGCGAGCTTGCCGAGCTGGCGACGATCGAGACCCAGCCCAAGCTGGAGGGGCGCAACATGCACATGCTGATCGCGCCGCTCAAGAAGGCCCCCGAGAAGGCGGCCAAGACCGATGAGACCGAGACTGAGGCCGTCGAGCCGGCCGAAGAGACCGAATAGGGAGGTACGGCCCCACATGCCCAAGCAAAAGACCCACAAGTCGTCTGCGAAGCGGTTCCGAGTGACCGGTAGCGGCAAGATCATGCGCGGCAAGGCGTTCAAGAGCCACATCCTTGAGCACAAGAGCCCCAAGCGCAAGCGTGGTTTCCGTCAGGAGACCGAGGTCGCATCGTGTGACACCAAGGTGATCAAGAAGAACCTCGGCCTCGGCTAGACCGCCACGGCCATTTCCCCTCGATGGAAGCTAGGAGTGATCGAGTATGCCCCGCGTAAAGCGCGCCGTGACGGCGAAGAAGAAGCGCCGCACCGTACTCACCCGTGCAAAGGGTTACTACGGCAACAAGAGCCGCAGCTACAAGGCGGCCAAGGAGCAGGTCCAGCACTCACTGCAGTACACGTACCGTGACCGCCGCAACAAGAAGCGCGAGATCCGCAGGTTGTGGATCACCCGCATCAACGCTGCTGCTCGTCTGAACGGGATGTCCTACTCGGCGTTCATGCACGGCCTCAAGCAGGCCGGCGTGACTCTGGACCGCAAGGTCCTCGCGGACATGGCCGTCAACGACGCTGCTGCGTTCGCGAAGCTCGCTGAGGTGGCCAAGAACGCCGCCTAGCCGAGTTCTGACAGTGTGACGCGCCGAGAGGCCCCGCCGATGAGCGGGGCCTCTCGCGTTGAACGATGCCGCGGCGAACTGCGTACACCGGGCGGTAAGCCCGGGCACGGTAGCGGGTAATGGTGCGCCGCTAGTCTCGGACTCGACCCGGCGGCGCCACGGGTCTCGATCCGACCACTCCGTCTCCCCTCGGCGGACCTTCAAGAGGAGGCATCATGATCCGCAAACTGGTTACAACGCTCGTCGGTGCCCTGCTCGCCCTATCGCTGGGTGCTGCGGGCGCGTACTTCACGGCCCAGGTCCAGGTCCCCGATTCGGTGATTCGCGGCGGCACCGTCGCGATCTCGTCCGAGCCCACGACCGCGCCACTCGCGATCGATTCGCTCGCACCGGGCACCACCGCCGTCCGGCCGATGACCGTGATCAACGACGGCTACGCTGTCGGCCGACGTCGTCGTCACGCCGTCGAAGAAGGCCGGCATCACCGAGTTCTACGAGGCGCTCACCTGCAAGGTGACGTGCGGGGGCGTCGAGCTCTACGACGGCCCCATGGCTTCGATGAAGACGGCGCCGATCCGTCTGGCACCGGGAGCGCGGGGCGAGATGCGTTTCGAGGTGGGGCTTCCGGCGGACGCGGGTAACGCGCTCTCGGCCGACTACGTGAAGCTGTCGCTCTATGTCGATGCCGAGCAGGCCCACTGATGATGCAGCGGCTGCGTTCCGCCATGCCGCACCTGCTCGCGTACGCTCTGCTGATCTGCGCATTCGGGGCGGCTGCAAACAGCTTCGCCGTGGTGCGCGTGGCCGGTGGCTCGATGGCACCGGCGCTGATTCCGGGCGACGTGGTCGTTGTGGCCAAGACACCAACGACCTGCCAAGGGCAGCATCGTGCTGATGCGTCCGGGCGAGACGCTCGTGCTTCACCGCGTGACGTCGGTCGCGGCAGACGGGTCGGTTCGAACGCGCGGCGATGCCAACCCCATCGCGGACTTCAGCGCGACGCCTGCTGCAGCGATTCGCGGCGTGGCCATCCGCGTCGTGCCGCTCGGAGGGGCGTTGGCTCGGTGGCGGCGAGAGCGAGACGTACGCTACACTACCTGCTCAAACGCATAGCACGAGGCGATGACGGAGAGGGTGCTTTCCCTCACAAGGCTCAGCCGACCAGGAAAGGGCCCCAGTGACTGGAAGGGCCGTACGGCCGAGCAGGGAAAGAGGTTCGCTCCACCAGCCGCGACCTGAAGGGCGCCAAGACGCCTGAGTAGGGAAGCCGGATCCACCGATATCGGGATGATCGTGGTGCGAGACCGCGAAACGCGAGTCCGAGAACCATCGGACCGCGAAGCGAGAGGGCCTGCAGCTCGCAGGCCAACCGAGGTGGTACCGCGGGAGCCGGTCTCCCGTCCTTGGGCATCTATCCAAGGACGGGGCCGGCTCCTCGTCGTTGCTGGGACGAAAGGGGGCACCTATTCATGGGTGTCGTGGAAGAACTGCTTGCGTTGCGTGAGAGCGCGCTCGACGCGATCGCCGGCGCGGACGACCTTGGGTCGCTCGATGAGGCCCGCGTCGCGATCCTGGGCAAGAAGGGCTCGCTCACGGCGGTCCTGCGTGGGCTCGGCTCGCTCTCTGCGGAAGAGCGCCCGGCTGTGGGCAAGACCGCGAACGAGGTCCGACAGGCGATAGAGGCGGCGCTCGACGCGCGCAAGCAAGAGCTCTCGGCCGCCGAGATGGAGGCGCGCATCTCGGCCGATGCGGTCGACGTGACACTGCCGGGACGAGCGCGCCCGCTGGGAAGTCGCCATCTGATCAACCGCCTGTCCGCGGAGATCGTCGAGATCTTCGTCGGGCTGGGCTACACCATCGCCGAGGGCCCCGAGGTCGAGCTCGAGTACTACAACTTCACCGCGCTCAACCACCCTCCGCAGCACCCCGCTCGCGCTGCGACGGACACCTTCTACATCCGCGATCTGTCAGGTGACGAGTTCGACGGTCCCGAGCCGAGCGGCGTGCTGCTGCGCACGCACACATCGCCGGTACAGGTGCGCACGCTGGAGGCGGCCAAGCCACCCGTCTACGTGCTCGCGCCGGGCAAGGTGTATCGCCGAGACGTGGCCGACCCGAGCCACCTGCCGCAGTTCACGCAGATCGAGGGACTGGTCGTCGACGAGGGCATCACGTTCGCCGATCTCAAGGGAACCCTCGACCATTTCGTGCGCGAGGTGTTCGGGAGCGACCGCAAGACGCGCTTCCGGCCGCACTTCTTCCCCTTCACCGAGCCCAGCGCCGAGGTCGACGTGTCGTGCGGCATCTGCGGCGGGTCAGGGTGCCGGTTCTGCAAGAACACCGGCTGGCTGGAGATCCTGGGCTGCGGGATGGTCGACCCGAACGTCTTCGAGTACGTGGGTATCGACCCCGAACGCTACACGGGCTTCGCGTTCGGACTGGGCGTCGAGCGCATCGCCGCCCTCAAGTACAACGTGCCCGATCTGCGCATGCTCGTCGAGGGCGACATGCGCTTCCTGCGGCAGTTCTAGTTCACCCGCGCACTTCTGAGAGAGGACGAAACCGACGATGCGTGTTTCGATGAAATGGCTCAAGGAACTCGTCGACGTGGAGATCGCGCCGGTCGACCTTGCCGAGCGGCTCGACATGACCGGTACCGCGGTCGAGGCGATCTCGGTGGCCGGTGAAGCGCTCGATGGCGTTGTGGTGGGCCTGATCGCCGAGAAGACCAAGCACCCCGAGGCCGACAAGCTGTGGGTCACCTCCGTTGACGTGGGCGATGGGTCGCCGCGGCAGATCGTATGCGGCGCTCAGAACTTCGAAGCCGGCGACAAGGTCCCGGTGGCTCTCGTGGGTGCTGTGCTGCCCGGTGGCTTCGAGATCAAGAAGGCGAAGCTCCGCGGCGTGGTGAGCGAGGGCATGAACTGCTCGGCGCGCGAGCTCGGCCTGGGCGAGGACCACGAGGGACTGATGATCCTGCCGCTCCGATGCGCCGGTTGGTGAGAGGTTCTCGGAGTGGTACGGCTCCTCGGACACGGTCATCGAACTCGAGATCACGCCCAACCGTCCCGACTGCCTGTCGATGGCGGGTGTCGCTCGGGAGGTAGCCGCGGTGCTGGGCACCACGTCGACCGTGCCGTCACAGCGGCCTGATGAGTCCGGAGCGCCCGCGAGCGAGCAGTGCGTCGTCGAGATCGAAGACCCGCACGCTGTGTTCGCGCTACACCGCGCGCGTGATTCGCGACGTGAAGATCGGCCCCTCGCCGGAGTGGCTCGCCCAGAAGGTGACGGCTGCGGGCGCGCGCTCCATCAACAACATCGTCGACGTGACCAACTACGTCATGTTCGAGTTGGGGCAACCGCTGCACGCGTTCGACATGGACACGCTTGGGACCGACGAGCACGGCCGGGCCGCCATCACGGTGCGGACCGCTCGCCCGGCAGAGCGGCTCACCACTCTGGACGGCGTCGAGCGGACCTGGCCGCGTCGACGCTGATGATATGCGACCCGAGCGGCGTGGTCGCGCTCGCCGGTGTCATGGGCGGCGAGGCGACCGAGGTCTCGGACTCCACCGTCAACATCCTGCTCGAGTCGGCGTGCTTCGACCCCGAGTCGATCAGCCGCACGAGCCGCTCGCTCGGGCTCATCTCCGAGGCCTCGCTGCGATTCGAGCGCACGGTCGACCGCACGGCGTGCGCCGCCGCGCTCGACCGGGCCGCCGCGCTCATGGCCGAGGTCGCCGGCGGCACCGTCGCGCCCGGGGTGGTCGACGCGTACCCGGCCGAGCTCGAGCCACGCGCGCTCACGCTGCGCATCGAGCGGCTCCACCGGATCCTCGGGGACGAGATACCGGCGAAGGAGGCCCGCGAGACGCTCGAGCGGCTTGGCTGCGAGGTGAGCGGTGACGACGCGCTGGAGGTGGTCGTGCCGAGCTTCCGTCCCGACCTGGAGCGCGAGATCGACCTGATCGAGGAGGTGCTGCGCATCTGGGGCATGGAGCGGGTGAAGTCGAGGCTTCCTCACGGAAGCGGGCGAGCGGGCGGTCTGACGGCCGAGCAGCTCCTGCGCGACCGCATCGGCGCGACGCTTCGGGCCGCCGGCCTCAACGAGACGATGACCTACGCGTTCGCAGACCCGACCGATCTCGAGCGCTTCGACATGTCTCTTGCCGAGGGCGAGCTGCTCGTCGAGGTGCTCAACCCGATGTCGGGAGAGCAGGCCGTGCTGCGAAGGTCGCTCATGCCCGGACTTGTGCGCAGCGTCTCGTACAACCAGCGGCGCGGCGTGGGCGACGTGCACCTCTACGAGATCGGGTCGGTGTTTCTCACCGCCGAGGGTCGCAAGCAGCCCAAGGAGCGCTCGGTGCTGGCGGGGGTGCTCACCGGATCGTGGCAGCCGCCTTCGTGGAACGAGCCCGCCGAGCCGCTCGGCTTCTTCGACGCCAAGGGAGTGCTGGAGGTGCTCGCCCGCGAGCTCGCCATCGAGCGGTTCAAGGTGCGCGTCGCCGAGAAGCCGTGGCTGCAGCCGGGGCGTTCGGCCGAGGTGCTCGTGGGCGGCGATGTCGTGGGCTGGATCGGCGAGCTGCATCCGCGCGTTCTCGCCCGGTTCGAGGCGGACGCACCGGTCTCGGCGTTCGAGCTCGACATGGCCAAGCTCGTGCGATCCACGCGTCCCGCGCGCACATTCGTCGAGCCCGCGCGGTTCCCTGCCGTCGAGCTCGACATCGCCGTCGTGGTCGCCGAGGACGTGTCGGCCGAGAGGATCGAGCAGGCGCTGCGCTCCGCGGGAGGCAAGCTGCTCGAGAGCGTGAGGCTGTTCGACGTCTATCGCGGTCAGGGCATCGAAGCGGGTAAGAAGTCCATGGCGTTCGCGCTGTCCTACCGAGCTGTCGACCGCACGCTGACGGCAGAAGAGGTGCAGGGCGCCCACGACAAGCTCGTGCGCAAGGTGCTCGGGGCGGTGGGGGGCGAGTTGCGCGCATAGGTGATTTGTAACACCGCTTCGTGAACAATCCGCAATTTGCGAATATTCCTTGACCAGTATGCGTAATTGCGCATAGAATCCGCACTCAAACGATACGATGGATCGGGAGGTGCAGGTGGTCGACGTCGCAGTCATCGGCGCTGCCGGGTACTGCGGGTATCGAGGCCGTGCGCTGGGTACTCGCGCATCCGCGGTTGAACCTCGCTCTCGCGACGTCTGCGACCGACGCGGGAAAGCCGATCGTCGAGGTCTACCCGGCGCTTCGCGGGATGACGGAGCTGCGGTTCGAGCAGCCGGCGGTGGAGACCGTATGCGCTCGCGCATCCGTCGCGATTCTCGCGGTGCCCCATACCGCCGCGTTGGCACTCGTTCCGGGGTTGCTCGACGCGGGCGTCACGGTTATCGACCTGTCGGCGGACTATCGGCTCTCGGACCCGGCGGTGTACGAGCGCTGGTACGGTGAGCCGCACACCTCCGCATCGCTGTTGTCCGAGGCCGTCTACGGTCTGCCCGAGCTCGACCGAAGCCGGCTTCCCGGCGCGCGTCTCGTCGCATGTCCCGGCTGCTATCCCACGGCGACGATCCTCGCGGCCTTCCCCGCGCTCGAAGCGGGTCTTGCGGGTTCTTCGCGGGTCGTGGTCGACGCGAAGTCGGGTGTCTCGGGCGCTGGGCGCAGCGTATCGCCCGGGACCCACTTCGTCGCTGCCGACGAGGCGCTGACCCCCTACAAGGTAGGCGTTCACCGTCACACGCCCGAGATGGCCCAAGCGCTCTCGACCGTGGCCGGTCGCGAGGTCAGCGTCGTGTTCACGCCGCACCTCGTGCCGATGTCGCGCGGGCTGCTTGCGACCGTCTATCTCGACGGGGTTCCCGGCGTCACGACCGAGCAGGCTGATCGAGGCATACCGCGCCCGTTTCGACGACGAGCCGTTCGTGCACGTGCACGATGCGGGCGTGATGCCGTCTACTGCCGAGGTCAGAAACACCAACCGTGCGAGCATCGGGGTGCACGTCGATGCGTCGTCTTCCACGATCGTCGTCGCGTGCGCCATCGACAATCTCGGCAAGGGCTCGGCGGGCCAAGGGGTCCAGTGCCTCAACGCGGTCCTCGGCTTTCCCGAGACCGAGGGTCTCACCGGACCGTCTCCGGTGGTGTGAGCGTGGGGGAGCAGGCGACACCGACAGCGTTCTCACCGGCCGATGGCGGCGTGGTCGCCCCACGGGGCTTCACGGCGGCGGGCGTGCACTGCGGGCTCAAGCCGGAAGGTCGGCGCGACCTCGCGCTCGTGAGTGCCCAGGAGCCGGTCAGTGCGGCGGCCCTGTTCACGACGAACCAAGTCGCAGCGGCCCCCGTGCTCGTGTCGCGCCGCCACATCGCCTCGGGCACGGCCAAGGCCGTCGTCATCAACGCCGGCAACGCGAACGCGTGCACGGGGGCGCAGGGTGAGGCCGACGCGAAGGCGATGGCGCACGCGGCGGCGCTGGCGCTTGGCTGTGCCGACGAGGAGGTGCTCGTCTGCTCGACCGGCGTTATCGGCGTGCCGCTTCCCGTCGAGCGCGTGCTGGACGGGATCGCCGAGGCCGCCGAAGCTCTGGACAGCAGAGACGGAGCGGATGCCGCCGAGGCCATTCGCACGACCGACACGTTCGCGAAGCAGACCGCCGTCTCCTTCGAGGTCGGCGGGCGTCGCTGCTGTGCGGGGGGCATGGCCAAGGGCAGCGGCATGATCGCGCCGAACATGGCGACGATGCTCTCCGTGATCACCACCGACGTACCGCTGACGAGCCGGGCGTGCGACGCGGTCCTTCGGGCGGCGTGCGCCACGAGCTTCAATCGGTTGTCCATCGACTCGGACACTTCGACGAACGACACGGTCGTGCTGTTCGCGAACGGCGCGGCGGGCGGGCGCCAGATCGATATCGATTCGCCCGACTACGACGCGGTCGCCCAAGCAGTGACCATCGTGTGCACCGAACTCGCCCGCATGCTCGCGCGTGACGGCGAGGGCGTGACCAAGCTCGTCACCGTCACCGTACGCGGGGCGCTCGACGACGCAGATGCCGAGGCCGCAGCACGGTCCGTCGCCGACTCGCCGCTCGTGAAGACGGCGCTGTTCGGCAACGACGCGAACTGGGGACGCGTGGCCATGGCGGTGGGCAAGTCGGCGGCTCGGGTCGATCAGGAGCGCCTCAGCATCGTCTTCGCGGGCATCGAGGTCTGCCGCAACGGCGCGGCCGTTCCCTTCGACGAAGACGCGGCGTACTCGGCGCTCGACACCGACGAAGTGGCGATCGAGATCGATCTGGCGCTCGGGAGCGGCGAGGCGACGGTGCTGACCTGTGACCTTTCCTACGAGTACGTCCGCATCAACGGCGAGTACCGAAGCTGAGCCACCGAGAAGTGCCGAGCGTGCCCGCGATCGCTCGCCCACGATGACCGACGACGATCCAACCACCGGAGGAACGATGAAGGACCTGCTCGCCAAGGCCACGACGCTCATGGAGGCGCTCCCGTGGATCAAGGACGCCTGGGGCAAGACGGTCGTGATCAAGTACGGCGGCGCCGCGATGACCGACCCGGTGCTGCGCGACCAGGTCGCCGACGACATCGTTCTCATGAAGCTCGTGGGTGTGAACCCTGTGGTCGTGCATGGCGGCGGTCCCGAGATCACCAGCTTCATGGATCGCCTCGGCATGCCCGTGGAGTTCTACGACGGCCTGCGCGTCACGACGCCCGAGGCGATGGACATCGTCAAGATGGTGCTCGTGGGCAAGGTGAACAAGGAGCTCGTGTCCGCGATCAACTCGCATGGCCGCTACGCGGTGGGGCTGTCCGGCGAGGACGGCAACATGGTGCAGGCGACCGCGAGAGACGTGAAGCTGGGCCGTGTCGGCGATGTGACCGACATCGACACCACGGTGCTCGACAACCTCATCGAGGACGGCTTCATACCGGTCGTCGCCACGGTGGCGGCGGGTGACGACGGTGGGAGCTTCAACGTGAACGCCGACATCGTCGCAGGCCGTCTCGCCGCCGCGCTGAGTGCCGAGAAGTGCATCTTCCTCACCGACGTCGACGGCCTGTACCGCGACTTCTCGGACAAGTCGTCGCTCATCAGCGTGCTCACTCCCACGCAGGCCGAGGAGATGATCGCCGAAGACCTGCTCGAGGGCGGCATGGTCCCGAAGGTCGGCGCGTGTCTCCACGCGGTGCGCGGCGGGGTGCGGCGCGCCCACATCCTCAACGGTACGGTCCCGCACGCGCTCCTTCTTGAGGTGTACACCGACGAGGGCGTGGGCACGATGATCGCGGCGGACCTCGAGGCCGTGGAGGAGGGCGCCTGATGGGCGAGCGTCTGGATCTCGTCAGATGGCACGACTCGACCTGCACCATGCAGACCTACGCCCGCAAGCCGGTCCTGTTCGTCCGCGGCGAGGGCATGCGCCTCTACGACGACGAAGGAGCCGAGTACCTGGACTTCGTCTCGGGGATCGGCGCGGTCAACCTGGGGCACGCCCATCCCGCGGTCACCGCGGCCATCGCCGAGCAGGCCGGCAAGCTCGTCCACGTGAGCAACCTCTACTACGTGGAGCATCGCGCGGAACTCGCGTGCGAACTGGTACGGCTGATGGGCGGCGGCATGAGGGTCTTCTTCGCCAACTCGGGCGCGGAGGCCAACGAGGGCGCGATCAAGCTCGCCCGCAAGTGGGCCGGCCAGGCCAAGCCCGGCGCGTTTCGCGTCGTGAGCGCTCTGCGGTCCTTCCACGGCCGCACGCTGGCAACGCTCACTGCCACGGGCCAGCCCGGCAAGCAACAAGCGTTCGCGCCGCTGCCCGAGGGGTTCGTGCACGTCCCGCTCAACGACATCGCCGCCTTGGACGACGCAGTCGACGAGTCTGTCGCCGCGGTTCTTCTCGAGGTAGTGCAGGGGGAGGGCGGCGTGTGGCCGGCGTCGGCGGAGTACCTGTTGGCAGCCGAGCGGCTGTGCCGCGAGCGCGACGCGCTGCTGATGATCGACGAGGTGCAGACCGGCTGCTTCAGGACGGGCCCCGCATTCGCGCACCAGGCGTTCGGCATCACGCCCGACGTCGTCACCGTGGCCAAGGCGCTCGCCAACGGCATGCCGATCGGCGCGCTGATCGCGGTCGATCGGGTGGCGGCGGCGTTCGAGGTGGGAGACCACGGCTCGACGTTCGGCGGAGGGCCGGTCGTGTGCGCTGCGGCACGTGCGACGCTTGCCGCGCTCGAAGCAGAGCAACTGGGGTCGAACTCGGTCCGCATGGGCGAGTACCTGAGAGGCGGGCTCGAGGCGCTGGCTCAGAGCACCGGCATGATCACGGACGTGCGGGGTGCCGGCCTGATGGTGGGGTGCTCCCTGGGCGTGCCGGTCGCCGTCGAGACGGCGGCAGCGCTCTTGGACCGCGGATACGTTGTGAACCATATTGGAGCCGATATCTTGCGTTTCTTGCCGCCTCTTGTGTGTGGGACTTCGGAGATTGATACACTTCTTGCCACGCTCAAGGACGTCTTCGAGGGGGTTGCCAAGTGAACAACGAGGTATTCAAGGGGCGCGATCTGCTCACGCTCGCGGACCTTTCGCCTGCCGAGCTCGCGCACGTGCTCGACGTCGCCGAGGCGCAGAAGCGCGCGTGGACGGCGGGCAAGCGCAACGCTCCACTTGCCGGCAAGGCGGTCGCCGTCGTGTTGCAGAAGCCGTCGATGCGGACGCGGATCTCCTTCGAGGTCGCGATCTCTCGGCTCGGCGCGTACCCCGTGATGATGACCGGTCCCGAGGGCGCGTTCTCGCGCGGCGAGACCGTCTACGACACCACCAAGGTGCTGGAGCGATACGTCGACGCGATCGTGATACGCACCTTCGAGCAGTCGATGCTTGAAGAGATGGCCGAGGTCGCCTCGGTGCCGATCATCAACGCGCTCACCGACGACCATCACCCCTGCCAGGGGCTCGCTGACCTGCTCACGATTCGCGAGCACCTCGGCCGGCTCGAAGGCGTCAAGCTCGCGTACGTGGGTGATGGCAACAACATGGCCCACACCTACCTTCTCGGTGGTGCGCTCGCGGGCATGGACGTCGCGATCGCGACTCCGCCCGGCTACGAGGCCAAGG
Organism: uncultured Actinomycetes bacterium; assembly: GCA_963726325.1. Classification (GTDB taxonomy): domain Bacteria; phylum Actinomycetota; class Coriobacteriia; order Anaerosomatales; family PHET01; genus CAVPCY01. Next base: position 317,628 of record CAVSCA010000002.1, on the reverse strand, counting down.
AGCAGATCGTCGAGCAGGCTCGCGCGATCGCTCAGACCACCGGCGCCACCATCACCACCACGAACGATGCTGCCGAGGCCGTGTCGGGCGCCGACATCGTGGCAACGGACACCTGGGCGTCGATGGGCCAGGAAGACGAGCACGCCCAGCGTGTCTCCGTCTTCGAGTCCTACCGAGTCGACCTCTCCCTGATGGGCAGCGCGGCAGACGACGCCAAGTTCCTGCACTGCCTGCCCGCGCACCGCGGTGACGAGGTCACCGACGACGTGATCGACCACGGCTGCTCGGTCGTGTTCGACGAGGCCGAGAACCGGCTGCATGCACAGAAGGCCTTGCTCTCACTCTTGCTTGGCTGACCGACATCGTCGAGAGGCAGGAATCGGACCGATGAGGAAGCGACGCGAGCGCCAGGAGGCGATTCGGCGCATTGTCCGGGGCGAGCGGGTGCGCACCCAGCGTGCACTCGTCGAGCGTCTCGAGCAGGAGGGGTTCGACTGCACCCAGGCGACGGTCTCGCGCGACATCACCGAGATGGGGCTGCGCAAGCTCCCCGAAGGCGTCTACGTGCTCGCCGAGGACCTGCACCTTCAGCGGATGGTGAGCGATCTGGTCAAGGGCGTGGGCCGCTCGGGCAACCTCGTGCTCGTCAAGGCGCAGTCGGGCACGGCACCCGGCGTGGCAGCGGCGCTCGATGCCGCGGAGCTCGACGGCATTCTCGGCAGCGTTTCGGGTGACGACACGATCCTCGTCGTCATGGACAACGAACCCGCCGGCAAGCGGCTCATGGAGACGCTCGACAAGTTCCGCGGCGCCTAGACGTAGGGGCGCTGTTCGGGGTGACGCGCGCCTGAAACGAACGGGCGCGAAGACGGAAAGGACTCGCATGGCTCGCGAGAAGTGCGTACTGGCCTATTCGGGCGGACTGGACACCTCGGTCGCGATCAGGTGGATCGCCGAGAACCACGGCCTCGACGTCATCGCGCTCGCGATCGACGTGGGTCAGGAGCGCCAGGACCTCGAGTTCGTGCGGAAGAAGGCGCTGGGCATCGGGGCGATAGAGTCGATCGTCAAGGACGTGCGCGAGGAGTACGTCGAGGAGTTCCTCTCGAAGGCCCTGAAGGCCAACGCGCTCTACGAGAACAAGTACCCGCTGCTCTCGGCGATGTCGCGCCCGATCATCGTCAAGCACCTGGTCGAGGAGGCCCACCGGCACCAGGCGCGCTACATCGGCCACGGCTGCACCGGCAAGGGCAACGACCAGGTCCGTTTCGAGGTGGGCATCGCAGCGCTCGACCCCGATCTGGAGATAGTCGCACCGGTTCGCGAGTGGGAGCTCAAGACGCGCGAGCAGGAGATGGAGTGGGCCGAGGAGCGAGACATCCCGGTTCCCACCACCAAGGACAACCCGTACTCGATCGACGACAACCTGTGGGGTCGCGCCATCGAGTGCGGCGTGCTCGAGGACCCGTGGGTCGAGCCGCCCGCGGACATCTACACGCTCACCAACGACGCTCGTACCGAGGCGTGCGGCAACGAGCCCGAGTACGCCGAGCTGTCCTTCGAGCAGGGAGTGCCGGTCGCGCTCGACGGCGAGATCATGAGTTTCCACGAGATCATCAACCGCATGAACGAGCTGGCCGGCAAGCACGGTTTCGGCCGGATCGACATGATCGAGAACCGCCTGATCGGCGTGAAGAGCCGCGAGATCTACGAGGTTCCGGGCGCGCTCACGCTCATCACCGCGCACAAGGCGCTCGAAGACCTGTGTCTGGAGCGCGAGGTGCTCCACTACAAGCTGGGCATCGAGCAGAAGTGGGCGGAGCTCGTCTACAACGGCATGTGGTTCTCGCCGCTGAAGGAGGCGCTCGACGGCTTCATCGAGGAGACGCAGCAGCTCGTGACCGGCGACGTTCGCCTGCGCTTCTTCAAGGGCAGCTGCGTGACGGTAGGGCGCCGCAGTCCGTACTCGCTGTACGACTACAACCTCGCGACCTACGACGCGGCCGACACCTTCGACCACAAGGCGGCGAAGGGCTTCATCGATCTGCACGGCCTGCCGGTCAAGGTGTGGGCCCGCCAGCGTCGCAAGGTGGGCAAGGAAGGCGAGGTGTAGTCCGCATGTCAGGAGTCGGACCGCTCGAGATACTCATCGTCGTAGCCATCGCGGCCCTGATCTTCGGCGCGCCGGTGGTCACGTTCCTCCTCGGCTACGGAATGGGGCGCCGGAAGGCCGACGCCGCCGAGCCTCCGGAGCGCTTCTCGGCAGCCGATTCCAGCGAAGGGGACCAGCAGGATGGCTGACGCGAAGACACCGTGGGGCGGCAGGTTCTCCAAGTCGCCCGGGAGGTTCCAGCAGGAGTTCGGGGCTTCGCTCCCGGTCGATCAGCGCATGTGGGCGGAGGACATCCGCGGTTCGATCGCGCATGCTCGGATGCTCGCCCAGCAAGAGCATCATCTCGGCCGAGGATGCCGATGCGATCGAGGCCGGCCTCTCTGCGATCTATCGCGAGATACAGGCGGGCGACTTCGAGTGGAAGATCGCCGACGAAGACGTGCACATGGCGATCGAGCGCGTCTTGACCGAGCGGATCGGACCGGCGGGCGCGCGCCTGCATACGGGCCGCAGCCGAAACGACCAGGTCGCAACGGACACGCGGCTCTACGCCAAGCGTCGGGCCGTCGACCTGGCGTACCGCGTTCAGTGCGTCCGGCGCGCCTTGGTCAAGCTGGCCGAGGACCACTTCGACGTCGTCCTTCCCGGCTACACGCATCTGCAACGCGCGCAGCCCGTGCTCTTCAGCCACCACATGCTCGCGTACGCATGGATGCTGACGCGTGACTTCACGCGGGTGCGGCACGCTCACGAAGCGGCTGACGTGCTTGTCTTGGGCAGCGCCGCGCTCGCCGGTACGACGTTCGATCTCGACCGCGCGTACGTGGCGGGCCGGCTCGGGTTCTCGGCGGTGAGCGAGAACTCGATGGACTCGGTGAGCGACCGGGACTTCCTGCTCGACCTCGTCTACGCGTGCGCCGTCATCCAAGTGCACCTCTCGCGGCTCGCCGAGGAGCTGGTCGTGTGGTCGAGCGGCGAGTTCGGCTTCGTGACGATCGCAGACGACTTCGCCACCGGGTCGAGCATCATGCCTCAGAAGAAGAACCCGGACCTGGCCGAGCTCGTCCGCGGCAAGACCGGTCGCGTGGTGGGCGACCTCACCGCTCTGCTCGTGACGCTCAAGGCGCTTCCCGCTCGCGTACAACAAGGACATGCAGGAGGACAAGGAGGCGGCGTTCGACGCCATCGATACCGCCGCCGACTCGCTGCGTGCGATGAGTGGCATGCTCGACACGCTGCAGATCAACCAGGGTCGGATGCGCGAGGCCGCACTCGGCGGCTTCATGGCCGCCACCGATCTGGCCGACTACCTTGTTGGCAAGGGCGTGCCGTTCCGCGAGGCGCACGAGGTGGTCGGACGGCTGGTGCTCGAGGCCGAGACCTCGGGAGCGACACTGCAGGGGATGACCGCCGAGCAGTACGCGGCCGTCGACTGCCCGATTCGGGGCCGACGTGCTCGACGCGGTCGACATCGACCAGGTGGTCGCGCGACGCACGTCGGCGGGCGGAACCGGGCACGAAGCGGTCCGCGCGCAACTGGCCGCGCAGATAGACGCCATCGCCGCAGACGAGGCCTGGCTCGAGAGCGTGGGCGAGTAGGCGCGCCGGCTAGAGGTAGCCGAGCCCCTGCAGGTTGCCCAGGTGGTAGGCGAGCAGGCCGGTGAAGACGGCGAGCGCGAGCAGAGAGACGGCCAGCACGTAGCGGTATCGCCGCTGGTGCCAGATGCCCATGCTCACGAGCGCGACCACGACGACCTTGAAGGCGACGGCGAGGTACGGGCTGGACGCGTACAGCGGGGCGAGGATCGGATTGCCCTCGGTCGCGATGCCCGCGTGTATCTCGATTGCGGTCAGCACCCCATCGAGCGAGCGACAGCAGATTGGCGGCTATCAGCACCGCCAGCAGCATCCAGGAGCTGTCTCTGAGCGATCCCAGCACCGGGTAGCGGCGTCGCCGGTCGAAGGCCGTGCGCCTGTTCAGGAACCGGTAGCGCGAGACGCGTCGCCGGTCGCCATGGTTGCGCCGGTCCACGGGCGGGGTCTTCGGGGCATGCGGTACCATCGCTGCTATGTCACGCCATTCCAGTGTCGCCGGGCTTCCATCCGGGCTCGTCCCGGTCGGGCCCGGGTACTTCCTCCGAGATCCCGCGTGTGTCGCGCGGGACTTGCTCGGCTGCGTGCTCGCGGTCCAGACGCCCACTGGTCCGGCTGGCGGGATGATCGTCGAGACCGAAGCGTACCTGGGCGCGGATGATCCGGGCTCGCACGCGGCAACCCGCGGGGTCACTGCGAGGAACTCGGTGATGTACGGCCCGGCAGGCACAGTCTACGTGTACTTCACGTACGGTTGCCACCACATGCTCAACCTCGTCTGCTGCGAGCAGGGTACTGCCGGCGCGGTTCTCGTGCGCGCGATCGAGCCGTCGATCAACATCGAGTCGATGCGTGCTCCGTCGACCGGGCCGGCGCGATACCGACCTGTGCAGCGGCCCGGGCAAGCTGACCGCCGCGCTGGGAGTCGACCTGTCCGACAACGGCTCGGCCCTCGGCGACGGGCGCGTCAATGTGTACGATTACGAGCGGGGCGAGCGACTCGACGTGGGCGCCTCGGGCAGGGTCGGGCTGTCGCAAGGTCACGAGCTCGAGTTGCGCTACTACGTCATCGGCAGTCCGTACGTGTCGCGAGGTCGCACCGGAGCGCCGGGCACTCGTGCCCGCAACCGGTAGGGGAGGAGACGCACTTTGAAGCTCAGGCAGATCTATCGACGCTTGCGTGGAGGCGGGGATCGAGGCTGACGCGCGCGAGCGCGCCGAGATCGACAAGGTGCTCGAACTGGCGCGCAAGGAGTACGACAAGCTCGACGAGGCGGACAAGCCGTACTTCGACGAGGAGCGGCTGGCCAACCCCTACTCCGACACGCGCATATGTGCGGGAGACCCCGAATCAGAGATCGGCGGCCTCCTCGTTGGCGTGGACATGGAGACCTCCGAGGTGGTGCTGGCCGACCGGCTCCGAGAGAACGGCGCGCGAATCGATCTGATCCTGGCGCACCACCCCGAGGGCCCGGGCTACGCGAACCTGCACGAGGTCATGTTCATGCAGGCGGACTTGTGGGCAGCGCAGGGAGTGTCCATCGCCGCCGGCGATACCCTCATCGCCCCGCGGGCGGCCGAGATTCGGCGGCGCATCATGCCCGTGAACCACTACCGGGCGATCCAGGCGGCCGAGCTCCTCGGGTTCGCATCGATGTCGTGTCACACGCCTGCGGACAACTCGGTGAACTCGTTCGTGCAGTCATTCCTCGATGAGCGGGCTCCTCGGACGCTGGACGACATCGTGAGAGCGCTTCGGGAGATCCCGGAGTATGGCGACGCCGCCAAGAAGGGCTACGGTCCGCAGATCGTGCAGGGGAGCGGGTCGGCCCGCGCTGGCCGGATGGTCGCCGACATGACCGGGGGCACCGAGGGGCCGAAGGACGCGCTCAACAGGCTGTCCGCAGCGGGTGTTGGGACGCTCGTGGGCATGCACTACTCCGAGGAGCACCGCACGCGCGCCGAGGAGTTGGGGCTCAATCTCGTGGTCGCCGGCCACATCTCGAGCGACGTGCTGGGGATGAACCTCATCCTCGACAAGCTCGAGGCGATCGGTCCGCTCGAGATCGTGTGCACCAGCGGCATGGTTCGCTTCAAGCGCTCGTAGGCGAATCCGACCGAGTCGCCTGCTCCCGATGGTGCGACGCCCTAGGGGGTCCTGGTGGCGTCCGGCGTGCCGCTCGTGTTGCCGCTGGGCGGCTTCGGCTTCGGCTTCGGCTTGACGGGCGCCGGTCCCTTGGACACGACGAGGGTGAGCTTGGTGCCACTCACCTTCTGGCCGATGACCGTGCCCTTCGGTCGCTTGGAGTACGCGTACTTGACGTTGTAGGTGTAGCCGTCGAGCTTCCCGATCGCTTTCGCGAGCTTCAGTCCCACCAGCTTGGGCGGCTTGCTCACCGGGATGCTGAACTTGCTCGGCGTGTAGCGCGGCGACTTCGCCGTGGGGAAGCGCAGCTTCGGTTCGCCCTTGAGCGCCTTGCGCATGTACGAGGCCCAGATGGGCGCCGCGACGGTTCCGCCAAAGGCTCGCGCGCCGTTGACGATGATGGTGCGCTCCGTCGGGTAGCCCACCCAGATGGCGGTGACGAGTTGGGGCGTGTAGCCAACGAACCACACGTCGCGGTAGTCCTGGCTGGTGCCGGTCTTGCCCGCCGCCGGCCTGCCGATCTGCGCCCTCGTGCCCGTACCGCTGGTGATGACGCCCTTCAGCACGTTCGTGGCGGCCACCGCGACGGGCTTCGAGACGACTCGCTTGCCGCGCTTCTTGGCTCGGAAGATCACCTCTCCCTGGCTGTTGGTCACGGAGGTGATCACCACGGGCTTGTGATGGATCCCGCCGGTGGCCAGCGTGCCGTACGCCGAGGCCATCTCGTACGGCGATACGTTCTGGGCGCCGAGCGCGATGGAGGGGTAGTTCGACAGGGGGGTGACGATACCCATGCTCTTGGCGATCTTCGCGATCTTCTTGGCGCCGATCTCACCCGCTATGCGGGCGAAGACCGTGTTCACCGAGGCATGCGTGGCGCTGGCGAGCGTTATGAGTCCGCGCCCCGAGCCTTCGCTGTTGGCGACAACCCACGGTTTCGGCTTGGCCTTGATGAATGCGGGCGACGAGGAGTCGATCCTGAACGACGGGGGCATCCCCTCGTTGAGCGCGGTCACGAGAACGAACGTCTTGAACGATGACCCGGGCTGCCGCTTGCCCTGCGTCGCCAGGTTGAACTTGCGTTTCTGGAAGTCCCGGCCGCCCACGAGCGCCTTCACGTATCCGTTGCGAGGGTCGATGCTGACCAGGGCGCCCTCGGGATCCTTCTTGCGCGGCAGCTTCTTGCGGACCGCGTCCTCGGCGTAGCGCTGCAGCCTCGTATCCAGCGTGGTGCGCACCACCAAGCCGCCCTTGAAGACGGTCGCGGGACTGAACTGGGACTGGAGCTCCTTCTTCACGTGCGCGACGAAGTAGGGCGCCGAGTAGACACCGTCGCTGGGCGCCTTCGCGCGCTTCAGCTGCACCTTCTCGGCGAGCGCCTCCTCGTACTCGGCCTTGGTGATGTAGCCGTTTCGGAGCATCTTGATCAGCACGTCGTTGCGGCGCTGCAACGCGCCGTCCGGGTTGTTGTACGGGTCGAGTCGGCTCGGCTGCTGCGGCAGGCCCGCGAGCATGGCTGCCTGCGCCAGCGTGAGCTCGCTTGCCTGCTTCGCGAAGTAGGTGCGCGATGCCGCCTGCGCCCCGTAGGCCCCGTCGCCGAAGTAGACGGCGTTGAGGTACATCTCGAGGATCTGCTGCTTGGTGTAGCGCTTCTCGAGTTCAGTGGCGAGGTATGCCTCACGCGCCTTCCTCGCAAGCGAGATGTCGGTACGCTCGTCGAGAAGGATCGTGTTGCGCACGTACTGCTGGGTGATCGTCGAGGCGCCTTCCGAGCCGAAGCCTTGGGTGAGGTTGACCACCACCGCGCGGCCCAGACCGATGAAGTCCACGCCGTTGTGCTCGTAGAAGCGCTCGTCCTCGGTCGCTATGACACCGTTCACCAGGTCCGATGAGATCTTCGAGATCGGTATCACCTCGCGGTTCTCGAGGTACATGCGCGCGAGGAGCTTCCCGTCCGCCGAGTAGATCCGGGTCGCTTGGGCGACTTCGAAGGCGCCGGGCTTGTCGGGATCGGGCAGGTTGTCGAGCCAGCCGCTGACGACCGCGGCCGAAGCGGCAGCGCTCACGGCCACGGTGAACAGCACAACGCCGAGGCAAAGTGCAAGAACCCAAAGCGCGATGACCTTCTTGCGCCCCTGATGCTTCTTGCGCATACGTGTGCGCCGAGCGGACATGTGCCTCCATAGAATGCGAACCGTGATGTTACATTGTGGCGTACGAGCGCGAATCACATGCCAATGACCGCGAATCGTCACCCAGCCGTTCCCAGTGAGGACCACCTCCTATGAGCACGCCCGAACAGCACATTCCCGAGCTTCTCGCCCCGAGCGGTGGGCTTGACGCGCTGCGCGCAGCGGTCGCCAACGGTGCCGATGCCGTGTACCTGGGTGTGGACAAGCTCAACGCCCGCCGAGGGGCCGAGAACTTCACGCTCGAGTCGCTTCCTGAAGCATGCCGCTTCGCGCACGTGCATGGCGTGCGAGTCTACCTGACGGCGAATGTGGTCGTGCTGCCCGCCGAACTCGAAGAAGCCCTCGCCCTGATCGACGAGGCCTGGGCCGCCGGCGTGGATGCGGTCATCCTGCAGGACCTGGGTCTGATCCGCGCGGTGAGGCTCGCATTGCCGCACGTGCGGATCCACGCTTCGACCCAGCTCAACGCCCACAGCTCGGCGTCGGTCGTCGTGCTTGGTTCCCGCGGTGTCTCTCGCGTGACCCTCGCGCGCGAGACGTCGGTCGAGGAGGTGGCCGAGCTGGTCGCCTCGGGCGCGGCGGCCGGAGTCGAGGTCGAGTCGTTCGTGCACGGCGCCATCTGCGTGTGCTACTCGGGCCAATGCCTGCTGTCGTCGCTGGTCGGCGCGCGTTCGGCCAACCGGGGTCTGTGCGCCCAGCCATGCCGGCTGACCTACGAGCTGGTCGACGCGAAGGGCGCCACGCTGGCGACGCCCGGAGCACATCTGCTGTCGCCGAAGGACCTCGCGGGCATCACGATGCTGCCCGAGTTGCTTCGGGCGCGGGTCTCGGCGCTCAAGATCGAGGGGCGCATGAAGAGCGCCGAGTACGTGGCGCTCGTCACCGGCGTGTACCGCTCGGCACTCGATCGTGCCTACGCGAACCCGGAGGAGTACGAGGTTCGTGACGGCGAGATGTCGGTACTCGAAGAGGCGTTCAGCCGAGGACTCACCGAGGCGTACCTGAGAGGCGAGCGCGGCAACGACATGATGAGCTACCGCCGCCCCAACAATCGGGGTGTGCTGGTGGGCCGCGTCGCCACGTACAGCGGCCACTCGGCCAGCATCAACTTCGATGCGCAGGTCGATGCGGAAGACACGATCGAGATCTGGACCTCCCGTGGCAGGTTCGCGCAGCGTGTCGGGGAGATGACCTACGCCGGCACCACACACCGCAGCGCGCCGGCCGGAACGGTGGCGCAGATCACGCTCGACGAGCCCGTATCTCCCGGAGACAGGGTGTTTCGCGTCAGGAACGCCGCCCTCTCGGCTGCTGCGGCGCGCACCTTCACCGATGAGTCGGGCGCGACCGGGATTCCGCTGGATGTCGCCGTGCGCGTGGTTGTCGGCGAGCCGGTCCGCGTAGAGGTCTCGGATGGCACCGGACGGCGTGGGTGCGCCGAGGGGCCCGAAGTGGAACCGGCGAGAACTCGAGCGGTCACTGCGGAGGACGTGGCGGAACACGTGGGCCGGTTCGGTGGAACCGCGTTCGTGCCTGCGTCCTGGGACGTCGCGCTGTCCCCGGATGCCGGGATCGGGTTCTCCACCCTGCACCGTGTGAGGCGCGAGGCGATCGAGGACTACGAAGCGGACCTCCTCGTGCCGTGGGCTGACCGCGCCGTGGCAAGCCCGAAGCTTCCGTTCCTGCCTCGGCCGCATCGCAACCTGCTCCCCGCACCGGGCATCGTCGCCTCCGTGACGGACCTGGCGACGGCCCGTGCGTGTCTGCAGGCGGGCTGCGAGTCCGTGCACGTGCCCGCAGAGGCCCTGGGCGACGGCCCGATTCCGCGCGGCGTAGTGCCGATGCTGCCGCGCGTGTGCCACGACCGAGAGACCGATCGCGCGCTCGAGTCAGCCACCGAGGGCTCGACCGTGGTCGCGGCCACGTTGGGGCTCGTGGACCTCGCGAAGCGGCGCGGAGCGCGAGTGGAGGCCCACTGGTCGCTCAACGCCCTCAACGCGTATTCGGTCGCCGAGCTCTCCGAGATCGGGGCGTCGTTCGTGTGGCTTTCGCCGGAGCTGTCTTCTCGGCAGATCGCCGAGGTCACCGCGGAGAGTCCGGTTCCGGTGGGCATCTCGGTGTACGGGCGACAGGAAGTGATGGTGACCGAGCACTGCATTCTGATGGCCGAGGGGGAGTGCGGGCAGCGCTGCGATTCGTGCAAACGCAGGAGCGGCTGGAGGTTCCTGCGTGACCGCAAGGGCTACTCGTTCCCGCTGCGGACCGACTCGTCCGGCCGCACGCACGTCTACAACTCCGTGCCGCTCGATCTCACGCATGCGTTTCCCGAGGTGCTGGCGACCGGAGTCTCGGCCTTGAGACTCGATCTGGAGACCGTGCGCGCCAACTCGGCGGCGGCGATCGTGGCCCGGGTGCGCCAGACGCTGCAAGACGTGCTGGCGGGTCGGGAGCCTTCGCGCGCCGAGCGCAGCGCGGTCACGTCGGGCCACTTCTTCCGCGGAGTGAAGTGACTCGCCGGGGCGCAGGCGCGAGCGCTATCTTGACCGCGATCGACTTGGTGACCGAGCCCTGCTGCCCCGCGTCGTCGGTCACCCACAGGGTGACCTCGTAGGTCCCGGGCGCCGCCCACGTATGCGAGGGTGACTTGCCCGTAGCGGTCTGTCCGTCGCCGAACTCCCAGTAGTAGCTGGCGATCGTCCCATCGTCCGTGGACTCGCTTCCGTCCAGAGCTCACCGGCTTGCCCGCCTTCGGTGAGCCGGAGACCGTGAACGCGGCCTTGGGCGGGGCGTCGGCCGATGCCCCGGCGGACACGACGAGGGTGACCTGCGAGCCGGCCTTGACGAGCGCGCCCGGCGCCGGGCTCTGCTGCGCGACGATGCCCGCAGCCACTCCGGAGACCTGCTTCTCGACGACCTTCGCCTTGAGCTTCAGCGTCTCGATCCGTGCGAGCGCATCTTCCTTTGGAAGACCCACCAGACGCGGCAGCTTGACCTGCACCGGCTCGGTGTGGAGCTGGCACGGCTCAGGTTCGTGCGCCGCGATCACCAGCGCCGATATGGTCTTCGGACAGAACTCGGTCGCCAACTCCCCGCTTTCCGAGCACAGCTTCGCCGTGGTGAGGCCATCGGGCCTGCTGAATGCGCGTTCTGGCTTCTTGCTCAGCACCTTGCGCATGAACGATGCCCATATCTCCGCAGGGAAGGATCCACCCGTCACCGCGCGGCCATGCACCGACTTCATCTCACGTTGCGAGTCCGCGTAGCCGACCCACACCGCGGTTGCGAGGTCGGGTGTGTAGCCGACGAACCAGGCGTCCCGATACTCCTGCGTGGTGCCGGTCTTGCCCGCAGCCGGCCGGCCGATCTGCGCCGCCGTGCCGGTCCCACGAGCGATGACTCCCTTGAGGATGTCGGTCGTGAGGTAGGCAACGGCGGGGTCGAGGACGCGCGTGACCTTTCGGGACGCCTTCGAGAGCACTCGTCCGTTCGCATCCTCGACGGAGATGATCGAGTAGGGCCGCGCTCGCTTCCCGCCTGCGGCGAGCGTCGCGTAGGCACTGGCCATGTCGAGTGGCGACACGCCGTCTTCAAGCCCGCCCAGCGCGATCGCGGGTACCGGCGCAATGCCCTTCGAAAGACCCATCCGTTCGGCTGTTCGCACTACCTCCTCGGCGCCCACGTCGAGGATGAGCTGGGCGAACACCGAATTCACCGACTGCTCGGTAGCCTTGCGCAGGCGCATCATGCCCTTGGAACCGCCATGCGCTCCGGTCACGTTCCAGACGTCGTTGCCGACCTGGAGCTTCATCGGCCCGCTCTTGAACGCTCGCTCCGGGCTGACGCCCTGATCCAGTGCGGTAGCCAGGACGAAGGGCTTGAAAGCGGAGCCTGGCTGGCGCTTGCCCTGCACGGCCACGTTGAACTGCTGCTTCTCGAAGCTGCGGCCGCCCACCATCGCCAGCACCTCACCGGTGCCCGGGCGGACGGCGACCAACGCCGCCGAGGGGTCGCCCTTGCGGTCCAGGTGAGACCGTATCGCCTTCTCGGCAGCGGCTTGGGCGGCCGGGTCGAGGGTGGTCTTGACCCTGAGACCGCCCCGGTAGACCGCCGCTTCGCCGTACTCGTCTATCAGCTGCTTCTTGATCCACTCGACGAAGTAGGGAGCTCGTGTGGACCGGGCCTTCAGGCCGGCTACCTCGACAGGGGTGGCCATGGCCTGCTGGAAGGCGGTCTCATCCAGATAGCCCTGCGACCTCATCTGGGCAAGCACGGTGTTGCGGCGCAGCAACGCGGCGTCCGGCTCCAAGTAGGGCGAGTAGCGGCCGGGCGACTTGATGACGCCGGCGATCATGGCCGCCTCGGGAACGGTGAGCTGGCTCACGGCCTTGTTGAAGTACGCGCGCGATGCCGCCTCGACGCCGTAGGCGCCGTGTCCGAAGTAGATCGTGTTCAGGTAGTTCTGGAGTATCTGGTCCTTGGTGTAGCGCCGCTCGATGCGCTGGGCGAGGATCGCCTCCTGGACCTTGCGCTTGACGGTTCTCTCGCTGGTGACGAAGGCCTGCTTGACGTATTGCTGCGTGATCGTCGAGCCGCCTTGCGCCTTCTCCCGGCGCACGACGTCGGTGACGAGCGCGCGCGCGATGCCGATCGGGTCGACCCCCGAGTGCTCGTAGAAGCGCTGATCCTCGGTAGCGATGACGGCCTGCCTGAGGTGCTGAGGCATCTGATCGAGCGTGACGTCCTGGCGGTTCTCCTCGGCATAGAGCCGGGCGAGGACCTTGCTGTTGCGGTCGTAGATCACCGTTGTCTGGTCGCGGCCCTTCGCATTTGCGACGTTGGGGTCGGGGAGCTGTCGCGCCATCGAGTTGTAGACCGCGCAGCCGGTCACCGCAACGGCAACCGCGACGAGCAGCAGGAACACCGCCACCCCGCGCACGATCCGCCACGCCCTGCCGGGCCTGCGAGGCGCCGTCCGCGGTCTTGGCGGCCTGTGTCGGCGCTTTGGGCCGCTTGCCCGCTGCCGAGTTCGAGCGCGTCTTGGCGCCCGCGCTGCCAGCGGACTTGCTCTGCGGCCTCGGGCGTCGTGCGGGGCGGGGATTGCGGTCTGAGCGGTGCTGGGCCATTGGTTCCTTCGGTGTGTCGCAGCCGCGACGAATGGTGCGCGCTGTCGTGACCCACCCGAGCTGTCGTGAGCGCGGCAGCGCGCCGGTCGCGGGGTTCTCGTCTGCTAGTATGACACGCAACTCGCGCGCCGCGGCTGGCCCCTGGCGGGCCCGTAGTCGCCCCGTTACCGGTGTATCGCCAACGAGGAGGACGCTTCTGTTGCTGCCCGTCGACGAACAGCTCCACGTGATCGAGAGCGGCATCGCGGCGTTGGTGCCCGCGGCCGATCTCAGGCGCAAACTCGAGCGCGGCCGCGCGCTTCGCGTGAAGCTCGGTGTCGATCCAACCGCTCCCGACCTGCACCTCGGTCATGCGGTTCCCCTGCGCAAGCTCCGGCAGTTCCAGGACCTGGGCCATGTCGTCGTGCTGATCATCGGCGACTTCACGGCACTCATCGGCGACCCGTCGGGTCGGAACTCGACCCGCCCGCCGCTCACACTGGCCGAGATCGACGCCAACGCGGACACCTACATCGAGCAGGCCTTCAGGATTCTCGATCCCGACATGACCGAGCTGCGGCGCAACTCGGAGTGGCTCGGCAAGATCGACTTCGAGATGATCTTGAGGCTGACAAGCCAGTTCACCGTCGCACGGATCCTCGAGCGCGACGACTTCGCCAAGCGCTACGCAGAGCAGCGGTCGATATCGCTTCATGAGTTCCTCTATCCCGTGATGCAGGCGTACGACTCGGTGGCGATAGAGTCCGACATCGAACTGGGCGGCACCGACCAGCTGTTCAACCTGCTGGCCGGGCGCGAGCTGATGGAGAAGTTCGGGATGGAGCCGCAGTGCGCGCTCACGCTGCCCCTGCTCGAGGGCACCGACGGCGTCCAGAAGATGAGCAAGAGCTACGGCAACTACGTGGGGCTGACCGACCCCGCGGACGAGATGTTCGGAAAGGTCATGTCGATCCCGGACGAGCTCATGATCAAGTACTTCAGGCTGTGCACTGCGGTGGGCGTCGACGAGGTTGACGCGCTTGGCGCCGGGCTTGAGGACGGGTCGCAGCATCCAAACGAACTGAAGCGCCGGCTCGCCCGTGAGATCGTAGCGGTCTACCACTCGCAGGATGAGGCGATCGCGGCAGAGGAGGCGTTCGATCGCGTCTTCAAGCAGCATCAAGCCCCGCAGGACGTGCCGAGCGTAGAGGTGAAGCTCGAAGACGAGGTCTATCTGCCCGGGCTGCTCCACGATCTCGGGCTGGCGCCTTCGAGTTCGGAGGGAAGGCGGCTCATCGACGGAGGCGGAGTCCGCCTGGACGGCGAGCCCGTCGAGCCGAAGACTTACACTGTCGCGCGCGCGTACATAGAAGGGAAGGTCGTTCAGGTGGGTAGGCGGCGGTTCGCCAGGCCTGTGGCTCGAGGCTGAGGCGGTAGTGGCCGGTCTCAGCGTGGGTATACTCGTGTTCCGGGCGCACCGAGGATCGCAAGTCCGACCGAGAGTGCGTTTGGCGCAGCGAAACCACTGCGAGCGATGTCCGAGGAGATCGGAACGCGTGTTGACAATCAGGACAGGCCGAGAGGTGCCATAGAAGACCATGCCTGCAGCCTTGGTGCTGCGTATCGTAGTTGGGCCGCGCCTCTCGCAAACGAGCGAGGGGCGCTGTTGTCACAGGTCACAGGGGTTCCGACGAGCCCCACTTCTCGCTTCGCACAAATTGTTCTAAGAACCCTGTTGACACCGCACAGGTGAGTGCGTAATGTATCACCTCGCCGCCGAGAACGGTCGGCTGGCGTGCGGCGGGTGAAACCGCAGGATAGCGGGACAATCCGCCGCAGACTTGAACCTTGAAAACCGGATACTGTGACAAGCCAGAAATGAACCCGTCATTTCGAGAGGGTCGATCAAAAGACCAAACCGAACTGACTTTCCGGTCCAAACCACATCGCTTTCCTTGGCGATGCAGGTGGGCCACTCCGGA
>CAVSCA010000002.1:0-300000 GCA_963726325.1 uncultured Actinomycetes bacterium | reverse complement strand
GCCGTAGCGAAAGCGAGTCTTTAAACGGGCGTTTAGTCACGTGTGGTAGACGCGAAGCCAGGTGATCTATCCATGGGCAGGCTGAAGCGGAGGTAAGACTTCGTGGAGGGCCGAACCCACTTCGGTTGAAAACGGAGGGGATGACCTGTGGATCGGAGTGAAAGGCTAATCAAACCTGGAGATATCTCGTTCTCCCCGAAATAGCTTTAGGGCTAGCGTCGTGCGTTCAGTTCCGGTGGTAGAGCACTGGATGGTCTAGGGGGCTTCACCGCTTACCGAAATCAGCCAAACTCCGAATGCCGGTACTCCAGAGCACGGCAGTCAGACTATGTGGGCTAAGCTGTGTAGTCGAAAGGGAAACAGCCCAGACCGCCCGCTAAGGTCCCTAAATCCATGCTAAGTGGAAAAGGATGTGCGTTTGCTCAGACAACCAGGATGTTGGCTTAGAAGCAGCCATTCATTTAAAGAGTGCGTAATAGCTCACTGGTCAAGTGGACATGCGCCGACAATTCACGGGGCTCAAGCATGGTACCGAAGCGGCGGACTTCACTATGTGGAGTGGTAGGGGAGCATTCTGTACCGGGTCGAAGCAGGCGGGTGACCGTCTGTGGACTGTACAGAAGAGCGAATGCTGGCATGAGTAACGAGAGAAACGCGAGAAACGTTTCCGCCGTAAGCCTAAGGGTTCCTGGGCAAGGCTAATCCTCCCAGGGTCAGTCGGGAGCTAAGGCGAGGCCGCAAGGCGTAGTCGATGCACAACAGGTAGACATTCCTGTACCACTGGTAGCGCGTTATTACCGATGGGGTGACGGAGTAGGGTAGCTGAGCGCGGTTCTGGACGTCCGCGTGAAAGGCTGTAGGGTTCAGGGTAGGCAAATCCGCCCTGTATATGCCTGAGAGCTGATGACGAAGCGATTGAGTGAAGTCAGTGATCCCATGCTTTCAAGAAAAACCTCTAGGGAGTTCTATCGGTGCCCGTACCCCAAACCGACACAGGTAGGCAGGTAGAGAATACCAAGGCGATCGAGACAACTATGGTTAAGGAACTCGGCATAATGGCTCCGTAACTTCGGGAGAAGGAGCGCCTCGGTTGGTGATCATCTTTTCGGTGTGAGCTGGCTGAGGCCGCAGTGAAACGGCCCAAGCGACTGTTTACTAAAAACACAGGACTCTGCTAAGTCGTAAGACGACGTATAGGGTCTGACGCCTGCCCGGTGCTGGAAGGTTACGTGGAGGGGTCAGCCTTCGGGCGAAGCTCTGAAACTAAGCCCCAGTAAACGGCGGCCGTAACTATAACGGTCCTAAGGTAGCGAAATTCCTTGTCGGGTAAGTTCCGACCTGCACGAATGGCGTAACGACTTGGGCGCTGTCTCAACCATAGACTCGGTGAAATTGTATTATTCGTGAAGATGCGAATTACCCGCGGAAGGACGGAAAGACCCCGTGAACCTTTACTACAGCTTGACATTGCTCGTTGGTTTGTCGTGTAGAGGATAGGTGGGAGGCTGTGAAGCCGGGACGCCAGTTTCGGTGGAGCCACCCTTGGAATACCACCCTCGGCAGATTGACGATCTAACCCCGTGCCGTGAATCCGGGCGGGGGACAGTGTCTGGTGGGTAGTTTGACTGGGGCGGTCGCCTCCTAAAATGTAACGGAGGCGCGCGTAAGGTCCGCTCAGATCGGTTGGCAATCGATCGTAGAGTGCAAGAGCATAAGCGGGCTTGACTGCGAGACCTACAAGTCGAGCAGATAGGAAACTAGGCTCTAGTGATCCGGCGGCTCAGAGTGGAATGGCCGTCGCTCAACGGATAAAAGGTACTCCGGGGATAACAGGCTGATCCTCCCCAAGAGTCCACATCGACGGGAGGGTTTGGCACCTCGATGTCGGCTCATCGCATCCTGGGGCTGGAGTAGGTCCCAAGGGTATGGCTGTTCGCCATTTAAAGCGGTACGCGAGCTGGGTTTAGAACGTCGTGAGACAGTTCGGTCCCTATCCTCCGTGGGCGTAGGTGAATTGAGGAAGGCTGCTCCTAGTACGAGAGGACCGGAGCGGACGAACCTCTGGTGTACCAGTTGTCGACCAACGGCACCGCTGGTTAGCTACGTTCGGTCGGGATAACCGCTGAAAGCATCTAAGCGGGAAGCCCATTCCAAGATGAGTTCACCCACTGGGTTAACCAGGTAAGGCTCGTCGTAGACTACGACGTTGATAGGCTGCAGGTGTAAGCACAGCAATGTGTTCAGCCGAGCAGTACTAATAGGCCGAGGTCTTGATCTCATTCGTGTGACTTTCAAGCGCTATGCAGCATTCAGGGTAGCCGGCGTATAGCCGCGCGCCTTGACAGCAGCATATCTGTGCTCCGACGTGCGAGAGCCGTCGGATGCGCTTAGTGGTTATGGCGGAGGGGGTACACCCGATCCCTTTCCGAACTCGGTAGTTAAGCCCTCCAGCGCCGATGGTACTGGGCTGTAATGGCCTGGGAGAGTAGGACGCCGCTAAGTGCATCCGACGGCTCTTATTGTCTTGTTCGCGGGCACCCGCTGCTGCTTCGCCTCGGCTCTGTCCATTCGCCGCTCTCGCGGCTGTCGGCTGGTGCGATCTTCAAAGGCGACTGGTGCGGTAAGGATTGTGGTATAGTCCGTATCGGAATCGAAGCGGTTCACCTGATGGCGTACACTCGCCGAGGACCGGTGGCTTCGCCACGAAGGAGGAGACTCGATGCTCAGCAGGGAAAGCGTGCAAGATGCTCTGGACTTGATCCGTCCGGCCCTTCAGGCCGACGGCGGGGATGTCGAGCTGGTTGACGTTACCGACGACGGGGTCGTGAAGGTTGCGCTTCAGGGCGCGTGCCGAGGTTGCCCGATGTCGCAGTTGACGCTCGCCAACGGCGTGGAGCGAGTGCTCAAGGAGCAGATCCCCGAGGTCGTTCGGGTAGAGCCCGTCTAGTTCAGCAGTTCATGAGTGTGACCAGGCCGCCGCATCCCTGCGGGTGCGGCGGCCTTGCTGCGCCCCTACGGAGCTCCGCTTTCTGCCGTACGGCGGGCTATTGCGCCGCTCATCGCAAGGTGCGTTGACGCACTATATGTGTGCCTCTACGATAGCCGAGCCGCTATATGTAGTATTCAGGCTGGGTCGCGAGACGAGCGACGACGGCCTTCCAGAGGGAGAGGGGCCCAATGGCTGAAGCGAAGCGCATGACCGGATACTCCCGTTCGATCGACGAGATCCTGACTCCCAACTCGCTCAAGGTCCTGCAGAAGCGCTACCTGACCAAGGACGCCGAAGGCAACGCCGTCGAGCAGCCCAGCGACATGTTCGTTCGAGTCGCGGAGAACATCGCCGCGGCCGAGCGCGTCTGGGGCGCCGACGAGGGACGCGTGGCGGAGGTGGCCGCGGACTTCTACGAGCTGATGACCTCGCTCGAGTTCCTGCCCAACTCGCCGACCCTGATGAATGCAGGTCGCGAGCTGCAGCAGCTCTCCGCCTGTTTCGTCCTGCCTGTCGAAGACTCCATGGAGTCGATCTTCGGGGCCGTTCGAGACACCGCGCTCATCCACAAGTCCGGCGGAGGCACCGGGTTCTCGTTCTCGCGGCTTCGTCCCGCCGGCGATCAGGTCAAGTCGACGCAAGGGGTCTCGAGCGGGCCTGTCTCGTTCATGCGCGTGTTCAACCAGGCGACCGAGGCTGTCAAGCAAGGCGGGACGCGCCGCGGGGCGAACATGGGCGTGCTCCGAATCGACCACCCCGACATCCTCGACTTCATCAAGTGCAAGGCCGACGGGGACTTCGCCAACTTCAACATCTCGGTCGCACTCACCGAGGAGTTCATGGAGGCGGTGAAGGCCGGAACCGCCTACGACCTGCACAATCCGCGGGACAAGAAGGTCGTCGGTCAGCTCGACGCACTCGAGGTCTACGATCTCATCGTCGAGATGGCCTGGGCCACCGGGGACCCGGGCATCATCTTCATCGACCGGATCAACCGGGACAACCCGACCCCGCGCATCGGCGAGATCGAGTCGACGAACCCGTGCGGGGAGCAGCCGCTCCTGCCGTACGAGGCCTGCAACCTGGGCTCCGTCAACCTCTCCAAGATGGTGCGGATCGCCGACACGGGCACCGACGTGGACTGGGATCGGCTGGCCGACGTGGTGCACCGCGGCGTTCGCTTCCTCGACGACGTCATCGAGGTGAACAACTATCCGCTGCCGCAGATCGGAGAGCTGGCGCGCTCGAACCGCAAGATCGGCTTGGGCGTCATGGGCTGGGCGGATCTGCTGATCAAGCTCGGGCTCGGCTACGACTCCGATGAAGCGGTCGCTCTCGGCGAGAAGGTCATGGGCTTCATCGACGCCGAGGCCAAGTCCGCCTCCCGCAAGCTCGCCGAGGAGCGCGGCTCGTTCCCCAACTTCGAGGGGTCGATCTACGACACTCCCGAGGGTGGCCCGATCCGCAACGCGACGGTGACGACCATCGCCCCGACCGGCACGCTGTCCATCATCGCGAACTGCTCGTCGGGAGTCGAACCGCTCTTCGCCGTGAGCTACGTCCGCACGGTCATGGACAACGACCGCCTCGTCGAGGTGAACCCGCTGTTCGAGGAGATCGCCGTGAAGCGCGGCTTCTACAGCCGGGAGCTCATGGCGCTCATCGCGGACCACGGCTCGGTTCACGGCATCGACGAGGTGCCCGCCGATGTCCAGGCGGCGTTCGTCACGGCGCACGACATCGCTCCTGACTGGCACGTGCGCATGCAGGCCGCCTTCCAGCGCCACACCGACAACGCCGTGTCCAAGACGGTGAACTTCGGCAACGAGGCTTCTCCCGACGACGTCCGTCACGTCTACGACCTGGCGTACGAACTCGGAGTCAAGGGCGTCACGATCTACCGTGACGGCAGCAAGGAGGGCCAGGTCCTCACCACCGGCAAGACGGCGAAGACCGCAGCGGGAGCCGCGGAGGCCGCACCTCGCCTCGGCGAGATCGAGCCGCGGCCGCGACCGGCGGTCACGATGGGTCGCACCGAGAAGATCCAGACGGGTTGCGGGAACCTCTACGTCACGGTCAACTGGGACGAAGAGGGCATCTGCGAGGTATTCACTCAGATGGGCAAGTCCGGCGGGTGCGCGGCGTCTCAGAGCGAGGCCCTGTCTCGACTGATCTCGGTGTCACTGCGGGCCGGCGTCGACCCTGACGCGATCATCAAGCATCTGCGCGGCATCAGGTGCCCCTCTCCGTGCTGGGCCGAGGGCGGCAAGGTGCTCTCGTGCGCCGACGCGGTAGGCATCGTGATGGAGCACCAGCTGCAGTTCATCGAGACCGGAGTGGCCGGCAGTGGCGTCTCGAAGAACACGGACACCCTGGACATGCTGTCCGGCGCCTGCCCGGAGTGCGGCGGATCGCTCGAGCACGAGAGCGGCTGTGCCGTCTGCCGGAGTTGCGGCTACAGCAAGTGCGCCTAGCGGGGTAGCGTTCCGATACGACAGGGTGGCCCGCGCCGCGCCAAGCGGTGCGGGCCACTTGCTTCACGAATCGAGGAGAAGGCGATGGTTCTCTCGGATCACACGATCAAGCTGGAGCTTGCGAAGGGCCGTATCGTGGTCGACCCGTGCGATCCCGACGACATACAGCCGTCGAGCATCGATCTTCACCTGGGCGCGGAGTTCCAGGTGTTTCGCAACTCGCGCTACCCCTACATCGATCCCGCCCGCGAGCAGCCGGGGCTGACCGAGCTCGTGACCGCCTCGGTCGAAGAGCCGTTCGTGCTCCACCCCGGTGAGTTCGCGCTGGGCACGACGGTCGAGCGTATCGCGCTGCCCGAAGACATCGTGGGGCGGCTGGAAGGCAAGAGCTCGCTGGGCAGGTTGGGGCTGCTCATCCACTCGACCGCCGGCTACGTGGATCCGGGCTGGGACGGCATGCTCACCCTGGAGCTCTCGAACGTCGCCAACCTGCCGATCCTGCTGGTGCCCGGCATGAAGATCGGGCAGATCTCGTTCGCGCAGATGACGACCGCGGTCGACAGGCCCTACGGGCATCCCGGACTGGGCAGCAAGTACCGCGGGCAGTCCTCGGCGACTCCGAGCAGGATGCACCTGAACTGGGAGCGCTGAGGCCGTTCGGCCGCGGGCACCGGCCTGCTACAGGCCCTTGGTCACCCGAGAGACGATGGGCGTTGGGACGAAGCCGGCGAGGTACTTGCCGGGCCGCGACTCCATGAACGGCAGCCACTTGAGCTTGCGCGTGATGTTCGCCGCGACGTGGCGCGTCTCGGCCTCGTAGACGGCGAGCGCCTCCGCCGGTGCGCCGTGCGCCACAGCCAGTCCCGCGAGCCTGCCGGTGTTCAGTGCGTACGAGATGCCCTCGCCGCTCGTCGGCGACATGAAGCCTCCCGCTTCGCCGGCGAGAAGCACGCGCCCGTCACCTCGGACTACGTCGCCGTGATGCCGCACCGAGAGCGCCACCCACGCCTCGCGCTTTCGCGACGCGCCGAGAGGCAGGGACCTCCGGAGCAGGTCGAGCACCTGGCCGTGCTTCTCGTGCGGACGCTTCGTCTTGGGGTAGAACACCGACCCCACGATGGCCACATCGCCCTTGGGCACGACGTACGCATAGGCGAAGGAATCGCCTATGTCGCGGATGTAGATGCAGTCGAAGTACGGTTCGATCGCGCCCTCGAGCACGCAGAAGTCCTGAAGCGTGACGTAGGTCCCGACACTCCCGACGCCGAGCGCCCTGCGCACCGACGAGCGGGGGCCGTCACAGCCCACGAGGTTGTTGCACGCCACCTCGGCGATCGCGCCATCGGGGCGCTTCAGGGAGGCGGTGACTCCGCCGGAGTCCTGGACGAACCCGCTGATCGTGGTCTGAGGCGACGACCGTGACGTTCTCCGGCAGCAGGGACATGAGCCAGTCGTCGAAACCGGCGCGGTCCACGTTGGCGAACCGCAGTGCGGTCGGCTTGAGTATCTTGCGGTCCCAGTCGTGGTAGCGGAAGTTCACCCACTGCGGGTCGAGATACAGCTCGCTCGGCAGTTCGCCGTAGGCGGCCAGGAACTCCTGCGTGTACTCGTTGAGCATTCCGCCGCAGCTCTTGTCGCGCGGCAGGGCCGAGGAGTCGACGAGCAGGACGTCGCCGCGCTCGGCCGCGTGCAACGCAGCCATGACACCGGCGGGCCCGCAGCCCACCACGAGGGTGTCTGTATGCGATGGAATCGGAGGGAGTTCGCTCATGGTCTCGGCTAGTCTAGCGTATCGGGTGCTGGTCTGACGCCGGGCGCATGCGCGCACGCCGCGACGGCATGGCACGTGCAAGAGTAGTAGAATCGCGTGAATCGCGTCAGGCAACCTTGGAGGCAAGCGCAGATGGCGAAGTGCTGGGAGCAGCGTGGGTGCGACGATGAGATGCAGGCCGAGTGCCCGCATGCAGTCGAGTTTCTCGACAACTGCCCCACCAAGTGCGCCTTCGCGAAGTGCTGCCGCCCGACGTGGGAGATGACGATCGATCCGGAGCTCGTGCTCTCGGTCGAGGTCGACCGCAGCGCCGCCATCAAAGACGAGTGCATGTACTGCGCGTTCTTCCTCAAGAACGCACCCAGGGTGCAGCGCTAGACTCTCACGGGCTTCGCTGTGGGGAAACTACTGTGCATCGGCACGCCGGCCGCACTCCGTGCCGAGGGGGCACCACATGGACTACTACGACAGCGAGATCACCGTCTACACGCTCGTGCGCGACATCTTCGCCGCACTCTCCATCACGTGTTTCTTGCTCGCACTCCACCGGATCGCCAACGCGTTGATGATCGAGAGCCGCGTGGTTGCCTACGACGAGTTCGCTGACGCGTACGCACCTGAGGAGCGCGAGATCCTGATCCACAAGATCAAGCGCGGGTCGCTTCGGCACTAGATGGCCCGAAGCGAAGTCGCCGAGGTTCTCCTCGCCTACGGGCTTGAGCTCGAGGCGCTGGGCGCGGCCCAGACGGGGGACTCGTTCAGCGGCGATCCGCAGGCCGATGCGCTTCTGCGCGACCCCAACGCCTTCCTGATCGGAGTGCTGTTCACCCAGGGAATCCCGGCCGAGCGCGCATGGGCGGCGCCCTACCTGCTGCAGCAAAGACTCGGTACGCTTGGACTCGAGTACCTGGCCGAACACCCTGTCGAAGTCCGGGGAGCGGTACAGCAGCCGCCGATGCTCCACCGCTTCAAGGAGACGATGCCTCGCTGGATCGTCAGCGCGGCGCAGCGCGTGCTGCGCGAGTACGACGGGGATGCGGCCCGAATCTGGAGCGACGGCTCGCACGTGGTCGAGGTGACCGAGCGGTTGCTCGCGTTCGACGGCATCGGGCGCAAGAAGGCCGTCATGGCGACCGAGATCCTCGTGCGCCATTTCGGAGCGAGACTCGTGGGTCGGGAGTGCGGCCAGGTCGCCTACGACGTGCAGGTGCGTCGCGTCTTCCTGCGCTCGGGCCTTGCCGATGAGGACTCGCCGGCGGCGATCGAAGCGGCCGCCGCTCGCGCGTGCCCCGACTCGCCGGGCACACTCGACCTGCCCGCGTGGCTCGTGGGCCGCGAGACGTGCCGTCCGCGTGCGCCCCGCTGCGACGAGTGCATCCTTGCAGTCCCCTGTCCGAGAAGGACGTGGCTGCAGCCGGTCGGCGTGGGTGCCCGCACTGCGGCGAGCACGTCGCGGGCGCAGCCCTGAGGGCTACTCGGCGGAGCGAAACACCATTCCCGAGAGTAGCTTCGGGTAGAAGTACGTGCTCTTCTGGGGCATCGTCTCGCCGGCGAGCGACACCGCGCGAAGCTCGCTGAGCTTGGTCGGCCGCAGTATGAACGCCACGTCGTGCTCGGCGGTTGCCTGCATGGCGGCGTGGGCGTCGTTGGTGAAGCGAAGCCGCTCGAGAGTATCGGGGTGGTCAGGGTGGATGCCGAGCAGCGGCCACAAGACGAGTTCCTGCAGGATCGCCACGTCGAGCGCCTTCCAGGACGCTGAGCGGTCGACCGCAAGCGCTCGAACGGGGTCGATGTCGGGGCGCAGGACCGCGAGAAACGGTCGTTCGTCGGCCGACGTCTTCACCAGGAATGCGGCGCGGTCCTGGCTCTCAAGGACACCGCCAGGATGGCCGGAGGCGAGTTCGCTGAGTTCGAAGTTGCGCTCAAGCCCCTCCTTGAAGGCTGCGGCGTCGAATGCCTGGCCGTCGGCGATTCGATGGTAGGGCAGCACGGCGAGATCCGGGTCGTCCATGTTGACGAGCGCCATGAGCACGTACTCGGCATTGGAGTCCGGCGGGGGGAACGTGCCACGCGCGGCCGCGTCCGCCCTCACGAGGTCGCGGTAGGCCAGTGCGGTGGTGTAGCGGTGGTGTCCGTCGGCGATGAAGACCTGCTTGTCGGCGATCAGTGCGGTGAAGCGCTCGGCAAGCTCCGTGTCCTGGCACGCCCACAGGATGCTCTCGACGCCGTCCTTGCCCGTGGCGGTGGCGATGGGCTCTCCACGTGAGCCGGCGTCGAAGATCGCAGCGCTCGAATCGTCCGGATCGTCGAACAGCCCGAAGATCTGGCTGAAGTTCGCTGCAGTCGCCTTGGTGAGCTCGAAGCGGTCTCCGAGGGCCTTGGGCAAGGTGCGCTCGTGCGGCAAGACGATGCCGGCGTCGAACGGCTCGAGCCCCACCTCGGCTATGAAGGCCCGCCTGCGCAGCGTCCGACCGGCCAGATCGAAGCGCTGCTCCAACAGGTACAGGCACGGGTGCTCGTCCTGCGCCAGGACGCCTTCAGCTCTCCACGAATCCCATGTCGCCCGGGCCGCATCGTAGCGATTGCCCGACACGTGCGGGTCGGACGGACCTTCGGGCAGCTCGAGGGCGACGACGTTGTGCGGGTCCGCAGCGTACTCGGCTCGCTGGGCCGGCGACAGGACGTCGTAGGGCGGTGAGGTGAGCGGAGTGATGTCGCGCTGATCGTGGGAGTAGCGCCAAGCGCGAAAGGTGCGGACCCGGGCCATGGGTGGACTGCTCCTTGACTTCGTTGGGACGCCTGGCGGCGGGGGCCGCCGTGGTCGTTCAGTCTAGCTGACGGCCCCAGCAGCGCAAAGCGCTACGACAGCAGCGATCGCAGCGCGACGTACGCCACCATTCCGGCGACCGTCGAGCCGAGAAAACTGCGCGTCAACTTGAACACGACGCCGGTGAGAATCGCGGCGTACAGGCCGGGGTTGGTGAGCGGGGGCTGCCACTGGCCGCGGGGTCGCAGTACCTCGCTCGCGACGAGTGCGCCCATGACCGAGATGGGGACGAACGACAGCCAGCGGAGCAGCGGGCGGGGGAAGGTGATGCGCGAGAGTGTCGCGATCGGGGTGAAGCGGATGATGAAGTTGACCGCTGCCATACCCGCGATGACCGCGACGATCGCCGCTTGATTCGCGCTACTCACCCCGGATCACCACCATGGCCACGGTGGCGGCGAGCATCGACGCGATCACGACGAACCAACTCGGCGAGACCGGCAGTCCCGCTGCTGCTGCCACGGGAAGGAGCAGCGCTATCGCTCCCGAGAACAGACCGACCAGCACGTGGCGCGCGTCCTCGGCGAGCGCGACGAACAGCGCCGCGAACATCGCGGGCATCGCGAACTCGAGCCCCCACCGCGAGGGGTCTCCGATCCAGGCGGCTCCCAGTGCTCCGATCGCGGTGCCGAGAACCCAGCCCGTCCACGCGATGGCGCCCACCCCCGCCATCGATGCGGGGGTCGAGAGCCCTTCTCGGCGGTCGGCGATGTTCACCGCGAACGTCTCATCGGTGAGGGTGAACGCCAGCCACGCCTGAGTGCCTACCGGCACGGAGCGCAGGTGGGGGGAGAGGGTCGTGCTGAACAGCAGATAGCGCAGGTTCACGACGGCCGTGGCCGTCACTGTAGTGAGGGCGGTCGCCCCCGAGCCCAGGAGTGACAAGGCGATGAACTGGCCCGCTCCCGCCAAGGCCGTCGCCGAGCACACGACCGCCTGTGTTGTGGTGAAGCCGACGGTGCGCGCCAGCACGCCGAACGCCGCTCCCACCGGCACGTAGCCGAGGAAGATCGGCAGGCCGAGCTTGAGCCCCCGCGCGAATCGCACGCGCCTCGCACCCAGCAGGGCGTCGTGCGCGTCGGCGTCTTCGACCGCTGGTGTGGATGGCAGCTCGGGCACGCGGGCGAGTGTAGCATGCTGGCGCGCTTCTTGCGGAATGCGCGGTATCGGCCGATACATAGGTCGAGAGCGGTCCCCGGGGGTGCGTTCACCCCGGTGGCGCACGGCGCGGAGGCGGTCGGCATGGAGTTCACGATCAGCTGTCCCATAGACGGTCCGGTCGAAGTCGGACTCGAGGACATCGACACTGTCGTGCTGCGCGAAGAGGAGCATGCCGACATCACCTTCGTGTGCCCCAACTGCGGCACCGAGATCACCGTCACCGCCATAGTCCCGGCCTTCCTGATGGCTGCGATCGAGGCCCTCGCCGACGAGCCCGAAGGCACCACGGCGGACGGCCTGCTGGTTCTGACCGGCGAGGACTACCCGAGTGTGTCTTCTCACGAGATCGAAGACCCGCGCGTCGATGCGTACTGCGAGTACTTCCGGCGTCAACTGACGCACATCGACTGTGCCGAGGACGCCATCGCCGAGATCGACTCGAAGGCGACCTCGTAGCCCCGATTGCTCGCCGCTTCCCGAGCGCATCCCCAATCCACGTGCGTGCTCGTGCTAGGATTCCTTTCGGGTCGGCTTGTCGCTGCTGGCTGTTCCCAGGGACAAGGAGGGGGTTCATGAGCGGTTTCGCACCTATCGCGTGCCTGAGTATCGGCGTCATCGTCGTCGTGGTCGTCTTGGCGGTCATCGCGCTCTACAACAGGCTCGTCGTTCTTCGCAATCGCGTTGACAACGCATGGGCACAGATCGATGTCCAGCTCAAGCGCCGCTACGACTTGATTCCGAACATCGTCGAGACGGTGAAGGGCTACGCATCGCACGAGAAGGGCACGTTCGAGGCGGTCATTCAAGCGAGAAGCGCCGCGATGGGCGCCCAGGGCGTGGCGGCGCAAGGTGAAGCCGAGAACATGCTCACCGGTGCGTTGAAGTCGCTGTTCGCGCTCGCCGAGGCATACCCGGACCTCAAGGCGAACCAGAACTTCCTGCAGCTTCAAGACGAGCTGACCAACACCGAGGGCAAGATCGCGTACGCGCGGCAGTTCTACAACGACTCGGTGATGAGCCTGAACACCGCGATCCAGAGCTTCCCCGCCAACCTGTTGGCCGGCATGTTCGGGTTCGCGGCGCGGGAGTACTTCGAGATCGAGGCTGCCGCAGCCGAGACCCCCAAGGTCCAGTTCTGAGAGTGGCTACGGGCACCGTGCTCGCCGCTATCGCGTATCCGCCGCTCGACCCGGTTGCGATACGGATCGGCCCGTTCGCGGTCCACTGGTACGGAATCGCCTACCTGGTAGGCTTCGTCGTCGCGATACTCATCCTTCGCTCGCTTGCTCGCCGCTGGAAGCTGAATCTCACGGGCGACGACATCCTCAACATCATGCTGGCGGCGATCATCGGAGTGATCGTCGGCGGACGGCTGGGCTACGTGCTGTTCTACGGGGGCGGCTACTACTGGGCGCAGCCCTCGCGCATGCTCCGCATCTGGGACGGCGGGATGTCGTTTCACGGCGGCCTGATCGGCATCCTGGTCGCCGGCGCCATCGTTGCGCGCATCATCGGCATGCCCCTGCTCTCGTTGTGGGACATGGGCGCGGTGGGGGCGCCGGTGGGTTTCGGCGCGGGGCGCGTCGCGAACTTCGTCAACGCTGAGCTCTGGGGCCGAGTGACCGATGTGAGCTGGGGTGTGGTCTTTCCCGGCGCCGGCCTGTTGCCGCGGCACCCTTCTCAGCTCTACGAGGCGTTTCTCGAGGGGGCCGTTCTGCTGACCGTGATGCTCGTGCTGGCGTGGCGCCTGCCGCCGCGGCCCAGAGGCGAGTTGATCGGCTGGTTGCTGGCGCTCTACGGCGCATTCCGAGTGTTCGCCGAGTTCTTCCGTGAGCCCGATCCACAGCTCAGCTTCGTGTTCGGCGGATGGGCGACGATGGGCATGGTGCTCAGCGTGCCCATGGTGATCGCGGGCGTATGCGCTGATCGTGTGGGCGCGCAGGCGCAACCTGCCCCAGCAGGGGAGACCTGCCTCGGCCGAACTAGAGCTCGTCGCCGCAGATCTTGTCGGCGGGCTTCCAGCACGGGACGCTTCGGTCCAGGCAACGCACGCTCTCTCCGGGGTGAAGGGTGCGAGGCGGGTTGCAGTGCGCGCAGAAGAGCTGCGGGAACTTGCCCACGACATCCTTGAGGTCCGGGTCGTCGTAGGGTCGCGGCTCGGGCATCTCGATCATGTGTAGCAGGTAGCACGGCATGGAAGGGCCCTTCTCGCTCGCTGCCATCGTACGCTCGGGTGGGGGCGGGCGGCAACGTGAGTAGCGATTCGGCTACGTGCCGGGCTCAAGCGTCGCCCGCGACGCCGGGCTTCGGCTAGACTTGCGTGACGGCCCTAGCGAGGAGGTATGTGGCGCATGCCACGCGTTCGTATCGCAACAGTGACCCTGCTCGTCGTTCTCGGCGCAGCGATCGTGCTGTCCGCGGGGTGTCGTCCGCAGCAATCGGTGGAGGTCTCCTCGCCGTGGCCGATCGCCACGGTGGAGCGCGCGGTCGCGGAGCCACCCGTGCCACCTCGCTGGCCGTATACCGGCAAGGACGCGCCATCCGAGAAGGACGTCAGCCGTCGTCCGCTGTCCGTCAAGATCGAGAACTCGCCCTCCGCGCGCCCCCAGCTCGGGCTGAACTCCGCAGACGTCGTCTACGAGTCCATCACCGAGGGCGGGATCACGCGCTTCAACTCCATCTTCCACAGCAACGTCCCGAAGACGGTCGGGCCGGTGCGCAGCGCACGGCTGTCCGACATGTGGGTCGTCCCCCAATACGATGGCCTCTTCTTCTTCTCGGGTACGAGCAGCTCGGTGCAACGGGCGGTACGCAGGCACGACCTTCCCGATCTGTCGCAGGACGCCGGCGTGTCGTTCCCCTACTGGCGGGCCACGAACCGGTCCGCTCCGCACAACCTCATGTTGGACACGAAGAAGGCGTATCAAGAGGCGAAGCGCAGGAAGTACCGCGTGAAGGCCGAGGTCACGCCGCTTCAGTTCGATCGCCGTGCGATCGAAGCCACGCCCACCATCACGAAGATCACCATCCCGTTCTCTCAGGCCAACAAGGTCCGCTGGGTGTATGACCCCGAGAAGAAGGTCTACCGGCGGTGGAACAACGGAGCGGTGCATCGGGACAAGGCCACGGGCAACCAGATCACGGCGAACAACGTGGTGGTCATGTGGGTGAAGTACAAGGTGGCGGCACGCGACATGGTCGGTTCGGTGACCTATGACGTCACGCTGGGCGGAAAGGGCCGCGCCACGGTGTTCCGAAACGGGCAGCGCTACGACGGCACCTGGCAGGCGAACCGAGACGCGCCGCCGCGCTTCGTCGACAAGGAAGGCAAGCCGATCAAGCTGTCGACCGGACGGACCTGGTTCCAGGTGATTCCGCTCGACGGCAAGATCACGATGAAGTAGCGTGCGGCTGCGCGCTTCCGCACTCCGCAGGTGCTTGTTGCGTGTTCGCACGCGCGGGTACAATGCACCCCTTGGGTAACTGATGGCCCCGCCCGAAGCGGCGGTGGCCCGTGGAAGGAGTCGCATCACCGGTGGCTGACACGCAGCGCGAGACAGGGACCCTTCGGGTCAAGACCGGCCTGGCCGAGATGCTCAAGGGCGGCGTGATCATGGACGTCGTCACTGCCGAGCAGGCCAAGATCGCCGAGGACGCCGGAGCGGTCGCGGTCATGGCGCTGGAGCGGGTGCCCGCCGACATCCGCGCCACAGGTGGCGTCGCGCGCATGGCCGACCCCACGATCGTGGAGGCCATCGTGGGCTCGGTGTCGATCCCGGTCATGGCGAAGTGCCGCATCGGGCACTTCGTGGAGGCCCAGATACTCGAGTCACTCGGCGTGGACTACATCGACGAATCCGAAGTGCTCACGCCGGCCGACGAGGAGCACCACGTCAACAAGTGGGACTTCACCGTCCCGTTCGTATGCGGCTGCCGCAACCTGGGCGAGGCGCTCAGGCGTATCGCCGAAGGCGCCGCGATGGTGCGCACCAAGGGCGAGCCCGGCACCGGCAACGTCGTCGAGGCCGTGAGGCACATGCGCACCGTCACCGACGAGATCGCGTGGGTCTCCGGACTTCGCGGCGAGCAGCTGTTCACGGCCGCCAAGGACCTTCAGGCGCCCTACGAGCTGGTCCGGTGGGTCGCCGAGAACGGCAAGCTCCCGGTGGTCAACTTCTCGGCGGGCGGCATCGCCACTCCGGCTGACGCCGCGCTGATGATGCAGCTCGGCTGCGACGGCGTGTTCGTGGGCTCGGGCATCTTCAAGAGCGGCGACCCCGCCAAGCGCGCCAAGGCCATCGTTGAGGCGACCACGCACTTCGAGGATGCCGACATCATCGCGCGTGTCTCGCGCGACCTCGGTGAGCCGATGGTGGGCATCAACATCTCGGACATCCCTGACTCCGAGCGCATGCAGGAGCGTGGCTGGTAGCGTGAAGGTAGGCGTCCTAGCCCTGCAGGGGGCGTTCCGCGAGCACATCTACGCACTCGAGGCTCTCGATGTGGGCGCGATCGCGGTGCGCTTGCCCGAGCAGTTGCACGAGTGCGCCGGACTGATCATCCCCGGCGGCGAATCGACCGCGATCGCGAAGCTGATGGAGTCGTACGGCTTCTACGAGCCGATCCTCGCTCGTCACGACGAAGGAATGGCGGTCTGGGGCACGTGTGCCGGGGCGATACTCATCGCCAAGAGCGTGGTTGATGGCGTGAAGGACCAGCGATCGCTCGCGCTGATGGATGCCACTGTCCGGCGCAACGCGTACGGCCGGCAGGTCGATTCCTTCGAGGCCGACTTGGACTTCGCGCACATCGGAGGAGCCTATCGCGGGGTCTTCATCCGCGCGCCGTGGTTCGACGCCGTGGGCGAGGACGTCGAGGTGCTCGCGACTCATGACGGACACGCGGTCGCGGCCAGGCAGGGGACACTGCTCGCCACGACGTTTCACCCGGAGCTGACGGGCGATCCGCGGATACACCGGTACTTCATCGAGAGGGTGGTACGCGCCTAGACCGCCTGCATCGCGCCCGAACCGCGCACGTCGCGAGATTGGGTATGCTCAGCGCGGAGCACGCTTGGGCTTTCGTCCTCAAGAGACGTGGGGCTTCTTGCCCGTACGAAAGGATGTCGCACGATGTCGGGACACTCGAAATGGGCGACCACCAAGCACCGCAAGGCTGCCGTGGACGCCAAGCGCTCGGCCCAGTTCAGCAAGCTCACCCGGATCATCACGGTGGCGGCCAAGACGGGCGGAGATCCCAATCCCGAGAACAACGCGACGCTCGCGGCCGCCATCGCCAAGGCCAAGTCGTACTCGCTGCCCAAGGACAAGATCCAGGCGGCGATCGACAAGGCCTTTGGGGCAGGATCGGACGCTGCGGTCTTCGAAGAGGTCGTCTACGAAGGCTACGGTCCGGCCGGCGTGGCGCTCTACGTCGAGGCGCTCACCGACAACCGCAACCGCACGGCCGCCGATGTTCGAGCCGCTTTCACGCGCGCGGGCGGCAACCTCGGAACGAGCGGTTCGGTCGCGTTCCAGTTCGAGCGCAAGGGGCAGATCACCGTCGACAAGACCCCCGGCTTCGATGAGGACGAGATGCTGATGCTCGTTGCCGACGCGGGCGGCGAGGACATCGAGGTGGGAGATGAAGAGGTGCTCGTCTACACCACGCCTGCCGATCTTCTGTCCGTGAGTCGCGCGCTGGAGGCGGCCGGCACGCCCGTGAAGGGCGCCGAGCCGGTGATGGAGCCGGTCACCGGCACGGTCGTCTCGGTCGAGGACGCTCGAAAGGTGCTGCGACTCGTCGACAAGCTCGAGGAGAGCGACGACATCCAGAACGTCTACCACACGATGGAGCTCACCGACGAGATCGCCGCAGCTCTCGGCGAGTAGCGGCCTTGTCCCGCGGGCCGGATTCTCGCCGCTCTGTCGAGCGTCGCTTTGCGCGTGTCGGTGCTGTCGCGTACACTGAACATATGTTCGATTCGTGCAGCGAGGGGGCCGCGTGATCATCCTGGGGATCGATCCCGGTCTCGCAAACACCGGGTGGGGGATCGTCGAGCGCGACGGGCCCCGGTGCCGGGCAGTCGCGTACGGGTGCATCACGACGCTCGCCGAACGAGCCGGTCGCGGCGAGGCTGGCGAGCATCCACAGCGAGATCTGCGACGTGATAGCCCGCTACCGCCCCTCGGAGTGCGGGGTCGAGAGCATCTACTTCGGGGCGAATGCGAAGAGCGCGTTCGCTACCGGTCAGGCGCGCGGAGTCGCGCTGCTGGCCACCGCCGATGCCAGGCTTGCCCTGGGCGAGTACTCGCCCGTGCAGGTGAAGAGCGTGGTGGTCGGCTCGGGTACGGCGGACAAGCGTCAGGTCACCTACATGGTGCGTACGATCCTTGGTCTCGACCACGACCCGGCGCCCGATCATGCGGCCGACGCGCTCGCGGTCGCCATCACGCACGCCACGCTCAGCACTCACAGGATGCTCGAGGAGTCGAGCGCATGATCGCGTTTCTCACCGGCGTCCTTGCATCCAAAGGCGCGACCTATGCCCTGCTCGACGTCAACGGCGTCGGCTACCGGCTCAGCATGTCGACGTCCTCGCTGGCGGCGCTGCCGGCCGAGGGCGACGAGGTAACGGTGCACACGCACCTCCACGTCCGAGAGGACGACCTGTCTCTGTTCGGCTTCGAGAACCTCGCCGAGAAGGAAGCGTTCGAGCTGCTGCTTGGCGTGTCAGGCGTGGGTCCGAAGGTCGCGCTGGCCGTGCTCTCGTCGCTGTCGGCGGACGCGCTCGCCCAAGCGGTCGCCGCCGAGGACGTCGCCCTGATCTCGAGCGTCCCGGGAGTGGGCAAGAAGACGGCGCAGCGGGTCATAGTCGACCTGGCGGACAAGCTCGGCGCCGAGGGCGGTTCGCCCTCCGGTCGCGGACCCGCTTCCACCGGCACGGCTGCAGTCCAGGCGAGAGACGCGCTGCTTGGCATGGGCTTCTCGGCTGCCGAGGTCGCATCGGCGATGAAGGATGCACCCGATGGCGCCGACACCCAGGCCGTGCTCAGGCACGCGCTCAAGCGTCTCGGCGGAGGTGCATAGCCGGTGGGAACCGTGTGGCAGGCCGACGACCAGGGCGGAACCGGCGTCGAGGCCGAGCGACTCGTCTCGGCACACTACACCGACGACGACCTCGAGATCGATCGGTCGCTGCGTCCTCGGCGACTGGACGAGTACCTCGGACAGCAGAGGATCAAGGACAACCTGTCGGTGTTGATCGAGGCTGCCCGGGGGCGTGACGAGGCGCTCGACCACGTGCTGCTGTCCGGGCCTCCCGGGCTCGGCAAGACCACGCTTGCGAGCGTGATAGCCAACGAGCTTGGTGTGAAGATCAAGATCACCAGCGGGCCGGCGATCGAGCGTGCCGGTGACCTCGCTGCCATACTGACCAATCTCGAAGAGCGTGACCTGCTCTTCATCGACGAGATCCACCGTCTCAATCGGGCCGTGGAAGAGGTGCTCTATCCGGCGATGGAGGACTTCACGCTCGACATCGTGATCGGCAAGGGGCCGGCGGCTCGCTCGATCCGGCTCGAACTGCCGCGATTCACGCTCGTGGGGGCGACCACTCGTACCGGTCTGCTCACCGGACCGTTG
This sequence comes from uncultured Actinomycetes bacterium, assembly GCA_963726325.1. Classification (GTDB taxonomy): domain Bacteria; phylum Actinomycetota; class Coriobacteriia; order Anaerosomatales; family PHET01; genus CAVPCY01. The sequence goes on along the minus strand of CAVSCA010000002.1, from coordinate 281,134 downwards.
CGCGACCGGTTCGGCATGGCGTTTCGGCTCGACTACTACTCGGCCGAGGAGCTCGCAAGCATCGTGCACCGCAGCGCCGGCATCCTCGACGTGGCGATCGACGCCGAAGGCGCCGACGAGGTGGCGCGGCGCAGCCGAGGCACCCCCCGACTGGCCAACCGCCTGCTCAAGCGCGTCCGAGACTACGCACAGGTGCGGCACGCGGGATCGGTCGACGAGGACATCGCGGCCGAAGCACTCGCGTTCTTCGAGGTGGACCACCTGGGGCTCGACGCGATGGACATCAAGATACTCAGGACGCTCGCACAGGTGTTTCGCGGAAGGCCGGTGGGCCTGAACACGCTGGCCAGTGCGACCGGTGAAGAGGCCGACACGCTCGAGGACGTGTACGAGCCGTATCTGCTGCAGCTTGGGCTGCTGGTGCGCACGCCCAAGGGGAGGCAGGCGACCGTCGCGGCCTACGAGCACCTCGGCCTTCAGCCGCCATCGGCTGCGCCCGAGCAAGAGGGGCTGTTCTAGGTGACGACTCGCGACCGGGACCTCGATGCCGCACTCGAGAAGGGCGAGCTTGCCGAGCTGCCGCCCAACCAGCCGAAGGGGATTCTCGGCGAGAAGGGGTTCGACCTGTACAAGGTCGACGACTTCGAACCCGATCTGAACTCCGGTATCTCGCAGGAGAACGACCTGCCGGTCGTGTGGCTTGGGGTCATACTGGCGTACTTGCTGTTCTTCCCGCTGGCGTACTGGCTGCTGTGGCGATCGCCGCTCTTCACCCGTCGCGCGAAGATCATTGCGAGCATCGTCGGAGCTGCCGGAGTGCTGGTCGCAGCGGTCCTGATCGTCACGCGGTAGCGCGGCTTCGCCGCGGCATGCGCGTGTCGAATCGGCGTGGGCGGTACTCTCGACATTGGCGTGGGATTCGCTCAAAATGGCGCAGGAGTCGAAGGCGGCTCCTTGGTTTGCGGCGTGGCGTACGCGTAGCAATCCGACGCGGGACGCGCGCCGCTTTGTTTTGCCCCGTGAGGGCGGAAAGTAGGGTTTGCATGGCTACCGGTACCGTCAAGTGGTTCAACCCGGACAAGGGCTACGGCTTCATCGAGCAGGAGGGTGGCGACGACCTGTTCGTCCACTTCAGCGAGATCCAGGGTGACGGCTTCAAGACGCTGGACGAGGGTCAGGCTGTCGAGTTCGACATCACGACCGGCCGCAACGGCAAGAACCAGGCGAGCAACGTCCGCAAGCTCTAAGCTGCGAACCGCACGACGTTTGGTCTGAACGAGGGCGCTCCCGCAAGGGGGCGCCCTCTTCGTATACTGACGCTGACAGACGTGAACACACCGGCGGGGGGAGCCGCTTGGCCGGCACGAACGATTCAGGTTACACGCGCCTGGTCTCCTCGCCGCTGTGGGTGCGCGTCGACCAGAACCGCGTGAAGCTCGCCGTGTTCGTCGTGCTCTTCATCGTCGGGTCCGCGCTCTTGCTCGATCTCGCGCTTGTCGCGGTTCCGGGCTCGCTTCTCTCGATCATGTTCGCCCAGGACAAGGCGGCGTGGTTCTGGACGCTGGCGGCGGTCTTCGGGGTGGCTCTGGGGGTGCTGCTGGCGCTGGGCGCCCTGGTCTCGGCGGTCCAGCTCTCCAATGCCGAGCACTGGGTTCGGAGCCGTTTCGCGGGTCGCGACCTTGGTGAAGGCGAGGCGCTCGAACTCGTCTCCGGCGTCGAAGACATCGCGCTGGCCGCGGGGCTCGCCACTCCGCCACGGCTCATCGTGCTCGACGCGCCAGGCGACAGCGTCAACGCTCTTGCGCTGGGGACCACGCGCAAGCAGCCGCTGATAGGCGTCACTCCCGGGTTCCTGAGCGGTCTGAGCGCCGAGGAGCAGCGGGCGATCGTGGCGACCCTCACCGCGCGCATCGTGGCGGGCGACATCATGTTCGGGACGGCCCTCGCCGCTCTGATGGGTCCGCTGAAGGCGATCCGTGAGTCGCGCAGGTTGGGCGGCGCCGTCCTCGGAGAGGCGACTCGAAGCGGGTGCGGCGACCCGGGATGCGGCGACCCGGGATGCAGTGAGGGTTGTCTGGATGGGCTCGGCGACACCGAGGGGTGCGGCGGCGCGATAGCCGTGGTCGTCTTCGTGGCGGTGGTGGTCGCAATCACCTACGTCTGTGTGGTGACGGCCGCGTGGATCGTCACGCTGTGGGGGCGGGCGCTGCACCGCACGAGCTACGAGAAGGCTGATGCCGAGGGCATGCTCCTGCTCAAGGACCCGGCCGCGATGCTTTCTGCACTGGCCAAGGCCGCGCGCAGCTCGAATCTCGTGGGGGACTCAGACGCGAGCTACGACGGCATCTTCTACGCCGCGACCAGCGGAACGCCGAGTATCGAGAGGGTCGAGAAGCGCCGCTACGATCGGCTGCGGGAGACGCTCGGCACCGAGGGGCTCGCGGCAGAGCCGATGGCTGAAGGGTAGCGACACGCTGGGACACTGGCGTGCTCGGGTACGCTCTCTCCAGGCAAGGGAGAGCGAGAGGCATGTCTACCGACCGCGAGTCCGACAGCTTGGTGCTTGTCACCGGCGCGACAGGCTACATCGGCGCGCACCTGGTGGGCCCTCTGAAGGAGGCGGGCTATCCGGTACGCGCTGCGGCGCGTTCGCCGCAGCGACTCTCGCCGGGGGTGAGACGCGACGCTGACGAGGTGGTCGCGGCAGACGCGCTCGATCCGGTCGCCGTGGCCGCATCCCTCGAAGGGGTGCACACGGCCTTCTACCTCGTTCACACCCTGGGGTCCGGTTCGGACTACGCAGAACGCGACCGAGCGGCCGCGGCGATCTTCGCGCAGGCAGCGCGGGACGCGTCGGTGAAGCGCATCGTCTTTCTGGGTGGCCTCGGCCAAGACGTCGGAGCGCTCTCCGAGCATCTCGCAAGCAGACACGAGGTTGGTCGGGTGCTCGCATCGAGCGGTATCGACGTCGTCGAGCTGCGCGCATCCGTCGTTATCGGCAGCGGCTCGACCAGCTTCGAGATGATTCGCAACCTCACCGAGAAGCTGCCGGTGATGACCACGCCCGCGTGGGTGCGAATGGGCGCGCAACCGATCTCGATGCGGGATGTGGCCGCCTATGCGGTGGCGTCGGTCTCTTTGCCGGATGACGGACGGACCCCGGCACCGGGTCTATGAGATCGGTGGCTCCGAGGTGGTGACATACGGCGACCTGCTGAGGCTGTTCGCGCGCTCGCGCGGGCTGCACCGTCTGGTCATTCCCGTGCCGTTCCTCACGCCGCGGCTCTCAGGCTGGTGGCTGTATCTGTTCACGCCGCGAGAGGCAACGGTGGGCCGGCAGCTTGCCGAGTCCCTCAAGCATCCGACCGTGGTCACCACCGACGATGCGCGCCGCGATTTCCCCGGCATCGAGCCGATAGGCGCCACGGAGGCGATCGCGCAGGCCTTCGCCGACGAGGACGAGGCGTTCACGACGACGAGGTGGTCCGACGAGCTGGCGGGGATGCCGGTGCCCGTGCACCTGGCACGGGAGGGTCGCTACGTCGACTCGCGCGTGATCGTGGCCGACTGCCCGCCCGAGGCCGCCTTCGACCCGATCGCATGCATCGGTGGGGAGAACGGCTGGTACGCCTTCGACACGCTGTGGGACATCAGGGGGTTTCTCGACATCCTGCTGGGCGGCCCCGGCCACCGTCGCGGTCGTCGCGACCAGTACGCGCTCATCGAGGGGGACCACCTGGAGTGGTGGCGAGTGGAGCGCGTGGAAGCGCCGAGCCTGCTGAGACTCCGGGCGGAGATGAAGATGCCGGGTGAGGGGTGGCTGCAGTACGAGCTGGTGCCCGGCGCGGACGGGACGACAGTCCGGCAGACGGCGATCTTCCACCCCAAGGGGCTTCTCGGCAGGGCGTACTGGTACTCGGTGCTGCCCTTCCACCACTTCGTGTTCAACGGGACTCTCAAGGGCATCCGCCGAGAGTGCCGTGCGCTGGTCGAGGGGCCCGCTACCTGCCCGCTGCCCGGACAGTGGGAGCGCGACGCGGCGCAGCGTGCACGCGAGTCTCAGCGCGAGGGCTGAGGCGATGCTGTACCAATCCGACTACATCTTGCGACTGATCGAGCAGATGGGAGCGCTCATTCGCCGGGCGCTCGAGCTGGAACGCACCGGCGGTGACGAGCAGCCCTACGAGTTGGCCGAGCAGGCGCTCGGGCTCGCGCTGGACATCGACCCCGAGACCGCCTACCACCTCTCCCCGGAGAGCCTTGCGGCTCTTCTGGAGTTGAGCAACCAAGACGACCGCGTGCTCGAACTGGTCGCCGAAGCGTTGGACATCCAGGCAGACTCGCTGCAGGCCGATGCCGAACTGATTGCGAGCGAATCCAGACGAAGCCAAGCGCTCGCTGTGCGAGCGCTCATCGACCGGCGGATGCCGAACTAGTTCGCGGCCGGTGCGCGGCCACGCCCGCTTCTACGGGGCGACCGTCTCCGCAACCCAGACCCCATGCAGATTGCAGCTCTCCATCGCGGCGATCGCGGTACCGGCGTCGACGTTGAGCACGCAGGTCACCTTGGGATCCAGGGCGACAGCGGCAAGGTCGAAGCGGGCGACGGGCGCGCCGGCCGCGTGCACTTCGATCCACTCGATGAAGTGGTCGGGCTGGTTCGGATGGGCCACGTAGTGACCGACGGCCACGGTCACGACAACCTTGTCGCCTTCGCGCTCGCATGCGATGTAGCGGAGTGTGCTTCTTCTCGAAGTCCCCGGCGCTGTCGAGGTCGGCTACCTTGTTTACCCCGGCGAGGATAGGAGCATCGCTCATGTCTGCCTCCGTGTCGTTCGCGGACGATGGCCGGCCGTTGGCCGGCGCACTGGTTTATACCCCGACGCCGCGCGGCTAGAATCGGGGAGCACGGCGAAAGGCCGGCTCGTCTCGTCTCATCTCCGGAGGTCCAGCGTGGCAAGCAGCGCCAGCGTTCTTCATCGCAGACACCACGGCACTCGTCGTGATCGACATCCAAGAGCGGCTCGCGTCGGCGATGGCGCACCGCGATCGAGTCATCGCCTCCACGGCCCTGCTCCTGCGTGTGGCGGCGATCGTCGGCCTTCCGGTGGTGGTCACGCGGCAGTACCCCAAGGGACTCGGCGATCATGCCGATGAGATCGCAGCCGCGCTGCGAGAAGCCGAGGACGCGGGTGTTGCCGTATCCCAGATCGACAAGGTGTCGTTCGACTGCTTCGCGGAACCCGAGTTCGCCGAGGCGATCAGCGGGCTCGGTCGCGAGCAGCTGCTCGTTGCCGGCATGGAGACGCACATATGCGTCTGCCAGACCGCGCTGGCCGGACTGCGCGGCGGCTACGAGATGCACGTCGCAGCGGACGCGTGCTGCTCGCGCGAGGACGACAACCACGCCTACGCGCTGTCGCGCCTTGGGACACGCGGGAGCGGTAGTGACGACCTCCGAGTCCGCGGCCTACGAACTTGTCGGCGCGGCCGGCACGCCGGAGTTCAAGGCGCTTCTGGCCGCGGTCAAGGGCAGGTCCGAGTCGGCGTAGAGCCGCACCCAGCGTGCTAGACTGGCGGCGCCCCCGCATCGATTTCGTCGCGACTCTGTCGTACGGAGGGACAGTCCCGTGAGAAGACTCCTCGTGCTCATCGCGCTTGCGGCCCTCGCGATCACCGCAGCGGCGCCCTCGTCCGCCTGGGCGGCGGAGGTGCCCACGGCGACCGCGTCGGTCGCAGGCGACCTGTTGGATGCGGGCACGATCGACGTCCAGTGGTGGATGGAGGCCGAGCCGGGTCAGGCGATCGCCATCGTCTCTACGACGATCGACCCTTCAGTCAGCCTGCCCGTACGCGTGCGTTTGCCCATCCCGCCGGGAATGTCGGTGGACTGGGCGGGCGAGGTATCCGGCGCTGACGCGACCCAGGACATTCGAGCGCCAGTTCTCCGTGGGGCAAGGCGAGGGCGCCCAGTATGCCGAGTTCGAGGTCTCGACGTATCGAGCCGCGCAGATCGATCTTTCGGGCATCCCGCTCACATCCGATGGGAACGCCGTGACGGCGAGTCTCGAGTTCGTGCAGTCGGTGCCTTCCGTCTGGGACTGCGTTCACCGTGCGGCTGCCTGCGGGCGCGACCGACGCGAAGATCGAACCCGCGCCGGAAGGGTCGCCAAGCACCAACGAGGACGGCGAGACCCTCTACACGCTTCCTGCAGCCCGACCGAAGCTCGGGGAGTCGAGCCTGACGCAGGTGAGCTACCGTGAAGTCGTCGGGCACACCGTCCGCGCCCGCAAGCCCGACTGCCCAGCGCTCCAGTCAGTTGATCGCCGTCCTTGCGGCGCTCGCGGTGGCGGCCCTGGCAGTCCTCGCGATCGTCGTGCGCAGGCAGCGTTCCGCCGAGGCCCCCACCGCGACTCCGGCCAGAAGGAGCGAGGCCGCTGATCGGGCGCAAGAGCCAGCGCCGGGCCGAAACACGCGATGACGCCGACTCCGACGAGCCGTTCTTGCTTGACGATTAGGTGCCCGTCGAAGGTTGCCACTCGTCGAATCGTAGGGCTAGACTTGTGCTCGGCGGGCCGGAAGATGGTCCGTCAGTCCGCGACGAGGTGGGACGACGCCACAGCGACCGGGCACCCCTGAGGGGGGAGACCGAGGCGGGGCACAAGTACCAGACGAGTCGCCAGAGCACATGCCCGTAAGGGGCGGAAAGACAGGCAAGCATGGCTGAGGGTACCGTCAAGTGGTTCAACCCGGACAAGGGCTACGGCTTCATCTCGCGTGAGGACGGCGACGACCTGTTCGTCCACTTCAGCGAGATCCAGATGGAGGGCTTCAAGACCCTCGATGAGGGTCAGGCCGTGACCTTCGATGTCACCGTTGGCAACAACGGCAAGGAGCAGGCGAGCAACGTTCGCAACGCGTAGCGTTACTGACTGATCCTGATCAGGGGCGGTCCCACCGGGGCCGCCCCTGTGCGTTGTCGGCTCGCAGGCAGGACTGCGCGGCACGGCGCTGCGGGAGTATCCTCAAACCATGAACGACTCGGCCACAGACCTCGAGACGAAGCGGCTCGCCCTGCACGTGTGCTGCGGGCCGTGCTTCATCGAGCCCTACGAGGCTCTGGTGAAGCAGGCGGCCGAGGTGGTCGCCGTCTTCTTCAACCCGAACATCCACCCGGCCGAGGAGTACGAGCGTCGCCGAGACACGATGCTCGGCTACGCGCGTTCGCTGGGCGTCGAAGTCGTCGAGTTGCCGTACGATCCCGCCGCGTGGATCGAGGGCGCCGGGCAGCCACGCCAGCGAACCGCGGGAACGATGCCGCGAGTGCTACCGACTGAGGCTGGGTGAGGTGGCGAGCTGGGCGGCGGAGAACGGGTTCGATGCGATGACCACCACGCTCACGGTGAGTCCCTACCAGGACTCCGAGGCGATCGCGGCCGAAGGCGAAGTCGCGGCTGCCGCGGCCGGAGTCGAGTTCGTTCGGCGTGACTTCACCGACCGCTACCCGGAGGCGACGCGTCGCTCGCGCGAACTCGGAATGTACCGCCAGAACTACTGCGGGTGCGTGATGAGCGACCTCGAGGCGCGCGAGGAGCGGGCACGCAGGCGGGAGCAGCGCGCCGAGAAGCGCCGAGCCGCCGAATCCGGCGGGGAGAACTCGGAGCTGCGCTAGGCCTGCGGCGGCTTCGCCGCAGCGCACCCTGCACCGCATGACGCGCACGCGTCGCCACCCTCGGCCTCGCGGGCCTTTCGCTGGGCGTCGCGTTCGCGGATCTCCGGGACCTTGCGCGCGTAGCGGTAGGCGCGAAGAGGCTGGAAGCTCGGTCCCCACCCTCGGCTGGTCCGGTTCTCGATGGCGCCCTGAGATCGGCGCAGCCGGCGCCTCGATACGAGGTGCGGCTCGTGCCTATCACAGAGAGCATGTGGGCGTCGCTCCCCCCCGTGCACGCGAGGCGCTCCGCGTGCGCTCTGTTGGTACTTGCGCGCACGGAAGTTGGCCAGGAACAGCAAGGGTGTGGAGTTCGCGACCTCGACACCGTCGAACGCGACTCTGTCGTAGACCTCGCGCTCGCCTCTGCACAGCCCGTGCTTGTGCCACCAGCGCGGCGCGAACGGGTGCGCAGCTATCGCAAGCCCACCCTGAGCATGGATGCGCGCGACCGTCTCTTCGGCAGGCAGTCCCGGGTTGCACGGCATCGGGTGCCCACAGTCCGAGAATGTGCCCGTCGGCACTCTCCACCTCCTGTCCCACTATCACCTCGATGCGATAGCGAGGGGCAAGCGCGGCAGCCTCGAGCGCGCCTTCGGTGGTGTTGTGGTCGCAGATGGCGACCACTGCGAGGTCGGTGGCTTCCGACGCGAACTCGAGAACCTCGGCGGGCGAGCATGTCCCGTCCGAGGCCGTTGTGTGAACATGCAGGTCCGCAGTGGAGTACCCGTGTCTCATGGCGCGCGTATCGTAGCACGCGCGAGGCTGTGCGAATCTCGGCCTGCGCTACACTCGCTGTTGTTGTCCCTCGGCAAGGAGGCCGCGCGCCGATGCGCACCGACGACTTCGACTACGAGCTACCCACCGGGCTGATCGCGCAGAGCCCTGCCGAGCCACGCGACGCGTGCCGCTTGCTGGTGCTGGACCGCGCAAGCGGGCAGATCGACCACCGCCACTTCTCGGACTTGCCTGAGTACTTGCGCACGGCCGACCTGCTTGTTGTCAACGAGACCCGGGTCCTGCCAGCGCAGGCTCGCGGGCGTGAAGGACGAGACCGGAGGCGAGGTCGAGGTCCTGCTGCTGCGCGAGCGCTACGAGAACACGTGGGAGTGTTTGGTCAAGCCGGGCAGGCGTCTGAAGCCCGGGGCGCGCATCGTCTTCGCACAGGGCGCCATGACGGCGCTCGTGGTGGACGTGCTCGAAGAGGGCGGCGGGCGACTCGTGCAGTTCATGCCGCACGAAGGGCGATTCCTCGACATCGTGCATCGGATCGGCGAGGTCCCGCTGCCGCCCTACATCACGCGGCCGCTCGAAGACCCGGAGTCGTACCAGACGATGTTTGCCAGGGACGAGCGCAGCGCGGCGGCGCCGACTGCGGGGCTGCACTTCACGCCTGAGCTGCTCGAGCGATGCAGGGAGGCGGGCGCACGAGTCGAGACCGTCGAACTCGATGTGGGCCTCGACACCTTCCGCCCCGTATCGGAAGCCGACCCGACCGCCCACCGGATCCACACGGAGCACTTCAGGGTCTCCGAACTTGCGGCGGATTCGGTGAACTACACGCGCGAGCGCGGGGGGCGCGTGATCGCGGTGGGCACCACGAGCGTGCGTGCCCTCGAGAGCGCGTTCGATCGCGAGGCCGAGAGGGTCGAGCCGGCCGAGGCTTCGACGAGCCTGTTCATCCTCCCGGGCTACCGCTTCCGGTCCGTCGACGCCATGATCACGAACTTCCACGTGCCACGATCGACCCTGATCATGATGGTCAGCGCGTTCGCGGGGCGCGACCTGGTCATGCGCGCCTACGCAGAGGCGATCGAGCGCCGGTACCGCTTCTGGAGCTTCGGCGACGCGATGCTGATCCTCTAGCTGCGGGCTACTCGGCGACCGGAACCCACCAAGTCCAGTTGGGATTGCCCGCCGCCGGGTCGCTCGGTGCGGTACCCGGCGCCACCGCTATCCCGGTCGCCGCGTCTCCACCTACGGGTCGGTACACCGTGACCCCGCCGGAGTCGGTGCCGGCCTCGACGTACTGTGGCGAGCCGTCCGGATTCGTGGGGGTCTCCACGCCCGAGGGAAGCGTGGGCCAGGTGCCGTAGGCGGTGATCGAGCCGCCCGACAGCGCGTACTGCCTGGCACTGAAGGTCCGCGTCGCTCGCTCGAATGCGAACAGCGTGCCCTCGGCGTCCTTCACGTAGACGACGGACGGGTCCGGTCCACCCAGCACGTCGTGCGTGCTCACCTGCGTGGCTCCCAAGCGAATTCGACGTCGCGCCTATCTTGCTCAGCGAGGTCTCGTCGACTCCGCTCGCCTCGCCCGTCAGGCGGTAGACGAGCGCGCCAACCGTTATGTACGAGGGCGCGGCGCCAACCTCGGGCGCGCTCTTCGAAGCGCCGGCGGCCGAGTCCTGGGTGGCGGCCGGCGCGCCACCGAACTCCTCGGCGGGACCACTCGAGTATCCGTACTCGGTGGTGGCCATCGTGGAACTGCGAGCGGGGGAGAGGATCTGGCGGACGCCGGCCATGGCGCCGAAACCCGCAACGACGAAGACGACCGCTGCCGCAGCGACCCAGCCGATGATGGCCTTGCGATGGCGGCGGTCCTTGAGCTGCTCGGCCAGCCGATCGAACGAGACCGGCTCGGCCTCGACCGGCTCCTCGGGCGCGCTGGCTGCTTCGTTGAACGCGACCGCGCTGTTCGCCGCCAGGACGGCCTTCTCGGTCTGGACCGCCTCCATGATCCGTTCCGTGAGCTCAGCGGGTGGCTCGGGCAGAGGCATCATGCGAAGTGTCGCGAGAGTCCGCACGAACGCTCCGCATTCGTCGCACGAGCGGCAGTGCTCCTTGGCCTTCTCGAGCAGCGCCGTGTCGACCTCATCACGGTCGAGCCGTTCCGAGACGATTCTTTGGGCCTCGAGGCACTCCATCAGGCACCTCCCTTGTGCAGCTGCAGCATCGCGGCCAGCGCGCGGCGTGCGCGAAAGACCCGCGACTTCACCGTGCCCTGCGGCACGCCGAGTACCTCGCTCGCCTCGGCATACGACAGGCCGAACAGCGATACCGCCGAGAGCGCGTCGCGGTCCTCGGGTGGAAGCGAGCGCATCGCCAGCTCGATCGCCGAGGACAGGACGACCTCGTCGGCGAAGTCCTCGCGCTTCTCGACCACGCTCATGGGATCGACCGGCACGGGGCGGCGTTTGCCCGCCCGCACCTCATCGAGGCACGCGTTGCGCGTGACTCGGTACAGCCACGTGGAGAACTGCGCCCGCGAGTCGTAGGAGTCCAGCGAGCGAAACACCTTCACGAACACCTCCTGCGCCACGTCCTCGGCGGAGCTTGGCTCGCCGAAGAACCGCAGCGCATGCGCGTAGACGACTCTGGAGTGGCGACGCACGAGAGCCTCGAACGCTCCGAGGTCACCTTCGGTCGCCGCCGCCACGAGAGCGGGGTCGTCGGCGCTGTCGTAGTTCATGTCGCTCCGTTAAGACGTCTGCGGGTCGCGATGGGTTCACCACGGATTCAGTCTACCTGTTGGGCCCGGCATCTCGCCGCTCGGGTAGAATCGCCCGCATGGCACTGTTCGATTTCCAGCTTGACGCAACGGACTCCACCACCTCGGCGCGCGCCGGCGCGTTCACGACTGCGCACGGCGCCGTCGAGACGCCCGTCTTCATGCCGGTGGGGACGCGGGCGACGGTGAAGGGCGTGATGCCCGCGCAACTCAGCGAGATGCACGCGCAGGTGGTGCTGGCCAACACGTACCACCTGTTCCTGCGCCCCGGCGCGGACGTCGTCGAGCAGGCCGGTGGCCTGCACCGCTTCATGAACTGGGACGGGAGCATCCTCACCGATTCGGGCGGGTTCCAGATCTTCAGTCTGGCGGACACGCTGAAGCTCTCCGACGACGGGGTTCGCTTCCGCTCCATCGTCGACGGCGCGTGGCACTTCTGGTCGCCCGAAGACAACATGCGCATCCAGGAGCAGCTGGGCGCCGACATCATCATGCAGCTCGATCAGTGCCCGCCGTACCCCGCCGAGCGAGAGCACGTGGCGACCGCGGTGCGCAGAAGCGCCGAGTGGGCGAGGCGCTGCAAGGACTCGCATCGCCGAGAGGACCAGGCCCTGTTCGGCATCGTGCAGGGCGGAGTACACGCCGACCTGCGCGCCGAGAGTGTCGAGCGGTTGGCCGAGATCGGCTTTCCCGGGTACGGCATCGGAGGCTACTCGGTGGGCGAGCCGCACGATCTGATGCTCGAATCGCTTGCGCCGGTGTGCGGGGCGTTGCCGGCGGATCGGCCCCGCTACCTCATGGGAGTGGGGAGCCCGACGGCGATGCTCGAGGCGATCGGGCTGGGTGTCGACATGTTCGACTGCGTGCTTCCCACCCGCACCGCGCGTCTGGGGACGGCCTTCTCGAGTGAGGGTCGCCTGAACATGCGAAACGCCCGCTTCGCGCGCGACTTCGGCCCGCTCGACCCGTCTTGCTCCTGTGGGACCTGCACGGGTTTCTCGCGTGCCTACATCAGGCACCTCGTGAACACCAAGGAGATGCTGGGCGCGACGCTGCTCTCAGTACACAACCTGCACTTCCTGCTCGATCTGGCGAGGCGGGCGCGCGAGGCGGTCCTTGCCGGACAGTACGGCGCGTTTCTCGGCGCGTGGCGCTCCTCGGCCGCCCATGACGACTACTGATTCCGCTGCGAGGGCAAAGAACTCACATTCTCGCTTCCGCGAAGGGCGTTTCACAGGTAAGATTGTCCGTTGGCTGTGCGCTTGGGGCGTACAGCGGCCCTCACGCTAGAAAGGCGCGCGACCATGGCGCAGTTGCAGCAGTTCCTGCCGATACTCCTGATCATCGGGGTCTTCTACTTCCTGATCATCAGGCCGCAGCAGAAGCGCGCGGCCGCACAGCGCGAGATGCTCGCCTCGCATCAAGCCCGGGGACGAGATCGTCACCGTCGGCGGCATCTTCGCCGTGATCATCGAGGTGGGCGAGCGGATTCGTGTTCGTGTCGCCGATGGCTCGGAGCTGGAGTTGGCCAAGGCGGCGATCGCTCAGGTGGTGCCGCCGAAGGACACGCGCGGCCCCGGAGGCCGAAGACGACGTCGAGGACGCCGACGATGAGACGGCCGAGGCCGAACTCGAAGAGGATGCCGCGCCTGCCGACGAGGGCGACTCGCCGGAATCGTAGCCGGTGGCGGCGACGTGGGCGGCTTCGCTCGCGCCGGCCGTGTCGATGTGGAACAAGGCTCCTGCACGGAGCTGTGACTGAAGCAAGGTATGGAAGGCAGGAGCATGGACCAGAAGCAACAGAACATCCTATTGCTGGCGCTCGGGCTGGTGCTGGTCGTCGCCTCGTGGGCGATACTGTGGCCCCCGGCGGAGAAGATCACCCAAGGCCTCGACATCCAAGGCGGCCTGTCGGTCATCCTCACCGCCGAGGAGTCGACGACGACGCCCGTGACCGCTGCGGTCATGGAGCGTGCCGAGCTGATCGTCCGCAACAGAGTCGACCGTCTCGGCGTGCGCGAAGCGTCGATCCAGCGCCAGGGCAACGACTCGCTGCTCGTTCAGATCCCCGGCATCAAGAACGCCCAGGAGGCGCTCGCTGTCCTGGGCAGCACCGGTCAGCTGGAGTTCGTGGACGTCGCCTCGATCACCGACTCGGCGACGGTCGCGGCGATCACCGCGGGTGAGCAGGGCGTGCAGGTCAAGAAGGGCACCTACCTGCCGTTCCTGACGGGCGAGGTCGTGCGAAACGCGGCTGTGTCGCAGAACCCGAACACCGGCCAGATCGAGGTCAACCTCTCGATGAACGCCGAGGGGGCGAAGAAGTGGGCCGACTACACGTCGGCGAGCGTGGGCAAGCTCGTCGCTGTCGTGCTCGACGGCACCGTGCAGTCTGCTCCGCGCGTGAACGAGCCCATCCTCGACGGCAGCACGGCGATCTCGGGCAGCTTCACCGCCGAGACCGCCAAGCAGCTCAAGACGGTGCTCGAGACCGGTTCGCTCCCGGTGACGCTGGTGTTCTCGGAGTCGAGGGTCGTCGGGCCCACGCTCGGCCAGGACTCGCTGAGGCAGGGCGTGCTGGCGATGATCATCGGCCTGTCGCTCGTGGCGCTCTACGTTCTGCTGTTCTACCGCGGCCTCGGCCTGCTGACCGTCGCGGCTCTCATCACGTTCGCCTCGTTCTTCCTCGGTATCCTGGCCCTGCTCTCGCAGCTGGGCTTCTTCGCGCTCACGCTGCCCGGCATCGCCGGCATCGTGCTCACGATCGGTCTGGCGGCCGACTCGTCGATCCTGATTCTCGAGCGCTTCAAGGAGGAGGTGCGGATGGGCAAGACCATCCGCTCGGCCGCCAACTCGGGATCGCGCCACGGCATGTACACCAGCATCGACGCGGACCTCGTGACACTGGTTTCGGCCGCGGTGCTCTACTTCGTCGCGATCGGTCCCGTGCGCGGCTTCGCGCTCACGCTCACGATCGGAATCGTCTGCGACATCATCATGATGGTCCTGTTCAAGCGTCCGATCCTCGTCCTTCTGGGCGAGTCGGTCATCGGCAAGGCGCCGGTGTTCTGGGGCCTGCCCAAGGAGAGCAAGACGGCACCAGCTGCCAAGGCCCCGAAGGGGGGTGTTGCAGGTGTCTAGGTTCCACATCGATTTCCTCGGCCACCGCAAGATCATGTTCGCTATCTCAGGCGTGCTGCTCGTCGTATCCATCGCGGCGCTGCTGCTGCCCTCGTTCGGCCTGACGTTCGGCATCGAGTTCCAAGGCGGCACCTCGATCAGCGTGGTGAACTCCGGGGAGGTCACCATCGAACAGATGCGCAAGGCATTCGAGGATGCCGGCGTGACCAATCCCAACGTGCAGACCACCGAGGCGCAGGGCGTGAAGGGCTTCATCATCCGCACCGAGGTGACCGACCCCGACGAGGCATCCGGCGATGCCGCCGCCGTCGCGGTCGCCGTCAAGCTGCCCGCGGACTCGTTCCAGGTCACGACGATCGGGCCCGGCTGGGGCAAGAACATCACCAACCGCGCGCTCATGGCGCTCGGCCTGTCGCTCGCGGCGATCCTGCTCTACATCTCGGTGCGCTTCGAGTACAAGATGTCGGTCACCGCGGTAGTCGCCCTCGTGCACGACATCCTGATCACGCTCGGCATCTACGCGCTGCTGGGCTACGAAGTCACGCCAAACACCATCGCCGCGCTGCTCACGATCCTGGGCTACTCGCTCTACGACACCATCGTGGTCTTCCACCGCATCAAGGAGAACTCGCAGCATCTGGCCAAGCAGTCGTTCATGCAGATGGCCAACGAGTCGATCAACGAGGTCTTCGTGCGTTCGCTCAACACGACCATCACCTCGCTGATCCCGGTGCTCGTGATGCTGTTCTTCGGCGGCGAGACGCTGAAGGACTTCGCGCTCGCGCTCTCGATCGGCATGCTCGTCGGGGCCTACTCCTCCATCGGCGTCGCGTCGCCGCTCTACGCGATGTGGAAGGAGAGCGAGCCCAAGTACGCCGCGCTCAAGAAGAAGTACGCGGACGCCTAGGGCGCACCGCGTTCGCAGTTGCAGTCGCGGGGTCGGCACCGTCAGCGGTGTCGGCCCCGTCGGCTAGGATGGGGCCATGTCCGAGGCGTGCGACTCCAAGAAATGGTCGTTGGCTCCCGCCGACGAGCACAGCGTGGTGCGTCTGGCCGCCGATACCGGCCTGTCGCACGTTGTCGCGCGCATCCTCGTCTCCCGCGGGATCGAGAGCGCCGAGCAGGCGAAGCGCTTCATCGAGCCATCGCTGGGGCGGGACTGGCTCGACCCGTCTCTGATCCCCGGAATGGACGCGGCTGCCGAGCGTGTCGCTCGGGCGGTGCAGGGCGAAGAGCGCATTCTCGTCTTCGGCGACTTCGACCTCGACGGCATCAGTGCCGCGGCGGTGGCGCGACGCGGACTTGCAGCGCTGGGGGCGTCGGTCGATGCGATCGTGCCGCACCGGTTCCGCGAGGGCTACGGTCTGACGCCGGCGGCGATCGAGCGCGTGCTCGAGCACTCGCCGGACCTCGTGGTCACCGTGGACTGCGGCATCTCCTCGGCCGACGAGGTCGCGCAGCTGCTGTCGCACGGCGTGGATGTGGTCGTGACCGACCACCACGAACCGGGCGAGTGCGTTCCCTCCGGGATCCCGGTGGCCAACCCCAAGCTCGTCGAGGCGTGCCCGTCTCGCGACCTTGCCGGCGCCGGTGTCGCGCTGAAGCTCGTGCAGCGGGTCGGCGCCTTGCTCGGAGACGAGGACGGGTGGAAGGATCTCGCCGACCTGGCGATGCTGGGCACCGTCGCCGACATCGTCGCGCTTGTGGGCGAGAACCGCGCTCTCGTCGCCGCCGGCGTGCGACAGGTTCGCGACGGCGGCACGCCGTCGATCGCGGCGTTGTGTGCGGTGGCGGGGGTCTCGCTCGACGGGTTCTCGGCCGACGACGTGGCCTTCGCGATCGCCCCGCGGCTCAACGCCGCCGGGCGCGTCGGCGACCCGCAGGACGCGCTGGACCTCCTGCTCGCCGACGATCCCGTGGTGGCCGAGCGACTCGCCCTGAGGCTCGACGAGCACAACCGGCTGCGGCAGACGGTCGAAGCCGACCTCACCGAGGCGGCCACCGCGCTCGCCGAGCGCGTCTACTCCGGGGAGCGGGCGCTCGTGCTGGCGGGCGAGGGGTGGCACGAGGGCGTCAAGGGCATCGTGGCGTCGCGCCTCGCGCACTCCTTCGGCGTGCCCGCGTTCCTCTTCGCCCTCGAGGACGGGGTGGCGAAGGGCTCCGCGCGTTCGGTCGGGTCGGTCGACCTGTTCTCGGCGGTCTCCAAGTGCTCGGGCGTGCTCGAGCGATTCGGAGGGCATGCCGCCGCGGTGGGCCTCACCCTCAAGGCCGAGAACCTCGAGCGCTTCCGAGAGATGCTCCTCGCCGAGTTGGCCACTCTGCCTGCCGAGCAGTTCGAGGTCGCGACCGTGCTGGACGCCGAGATCTCGCTCGACGAGGTCAGTACCGAGCTCGGCGCCGAGATCTCGCTGCTCGGCCCGTTCGGTCACGCGAACGCCAGGCCGGTGCTGGCTGCGCGCAGGGTGTTCATGAACGATCGAGGGCGTGTGGGCAAGACCGCGAACCACCTGCGCTTCGTGGCTTTCGACGGTGTCGCGTCTGTGCCCGCCATCGCGTTCAGATGCCGAGACATCGCGGAGCTGGCGGAGTGCGGGAACGCCGTCGACCTCGCGTTTCAGCTGGAGGTGGACCAGTGGCGCGGTCGCAGCCGGGCCCAGCTCATCGTGCGCGACATCCATGTCAGGGAGGCGCTTCGTTCACCCGCAGCCGACCTGGTCGACGACCTGTTCGCACACGCGGATGAGATCCTGGCTCGCGAGGAGTACGCGGGGATAGAAGACGCGCCGTCGTTTCACACGAAGCTCGCCGGCGTGACCTTCGAGGGGCGTCAGGACGTGCTGGCCGTGCTCGACGGCAGGTACGCCGCTTCGACTCGTTCGGCAGCCGGACAACGAGTTCGACGCCAACGCCTGCGCCCTGCTCGACCCGCGCGGCAATCAGGTCGGGTACCTCAACCGTCGCCTCGCCGCGGCGCTTGCGCCCGCCATCGATCGGGGGGTCGAGTACGACGTCGAGGTCACCGAGGTCACGGGTGGCGGCGAGCGTGCGCTCGGCGTGAACGTCTTGCTCACCAGGCGCGATGCTGCCGAGGATGAGGCGCAGGCCGCGGGCGTTCGCATCGGCAACCGCGAGGAGTTGGCCGGGCTGCCCCCCGCCGAGCTCGATGCCGAGCTGGTGAGGCGCTTCATCGGAGATCGCAAGCTGCACGCGGCGCAGGTCGAGGCTCTCGCCGCGCTGGCCGAGTCGCGCAGCACGCTCGCGGTCATGGCGACGGGTCGGGGCAAGTCGCTGATCTTCCACCTGCACGCCGCCCGGCTCGCGCTGCGAGAGAACGGCGCGAGCGTGTTCGTGTTCCCGCTGCGCGCGCTCGTCGCCGACCAGGCCTTCCACCTTGACGAGGTGTTCACGAGCGTCGGTCTGGCCGTGCGCACCGTCACGGGGGAGACCTCACAAGGCGATCGGGACGCCGCCTTCCAGGCGCTCTCGAACGGCGAGTCTCGACGTCGTTCTGACCACACCCGAGTTCCTTCACTTCCACGCGGCGCGATTCGCCGAGTGCGGCCGCGTGCGTTTCCTGGTTGTGGACGAGGCGCACCACGTCGGGCGCGCGCGGGCCGGTCACCGGCCGGCGTACTCGCGATTGGGAGAAGCGCTCGAGGCACTCGGCGGACCCACCGTGCTGGCCGTCACCGCGACCGCTTCGAACGATGTGGCCGCCTCGATCCGAGAGTCGCTCGGCATCCGCTCCGTCGTTCTCGACCCCACGGTGCGCGACAACCTTGCCGTCGAGGACCGACGCTCCGGCGCCGACAAGGACGAACAGATCCTGCGGTTGGCCGCATCGGGCGGCAAGACGGTGATCTACGTCAACTCGCGGGATGCCTCCGTGCGGCTTGCGCGCCTGCTGCGCAAGCGCGTGCCCGAGCTTGCGTGGCACGCGGCGTTCTACAACGGTGGGCTTTCCCGCTCCGTCCGCCATGCGGTTGAGCACGCCTTCAGGACCGGCGACGTGCGAGTGGTCGTTGCGACCAGCGCCTTTGGCGAGGGCGTGAACATCCCCGATATCCGCAACGTCGTGCTCTACCACCTGCCCTTCAACGACGTCGAGTTCAACCAGATGGCAGGTCGGGCGGGCCGCGACGGGGCGATGGCTCGGGTGCACCTGCTCTTCGGCGACAAGGACGCTCGAATCAACGAGCGGATACTCGCCGCTTCTGCACCTGAACGCGACGACCTCGCGGTCCTCTACCGGGTGCTGCGCGACCTTCACGCTGCAGAAGGGGAGGGCTTCGAGATCACCAACGCCGAGCTCGCCGAGCGGTGCCGCAAACTCGATCGCGGCTGCGGGCTGGACGAACGAGGCGTGTCCGCCGGACTCGGCATCTTCCGCGAGCTGGGGTTCGTGATCGGCGAAGGCCACGGCGCCTATCGGAGGCTGTCTTTGGTTCCCGCCGCCGAGAAGGTCGACCTGGCGAGCAGCGTGCGCTACTCGGAGGGGCTTGACGAGATCGCCGAGTTCCAGGTGTTTCGCGAGTGGGTCATGTCGAGCCCGCCCGAGGAGCTTCTGGCGCGGTTCAACCGCCCGATTCTCCCGTCCTAGCGACAGCGCGCGAGGCGAGCGGTCACGCCTTGGCGGCGCGTCGGTACCTGCGGTGACGGCACGCGCAACGTATACTACGCACGTGACGGTTGTTGAGCTCGGCCACCGCGTCCGCGTGCGCCTCCAGTACCGTCCACGGTGCACCTCCACTCGCGAAGGACGACGATGGCCGCCACGCTCGAACAGATTGAGGCGCAGGTCAGGGCGTACAACCCTGATGCCGACCTCACTGGGCTCGACCTGGCGTACGAGTTCGCCGTGAGGGCGCACGAGGGCCAGTCGCGCAAGAGCGGCGAGCCCTTCATCAACCACCCCATCGAAGTCGCGCTCATCCTCGCCGAGCTCCACCTCGACACCGCCACTCTCAAGGCGGCGCTGCTGCACGACACCGTCGAGGACTCCGATGTCACGATCGCGCAGGTCCGCGAGCAGTTCGGCGATGAAGTCGCCGAGCTCGTGGACGGCGTGACCAAGCTCGGTCGTATCGAGTTCGAGACGCTCTCCGAGCAGCAGAGCAACAACCTGCGCAAGATGCTCATCGCGATGGCCAAGGACATCCGAGTCATCCTCATCAAGCTGGCGGATCGCCTCCACAACATGCGAACCCTCGCGGCCCTGCCTCCCGAGAGGCGGGTCGAGAAGGCACGCGAGACCATGGAGATCTACGCGCCGCTCGCGCATAGGCTGGGCATCAGCCAGGTGAAGTGGGAACTCGAGGACCTGGCCTTCTACTACCTGGAGCCCGTCAAGTTCCACCAGGTCGGCCGAATGGTCGCCGAGAGCCGCACCGAGCGCGAGGCGTACGCCGGTCAGGTCATCGACCAGCTGCACGACGAACTGGCGCAGGTGGGCATCACAGCCGAGATCGCCGGTCGGCCCAAGCATCTTTACAGTATCTACCAGAAGATGGCGGGCAAGGGTAAGGACTTCAACGAGATCTACGACCTGATCGCCCTCAGGGTCATCGTCGACTCGGTCAAGGACGTCTACGGCGCGCTCGGCACGGTTCACAGCATCTGGAAGCCGGTGCCCGGGCGGTTCAAGGACTACGTGGCGATGCCCAAGTTCAACATGTACCAGTCGCTGCACACCACGGTCATCGGCCCTTCCGGCCGGCCTCTCGAGATCCAGATCCGTACCGAGGACATGCATCGAACCGCCGAGTACGGCGTGGCCGCCCATTGGCGCTACAAGGAGGGGAACCGCGGCGACGAGTCCTTCGACGAGCGGCTCGCGTGGCTTCGGCAGATGCTCGAGTGGCAGACGGAACTCAAGGACCCGCGCGAGTTCATGGAGGCGCTCAAGATCGACCTGTTCGAAGAGGAGGTCTTCGTCTTCACGCCCAAAGGCGACGTGATCTCGCTCAAGACGGGGTCGACACCGATCGACTTCGCGTACGCCATCCACACGGAGGTGGGGAACCACTGCGTGGGCGCCAAGGTCAACGGCGCGATCGTTCCCTTGAGCTACGAACTGCAGATGGGCGACAGGATCGACGTGCTCACCAACAAGAACGCGAGCCCCAGCCGAGACTGGCTCAACATCGTCAAGACGTCCTCGGCGCGATCGAAGATCCGCAACTACTTCTCAAAGGCTAACCGTGTAGATGACCTTCATGGTGGCAAGGACGAACTGTCCAAGGTGATGCGCAAGCACGGCATGGGCATCGGGAGCAAGGCCGCCGAGAAGGCGCTCGATGCTGTCGCCGGCGAGATGAACTACGCCAAAGGCGAGGACCTGTTGGCGCAGATCGGCGCCGGCAAGCTCTCGGCGAAACTGGTGGGCACGCACCTGCTCAAGCTCATGAGCAAGGAGGGCGATGCGGCGGCAAAAGAGCAGGTCAAGCCGGAAGAGCTTCCGCTGGACCAGCCGATGGTCCCGCCTCGGCGCGCACGCCACCGGACCGGCGGGGGAGTCGTGGTCAAGGGCATCGACGACGTGCTCGTACGGCTCGCTCGCTGCTGCAATCCTGTACCCGGCGACGAGATCATCGGCTTCGTGACTCGTGGGCGCGGTGTGAGCGTCCACAGGACGACGTGCCCCAACGCCTCCGAGCTCCTCTCGAGCCCCGAGCGGATCATCGAGGTCGACTGGGACTCGGGCAGCAAGGCGACGTACCAGGTCGAGATCTTCGTCGAGGCACTCGATCGCCTTCGCCTGCTTCAGGACGTCACCATGGCGATCGGCGAGTCCGGGGTGAACATCTTGTCCTCGGCGACCACCACGCACAGAGACGGCCTCGTGGACATGCGGTTCCTCTTCGAGATCGGCGAGATGGGCCGCCTCGACGCCCTGCTCCGCGAAGTCCGACTGGTGGACGGCGTGTTCGAGGCGCGGAGGATGCTTCCGGGCGAGACCCAGGTCAAGAAGGGCCAGCGGTAGGTGCAGGTCACACGAGTACAGGTGGGTCCGCTGCAGTCCAACTGCTGGCTCGTGTGGGAGGGGGACGGGCCGGCGCTCGTCATCGATCCCGGAGACGATCTCGAGCGGATCCTCGACGCGCTCGGCGGCCGTGAGGTCGAGGCGATCGTGCTCACGCACTGCCACTTCGATCACCTCGGCGCAGCGGCCGGACTTGTCGAGGCGACCGGCGCACCGCTGCATGGTGCACGCCGAGGACGCCGCGTTCGTGAGTACGCCGCAAGGCACGGGCTCGGCCCTCTTCGGCTTCGAGGGCGGTCTCGCGCCGCAGCCCGACAGGGTCCTCGAGGACGGGGACATCGTGACGGCGGGCACTGTGAGTGTGGAGATTCTGTCCACGCCCGGGCATACGCCGGGCGGTATCTGCCTGCTGGCCACGAAGCGCGAGCGAGAGCGTCCCGCACCTGTTCTCGGGAGACACGCTGTTTGCGGGCAGCGTCGGCAGGACGGACTTCCCCCGCGGGGACGCACGGGCTCTGGCGCAGTCCATCGCACGGAAGCTGACTTCTCTACCAGCGGAAACGCTGGTTCATCCCGGGCACGGTCCCGACACGACGATCGGCCGAGAGGCGCGACTCAACCCGTTCTGGCCGCGCGCCTAGCCTGGCGGCCCTGTCCGACGGCGGGCTGGACGCACGGTGTCCGCCTGCCGCTCCGAAATCACCTTAAGATTCACTAAATGCACATTACATGGCACTAATTTCGCGTGAACTGCGGGTGGTTTCGGAGGGGCGCTCGATGGTAGAATCGCAAGGTCAACCACGTCCCGCTGATACGGGTGTCTGCCGCGTCGCCAACTGACCCACCGACGTGCTCTCGGAAGTTGGCAAAGCGACCTCCCTCGGACGAAGAAGTGGAGGTAAGATGGCGGCTCTCGGCTGCATGCTTGAGCACATGGCCGTCCCCGTCGCTCCGATTCACCTTAAGGTTCACTAAATGCACATTACATGGCACTAATTTCGCGTGAACTGCGGGTAGTTTCGGAGGGTCTCTCGATGGTAGAATCGCAGGGTCAACCACGTCCCGCTGATACGGGTGTATGCCGCGTTGCCAACTGACCTACCGATGGCTGTCGGGATTTGGCAAGGCGACCTCCCTCGGACGAAGAAGTGGAGTGGATTGGTAAGGCGCGTTCGGGACAGGATCAGAACGCTCTCGCCGGCAGTGGTGCTGGCGATCATCGTGGCCGTGGCGCTTGTGCCGGCCATTGCTTTCGCGCTGGCTCCTGACCCCCCCACGGCTCTGGTCGCCATACCCGGCGCCGCAGCCCCCGCAATCGCCGTTCTGAATTGGAGTGCCCCTGCCGGGGGTCCCGTCGCCGGCTATCGCATTTACAGCTCCACCGTAGCCAACGGGGCTTTCAGATACTCCGGCGAGACCAGTGCCACCGCATTCACCTTCACGGACGGCTTCGGTGGCGTGCAGTACTACTTCCGCGTGACTGCGGTCAGCGCCGACGGCGAAGAGTCAGCGCCGGCACAGGCCGGACCCGTCGCAGCCGAGTGGTGGCGTCACCGCATGCTGCCAGCGCTACCAAGTCGCGCAACTGCGGCAAGTGTCATGCTGTGCATGAGGGCGAGGATGACCTCGTCTACCACTCGGAGACCGCGACCACGTCGCCTGGACAGACTGCGACTGTCTCGTGTGCCACGACGGCAGGAACGCCACCGCCGCCAATGTCGCGTCCGGAACGGTCGACTCCTTTGCGCTGCGCAGCGGTCACAGCATCGAAACGTCCGAGGCTGGGGACATGACCACGGCTTGCTCCAGCTGTCACGCCGTCCACCTGGCGACGTCGGAGTCGCCGATGCTTCCGCTGCAGGAGCGGGCGCCAATGGCCCCGAGTGGTGCTACGAGTGTCACGACGCCGCCAACACGTGGTACGAGGGCGACTACCCCCCCGCCTCATCACCCAGCGCAACGCCTCGGGCTACCCCGAGGCCGGCACCTGGCTCGGCCAACGACCTACTCGGGCCCGTCGAATGCGCACCGGCTGCTTCCTGAGACGACTCAGACGGCGGGCGGCGGCGGCGACGTCAGGCGCAAAGAGGGCGACTGCCTGTACTGCCACGCCTCGCACCGCGGACCCAATACCTACGACGCGCTGCGCGCCGCGTACCGGCCGAGCTCGTCGACACTCGCTTCCGATCAGGCCCAGGGGACCTACGCGCCTGCATGTTTTGCCTGCCACGGCGGAGTCGCGCCCAGCGGCTTCGCCACCGCGCCCGTCGACATCAAGCAGTTCGTGACCAGGACACCGCGGGGCCGGTCACAGGATCGAGACCTCCGGCGGCGTCCTGCCTGTCGGCTCGCCCCTGCCGTGCTACGAGTGCCACAACCCTCACGGGTCCAATCGCGGCAACGCGTCGCTGATCTCGGACACGCTCGGCGGGGACTGGATACGGGCACTGCCGACGGGGTGCGCCGGTTCTGCCTGAGTTGCCACACGACAAGCGGCACGCGTGTCGGCTGGGACAGCGCGGCCGCCACCTATACGGCAGTTGCGTCATCCGAGACGGTTGTGGGATATCCAGGACCGCCGGCGTGCTCGCTCTGCCGACGGTGGTCGGGCACGCTCAGACAGATACGACCTCGTGCAACGGGTGTCACGGCGGCAGCTACTCCGCTGGCGGCAACAACGTCCACAATCCCGCTCGAGGCGCAGTACCCGGCCACATCTCGCCCACCACCTCTGACTGCTTCGGTGCGGGCTGTCACGACGACTCCAAGGATCTCGGCGCGGTGCACGCCCTGTACGTTGGCCCGGGAAGCGAGCGCCCGGAGTTCGAGACCACCTGTGCACTGTGCCACGAGAACCCTGCGGTCGACGTCAGTGCCGCCGCTGACATGAGGTGCACCGGTGTATGCCACTCCGGGGCGACGCATAGCGGCTACACGGCGGGCCACGCCGTCACGGCCGCCAGCAATGAGTGCGTTGCGTGCCATGGGACCGACATAGCCATGGTGCATGGCGCCAGCCTCCCGGGGCCGAGTGTGCGACCTGCCATTCAAGCGTCTGGAACTGGGCGAAGAACGGCGACTGCGTTGGCTGCCACAACGGCGTCGACGTCGGCTCGCACGCATACTCCCCGCCCGACCCCAACCACTACGACGAGACCACTCACACGGCCGAGCCGTTCACCGCGGCTGTTCAGGCGGTCAGCCCAGATGGAGTAGTGCCCTCGGGCGGGGTCGAGTGCTCCGAGTGCCACAGCGCCGCCTTGCGGTCCGCGCACGGGGCGACGTCGACCAGCGACGGATCTGTCACGTGCGTCGAGTGCCACACAGACGCGACGCTCGGATCGGCGTCTGTCGTCGCGCTTGGCTGGCCCGGTAGGAAGTGCGTTGACTGCCACGAGGCTGGTGCGGCGGCCACACACGACGCGTACGCCACCGCCCACTCTGTGGCGCTCGGCACCTGCGCGGGAACCGGTAGCTCGTGCCACAACTTCACGGATCTGGCAGCGCTCCACTCCGTCGGCCAGTCTGGGGGTCCAGCCAAGTACTCCAGCTGTGGCAATGCCGACCCGGATCGATCCGAGCGCATGCCATAGCGTGCTCGACACCCGGCCGACCTCCCTTGACTCTGCCGCTCCATGCGGTGGGGGTACGAGTGGCTGCCATCAGGACAAGACACCGGTGAACCACAGCTACGACGCAGCGAAGCACACCGCAACGCCAGGAACGGGTGCTGTAGGCCTCTTCAGCGACCACGAATTCGTTGGCGCTGTCAGCTATGGCGTGAACTGCGCCGACTGTCACAACGTCGACCTTGGCTCGACCCATGCGACGGTTTGCGCCACCTGCCACCCGGTTCCGCGCGACTCGTTCGCGAACTGGAACAAGACGTGCAGCCAGGCGCAGTGCCACCCGACCTACCACGGAGACACCGTCGCGATCCATGACGCTGCGGCCAGCGGCAACTGCGGGCAATGCCACGACGAAGCAACGTTCGACCTGATCCCCGATCCCTGTGGCAGTTGCCATGCACTCTTCGATCCCGCCGATACGACCGCTCCTTGGACCAGCTCGGACGCCCGAGCGTCGTACGACGGCGCGGCTCGAATCACATTCTCGGCGACTGACGGTGGCAAGATCGGTGTCGCCGCGACGTTCCACAGACTCGACGGCGGGTCTGCGGAGCGTGGCGACGTGGTGGTCGTGCCTGAACCGGGCGCACATTCAATCGAGTTCTGGTCGATCGACCAGAACGGCAACGAGGAGACGCCGCATAAGTCGGCCTCGTTCACCACGACAACCGACACAGTCGCCCCCGTCACGACTTCCGACGCCAAGGCGGCCTACGAGGGGCCCGCGATGATCACGCTGAGCGCAATCGACGCTAGCACGATGGGGGTCAGGAGTACCCACTACACACTCAACGGTGGATCGATGATGAGCGGTGCCGCCATATCGATTGCGCCACCTGCGACCGGAACAGACACGTATACGCTCGAGTTCTGGTCCGACGACTACTCCGGCAACGCGGAGACCCCCAACACCGCGACCTTCACCGTGACTCGTGACGTCACGCCGCCTGTGACTACGTGTGATGCAGTCGGTGGCAGCACCTATATCGGTGGACAGACGTTCACCCTCTCAGCGAGCGATGGCAACGGCACGGGCGTGGCGGGGACTTGGTACCAGCTCGACGGCGGAGCTTGGACGAAGTCCACTTCGATTCCGGTCGCGGCGCCGTCGTCAGGTACAGCGCCTCACACCATCACCTGGTACTCTCGCGATGTTGCCGGCAATCAGGAAGCCACGAGTTCGGTCTCGTTCAGCATCTCGGCCGGGGCCAGTCCGGCTTCGCCAGTGCTCACGCCAGTGCCCGATGTGTCGTTCGACTACGACAACGATCCGCCACCGACGCTCACGCTCCTTTGGACTTCGGTGATTGCCCCGGATGGCGACCCATGCCGCTACGAGATTGAACTGATTTCGCAGTATCCCTATAGCGGACCGCTCAACTGGGCCTCGGCGACCGTCGTCCCGGTCAGTGGGACGAGCTACACGGCCCCGTTCTATGGCGCCTTCCACTACTGGCGAGTGACGGCCATCGACTCACTCCACTCCGGGCTGCGGTCGGCCCCTTCCGTGGTCGACGCATTCACCGTGTTCGACGGCTACGGACCGTACTACTAGATCGCAACCGGATTGTCTCCGCATACTCTGGCGGGCTCGCGCCTCTGCCTGACATCGACGGCCTATTCGCTGTCACGCCGGCGTGCGCTAGAGTAGACAGTCGCACGCAGACCCGAAGACCGGAGCTCCCTTGGACCCTCGCGCCCCTAAAGGCACGTCAGACATGCTTCCCGGCACCGCGCGTGCCTGGGAGTACCTCCAGCGCACGGCCCAGGAGCTCTTCGCGCGCTACGGCTACGAGCCCATCTACACGCCGCTCTTCGAGCACACGGACGTCTTCACTCGCGGCATCGGCGAGGCGACCGACATCGTCTCGAAGGAGATGTACACCTTCGAGGACAAGGGCGGCCGCTCGATCACGCTGCGTCCTGAGGGCACCGCGAGCGTGGTGCGCTCGGCGCTCGAGCACAAGCTGACCGCCAACGGCCAGGGGGCCAAGCTCTACTACTCCGGCCCGATGTTTCGCTACGAACGGCCGCAGAAGGGTCGCACGCGCCAGTTCTGGCAGATCGGCGCCGAGGCGCTCAACATGCCCGAGCCGAGCGTCGATGCCGAGGTCATCACGCTGCTGTGGCGCTTCTACGAGGCGGTGGGCATTCCCGCGAGCAGCATGCGGCTGCTGCTCAACTCGATGGGCGACGAGAACTGCCGCCCCGCGTATCGCGACAAGGTCGCCGGGTTCATCGGCGAGCACTCGGCCGAGCTGTGCGAGGAGTGCAACCGCCGAGCAACCACCAACCCGCTGCGCGCGTTCGACTGCAAGAACCCGGGCTGCCAGGCCGTGATGGCCGAGGCTCCGCTGCTTCGCGACGAGCTGTGCGACGACTGTGCGGCGCACTACTCGGCGGTCAAGCGGGCGCTCGAGGGACTCGGCATCCCGTTTGTCGAGGAGCCCAAGCTGGTGCGTGGCCTCGACTACTACACGCGTACGGTGTTCGAGGTCCAGGCCGATGCGGGGCTGGGGTCGCAAAACGCCATCGGCGGCGGCGGTCGCTACGATCGGCTGATGGAGGAGTACGGCGGGCCGCCCACGCCGGGCCTGGGCTTCGCGCTCGGCTTCGAGCGGACGCTGCTGGCGATGGAGGCCGCGGGAGCGAAGGTGCCCGCGCCGGCGCTGGCCGAGGTATACGTCGCGCGCGTGGATGCGGACGTCGCCGACGCGGTCTTCTCGCTGACCGCCTCGCTGCGAGACGCAGGCGTGGCGGCGGAGTGCGACCATCAGGCACGGTCGCTGAAGTCCCAGTTCAAGCAGGCCGACCGGCTCGGCGCCCGCTTGGTCGTGGTGGTCGGGCCCGACGAACTCGCGGATGGCCAAGTCACCCTGCGCGACATGGGAACGAAAGAAGAGACGCGCGTTGACGTCGAGGTCGCCGCACAGGTCGTTCGCGGCGCACTGGACTCGTAGCGCTTCACACAACGCCATCGGCGCTCTAGATCGGCGCCCGGAGATCGGAAGGCTCAACTGATGCTCGACGCACGCTACTCGATGCGCTCACACACGGCAGGCTCGATCACCGCCGAGGCCATCGGCCAGACGGTCCGCCTCACGGGGTGGGTCGCGAAGCGCCGCGACCACGGCGGCCTGATCTTCCTCGACCTGCAGGGACCGCACCGGCATCGTCCAGTGCACCTTCGACCCGGATGCGTCGGGTGCCGCGTTCGTGACCGCCGAGCAGGTGCGCCCCGAGTGGGTGGTGCTGCTCGACGGAGAGGTGCGCAGGCGCCCCGAGGGCACCGAGAACCCCAACATGCCCACGGGCGAGGTCGAGGTCATCATCACTGCGGCGACGGTCCTCAACCGCGCCGAGACGCCCCCGTTCGAGATCGAGGCGGGTATCGACACCGACGAGCTGACGCGCCTGAAGTGGCGCTATCTCGACATCCGGCGCCCCGAGGTCTTCTCGGCGCTGCAGCTGCGCGACCGCGTGACACAGCGCTTCCGCAAGTCGCTGGAGCATCGCGGGTTCATGGAGGTCGAGACGCCGATACTGACCAAGTCCACGCCGGAAGGCGCGCGTGACTTCATCGTCCCGAGCCGCATGAACGCCGGCAAGTTCTACGCGCTGCCCCAGTCGCCCCAGCTCTTCAAGCAGCTGCTGATGGTGGGCGGCATCGAGCGCTACTACCAGATCGCGCGCTGCTTCCGCGACGAGGACCTGCGCGCGGATCGCCAGCCCGAGTTCACCCAGGTCGACATCGAGATGAGCTTCGTTGAGGCCGACGACGTCATGACGCTGATGGAAGACGTCATGCGCGAGGTCATGCACGAGGCCGGGCACGACCTGCCGGTTCCGCTTCGGCGCATGACCTGGACCGAGGCGATGGAGCGCTACGGCTCTGATCGCCCCGACACGAGGTTCGGACTCGAGCTCGCAGACGTGTCCGAGGTCTTCTCGGCATCCGAGTTCAAGGTGTTCGCCGGAGCTCTGGCGTCGGGCGGGGCCATCAAGGCGCTCAACGCGAAGGGCGCGGGCGACTGGAGCCGCGGTCGGATCGACGCGCTCAACCAGCTCGCGATCGATTCGGGCGCGAAGGGCCTCGCGTGGGTCGCGTTCACGGGCGATGGCGAGGTCAAGTCGCCGGTCGCGAAGTTCTTCACCGACGCGGAGATGGCGGCGCTCAAGGCCGCGACCGCGGCCGAGCCGGGCGACCTGATCTGCATGGTCGCCGACAAGCGCGCTCTGGCCAACGAGGTCCTGGGCGTGCTTCGCCTCAGGCTTGCCGACGAACTCGGAGTCGAGCGCCACGGGTTCGACACCCTGTGGGTCGTCGACTTCCCGGCCTTCAAGTACGACGAGGAGGAAGAGCGCTGGGCGGCCAACCACCACCCGTTCACCCTGCCCTTCGTCGAGCACGAGGATCTCATCGAGTCCGATCCCGGTTCGGTGCTGAGCTACGCGTACGACCTGGTCATGAACGGCCTGGAGATCGGCGGCGGCACGCTGCGTATCCACAGCCCCGAGCTCCAGATGCGCGTGCTCAAGCTGCTCGGCCACTCGGAGGAAGACGCTGCCGAGAAGTTCGGCTTCCTGCTCGAGGCGCTCGCGTTCGGCGCGCCGCCGCACGGCGGCATCGCGCTCGGGCTCGACCGGCTGGTGATGCTGCTCGCCGGCGCCCACTCCATCCGCGACGTCATCGCCTTCCCCAAGACGTCGTCGGGCGGCGACCCGATGACCCAGGCGCCCGACACCGTGTCGGCCCGGCAGCTCAAAGACGTGCACCTGCGCGTGGACTAGCACGCGCCTGCGACGGTCGAAGCCACCCGCAAGTGTGACCGGGGACACTGGCAATCTGCGTGGTGTGAACGCGCGGGCTGTGGTTGTTGAGCCGCAGTGCCGAGCGGTACACTGCACATAGGCTTCGCCTTGCTAGCGGCCCGACTACAACGGTAGAACCAACACTTCTTGTACGGGAGCCTCACATTTCGAGGCGGACAGGTATCCCTTCGGGGAAGCTGGAAGCCGCGGTGCGGGCACCCACCTGCTGAGGCAGGTTCACCACGTCGGGTCGCGGCAGGGCGAAGCGCATACTGGGACCCATCTGGAGGCAGCAGCATGCGCAGATTCGTCGCACTAGTAGTCGTAGCAGTTCTCGCGTTCACGCTCGTCGGCTGTGGAGGCGGAGGCGCGGAAGAGCAGGCCGCCGAGCAGCCCGCAGCCGCCCCGGCTGCACCTCCGGCGCCGGCGACCGGCGACGATGCGGTCATCGCGGATCGCTCGGCCGAGGAGACCGACACCTTCGAGATCTTCCCGACCGGTGAGGCGGTGCCCGAGGCCCTCGCCAAGAAGGTGGCCGACAAGCAGCCCACCATCATCCTCTTCGTCGATGGCGCGCAGAAGGACACCAACGACATCAAGAAGGAAGTCAACGCCGTCATGAAGTCCAGCCAGGGCCTGGCGGACCTGTTCACCTACGACTTGGGCAAGTACGCCTCTGTTGCCAAGGACGGGACGATCAAGGTCGACTCGGCCGGTCTCAAGGAGGATCCGAACGCCGCAGCGGCCGTCGAGCCTCGCCCGAACGCTCGGCGTGGGCTTCACGCCGTTCGTGGTCGTGACCGACGACCAGGGCTACATCGTCTTCAAGCATCGCGGCTACATCGACCGTGACCTGCTCGAGGCACAGGTTCAGCGCGTGTCCGACTGATCGAAGTGGACTCCCTGTTCGACGAAACCGCGAAGCGGGCGCGCGCCGAAGTGGCGCCGCTCGCTTCTCGTATGCGGCCCCGAACGCTCGATGAGTTCGTTGGCCAGCGGCGTGCGGTCGGGGAGGGTACCTGGCTTCGCCGAGCCATCACGCAAGACTCGGTGTCGTCGATAATCCTGTACGGGCCCGCGGGCACCGGCAAGACGAGCCTCGCACGAATCATCGCCGACGCGACCAAGGCCCACTTCGACGAGGTCTCGGCGGTGACATCCGGCGTTGCGGACCTCCGCCGCTGCGATCGACGCTGCCGCCGACCGTCTGACCCTGTCATCGCAGCGGACGATCCTGTTCATCGACGAGATCCATCGATTCAGCAAGTCGCAGCAGGACGCCCTGCTGCATGCGGTCGAGGACAGCGTGGTCATCCTCGTGGGCGCGACCACCGAGAACCCGTACTTCGAGGTCAACGCTCCGCTGGTGAGCAGGTCGCGCATCATCGAGCTCGAGCCTCTCGACGACGAGGACATCCGCACCATCGTGCGTGCGGCCGTGGTCGATGAACGGGGCCTCGGCGGTCGGGTGACGCTCGAGCCCGCTGCCGAGGACGCGATAGTGACAGGTGCGGGCGGTGACGCGCGCGTGGCCCTCACCACGCTGGAGATCGCCGCGGGCCTCGTCGGTGAGCAGGGTGTGTCGGCGACGATCGACACGGGGGTCGTCACGGAGGCATCGCCGTCGCGGATACTGCCCTACGACCGTCAGGGCGACGTTCACTACGACGTCATCAGCGCCTTCATCAAGTCGATGCGAGGCAGCGACCCGGACGCCGCCGTGTACTGGCTGGCGAGGATGATCCACGGCGGAGAGGACCCCAAGTTCATCGCCCGACGCATGCTGATCTTCGCCTCCGAAGACGTGGGTAACGCCGACCCGATGGCCCTGCTTGTCGCCCATGCGGCGTTCAAGTCGGCGGAGTCGATCGGATGGCCGGAGTGCCGGATCAACCTGTCGCAGGCCGCGGTCTACCTGTCGCTTGCGCCGAAGAGCAACGCGTCGTATCTCGCCATCGACAGCGCGCTCGAAGAGGTGCGCAGCGGCCCCGCTCGGCAGGTGCCGAACCATCTGCGCGACCGCCACCGTCCGGGCTCGGATTCGTACGGCCCGTACCGCTATCCCCACGACCAGCCGAGTGGTGTCGTCTCCCAGCTCTACCTGCCCGAGGGTCTCGAGAGGGGCCGCTTCTTCCGGGCTGGCTCCCGCGGATGGGAGGCCGAGCGCGCCGAGCAGATACGGCTTGCGTGGGAGCAGGCCGAACGCGACGCCGACACCGGCGGCTGACGGCCTGTCCTGACGCCCTTTGGGCAGGCCTGCTCTGCTACACTCGTCGGGTCGTTTGCGCACCTTGGAGGCATCGTGGGAACCGTCGATCTGCTGCTCGTGGTGCTGCTCGTGGTAGCAAGCGCGCTGTGCGGCGTCGCGATCTGGGCGCTTCTCGACATGGTCAAGACGTCGCGTTCGGTCCGGGGACTCGCCGATGACACGCGCGAGCGCATCGTGCCGCTTCTCGACAAGACCGACGTGACCGTGGACGCCGTCAACGCGGAGCTGCTGCGCGTCGACGCGATCATCACTCAGGTCGAACAGGCCAGCAGCCGGGTGAGCCACGCGTCGGAGACGATCACCGAGATCGTCAACACGCCGGCCGAGATCGTGAACAACGTCGCTGGCGCCGTGCGGCGCGCCTGGAAGGACAAGCGGCAGGCCGACAAGGTCGCTGCTATCGAACGCGCTGCCGACAGCTGAGCCTGACGACCCCGCCGAGGCCCAGTCGACGCCGTCTGAAGAGCCGCTCGTCGCACAAGAGCCTGCCTTCGCCGAAGCCGAAGCGCTCTAGGGGAGTACCGGAGGACCGATGGTCAAGGATCGCATCACCCTCACCGTCCCCGCACGCGGGGAACACGCACGTACCGTGCGCATGACCGCCGCTGCGATCGTCAGCCGGATGGGCATGAGCTTCGACGACGTCGACGACGTGCGCATGGCCGCCGAGGAGGCGTTCGTCTACGCCGCAGACACCGTCGCCGAAGGGGCCGAGCTCACCTTCACCTTCGAGATCTCGGACGACACCATCGAGATCGAAGTCGGTCTGGGCAGCGAAGCCGATCTGACCGACGAAGAGGTGGAGCGGCGTGCCTCGTACGCGACGTTCATCCTCGAGTCGGTCTGCGACAGCTTCGAGCTCGCGAGCACCGAGACAGGCGTCCAGTCGCTGCGGCTCGTCAAGCACGCGGGGATCGTCGATGGCGCTTAGCCGCCGACCCGAGAAGCAGACGCGCAAGCTCTCGTGGGACAAGCGCTACACCCGCGAGTTGTTCCGACGCTACCGTCTCGAAGATGACGAGGCTGCGCGCGACGAGCTCATCACCATGTACCTCAACTTGGTGAAGTACCTTGCGAGTCGATTCCGCAACCGCGGCGAACCCATCGACGACCTGGTGCAGGTGGGTACGATCGGGCTGATCAAGGCGATCGACCGCTTCGACATCGATCGACAGGTCGAGTTCACCACCTACGCCACCCCGACCATCGTGGGCGAGCTCAAGCGCTACTTCCGCGACAAGGGCTGGGCGATCAAGGTTCCTCGGCGGTTGCAGGAGCTCTCCTTCCGAGTCAACCAGGCCGTCGACGCCCTGACTCAGAAGCTTCAGCGCTCGCCGAGCATCGCCGAGATCGCCGAGTACCTCGGGGTCACGCCGGAGGAGGTGCTCGAAGCGATGGAGACCAGCGAGGCGTACAACTTCGTCTCGCTGGAGAACGATCGCGGCGGCGATGGAGCCGAGTCGTTCTCCATCCTGGAGTACATCGGCAAGGATGACATGCTGATGGCGGCTGTCGATGACCGCACGACGCTGCAGGCCGCATTCAAGCAGCTGACGTCGCAGGAGCAGCGCGTCCTCTACCTGCGGTTCTTCGAAGGACTGACGCAGACCGAGATCGCTCGGCAGCTCGACATCTCACAGATGCAGGTTTCGCGTCTGCTCAGGCGTACGCTCAAGATCCTGCGCGAGAACATCGTGAGGGAGTGAGGCAGATGTCGCCCACGCCAGAGGCCAGGCTGACGCGATGGCGTACCACGGCGAACGCCGTATGGGCCATCATCGGCATCCTGATCCTTGATCGGGGTGAGCGGGTGGGTGGTGGGCAGGGTCGCGAGCGCGCTCGCCCCCTTCGTCCTGGCGTTCCTGCTCGTGTTCTTCATGCAGGCTCCCGTGGCGGCGTCTCGTCAGGCGGGGTCTGGGCAGGGGCGCCGCTGTCGCCCTCACCTTCGCCATCGGCTTCGTCGCGGTCTCGATACTGGTCGTCTTCCTGATTCCGCCCGTGAGCAAGCAGGTCGTCGAGTTCGCGAAGGCCGCACCGAGCTACTTCGATGTGGTGAAGACGTTCGTTTCCGACCTGCAGGCACGCTCCAGCGCGGTGGTCGTCCCCGAGTGGCTCCAGGTGGCGTTCGACTCGATCTCCTCGGCGCTCTCGGCGATGGCGGTCAGGATAGGCAACGCGGTCGCCCAGGGCATCCTGAGCGCGGGCTCCGGCATCGCGACCGTCGTCTTCGACGTGTTCCTGGGCCTGGTCGTCGCGTTCTGGGTGCTCAAGGACCAGCCCAAGATCCGTGCCGAACTGCGGGTGCTTGCCGGCGAGAAGTACGAGGACGATCTCGAGAACCTGCTCACCACCGTAGTGCGCGTGGTGGGCGGCTACCTGAAGGGCCAGACCGTCGCTTCGCTGGTCACGGGTTCGCTCGCCGGCGTGGGCCTTGCGATCATCGGCGTGCCGTACGCGCTCGTGCTGGCGATCATCACGTTCATCTTCAACTACGTGCCCTACGTCGGCCCGCTGCTCTCGGGGTTGCTCGCCGGGGCCGCGGGCGCCTTCGTGAGCCCGCTGACAGCGGTACTCGCCATCGCGGTGGTCATCGGCGCGCAGCAGCTCACCGACCTGTTCGTCACGCCCCGGGTGATGTCCGAGCAGGTCGACCTCCATCCGGTCCTCGTGATATTCTCGCTGCTCGTTGGCGGCACCCTGTTCGGCTTCTGGGGCATGATCTTCGCCATCCCCGTGGCCGCGACCGTGAATGGCCTGTTCGTCTACTACTACGAGCGCAAGACGAACCGCCCCCTGGCGAGCGAGGACGGCGCGCTGTTCAAGTCGGCCCAGTGCGACGATGACGCCGACGAGGACTGCGATGAAGAGCAGGCGCCAGCGGCGCACGAAGACACCGACACGAAGCCACACGCAGGGTCGTAAGGAGTGACAAGGTGAATTCCGCCGAGATACGCGAAAGCTTCCTCTCGTTCTTCGAGAGCAAGGGATGCCGCCGTTGGCCCAGCTCGAGCCTGGTGCCCGACGACCCGTCGCTGCTGCTCACCACCGCCGGCATGGTGCAGTTCAAGCCGGTGTTCCTTGGCGCGAAGGACCTCGGGTTCACGCGAGCGACCACCGTGCAGAAGTGCGTGCGCACCACCGACATCGACATCATCGGGACCACGGGGCGCCACCACAGCTTCTTCGAGATGCTCGGCAACTTCAGCTTCGGCGACTACTTCAAGCGCGAGGCGATCCGCTGGTCGTGGGAGTACTCGGTCGACGTGCTCGGACTCGACCCGGACCGGATCTGGGCGTCGATCTACGAGGACGACGACGAAGCCGAAGGGCTGTGGCTCGAGGAGTCGGCGGTGCCCGCCGAGCGGATCGTGCGCATGGGCGCGAAGGACAACTTCTGGAGCGCGGGTCCCACCGGCCCGTGCGGCCCGTGCTCGGAGCTCTACTACGACCAGGGGCCGGCGTTGGGCTGCGAGTCGCCGGAGTGCGCGCCGGGCTGCGACTGCGACCGGTACCTCGAGTACTGGAACCTCGTGTTCATGCAGTACGACCGCCAGGACGACGGCACGCTGCTGCCGCTGCCCAAACAGAACATCGACACGGGGATGGGCCTCGAGCGCATCGCCGCGATCCTGCAAGGCGTGAACTCGAACTTCGAGACCGACATCCTGCGCGGCCTGATGACCATCGCCGAGCAGATCACGGGCGTGACGTACGGCGGCGGCGGCCGCAACGACACGTCGCTTCGCATCCTCGCCGACCACGCGCGCGCGGTCGCGTTCATGATCGCCGACGGCATCCTGCCCTCCAACGAGGGCCGCGGCTACGTGCTGCGCCGGCTGCTGCGGCGCGCGGTGCGGCACGGGCGGCTGCTCGGCGTGGACGACCCGTTCCTGCGCCGACTCGTCGACTACGTGATCGAGCAGATGGGCCCTGCGTACCCCGAGCTCGATCAGCCACCGCGATCTGATCGATCGCATCGTCGCGAGCGAAGAGGAGCGCTTCAGCGCCACGCTCAAGACCGGCGTGAGCTTCCTTGAGACCGAGCTCGCCGGGCTTGCCGCGGCCGGTGCCGCAACGCTCGACGGCCAGGTCGCGTTCACACTGCACGACACGTACGGCTTCCCCTTCGAGCTCACCGCCGAGATCGCTGCCGAGAAGGGCTTCTCGGTAGACGAGGAGTCGTTCAAGGCCGAGATGGAACTGCAGCGCGATCGCGCACGGGCCCACATCAAGGACGACTCCTGGAATGCGTACGGTGGCGTGTTCTCCGAGATCGTGAAGGCGAGCGGCGCCACGGAGTTCGTGGGATACGAGGTCGACGAGTCCGACGCCGTGGTCCTGGCGCTCGTGGTCGACGGCAAACGCGTCGAGGAGGTGTCGGCTCCGGCTTCGGTCGAGGTCGTCTTGGACCGCACGCCGTTCTACGGCGAGCAGGGCGGGCAGGTCGGCGACACCGGCCGCATGGACGGGGCCGGCGGTGCGGTCGTGCGTGTCGACGACACGCGCATCCCGGAAGGCGGCGTCTACTCGCACGTCGGTGAGGTGGAGGAGGGCGTGCTCCGCGTTGGCGAGAGCGTGCACGCGACCATCGACGTGATGCGCCGCGAGCGCATCCGGCGAAACCACACCGCGACGCACCTGCTTCACTGGGCGCTGCGGCTCGTCTTGGGCGAGCACGCCACGCAGGCCGGCTCGAGTGTCTCGCCTGACCGCCTGCGTTTCGACTTCACCAACTTCGAAGCGATGACGCGCGAGCAGATCGGCAAGGTCGAGCGCCTCGTCAACGCCAAGGTGTTCGAGAACCATCCCGTGCGCGCGTACGAGACCTCGCTCACCACAGCGCGCGAGATCGGCGTGACGGCGCTGTTCGGCGAGAAGTACAGCGACTTCGTGCGCGTGCTCGAGGTGGGCAACTTCAGCAAGGAGCTGTGCGGAGGCACGCACATCTCGGCCACCACGGAGATCGGGCTGCTCAAGATCGTCTCGGAGAGCTCGATCGGCGCGAACCTGCGCCGCATCGAGGCGGTCACCAGCTTCGACGCCTACGAGCTCGTCCGCACCGAGGAGGCCGAACTCGTCGAGGCCGCCGACGCGATGAAGGTGCCGCCCAGAGACGTGTCCGAGAAGGCCGCGGCGCTGATGAAGCGCGTCAAGGAGCTGGAGAGCGGCGCGCAGCGCTTCCGAGACGCCATCTCGGACGATGCGGTCGGCAAGCTGCTCTCGCTACGCGAGCGACGCGGCGGGCTACAGCGTGATCGTGGCTGCCGGGTTCGAGGCGCGCGCTGCGGGTCTGCGCGGTATCTGGGACGTACTGCGCGGTCGGGGTGCCGACGCGGTCGTACTCGTGGTGGCCGACGTCGAGACCGGGAAGCCCATCTTCATCGCGGCCGGCAGCGACAAGGCCGTGTCGGCGGGATTCGACGCCGGCGCCGTCGTTCGAGAGATCGCGCCGATCGTGGGTGGCCGAGGGGGCGGCAAGCCCGGCATGGCCCAAGGTGGCGGCGAGGACGCGTCTCGCGTGGACGAGGCGCTTGCCGCGGCCCGGACGTTCCTCGGCATCGGGTAGCGGCCTGTGCGGGTGATCGCGCTCGACATCGGTGAGAAGCGTATAGGTGTGGCGGTGTCCGACCCTTCGGGCACGGTCGCTACGCCGCTAGCCGTCATCGACACCGCGCCGGCCGTCTCGAACGGTGACAAGCTGATACGCATCGTCCAAGACTACGAGCCTGAGCTGGTCGTCGTGGGGCTGCCCCTGTCCATGGACGGCACCGAGGGCGCGCAGGCACGCAGGGTTCGGGACACCACGAAACGTCTGGCTCGCTTCTTGCCTGAAAGGGTCGAGTTCGTCGACGAGCGCCTGTCCTCGGTCGAAGCCTCGCGGCGGATGCGCGAAGCGGGTCACGATACGCGACAGCAGCGGGGAAGCGTTGACATGGTGGCTGCGTCGATCTTCTTGCAGGAGTACCTGGATGCCCGCGCGGCGTCCGAGAGCAAAGGCGATAGCACACAATGACGGAGAACATCACGACACCTGCGAACGGCGGACGCAAGCGGCGGACCGCGGTCTTCGTTCTGGCCGGCGCACTGGTGGGCGTGCGTGCTGCTCGCCAGCGCCGCCGTGTGGACGACGCTCTACAAGCCCGCCGTCGCTGTCGAGCAGGGTGCCCCGGTCCAGCTCGAGGTGCCCAAGGGGGCGAGCACCACCCAGATCGCCGAGCGACTGGCCCAGGCGGGCGTGGTGAGCAACGCGACCATGTTCCGGGTCCAGACCCGCATGGCGGATGCCGACGGCAAGCTGCGGGCCGGCGTCTACGACCTGACGACCGGCATGACCTACGACGAGGTCATCGGCCGGCTCGAGAAGGGGCCGCCGATCAAGTACGTGACGGTCACGATCCCGGAGGGCTGGGTGATCAAGCAGATCGCCAACCGCCTGGACAAGACGGCGGGGATTCCGAAGAAGGAGTTCCTGGAGCTCGCGCGCACCGGTGCCGAGGAGTTCGCCGCCGATCACCCGTATCTGAAGGGCGCGTACAAGGGCTCGCTCGAGGGCTACCTGTTCCCCAAGACGTACCGGTTGCGAGAGGGGACCACCGCTCGCGAGGCCATCGAGCTGATGCTCGACCAGTTCGACAAGGAGATAGCCCAGGTCGACACGAGCTACGCCGAGGCGCAGGGCTACTCGGTGCCTCAGATCGTCACGATGGCCTCGATCATCGAGCGCGAGGCGCGCATCCCGAAGGAGCGGCCGCTCGTGTCCTCGGTGATATACAACCGGCTGGCGCGCGACATGAGGCTGGAGATATGCGCCACCGTCGAGTACGTGCTGCCCGGCAACCGGTTCCGGCTCAGCTGGAAGGAGACCCGAACCCCCAGTCCCTACAACACGTACCTGCACAAGGGCCTGACCCCCGGACCCATCTCCAACCCCGGACTCGCCTCGCTCAAGGCTGCTGCATCGCCCGCCGATACCGACTTCATCTTCTACGTGCTGACCGGCAAGGATGGCTCGCAGACCTATGCGAGCAATGCTGCCGATTTCGCAAAGGCGAAGCGGAAGTCGAAAGAGGTGTTCGGTAGATGAGCGATGCCGTACGGCCCGCTCCTGACGCACCCGCACTACTGATAGAGCATGCGAGCAAGAGCTACGGCGCTTCGGCGGTGGGTCGCCCCAACGCGGTTGTCGACGTGTCTCTGTCGGTGTCTCGGCGGCGGCATCCACGGTCTGCTCGGTCCCGAACGGGGCCGGCAAGACGACCACGCTCAAGATGCTCCTCGGACTCGTGCGGCCCAGCGGTGGCACGTTCGAGATCCTCGGCGCACCAGCGCACGGCCCCGGCGCGCGTGCCCGTCTCGGCTTCCTGCCGGAGCAGCCGTACTTTCCCACGCAGCTGACGGTCATCGAAGCGCTGCAGCTCTACGGCCGCCTGAGCGGGATGTCGAAGTCCGAGGTTCGGACCGCGGTGCCCGGGCTGCTCGAGAAGGTGGGGCTCGAAGGCCGCGAAGGGTCCCTGCTCTCGAGGTTCTCGCGCGGCATGCTGCAGCGGCTGGGTCTGGCGCAGGCGATGCTCGGCGCCCCCGACGTGATCGTGCTCGACGAGCCGGCTTCCGGTCTGGACCCCGTGGGCCAGCGCGACGTGCGCAACCTCATGCTGGAGCTGCGAAGCGGCGGCACGGCGGTGCTGCTCTCATCGCATCAGCTCTCCGAGGTCGAGGCGATCTGCGACGAGGTGACCATCCTCAACCGTGGTCTGGTCGCCGCACGCGGGCACATCGACGACCTGCTCAACGTCAGCGGTCAGGTGTCGGTGCGCGTGCGCGGCGACGGGTGAGCTGCCCGAACGGATCGCGGGCATGTCGGCCGAGCCTCTTCGGACCGGCGACGTGTGGACGCTCTCCATCGCCGAGAACGACGTGCGTGCGGCGGTGGACGCGATCGATGACGCCGGTTGGGCGCTCGTGTCGCTTGCGCCCAAGCGCGACAGTCTCGAGGACTACTTCGCGCGGCTGCTCGAGACAGCCGTCGAGGCGGGTGAGGCGCGCGTGAACAAGATGCTCGCCATCGCCGCATCGGTCATCGCCGATGCCGTGCGGCGCAAGGTCGTCTGGGTCGTGCTGCTGTTCGCGGTGGTGCTCTCGCTCGCGATCCCCTCGCTGCCGAGCTACGGGATCGGCGTGGTGGACGCCGTGTTCCGCGAAGTCGCCATCGCGCTGATGTACGCGGCCGCGTTCGTCGTCGCGCTCGCGCTTTCGGCGACGCGTGTGCCGGGAGAGGTCGACCGGCGAACCGTCTTCAACGTGCTCTCACGCGACGTGCGCCGATGGCACTACGTTGCGGGATCGTGGCTGGGCATGTTCGCAGTCGTGGGACTCAGCCTGGCGGCGTTCACGGTAGTGGCACTCGTCGTGGGCCAGATCAACTACGGGCGCCCCATGTTCCTCCTGTTCGAGTCCACTCTCGCGGTCTGGCTCGAGATGGGCGTGCTCATGGCGTTCGCCGTCATGATGTCGACCCGCTTCGGCGTGGTGACCTCGGTGGTCGGAACGCTGGCGTTCGTCTTCGTGGGCCACTCTGTCGGCTCTCTGCTGCCGAGAACCGCCGAAGGCGCCGCCCCGTGGTACGTCCCGACGCTCGACGTGTTCAACGTCATCAACCCCGTGGCTCACGGGTCCGGCTACGGGGCGGGATACGCGGGCGCGATGCTGCTCGCGTTCGCGGCGTGGGCGGGGCTGCTGCTGATCGCCGGCTCGGCGCTCTTCGAGGGCCGGGACCTGTGATGGGCTCGGCGTCGACCGGCTCGCGGGTCGTGGTGATCGCGGTCGTGCTGGTAGTGGTCCTGCTGCTCTCGCAGGGGCTTGCGACGGCGACGGCGCCCCCTGACGGTCTCGCGTCGACCGGAAGGGTGCTCGGCCAGACGGGATTCGCGTTCCTCGGCGGGCTGCGCACGTTCGCGGCGGCGGTACTGTGGAATCGTATCGAGCCGGTGTTCCACGAGTACTACCAGGGGTGCCGCTCAGCGAGCAGAAGTACATGATTCCTACGCTCAGGCTGGTCGTGGCGCTCGATCCGCAGTTCACCCAGGCCTACTACATCTCCTCGTACATGGTGTTCGAAGCCTCACACGAGGAGGGCCTCGCTCTGGCCAGAGCAGGGCATCGCCAACAACCCGGATGCGGGCGTGCTTCACGCCAACCTCGCGCAGCTGCTCTTCATCGACGACAAGGTCGCCCACCGCGCTGAGATCGTGAAGCAGGTGGCGTTGGGAAGCGCGCCGAGCGCCCAGTGGTCCGACGAGGCCCAGAAGTACGAGGGGTTCGCTACGATGAGCCAGGCGCTGAACGGCATCGGCGAAGACGCAGGCCGCCAGGGAGCTTCAGGCGAGGATGGCTCAGGTCAAGGCGCGCGTCGGCGATGTCGGCGACCACGACCATGACGGCGACGGGAAGCAGGACCACTAGGTGCTCTCACCGGATCTGTACTACCGAAGCGTCTACGACATCGACCTTGACGAGCTGGCGGCTCGTGGCGTTGACACCCTCTTCGTCGATCTGGACAACACGCTCACACCGCGCAACAGCGACGAGATA
Source organism: uncultured Actinomycetes bacterium (assembly GCA_963726325.1). Lineage (GTDB taxonomy): Bacteria > Actinomycetota > Coriobacteriia > Anaerosomatales > PHET01 > CAVPCY01. The sequence goes on along the minus strand of CAVSCA010000002.1, from coordinate 239,496 downwards.
CCCGCGGCGACGATGGAGTGGGCGCACTCCTTGGAGGGGCGGGGCTTCTCGGCATGCCTTGTCTCGAACAACTGGCACGACCGAGTGCTCGGAGTTGCCGATGAGCTGGGCTTCGCGATCGTCCCAAAGGCCCTCAAGCCCCTCCCGTTCGCGTTTCGAAAGGCGATGCGCCTCATGGGGTCGAACGCTGAGAGCAGCGCGATCGTCGGAGACCAGCTGTTCACCGACGTGCTTGGCGGGAAGCTGACCGGCATCACCACGGTGCTCGTGGCTCCGATGAGCGCGTCCGATCTTCCGCACACGCTGCTTCTTCGCAAGCTCGAGCACGTTCTGCTGGCGGGCAGGCAGCCGCTGCCCTAGTGTCGAGCCTGTGAGCTGTCGGTTCGCAACCATGGGGGTGTCGCCGATGAGAGAGATCAAGGGCACGACGAAGCTCGCGGGGGTCGTTGGCAACCCGCTTCACCACTCGCTGTCGCCCGCGATGCACAACGCCGCCTACGAGCATCTCGGCCTCGACTGGGTCTACGTTCCGCTCCTCATCTCGGACGAGGTCGGCCTTCGCAGGCTGCTCGCCGCGGTCACGTCGCTGCCGTTCGTCGGCTTCAACGTGACCATGCCCTACAAGCAGGCGGTGCTGGAGCTGTGCGACGAGTTGGCGACGGCGGCCTCGATGGCGGGCGCCGTCAACACCGTGCACTGCACCGAGGGCAAGCTCGTCGGCTACAACACCGACGGCCGTGGGCTGCTCGAGTCGCTCGAAGAGGAGACCGGGCTTCTGGTCGAGGGCAAGGATGTCGTGCTCTCTGGGATCGGGTGGCGCCGCCGGCGCTGCCCTTGTCGCTCTCGTTCTCGCCCACGCCGCGCGCGTCACGCTCGCGAGTCGCAATCTCGTCACGGCCGAGCGGCTGGCCGAGCGCATCGACCCGCACTCGCACGGGACTGCGGTCGAGATGGTGGAGCTTGAGGCTGCGCGCGATGCGGTCAGCGGCGCGGCGCTGGTCATCAACGCGACGCCTCTGGGCATGCGGCCGAGCCGACGCGAGCCCGATCCCATCGGGTTGGATCGGGCCCGGGCAGGTCGTCTACGACATGGTCTACGGCACGCTGGAGCCCACCGCGCTCGTGCGGGAGTCGCTCGCGTCCGGCGCGGTGGCACTCGACGGTCTCGGGATGTTGGTTGCGCAAGGCGCACTTTCTGTCGATATGTGGAGAGGGGGCGGTGAGCCCAGAGCGCCCCGAGACGTGATGAGGCGCGCCGCCGAGACTGAACTCGTGTTCAGGCGAGCGCAGACATAGGGACGGGCATGTCCGGAGCGACGATGCAAAGACTCGGCAAGCTGCTGGTTCACAGCGGCCTGATCACCGATGAGCAGCTGTCCGAGGCCATAGAGCAGGCTGCGGGCAGGTCACTGCCTGCGGTGCTCGAGGACCTGGGCTACGTCAGCGAGAACCGGGTCGCGCAGGCCGTTGCCGAGCAGATGGGCCTCGCCTTCGTCGATGTGGGCTCGTACGACATCGACCCCAACGCCGCTACGCTCGTCCCCCAGGACCTCATGCGCAAGTACCTGGTGCTGCCGATTCGCGTCGAGGACGACGAGCTGGTCGTGGCGATGGCGGACCCCGCCAACATCTTCGCGATCGACGATCTGCGAATCGTCACCCGCCGCAACATCCGCGCGGTCGTTGCCGCCGAGAGCGACCTGGTCAGCTCGATCGAGCGGTTCACCACGAACCAGACCAACGTCGATGACATGCTCGGTGATCTTGAGGACTCCACCCGCCTCTCCACCACGGAGATCGACGAGGACGCCAGCGAGAACTCGGCGGTGGCCAAGCTCATGAACCAGATCGTCACCGACGCCATCCGGCAAGGTGCGGGGGACATCTACATCGAGCCTCACGAGACCGAGGTCGAGGGTCAGGTTCCGCATCGACGGTGTGTGCACGGAGATCATGACGGCGCCCAAGAAGATCCATCGGCAGCTCATCAGCAGGCTCAAGATCAGCTCGGGCATGGACATCGCCGAGCGGCGGACACCGCTGGACGGTCGCTTCGGTGTGGTGCTCGACGGCAAGGGCGTCGACTTCCGCGTCGCCACCCTGCCGCTCGTGCACGGCGAGCTCGCGGTGCTCCGACTGCTGCGCAAGGACTCGATCCTCATGTCGCTGAAGGACCTGGGGTTCCTCGAGCAGAACATGCAGCGTCTCCTCGACGCGCTCTCGCTGCCGTATGGCGCGATACTGGTGACCGGCCCCACCGGCTCGGGCAAGTCGACCACGCTGTACGCGGCGATCAACGAGACCAACGACCCCAAGACCAACCTCATCACGGTCGAGGACCCCGTCGAGTACCGCTTGTCCGGCCTGTCGCAGGTCCACGTGAACGAGAAGGCCGGCCTGACCTTCGCGGCGGCGCTGCGCTCGATTCTGCGTCAGGACCCCGACAAGGTCATGATCGGAGAGATCCGAGACCGCGAGACGGGCACCATCGCCATCGAGGCCGCCTTGACCGGCCACCTCGTGCTCTCGACCCTTCACACCAACGACGCTCCCTCGGCGCTCACCCGTCTGACCGAGATGGGCATCGAGCCGTTCCTCACCGCATCGGCGGTCACCCTGGTGGTCGCCCAGCGACTCGCGCGACGCCTGTGCCCCGAGTGCAAGGAGTCCTACACGCCGGAGGAGTCTGCGCTCGAGCGCGTCGAGTTCCACATCGAGAACGGGCGACTGCCCAAGCTGTACCGAGCGGTCGGCTGCAAGAAGTGCGGCGGCATCGGCTACAAGGGCCGGATGGGCATCCACGAGGTCATGACGATGTCGGAGAATCTCGAGCGCCTCACCGTCGAGAACTCCTCGGCCGACGTCATCAAGCGGCAGGCGGTCGAAGAGGGGATGCTCACGCTGCGCGACGACGGCTACGCCAAGGTGAAGCTGGGGCAGACGTCACTCGAGGAGATCCTGCGCGTCGTCGTGTGAGCGGCGGCACGTGAATCTTGCGGGCTTTCCGGGGTGTCTCCGCAGGTCGGTTGTGCCGATAGTACAGTCGTGAGAGTATGGCTTTGCTCGCCGCCGGGCGGGCTTGCTGTGCTGCGGCCGCGCGCAGAAGTGCACGGTTTTCGGGGCCTTCGGGAGGTGCTCCAAGCATGGTGGATGACGCCTTCGGCGACTTCTTCATGGGTGATGCAGACGACGACCTTGTCGACGAGGAAGAGGAGTTCGTCGCGCCGCCGGTGGTGATAGCGCCGGTGCCGCTCGCTGCCCCTGAGGTCGCGCCGTCAGAGATTCGCGCGCCAGAGGTTCCGAGCACGATGCCCGGCGCTGCTCCGGCGCCAGCCGAGGCCGAGCCTGCGGTCGAGCCCGCGGCGCAGGTCGCGCCTGCCGCGCAGCCCAGCAGGGAGCAGCGGCTCGCAGAATCGCTCAATCGCCTGATGGAGGACAGCCAGGACATACTGGCCGCCGCCCTCGTTTCGCTCGACGGCTTCACCATGGCGTCCGCGCTTCCCGAGGGAATGCAGGAGGACCGGGTCGGCGCCATGTCCGCGGCGATTCTGGGACTCGGCGAGCGCGCCGCAGCCGAGCTCGGCCGAGGTCAGCTCTCCCAGGTGTTCATCGAGGGCGACAGCGGGTACGTGATGCTCATCGCTGCGGGTCAGCGCGCCGTGCTCACGTGCCTGGCCGACAAGGAAGCCAAACTCGGGCTGGTGCTCTACGACATGCGTGCGGCGGCCGGCAACATCGCCGAGATACTCGGCTAGGGCCGCACAACCGCACGCCGAGAAGGACGGATTCGGGAAACACTCCATGGCACTGCGCGGCAACCTCAGGGATTTCAGTCTGCCGGACGTCTTCCAGCTGGTCACCTTCAGCCGGAAGACCGGTGTGCTGCGCATCGCCCGCGAGGGTGGAGACGAGGGCAGCGTCTGGTTCCGCGACGGCGACATCTTCTTCGCGTCGTCGAACTGGCGCACCGAGCTGCTCGGCGAGCGGCTCGTCAGGGCGCAGCGCATCACTCCGCAGGCGCTGAAGCGAGCGCTGGCACTGCGTGCCGAGGAGCCCGAAGACGGCCGGAGGCTCGGCCAGATCCTCGTCGACGAGGGCTACATCACCGAAGAGGTCCTGCAGGCGTTCGTCCAGGAGCAGATCCAGGACACCATCTTCGACCTCATGCGTTGGGACGAGGGCGACTTCGACTTCGAGGCGATGCCGGAGGTCGTGGACGAGGACATCGGGCTTATCGTCTCCATCGAGAACGTGGTGATGGAGGGCGCACGCCGCCTCGAGGAATGGAACCGGATACGCAAGAAGATCCCGTCGGTCGAGGTCGTCTTCAAGATGGCGACCGCGCCCGGTGAAGGCACCTTCGAGATCTCGCTCAAGCCCACCGAGTGGCAGCTGTTGCTGCTGGTGGACTGCACCCGCTCCGTCGCCGAACTGGCCAGCGAGACCGGGCGCACGGACTTCGAAGTCGCTCGCGTGCTCTACGGCCTGTTCAGCGCGGGCCTTCTGGAGTTCGCGTCCGACGAGGAGATCGAGCACAACCGCGCCGAGCGCGCCGCTCGGGAGGCGAAGCTCGCGCAGCTCGAGGCGGAGCGCCGCGCCGAAGCAGAAGCGAAGCAGGCTGCTCGAGACCGACCAGTCCGAGGAGCGCGCTCCTGCCAAGGGCGGTCTCGGCAGGGGGCTGTCGGCCCTGATACCAACTGGGCCGCCCTCGGCAGACGCCGAGGAGGCACCGGCAGAGCCTGTTCCGGTCGTACCGTCCAAGCCGGCCGAGGTGCCCACCTTCCTCGGCGCCGACTCGGCCGTGCCCTCAGACGACGACCAAGCCGTGCTCGACGAGTTCATGGGGGCCGTGCTGGGCCAGCAGTCGTCGAGCAGCCCGAGGTCAAGCCAAGCGCCCCCGCCAAGCCGCACACGCCGGTCGAGGAGCCCGCGTTCATGAGCGACGCGGCCCGCGACAACGAGATGGTCGACGAGCCCGAGGCGCTGATCGAGGATCTGCTCGGCATGACGCCCCAGCCGCTCCCGGAGCCCGAACCGGTCGTCGAGGTGCCGGCCGTCGAACCCGAACCGGTCGTCGAAGTCGCACCGGAGCCGGAGCCCGAACCGGTCGTCGAACCCGAGCCGGAGCCAGAACCCGAACCGGTCGTCGAAGTCGCACCGGAGCCCGAGCCCGAACCGCGAGCCGGAACCCGAGCCCGAGCCCGAGCCGGTTGTCGCAGTCGCACCCGAGCCCGAACCCGAGCCGCGCCGGTGGTCGAAGTCGCAGCCCGAGCCCGAGCCGATCGCGAAGTGCTGCCCGAGGTTGAGGAGGCGCTCGCTCCCGAGCCGGTCACCGAACCCGAGCCCGAGATCGTGCCCGAACCCATCTCGATTCCTGAGGTCTTCAAGCCCGCACCCGAGCCCGCTGTGGAGCCGGTTGCGCAGGAGCAGGGGCTGGACTTCGAGCGCGACCTCATGGCGCTGGGGCTCGGCGAGTTGCCTTCCGACCTCCTCGATGCGGCCGAGGCGGGCGAACCGATGGCCGCTGAGGCCGAGGCGCTCGCGACCGAAGAGCCGGAGCCGGAGCCTGTGCTCGAATGGCTTGAGGAGCCTGCCGAGGAGGAAGAGCCGGTCGCGGAGGCGAGTGCCGAGCCGACCGTTGAGCCGGAGACGCCGGTCGTCGACCACGTCGTGGAGCCGGCGAGCATCGCATCACCGGAGCCCGCGCCCGCAGCTGAGACGCTTCCCGAGGCCGAAGAGGTCGAGCCTGCACACGGGCGCGAGGCGGGAGACGAGCTCGACTTCTCGGCGCTTATCGAGTCACTCGACGTCGATGCCGACGACTTCACTGACCTGGGCCCGGCCAAGACCGACGAGGCCCCGGTCGATGTGGGCTTCGACGAGGACCTCTTGCGTGACGAGTCGCCGGTGGTTCCTGGCAAGGTGATCTCGACCGACGCATACCTGTCCGACATCACGATGGACGATCTGGGCTTCTCGGGAGGGCTCACCGACGAGCTCTCGGCGTTGACCGGCGCGAAGCGGCGAGCGAACGCGCGTCCGCAAGCCAATGTGAACAGCATCCCGGACGAGGGCTCGGCGGTTCTCAAGCGCGACGCGCGGGTGGACAAGGACACGCTTCTCAAGATCATCGACGGGATCAAGGACCTCTAGGAGGCATCGCACTTCATGCAGTCGGTCAAAGTCGTCGTGACAGGCCCGTTCAACGCAGGCAAGACGACCTTCATCAAGGCCGTGAGCGAGATAACCGTTCTGTCGACCGAGCGGCAGGTGAGCGACGTCTCGGGCGAGGGGGGCGGCGAGACCACTGTGGCGATGGACTTCGGCCGCATCACGGTCTCCGACGACGTCGTCCTGTATCTCTTCGGGACTCCCGGCCAGTCGCGCTTCTCGTTCATGTGGGAGACGCTGTCCGAGGGTATGCTCGGCTTCGTTCTACTGGTCGACACGAATGAGCCGCCGTCGTTCGCCGATGCGCGCGAGATGATCGAGTTCTTCACCGCCATGTCCGATGTGCCCTTCGTGGTGGCAGCGAACAAGGTGGATGCCGATGACACCGAGGCCATCCAGCAGCTGCGCGACGATCTCGGCCTGGACGAGAAGGTGCCGCTCCTGCCGGTGGATGCTCGAGACAAGGACTCGGTGAAGGCGGTCCTGCTCGGCCTGCTCTACGAGATCCTCGAGAGCATGGGATAGGGCGGATGTTCGTCTCGTCGACCGCGGCTGTCGTAGGGGCGTTCCTGCTTCTCGTCGTCGCGCTCGTGGTCTTCGTCGTCGTGTTCGTGCGCAGTTCGCGCCCCGCCCGCAGTGACAACGGCGCCGCCTACCACCCGCCGAATGCACGGGCCGCTGGCAAGGTTGACACCAATCTCGAGGGCCTCGACATCACCGTCGCCGAGGACTCCCCAAGCGCTGCCCTGCTCACGCCCCTGCGGGAGAGCGAGTGGATGCCACCGGATACTCCGGCACCCGCCGAGCACCTGCCGAAGGTGAACCTCGACACCCGTATCGCGGAGTACGAGCCCCCGGTCCACGTCGAGGAGCCGTCCTTCGCTGTCGACTCCTATCCGCCGTGGCAGGTTGCCGGGGCGGATTCCGAGCAGTCCGATTCTGCGGACGAGCCGCACTGGGCGCCCGCCGTTCCCGAAGTGCGCCCGAGCGCACCCGACGCGGCACCCCGAACCGTCGAGGCTGACGACCGGTTCGGAGCCGAGATCGCGGCGCTGTTGCCCGACATCCCGCCCGAACTGGCCCCGCTCGCGATCGGCGCGCTGGGCGCCCACGCCGAGCCCCGCCCGGCACCCGAGCCCGAACCCGAGCCCGCAGCCCGCACCCGAGCCCGAGCCCGCACCCGCACCCGAGCCCGAGCCCGCACCCGAGCCCGACCCGAGCCCGCACCCGAGCCCGAGCCCGCACCCGAGCCCGCATCGTGGCTCCCGCCCGAAACGGGGCCGCCAGCGGTGTCGGCGCCAGACCAAGCGACTGCGGCACAGGCCCCGTCGGCCGCCCAGACTGCCGACCTGGGCGACGCCTTCTGGGAGGGGCTGCTCGCCGAGCAGCAGGGCACCGCAGCCGCCGGGACCATCGCGCGCCTCCGTGGTCGCCGCGACGACGACGCCCGCAGTCACGGCCGGCGGTGAAGGTCACCTCGGCGGAGCCACCCGCGCCCTCGGACGCACCGAGTTCTGCCGCACCCGTCGCGGCGACAAGGCCGCGCGCCACCGTCCGAGTGAACCCGATTCCCGATGACCTGAGCTCCGGCGCCTCGGCCGCCCCGTCGGCGTCGAACAGCGCCGGGGACCACCATGGGCCGTCCGACCAGCGCAGACGTGCCCGAGCTCGTACTCGAGACGCCCGTCGAGATGTGGTTCGGCGACGCGAGGGTGGGCGTGAAGCCCGGTTCGGCCACCGACGAGCGCTTCCGCAAGTACGCCGACGTCCTGTTCACAGACCTCAACGAATCGCGGACGCGAGCCGATAACTCCTAGTGTGCTGTGAATCACAGCTTGCCAAGGAGGTTCTCGCGCGCCCTGAATGCGCGCGAAGGCCCCGCGTTCGGACAGGACGTCTCACGTGGCGGAGGCAGGGGAACGGCTCGGCCAGCTTCTGATGCGGGCCGGCATCATCACCGATAGGCAGCTCAACGACGCGCTGGAGGTACATGGCGCGACGGGGAGTCCGCTCGGGCGCGTTCTCGTCGACCTCGGCTATGCCACGCAAGGCGCGATCCTCTCGGTGATGGCGAAGCAGATCGGCATCGAGTACATCGACTTCGACGAGCGCCATCCCGAACCCATCGCGGTTGCCGCAGTCCCCAGAGAGCTCGCCGAGCGCTACACGCTGATGCCGGTTTCGGTAGTCGGCAGCTCGCTTCTCGTGGCGATGGCCGATCCGCAGAACGTCATGGCCCTCGACGACCTGAGAATCATCACCAAGTACGAGATCAAGCCGGCCATCTCGACCAAAGACGACATCGTTGCGGCGATCGAGGAGTACTACAAGGTCGCGGAGGAGCGCGAAGACCACGACTTCCTCGGCACCGAAGACGTGTCCTCGGATGAGCTGGCGGATCTCACCGACGTCTCCTCGGAGGCGCCCGCCGTCAAGCTCGTCAACTTCATCATCCAGAAGGCGGTCGCGGACCGTGCGTCCGACATCCACATCGAGCCGCAGGAGTCCGATCTGCGGGTCCGATTCCGGGTGGACGGCGTGCTGCACGAGGTGATGCGTTCGCCCAAGTCCGGCCAGCAGGCGATGATCTCGCGCTTCAAGATCATGGCCGAGATGGACATCGCCGACTCGCGTCGTCCTCAAGACGGGCACTGCGCCATCACCGTTGGCAACTACAAGCTCGACTTCCGAGTATCGACGCTGCCCACCGTCTACGGCGAGCGGGTCGTGCTCCGAATCCTGCGCAAGGACTCGATCCTGCTGCAACTCTCCGACCTCGGCTTCCTGCCGGCGACTCTCGAGCGCTTCCAGTCGTCGTTCACGAAGCCCTACGGCGCGATTCTTGTGACGGGCCCCACAGGTTCGGGCAAGTCCACCTCGCTCTACGCCGCCATCAACGTTCTGAACGATCCCGCTCGGCACATCCTGACCGCCGAGGACCCGGTCGAGTACCGTCTTCCCGGCGTCAACCAGTGCCAGATCAACCACAAGGCCGGCCTCACGTTCGCGCGAGCGCTCCGGTCGTTTCTGCGCTGCTCACCCGACGTGATCCTGGTCGGCGAGATCCGCGACCAGGAGACCGCCCAGATCGCTATCGAGTCCGCGCTCACCGGTCACCTGGTGCTCTCGACGTTGCACACCAACGACGCGCCGAGCGCGGTCACCCGCCTCATCGAGATGGGCGTGGAGCCGTTCCTGGTCTCCTCGGCGGTGGACTGCATCCTCGCGCAGCGGCTCGCACGCAAGCTGTGCCCGGACTGCAAGAAGGAGTGGCGACCCAAGAAGCAAGTGCTTATCGAGGCCGGCTATCCTGCCGATAACCTCCCCGAGGTCGTACACCGTGCCGACGGGTGCCGAAAGTGCGGCAATACCGGCTATCGAGGCCGGGTTGGCGTGCACGAAGTGCTCATGGTCACCGAGGAGATCTCGAAGCTGTGCGTCGAAGAGGCGACCGCCGAGGCGATCAGGGCGATGGGCATCGAACAGGGCATGCTGACGCTTCGGCAAGACGGCCTCGAGAAGGTCCGGTCGGGACTGACCTCGATCGAAGAGGTAGTGCGCGTCATCGTCTAGGCAGCATACGCAGCAGTAGGAGAGGGCCATGGCATCGTTCAGCTATACCGTGCGGGACAAGACCGGCCGGATCGCCAAGGGCAAGCTGGACGGCGAGAGCAAAGAGGCAGTCCAGTCCAAGCTCACTCAGATGGGCTACATCATCCTCGAGCTCGACCAGCAGGGTGGTCTGTCGTCGCTGAACAGCATCACGTTCGGTACCGGCGTCAAGACCAAGGACGTGACCATCTTCTCGCGGCAGTTCTCGACGATGATCAACGCCGGCCTGTCTCTGACCAAGTGCCTGTCGATCCTGGCAAGCCAGACCGACAACGCCTACATGCGCGACATCATCCAGCAGGTCGGCAAGGATGTCGAAGCGGGTCAGTCGCTCTCCGATTCGCTCGGAAAGCACCCCCGCGTCTTCCCGCCGATCTTCGTCAACATGGTCCGAGCGGGCGAGACGGGTGGTGTGCTCGACGAGGTCTTGAACCGCGTCGCCGACCACTTCGAGCAGGAACAGCGCCTCAAGGGCAAGATCAAGTCCGCGATGACCTACCCGATCGCGATGGGCGGCCTGGTCCTGGTCATCCTTGCCGCGATGATGGTCTTCGTGGTTCCCACGTTCGAGAAGATGTTCTCGGACATGGGAGGCAAGCTGCCGTTCATGACGCAGGTGCTGGTGGACATCTCGGACTTCGTCGCCGGACTCGGCGGAATCGCGGTTGTCGTGGGCTTCGCCGGCGCGATCTTCGCGTTCAAGTGGTGGTCCAAGGGCCCGGGCAAGTTGATCTGGGACGGAGCGAAGCTCCGCATGCCGGTGTTCGGATCGCTCACCCGCAAGATCGCGCTTGCCAAGTTCACCCGTACGTTCGGGACGCTGGTCTCGGCGGGCGTGCCGATCCTGTCCGCGCTCGACATCGTCGCCGACACGTCGGGCAACGAGGTCGTCGCGCAGGCGGTCAAGAAGGCGCGCTCGGCCATCCGCGAAGGCGAGACGATCGCCAAGCCGCTCTCCGAGAGCAAGGTGTTCCCGTCGATGCTCGTGCAGATGATCGCCGTCGGTGAAGAGACCGGTGCGCTCGACGCGATGCTCAACAAGATCGCCGACTTCTACGACGAAGAGGTCTCCGCGGCGGTCGACGGCCTGACCTCGCTCATCGAGCCGCTCATGATGGCGACTCTCGGCCTGGTCGTGGGCGCCATGGTCATCGCGCTGTACCTGCCGATGTTCCAGGTCATCACGCTCGTCAAGTAGGCGCGACCCGACAGATACGATCGAAGGGCCCGGGCGATCCGGGCCCTTCTGCGTGACGGCCGTCACGTTGGGGCGGGGTTGCCGAGATTGCCGCTAAAGTGCCTGCTCGCCGCGGTCGATACAGAACACTGACGGAGGGGAGGCATCGGGCCACCCCACTAGCCCCGAAAAGGGGAGAGGAGGTGCGACACGCATGAAGCTGTTCCGTAAGGAAGAGGGATTCACCCTCGTCGAGCTCATGGTGGTCGTTCTCATTATCGGTATCCTGGTTGCCATCGCTATCCCGGTCTTCAACGCTGCCAGCGCTTCGGCTCGCAAGTAGCGCGTGCCAGGCGAACCTGCGCACCCTCGACGGTGCCACCGAGCAGTGGGTCGCTGCGAACCCGGCCAACGACAAGGCTGGCCTCGACACGATCGCGGCTGCCGCCGCCGTTCTGAACACGCCGACCCCGGTGACGGCACCACGGGCGTCTACGTGAAGGACTGGGCCGGCTCGTCTGACTGCCCGATCGCCGCGAACACCTACACGGTTGCCGACGGCGACTTCAGCTGCAGCCGAGGCCGACCACAACTACGAGTAACCGTAGTCGGGCAAACGCCCAGACAGGCATCCAAGGCGAACCGGCCGGTCACTTGACCGGCCGGTTCTGCGTTGCGGCTGCACTGAAGCAGCGGCGTTCACTCGCGTATAGTGTGCTCGTTCGAACCGAGGCGCACAGGCCCTGTCAGACTGGAGAGCGCACGCACGTGGACGCAGCGCAGTGGCTCGCACCGATCGCCGTGGCCTTGTTCGGGCTGCTCTTCGGCAGCTTCGCCAACGTCGTCATCTGGCGGTTGCCCAGGGGCGAGTCGCTCTCCTCGCCGCCGTCCCGGTGTCCGTCGTGCGGCACGCAGATCCAGTGGCGCGACAACATCCCCGTGCTCTCGTGGGTGCTGCTGCGCGGGCGGTGCCGCAACTGCTCGGCGCCGATCAGCGCCCGCTACCCCTTGGTGGAGCTGACATCGGGCGCCTTGTGGCTGCTGATGTGGGCGGTCTTCGGGCCGACCCTCGCGCTGGGATTCGCCATCGCGTTCGTCTACCTGCTGATGATCCTGTCCTTCATCGACCTCGACACGATGCGCCTGCCCAACTCGCTGGTGGGGCTGCTCGCCGCGATCGGGGTAGCGGGCGTCGCGGTTGCGCAGTTCGCAGGAGTTGCCGCGGTTCCGCTGCTGCCGGGTAGTGGCGCGCTTGCTCAGCCGTGGGCGTTCGCCGCCGCCGGCCTGCTTCTGGGCGGGGCGCTGCCGCTGGCGATCTCGGCGGTCTACTCGGCGCTGCGCGGACAGACCGGTCTGGGCATGGGCGACGTCAAGCTGCTCGCCGCCATGGGGATCTTCCTGGGACCGTACGTGCTCATGGCGCTCATGTTCGGCAGCATCGCCGGCGCGCTGGGCGGTCTTGCGCTGCGAGGCGAGGGCGGAGCACGCCGAAAGATACCCTTCGGGCCCTACCTTTCGCTTGGCGCGATCGCGGTCGTGGTCTTCGGCCAGCAGGTCTGGGCATGGTACTCGGCCTTTCTGTGAGTTGAATCACGCAGTCAAGTCGCGCCGCCCGTCTTCCGATACATCTCAGTGGGAGAGTGTGCCCTGGATGCGGAAGGTGAAAAGGCCATGTGGCGAGCGACAGCGGGCGGAAAGCGCGATGACGGGTTCACCGTCGTCGAGCTGGTAGTAGCCGCAGCGATCCTCTTCTTCGCACTCACGGCCCTGGTGGGCCTTCTCGGCATGAGCACGAACATGACCGTGTCGGCCAAGAGCCGCTCCGCGCTGACCAACGCGATAGCGAGCGAACTCGAGAAGATCCGGACGCTATCGCATCGAGGAGGTCGACTACGACACCTCCGGCGGTCAGATCCCGCATACCAAGGTGATAAACACCGCCGACGGCGTGACGATCACGCTCACCTTCGTGGTCACCGACCGGACCGCACAGAACAACACGAAAGAAGTCCGGGTCAGCGGCATCGGCACGCGCCCGGGCTTCCCGGCGGTGCGCTACTCGTCGTTCGCCGTCATCCGCGACCGGATAGGCGGCACGGTGCGTGACACCGGCAGCAACGGGCCGATGATCGAGTTCGTCGACCCCACGCCGGTCGGAGGGGCAACGCTTCAGGGCAACAAGATCGGCGGCACGTCCACGAGCATCCAGATCGTCGGTCACGCGTGGAGTGAGACGAGCAACAACATCATGCGTTTCGAGTACACCGTCGATGGCATCGCGGGCTCCGATCCCGCTCAAGGAGACCAACACCGTCATGCCGGGGTCGCTCTCGTGGCACGACGTGACGACGCCCCTCCGACGACGAGGAGTGGGCGTTCTCGTGGAACACCAACCAGCGTGACTCCTCGAACGCCCCCGAGGTGCTCGACGGACTTCGGACCGTCACGATCATCGCCTACGACGACATGGATCGGGCGAGCGTGCCGATGCGCCGGACGTTCCTCGTCGACAACTACGGCCCCGCTGCGGCTCCGGCCACCACGCTGTCGAACACCCCGAACGCCGACCTTTCCCAGACGCTCGGCCTGTCGTGGACCGAGGTCGTCGACGGCGACCGGCCCACCGATCACTACGCCTACGAGGTCTACGAGAAGCTGAGCGCGTCCCAGACCATCACCGACTGGACTCCGGTCACCGTCGACGCCGGCACCAAGACCGCTGCCGCGGCTCCGCTCGCGATGTATGCGGCGCGCGCGCAGGGCCACAGCGTGCTCAACCACACGGGACCCTGGGGTACGTCGGCCGCGGTGCTGACGCGACCCGTGCTCAATGGCACGCACGACGTCTCGCGCGTCAAGTACAACGGCTCCAACGACACGTGGACCTACACGAGCCGGTTCTCGGTGCCAAAGCCGCGCGTGCCCTACAGCTACGTCACCGTGGTGATGGAGCGGACCGGCGGCGGCGCCGGCGAACGCGACCACCGATATCACGAGCGCGGTCACCGCGAAGTGGAATGCGAATCAGGCGTATGACTTCAGCGAGGCGCTTGCGCAGACCATCAAGAAGAACGTCAATCCCACCGCCGCCCGAGTACCGACTCAGGGTGACCATCACCCCCGACGGGTGCGACGTCGCAGACGGTGTACTCGAACTACGCGAAGGGCTCCATCCCGAGCATCAGCAACACCAGCCCGCCCGCGACCAACCTCGCCTACGTGGTGCGGTGGTGATCGAGGTGCGCATCGGACTCCGCGACGATAGAGGCTTCACCCTCACCGAGCTGCTCGTGGTCATGTCCCTGCTGGGCATGGTGCTCACCGTCGCGTACGCGGCGCTGCAGCTGACCTTCCAGTCGGGCGACATCCAGCGGCGCAACGCCTTCGTGTCGACCTCGATCACCGAGCCCCTGCAGCTGATGGACGTCGTCATCTCTCAGAACCTGAGCATCGACTCGGGCTCCGGCGACTACCTGCTCAGCGTATTGACCGACCAGAACGCCGACAACGCGAAGGAGCGCCACGTCTATCAGGCCACCAACGACGGCAGGCTCGTCGAGACGGTCTACAACGTGGGAGCCAACGACGCGAATACGTCGGTGAACCGCTCGACCGTATGGCAGAAGGTGATCGCCGACCTCCGGCTCGCGCAACACCAACATCCTGAAGAACAAGCCGCTCTTCACGTACTACAAGACCGACGACGCCGGAGTGCTCACGCCCTCGACGCCCGCCGATGCGACCCAGGTCGTCGTGCGCGTCGAGGCGCGCTACGACAACCAGGACTACTACGACCAACGCCGGGTCTTCTTCAGAAACCGGTAGTGAACGAGAGTGGGGCAGGACCGATGATGCGTGACATCAGATCTCTTGCGCGAGACGACCAGGGTATAGCGATGGTCGTCGTCATGGGCGCTATCGCTCTGATAACCATCTTCGCGATGGGCGGCTACGCCATGGCGAGTCAGGCCATGCACTCGACCGGCCGGCTCCAGAACGAGGAGGCGGCGTTCCAGGTCGCGAACTCGGGCATGGAGCGCGAGCTCGCCACGTTCAACGAGAGCAACTTCACCTCAGGGCAGACGACCTACCAGCGCGCGGGCTCGACGCCGGACGGCACCTACGTGGTCCAGGTGGGATTCGACCCGGCGGTGCCGTACCGCTACAGCCTGATATCGAGTGCGACGGCCAGCGGCGAGGGCGCGATGGTCCGCCAGGACTTCTACTTCTTCGATCTGTGGTCCACCAACATCTCGTCGAAGAACAACCCCGACATGGGCCCGATGGGCTCTGCCTCGGCGTGGAACGGCAACTCGACCATCTCGGGGCCGTTCTACGTAGGCGGCGACCTTGACGTCAACTCGAACGTCGTCTTCGTCGGCGGACCGCTCTTCGTCCAGGGCAATGCGATCGTCAAGGCTGGCACTGACTTCGTGCCGGTGCCCTCGGGCTCCAAGTACCCCATGTTCGTGCGCGGGTCCCAGTCCGGAATCCCGTCGAACGTGAAGGTGTACAGCAGCTGTCCGAAGCTCGAGCTTCCGTGGACCGACCCCGACTACAACGACAGGATGCTCGCCAAGGCGCGCGCGGAGTCCTCCGACAACCTGCGGGGCACGGACCACGGGGACGGCAGCACGCCCACCAACGGCGAGGTGTCGACCACGGGCATGCCGACGACCTACACCGGCACCAAGGCCCAGAACGCGACGAACTACTACAAGGAGATAGACGGCAACCTGACCATCACCGGCGCGTCGGCGTCGTTCGGCAAGGTCACCAAGACCGCCGGCGTCGCGACCAACTGGGACGACTTCGCGTTCGACACCGATGACAACACGCTCTACGTCGACGGAGTGGTCTTCGTCGACGGGGACGTGACCATCGGATGCGGGCGTGGCAGGACTACAAGGGCAGCGGCATCATCGTCGCGACCGGCAACGTGCTGATCGACACCGGCGGCACCTTCCAGCCGGTGGGCGGTGACGACCAGCCCGACGACCTGAGCTCCGAGATGTGCCTCGAGTTCGTGGGGCAGGACATCACGCTTGATGGAGGCACCTTCGAAGGCATCATCTTCGCCAACGGTGACTTCGACATCTACATGAGCGGCGCGCTTCACGGAGCGGTTCACGCCAACTCGATCAACTCCATGCAGCCGCACACGGACCTGTACATGGAGTCGAACATGACCAAGGCGATCCTGCCTGACGGCACCCCCGGAAGCCCGAGCGATCCGCGTGGCAACAACTACGGGGGCGGCGTGGTGATTCCGGGCACGTGGTCCCGGTTGCAGTAGCACCAATCGCGAGCGAGGGGCTCGCGCTTGTTTGACAGCGTGCCTGTGCTAGTATTTTGCGCAGGACCATCGCAAAAGCAGTAACAGACGTAGCCGTAGTCGCAGCAGCATAGGGAGGAAGCGTTGGCTCCTATTGGGTTCGGCTCCCCGCAGCCGCCTATCGGTCTCGATATCGGGACAGACTTCGTTCGCGCTGCCCAGGTGCGCGCGGCGGGCGGTGGTTTCATCCTATCCGGGTACGGGCGTTCGCCCATGCCCTTCGGCGCTGTTGTCGAGGGCGAGATCGTCGATCCCCAGGCTGCAGGCTCGGCTATCGCCGAGCTGTGGAAGCAGGCGGGGTTCCGCACGAAGGACGTCGCGATCGGGCTCGCCAACCAGAAGGTGGTCGTGCGTCTGATCGACCTGCCCTTCATGGAGAAGAGCGAGCTTCAGGGCGCCATCCAGTACCAGGCGCAGGACTACATTCCCATCCCGGTCGAAGAGGCCATCCTCTCTCACGACGTCATCGGTGACTACATGACGCCGGCCGACGAGCACATGATGGAGGTGCTGCTCATCGCCGCCGCCCGCGAGGTCGTCAACTCGGCCGTCGAGACGGTCGAGGCGGCGGGGCTGAAGCTGGCCCGCATCGATCTCACGGCGTTCGCGATCGTGCGTGCGCTGCTGGGTGTCGATTCCCCGGTCGTTCCCGATCATGGCCGACGATGGGGCCACCGGCATCATCCACGTCACTTCCGGTCTGACCAACATCGCGGTCGTCGAGGGCGGCGTGCCGCGCTTCACGCGTGTCTCGGCTCTCGCCGGCAAGCAGTTCACGCAGGCCATCGCGAACGTGATGAACCTGACCTACGACGAGGCCGAGCAGCTCAAGATCCAGGTGGGCTTGCCGCCGCTCGAAGGAGAGCCACCGGCTGTTCCGGGGGTCGACGCCGAGACGGCGAGAAACGCCCAACAGGCGCTCGAGCGCGAGACGAATCGCTTCATCGCAGAGGTCAGGCGTTCGCTGGACTACTACCTGACCCAGGCCAATCAGGCGAGCGCGATCAAGCGGATCATCCTTACGGGCACCGGCGCCACGCTGATCAACCTGCCGCAGTACCTCGAGAAGGGGCTGCAGACTCAGGTCATGCTCGGTGACCCGCTCGCCCAGGTCCGGCTCGATTCCGCAGCCGAGGCCAGAGTGCTGGAAGACAGGATGGGCTGCGCTCCGGCTGTCGGCCTTGCGCTTGGGGGGGTGAGCTAGATGGTTCAGATCAACCTTCTGCCCCCCGAGATAATCGAACGGCGGAAGTACGACCGCTACTACCCCTACGTCTTTCTCACTGCGGGCATCCTGATCGCCATCATCGTGATGATCTGGATCCTCCTTCAGTTCCTCGTGAGCCAGCGTGCTCAGGTTCTCCAGCAGACCCAGGAGACGACGGCGCAGCTGACGGCTCAGGCAGACTCGCTCGCGATCTTCGAACAGCAGCGCGGTGATCTCGAGGCTCGCCAGAAGGCAGCTGCCGACGCCCTCGCCGGTCGCGTGGATATGGGCGGTCTTGCCGAGGACATCACCTTGGTTCTGCCCGAGGAGGTGTGGACCAACCGGCTCAAGTGCAGCGAAGTCAACGGGATGGAGATGATCGCCTTCACGCCCGTGAACAGCCAGCCCAACGTCAAGGAGGGCTACAAGTCGGTGGCGGCCACGCTCGTGAGGCTGGGCGCCCTCAAGGACCTCAACGATGTCTGGTTGACCATCGCAGAGGTCAAGCCCTACACGACCTTCCAGCCCATGAGCCAGTCAGCCGACGCCAGCTCGACCGTGTTGGAGTTCACGTCCACCGGCAAAGTCGTTGCGCCGCGCCGACCCGACAACCGGAAAGTAGGTGACGACGATGAAACTCAACCCGAGAAACAAGCTCATCGCCGTTGCCGTAGCGGCGGGCCTGGTGGTCATCCTTCTCTTCGCGGTACTGATCCTCCCCGCGTTCAACGCGATGAAGGATCTCGGAGCGCAGATCGAGCACGGCCGAGCAGGAGGCGCAGGCCGCCACGGCGCTCCTCGAGCAGCGCCGAGAGGTCAAGGATGCGGCATCTGTCACCGACGCGACGCTGATACAGCTCAGCAACGCAGTCCCGGCCAACCCCGAGCTGCCGTCGCTGATCATCGAACTGCAGGACGTGGCGTACTCGACCGGCGTCAGCCTGCGCATCGTGACGCCGAGCGATCCCACGCAGGAGGACGGCGAGGACTTCGTCACCATCCCGGTCGCGATCGAGTTCTGGGGAACGTGGGCGGACTCCGTCGACTATCTGCAGCAGCTGCGACGTCTCTCTCGGCAGGTGCGGGTCGCTGAGTTCGAGTCGACGCTTCTCGACGAGACCTCGGGGGCCGAGGCGGGCATCAAGCTGCCGCCCTACTACCAGGTCTCGACGACCGCCAACCTGGAGGTCTACGTGATTCCCGATTCGTCCGAGTCCAGCTCGAGCGTCCCGGCCCCAACGCCGGACCAGCCGCAGTAGGGAGGCGATGACAGTGGTCGACAACTTTGGAACCCCCGACGCGCCATCCTCGCCGCCTGCGGATGTTGCGGTCGAGCCCGAGAAGCGCCCCGGCTTCTTCTCGACGACGGCAGGCAAGCTCGTCATCGGAGGCATCGCGATCGTCGTTGTGCTGATAGCGATCGCGGTCATAGGCACGTTCTTCTTGCTTGGGCCAGTCGAGCAAGTCGGGCTCGGAGGCCGTAGTGGTCAAGACCGAGACGCCCACCGGCACCACCGGCTCCGCCGAAGCGAGCGTCGCTCCGCGTCCGCTGCCGGCACCGGAAGACGTCTTCACCTTCCGAAACGTGTTCGAGCCCACCGTCAAGGTGACTCTCACTTCGAGCAGCTCCGGGAGCAGCGATGGCGGCTCGGTCGACGTTCCGGACAATACGCTGTATCTGGCCGAGTGTCTCCACCGTCGACGGCGAACCCGTCGCCGAACTGGTGTGGAACGGGCAGACGTACACGCTCTCTGAGGGCGAATCGATCCCGAATTCGCCGTGGAAGGTCCTGAGCATCGACACCACGAACGGAACGGTCGTCATGCTCTACGGAGACAGCCGTGTCACGCTGACGGTGGGACAGGGCATATCCAAGTAGGTCGCCGCCGTGCCGTCCGTGTTGGTAGAATCGGCGGACACTAGGCACTGCGGAAGGGCTTACGCACATGCGCTATATCACCGCAGGTGAGTCGCACGGTCGCGCACTGACCGCAATCGTGTCGCGCGTGCCGGCAGGCATCCCGGTGGACCCCGCACTCATCGACGCCGACCTTGCGCGTCGCCAGCGTGGCTACGGCAGGGGCGGGCGGCAGCTCATCGAGACCGATCGGGTCACGATCCTGTCGGGCGTGCGCTTCGGCTCCACGATCGGCAGCCCGGTCGCGCTCGCCGTGACCAACCGCGACTGGGACAACTGGACCGACGTGATGGCCGCGACGGGCGACAAGCCGCAAGGCGTTCGCGAGACGCGGCCTCGTCCGGGCCACGCCGACCTGTCGGGCGTTCTGAAGATCGGGTCCGACGACACGCGCGACGTACTCGAGCGCGCGAGCGCGCGCGAGACCGCTGCGCGTGTCGCGGCGGGCGCGGTCGCGAAGGCCTTCCTTCGCGAGCTGGGCGTGGAGATCGTGTCCTACGTCGAGTCGATCGGGTCGGTGAGCGCGTCTGACCGATCTGCCCGCGGTGCCCGATGCGGATGCCGTCGAGGCGAGCGCCGTCCGGTGCCCGGACCCCGTGGCGACCGAGGCGATGAAGGCCGCCATCGACGCCGCGCGCGCCGATGGCGAGTCGCTTGGAGGGGTCTTCGTCGTCGTGGCCACCGGGCTGGTTCCCGGAGTGGGGACCTACGCCGAAGCCGAGCGCAGGCTGGATGGTCGGATAGCCGCCGGCCTGATGTCGATTCCCGCGATCAAGGGAGTCGAGTTCGGCGACGGATTCACTCTGGCCGGCGTCCCGGGTTCGCAAGCGCACGATGCTTTGCGCTTCGAGCCAGGACGCGGAATCGTGCGCGACACGAATCACGCCGGCGGTCTCGAGGGCGGCATGACGAATGGGGAGCCTCTGGTCGTGCGAGCCGCGATGAAGCCGATTCCCACCCTGATGCGTCCGCTCGCCAGCATCGATCTCGACACCATGGAGCCGGTCGATGCGAGCAAGGAGCGCAGTGACGTGTGCGCCGTACCGGCGGCCGCGGTGGTCGCGGAGGCAGAGGTCGCGTTCGCGCTGGCATCCGCCTACATGGACAAGTTCGGGTCCGACGCTCTCGGAGACATCGTCGTCGCACTCAAGGCGTACGCAGAGCGCATCCCCGGATGAGCGATCGCGCCCCCAAGGGCCACATCTTCCTCGTCGGATTCATGGGTGCGGGGAAGTCCACCGTGGCCGACAGACTCGCCGAGGCGCTGGACGAACCCTGCGTCGACTTGGACGACCGTGTTGTCGAGGCGGCGGGCAAGCCGATAGCCGCCATCTTCGCCGAGGACGGCGAGGACGCGTTTCGCGATCTCGAGTCCGCCGAGCTCCAGTCGCTCTCGGGCGCAGCAGCCGAGCGTCGTCGCGTGCGGGGGAGGCGTCGTCTTGCGTCCCGAGAACCGGGCCCTGCTCAAGGAGCTGGGCACGGTCATCTACCTCGAGGTGACCGCAGGTGAGGCTCTTGCTCGGATCGGCGACGCGAAGACCAGACCGCTGCTTGCCGGGGCCAGTGGCGCGCTGGCAGCGACATCACTGCTGTCGGCGCGCGAGACGCTCTACCGATCCGTCGCCGACCTGACCGTGGATACCGTTGGCCGCACGCCCGCCGAGATCACCGCCAGATACTCCACGACGTCGAAGGGCTCACAGCATGAGTGCGACCGTGCACGTGAGGGCGCCAGGCGCCCTCTACAACGTCGAGATAGGAGCCGGCGCGCTCGACGAGATCGGTCCGATGATCCGCGATCTCACGCCCGCCGACTCGGTGGCTCTGGTCACCGACGAGACCGTTGGCGCCCTGTTCGGGATGAAGCTGGACACGGCGCTCGCGCGTGAGGGCTTCAGGGTTCTCTCGCTCACGGTGCCGGCCGGTGAGACGACCAAGAGCTGGGCGGTGGCCGGAGACCTGTGCGAGACGCTGGCAGCCGGAGGGCTGTCGCGCACGGATGCGGTCGTGGCGCTCGGCGGTGGGGTCATCGGCGATCTGGCAGGATTCGCGGCGGCCGTGTACCTGCGAGGAATCGACTTCATCCAGGTGCCCACGACGCTGCTCGCGATGGTGGACTCGTCTGTGGGTGGCAAGACCGGCGTGGACCTCCGCGCGGGCAAGAACCTTGCGGGGGCGTTCAAGCAGCCCCTCGGCGTGATCGCCGACATAGCGGTGCTCTCGTCTCTGCCTGAGGCCGAGTGGCTCTCCGGACTAGCCGAGGTAGCCAAGAGCGCGGTGCTCGACGGCGAGGAGTTCCTCGGATGGCTCGAGGAACGTGTCGACCAAGTCGTTGCGCGCGATCTCGATGTCGTCACCGAACTCGTCGAGCGATGCGTGCGCTTCAAGGCGGGGGTCGTTGAGCGCGACGAGAAGGAAGAGGGCCCCCGCGAGTGCCTCAACTACGGCCATACGCTCGGCCACGCGATCGAGAAGGTCCTGGGCTACGGCACCGTCACCCACGGGCAGGCGGTCGCCGAGGGGATGCGCTTCGCTTCGCGGGTGAGCGTCCAGGTCGGCACGGCCACGACCGAGTTCGTGAGGCGGCAGGACCGCCTGCTCGATCGACTCGGTCTGGAGCCTATCGCCGAGCGGATCGAACCCGCCGCGGTGCTCGAGGCGATGCACTCCGACAAGAAGAGCCGATCGGGCGTGGTCAGGATGGTGCTCGTCGATGAGCCGGCCTCGTGGCACTGCGTGCCGGTGCAAGACGTCACGATCTCGGCCCATCTGGATGCATGGGCCTCGACGAAGGGAGGCGAGTGAATCCGATGGTGCGGATACTCGTGCTCAACGGTCCCAATCTCAACCTGCTCGGAACTCGCGAGCCACGAGGTGTACGGCTCGGCGAAGCTCGACGACATCGAGGCCGCGCTCGCGTCGCTCGCCGCTGAGCTCGGCATCGAGGTCACCTTCGAGCAGAGCAACCACGAAGGCGAGCTCATCGACGCGGTGCAGGCGGCGGCCGGGACCTGCGGCGGCATCGTCATCAATCCGGGCGCGCTCACGCACTACTCGTACGCCTTGCGCGATGCGGTGGCCGCCGTCGGCCTGCCCGTCGTCGAGGTGCACCTGTCCAACATCCATGCTCGGGAGGAGTTCCGCGCCCGAAGCGTGATCGCCCCTGTGTGCGCGGGTCAGATCTCCGGTCTCGGCGTGACGAGCTACATGCTTGGCCTGCGCGCGGTGGCGAAGTTGGCCAAGGAGCGCTCGTGAACTCGGCTCCACGGCTCGAGGCGCTTCGAACGCGCCTCGGTTCGGACGATGCGCGTGCGATAGCGGTCGTTCGTCCTGCGAACGTAGCGTATCTGACCGGCTTCGAGGGAGTGTTCGACGGCGAGGAGGCGCACGTCGCCCTGGTGACCAACGCCGCAGCCCTGCTGTTCACCGACTCACGGTATGCGACCGCCCTGCAGGCGGCTGCGCAAGGCACGCCGTGGGAGATCGTGGTGGTCAGAGACGAGATGCGGCAGGCCGTCTGTTCGCGCGCGCAACAACTCGGCGCCGAGTGGCTCGGCGTCGAGGCTTCCGTGGCCCACAGCGCGTTCGAGTCCTTCTCGGCATGCTTCGCAGGCAGCGTGGAGTCGGTGAGCGACTGGGTCGAGACGATCCGATGCGTGAAGGAGCCCGCCGAGGTGGAGCGCATCGCGGCCGCGCAGGAGCTCACAGACCGGGCTTTCGCGCACATCCTGGGCGCGCTCACGCCCGGGCGCGCCGAGCGCGATATCGCGCTGGAGCTCGAGTTCTTCATGCGCCGAGAGGGGAGCGAGGGCGTCGCGTTCCCGCCGATCGTTGCGAGCGGCCCGAACTCGGCCAGGCCGCACGCGACGGTGACCGCATCGCGAACTCCAACGCGGTGACTTCGTGAAGCTCGACTTCGGCGCTCGTGTCGACGGCTACTGCGCGGACATGACGCGGACCGTCGTCGTCGGCGCGGCATCCGAGCGCCAACGGGAGATCTACTCGGCGGTTCATGACGCGAACCTGGCCGGAATCGCGGCCGTGCGCGGCGGATGTGGCCGCGAAGACGGTCGACGGGGCGGCGCGCGCGGTGATCGATGCGCGTGGCTTCGGCGAGTACTTCACGCACGGCCTCGGTCACGGCGTGGGCATGGAGGTCCATGAACTGCCCCGCGTAGGCCCCAGAGCGACGGGGCACCTACCCGCGGGGAGCGTCATCACCATCGAGCCGGGAATCTACATCCCCGATTTCGGCGGTGTTAGAATCGAGGACTTGGTGGTGGTGGAGCCGGACGGAGCACGCGTCCTGACCGCGTCACCGAAGTCGCTCATCGAGGTGTAGAGCCCATCCGCTTGCGCGGGTACGGGCACGAAAGAAGGAGTACGGCAGTGCCAGTCACGACCGCGAACTTCAAGAACGGCATGTGCATCGTCCACGAGGGCAAGCGCTGGGTCATCATCGAGTTCCAGCACGTGAAGCCCGGCAAGGGCGGGGCGTTCGTGCGCACGAAGCTCAAGGAGCTGAAGAGCGGCCGCGTGGTCGAGTACACCTTCCGGGCCGGCGAGAAGTTCGAAGACGTGCGCATCGAGACCAAGAAGATGCAGTACCTCTACAACGACGGCTCCACGTACTACTTCATGGACAACACCTCCTACGAGCAGATCGAGCTCGAGGCCGACTTCCTGGGCGAGGGTGCGAAGTGGCTCAAGGAGAACGACGAGGTCGAGGTCATGACCGCCGATGGCGAGTACATGGGTGTCGAGCCGCCCATGTTCGTCGAGCTCGAGGTGACCGAGACGGACCCCGGCTTCAAGGGCGACACCGTTCAGGGCGGCACCAAGCCCGCGACGCTCGAGACCGGCGCGGTCGTGCAGGTGCCGATGTTCGTGAACACCGGGGACAAGGTCAAGATCGACACCCGCGACGGACGCTACATCACTCGCGTCTAGAGGCCGCTTCTGCGAACGAAGGCCGGGCGTGGTCGGCGTACTCGACCCGCTCGGCCTCGTATATACTGATTTGCTACCTGGTGCGCGGCCGCGTATCAAGGGCCGCTCGCAACACGCAGGGGAGCCGCGATGCGACCTATACACATCACCGATACGACTCTGCGAGACGCGCACCAGTCGCTGTGGGCGACGCGCATGGAGATCGGCGACATGCTGCCGATCCTGCCCAAGATGGACTCGGTGGGCTACTGGTCCATGGAGGTCTGGGGCGGCGCGACGTTCGATTCGTGCCTCCGCTTCCTGGACGAGAACCCCTGGGAGCGTCTGCGCATCATCAAGAAGCACTGCCCCAAGACCCCGCTGCAGATGCTGCTGCGCGGCCAGAACCTCGTGGGATACCACCACTACAGCGACGAGATCGTCGAGAGGTTCGTAGCGGCTTCGAGGCGCAACGGCATCGACGTCTTCCGAGTCTTCGACGCCCTCAACGACATCCGCAACGTCGAAGTCGCGGGGCGCGCGGTCAAAGAGGCCGGGGGGCACTTCGAGGGCGCGATCAGCTACACGGTGTCTCCGGTGCACACGCTGGACTCCTTCATCGACTACGCGCAGCAGCTCAAGGAGATCGGCGCCGACACCATCTGCATCAAGGACATGGCGGGGATGCTCACCCCGTTCAGGACCGAGCGGATGGTGCGTGCGCTGAAGGACGAGGTCGGGCTCCCGGTCCACGTGCACTGCCACTACATCGGCGGTATGGCGCCGATGAACTACCTCAAGGCCGCCGAGGCCGGCGCGGACATCATCGATACGGCCGTCGTGGCGCTGGCCTTCGGCAACAGCCAGCCCGCGGTCGAGATGATCGTCGCCGCGCTGCAGGAGTCGCCCTACGACACCGGGCTCGATCTGGACCTGCTCTTCGAGATAGCCGAGTACTGGGAAGAAGTGCGCAGCCGCAAGGGTCTGAAGCGCGGCATCACCACGCTGCTGTCCATGGAGGTCTTCAGCCACCAGGTTCCCGGCGGCATGATGAGCAACCTCGTCAGCCAGCTCGAGCTCCAGAAGGCGCTCGACCGGCTTCCGGACGTGCTCGCCGAGATTCCGCGAGTGCGCGCCGAGGTGGGCTATCCGCCGCTCGTCACGCCCATGTCCCAGATCGTGGGCACGCAGGCGGTCATGAACGTGCTCACGGGCAAGCGGTGGAACATCGTGCCCAACGAGATGAAGGACTACGTCAAGGGGCTGTACGGCAAGGCGCCGGGGCCCATGGACAAGGAGATCGTCGCGCGCGTTCTCGGCGACGAGCAGCCGCTTGGTCCCGAGACTCGTCCGGGATCGCTCGTGACGATGACCTACGACGAGGCTGCTGCCGAGATCGGCGAGCTTGCCCGAAGTGAAGAGGACGTCTTGATGTACGCCCTCTTCCCGAACGAAGCCACGACCTATCTCACTGCGCATCACGAGGGCGCGGAGAACGCGGTCTTCCTCATGGGCGAGGAGGTCCACACATACAAGGAGGGCGATTCCGTGGACGTCAGTCAGATTCGCGAACTGATCAAGGTCATCGAGGCGTCCGACGTCGCGGAGATCGTCATCGAAGAGGGCGACACCAAGGTCACCGTGCGCAAGGCCGAGGCGTTCGCCGGTGTCGCGGCCCCGGCCGCCGCCTCGGCAGGCGCTGCCCCGGCCGCGGCGGCGTCGGCCGCCGAGCCCTCGGCGGCGCCAAGCGAGCGCCCCGAGACGTGGAAGACGGTCGTCTCGCCGATGGTCGGTACGTTCTACTCGGCCCCCGCGCCCGGCGCCGCCGACTTCGTGACGGTGGGGGACACCTTCGAAGAGGGCCAGGCGCTGTGCATCGTCGAGGCGATGAAGCTGATGAACGAGATCAACGCCGAGGAGCCCGGCATCATCCGCGAGATCGGCGCGCAGAACGGGGACGCCGTCGAGTACGGCACCGTGCTGTTCTACTACGAGCCGGTCTAGGCGGGAGGCCACGTGTTCGATCGCATCCTGATCGCCAATCGCGGCGAGGTCGCGCTGCGCGTCATCCGTGCTGCAAGGGAGATGGGCATCGAGACGGTCGCCGTCTACTCGGAGGCCGACGTCGATTCGCTGCCGGCGCGCATGGCCGACCGCGCGGTGTGCGTGGGGCCGGCGCCCTCGGCGCAGTCGTACCTGAGCATGCCCAACATCATCTCGGCAGCGCTGACAACCGGGGCCCAGGCGGTGCATCCCGGGTACGGCTTCCTTGCCGAGAACGCGGCTTTCGCGCGGGCGTGCGCGGACTCGGGTCTGGTCTTCATCGGCCCATCGCCGGAGGCCATCGAGCGTATGGGTGACAAGGCGGTGGCGCGTGCGACTGCGGACGCGGCCGGGGTGCCGACCGTCCCGGGAAGTGACGGCCCGGTCGAGAGCTACGAAGAGGCGCTCCGCTTCGCCAACGAGGTCGGCTTCCCCGTGCTGGTCAAGGCCTCGGCGGGCGGCGGCGGCAAGGGTATGCGCGTGGCGCAGGACGCCGACGGAGCTCAAGCTCAATCTGACGGCGGCCAAGACCGAGGCGGCAGCCGCATTCGGCAACGACACCGTCTATCTCGAGAAGTACCTGGCGCGTCCGCGTCACGTGGAGATACAGGTGCTCGCAGATTCGCATGGCAATGCGGTCTACCTGTTCGAGCGCGACTGCTCGATACAGCGCAGGCACCAGAAGCTCGTCGAAGAAGCCCCTTCGCCGGCTCTGACCCCGGAGCTGCGTGCCGAGATGGGCGCGGCGGCGATCAAGCTGGTCCGCAACGTCGACTACCAGAACGCGGGCACGGTGGAGTTCCTGCTCGACACGAGCGGCGAGTTCTTCTTCATGGAGATGAACACCCGAGTGCAGGTCGAGCACCCCGT
The DNA here is from genome assembly GCA_963726325.1 of uncultured Actinomycetes bacterium. GTDB lineage: Bacteria > Actinomycetota > Coriobacteriia > Anaerosomatales > PHET01 > CAVPCY01. The sequence continues at coordinate 212,233 of CAVSCA010000002.1, read as the reverse complement.
GACCGAGCAGATCACCGGTGTCGACATCATCAAGGAGCAGATCCGCATCGCCTCGGGCCTGCCCATGAAGCACGCCCGGCAAGAGGACATCGTGCTTCGCGGTCATGCGATCGAGTTCCGCATCAACGCGGAGGACCCGGCCCACAACTTCCGTCCCAACCCCGGACTGGTCGAGGTCTTCAGCGCGCCGGGAGGGTTCGGCGTGCGGGTGGATTCGCACGTCTACTCGGGCTATCGGGTGCCGCCCACCTACGACTCGCTGCTTGCCAAGCTCATCGTGTGGGGTGAGACCCGCGAAGAGGCCATCGCACGGGGCCATCGGGCGCTCGACGAGTTCATCGTGACCGGCATCGCCACCACGATCCCGTTCCACCTTCAAGTGGTCGATGCGCCCGCCTTCCGCAGAGGCGAGGTCTATACTGACTTCGTCGAGACCGAGCTCAATCTCGGCTGACAGAGCAGGAGACAAGATGTCGGATGAGATTCGTCTCGAGGGTCTGGGTGTCGCACCGGCGGTGCTGGACACCATCGTGACCGTGGCCACGGAGGCCGTTGAGGGCGTTGCGAGCGTTGGCGCTCCGGGTATCGCCGGCCTCGTCCAGAAGGGGTCGCGCAAGGGCTCGGCCCGCGCAGTCGACGTCACGGTGGACGAGAACAACGCTCTGACGGCCCGGATCCACGTGCAGATGGTCTACGGCTCGCGCCTTCGCGAGGTCGCGTCGCAGGTTCAGTTCGCCGTGGCCGATGCGCTTGCGAGTCAGGTCGGGGTCGAGGTCGCGGCTGTGGACGTGTACGTCGACGGCGTCGTGTTCCCCGAGTAGGATGGTGCGCTCAGACCGCCACACAGCGCGACTCCAAGCGCTCGAGATACTGTACCAGCGCGAGATCACCGGCGAGACGGTCGCCGGGATCCTCGAGGACCATACCTACTCCACCGAGAACGGCGAGCCCGACGAGTTCTGCAAGAGCCTCGCACTTGGAGTCGAGGCCAATCTGCAGCGGATCGACGAGACGATAGGCACCACGTCCGAGCACTGGACGGTGTCCCGAATGCCGATGGTGGACCGGAGTATCCTGAGGGTTGCCACCTACGAGCTGCTCTTCTCGGAGGACACGCCCGCGAGCGTGGCCATCAACGAAGCGGTCGAGCTGGCCAAGACGTTCGGCGGAGAGGACTCGTCGAAGTTCGTGAATGGGGTGCTCGGCAGGATCGCCGAGCAGTATCGAAGCGGAGAATGACGCTATGCCCGAGGAATCCTACAGCTTCGCGACCGCGCGCACCCGGCTCGAAGAGATCGTCGTGCAGGTCCGCAAGAAGGACACCTCTCTCGAGAAGAGCCTCGACCTGCTCGAGGAGGGTGTTCGGCTGGCGAACCAGTGCACGGAACTGATCGATCACGCCGATTGGGAGGCCGCCGGAGACGGGGAAGCGCGATCCGCCGGCGCCGGACGAGACGACAGGCGAGGGCGGCGACAGCCGCCATCCGCTACCACCGACGAGCCCGCCGACGCCGATCGCTGCTGCAGGAAGAAGAACCCGCAAGCTGAGGCAACGCGCTGGTGACGGGGCGTCTGAGCGTGCGCGAAGGCCCGGGCGGGCATACTATTCTGTCTGTACGGCGCGCGTATGCGGCTGGCGGACCACCATACGGAGATGACTGCGAGCGTGGACTCGAAGCGCATCCTGGATAGCATCGAGACGCCCTGCGACCTCAAGTCGCTCGATGAGGCGCAGCTCGAGACGCTCGCTGCGGAGATCCGCGATGAACTCGTGACCACCGTCTCCGAGACCGGCGGCCATCTGGCGCCCAACCTGGGAGTCGTCGAACTCACCCTCGGCGTTCATCGAGCTCTCGACTGCCCTGCGGACCGGATCTTCTTCGATGTGGGCCATCAGAGCTACGTCCACAAGCTACTCACCGGGCGTCGCGAGCGTTTCGGGACGCTGCGGCAGTACGGCGGGGTGTGCGGCTTCCCCAAGCGCAGCGAGTCGGTCTACGACGCATTCGACAGCGGGCACGCCTCGGATTCGCTCTCGGTGGCCCTGGGCGCGGCACTTGCGCGCGACGCGCGCGGCACCGACGAGACCATCCTCGCGATCATCGGGGACGGGTCGATGACCGGCGGAATGGCGTTCGAGGCGCTCAACCACATCGGTCACCTCGGCACCAAGATCGTGATCGTGCTCAACGACAACGAGATGTCGATCTCCGAGAACGTCGGGGCGCTCGCGAGCTACCTCGCGCGCGTGCGGCTCGATCCGCGCTACGTGAAGCTGCGCGACGAGATGGAGTCGCGCCTGGCGTCACCTCGCTGGGCAAGGGCATGGTGGACGCCGGCGAGGCCGTCAAGGAGTCGGTGAAGCAGCTCTTGCTCAAACCCGGGATGTTCTTCGAGGAGCTCGGGCTGACGTACGTGGGCCCGATCGACGGCCACGACATCGCGCAGGTGGAGGGCGCCGTCGCACGAGCTCGAGCCACCGACGGCCCGGTGATCATCCACGCGGTGACCAAGAAGGGCGCGGGCTACGAGCACGCCGAGGAGAAGCCCGACGCGTTTCACGGCATCGGCCCGTTCTCGGTCGAGACCGGCAAGGCGAACGGCTCGGGCGGCCCGGTGAGCTTCACCGAGGCTTTCGCCCAGGCGCTCGTGGCAGAGGCGGAGCACGACGAGCGCATCGTCGCCATCACCGCGGCGATGCCTTCCGGCACGGGTCTGGACCGCTTCGCAGAGCGGTTCCCCGAGCGCTTCTACGACGTGGGAATCGCCGAGGAGCATGCGGTCGGGATGGCAGCGGGGCTTGCGCTTGGGCGGTCGCCTGCCGGTCGTGGCGATCTACTCGACCTTCCTGCAGCGGGCATACGACCAGCTCATCGTGGACGTCGCGCTGCAAGACCTTCACGTGGTCTTCTGCCTGGACCGTGCGGGCCTCGTGGGTGAAGACGGCCCCACGCACCACGGCGTGTTCGACCTCACGTACCTGCGCTCCATCCCGAACATGATGGTCATGGCGCCGGCCAACGAGGTCGAGCTGGCCGACGCGCTGCACACCGCGCTTGCGGCGAGCGGGCCGGTCGCGATCCGCTACCCGCGCGGAGTCGGGACCGGTATCGAGGACTCCGGCGAGCGAGTGGTCTGGAAGCCCGGCACCGCCGAAGTCAGGCGCAGAGGACGCGATGTCGCGCTGCTGGCTGTCGGCAGGATGGCCGAGGTCGCCGAGGGCGCTGCCGATCTGCTCGAGGCCGACGGCGTGTCGTGCAGCGTGGTCAACGCCCGCTGGGTCAAGCCGGTGGACACCGAGACGCTTGGTTGGGCGGCTTCGAACCACCGGCTCGTGGTCACTATCGAAGAGAACACCGGGACCGGCGGCTTCGGAGCGAGCGTATGCGAGGTCTACGCTGACCTCGGCATATCGTCGCCGGTGTTGAGGCTCGCGATCCCCGACTGCTTCGTGCCCCACGGCGCGACATCGCAACTGCTGTCCGATATCGGACTCACGCCCGACGGAGTGCGCGGCGCGGTGCTCGGCAGGCTTCTCGACCTCGCTCCCGAGGCCGGGCCTTCGGAAGTGGCGGCTGCTGAGACGAGGACCGATGGTGCGACGCCGCATCGACGCGGTTCTCGTTGATCGCGGGCTGTACCCCTCTCGCGAGCGCGCTCGGGCGGCGGTGCTCGCCGGTGAGGTGCGCGTAGGGGGACAGGTCGTCCACAAGGCCGGCGAACAGGTTCTCGAAGACGCCGTGATCGAAGTCGCCGAGAAGCCCCGCTTCGTCTCTCGTGGCGGAGACAAGCTCGCCGGCGCGCTCGAGCACTTCGACGTCGCCGTCGCCGGAAGGCGCGCAGTCGACGTCGGGGCGAGTACCGGCGGCTTCACCGACTGCCTGCTGCAGTCCGGGGCTGCGGAGGTCACCGCGGTCGACGTTGGCTACGGGCAGCTTGCGTGGCAGCTGCGCAGCGACGAGCGCGTGACGGGTCTTCGAGCGCGTGAACATACGCCACGCCGACGTGCGGCGACCTTGGCGGACCCTTCGAGCTCGTGGTGGTGGACGTCTCGTTCATCTCGCTTCGCACAGTCCTTCCGGCGCTGGTCGGACTGATGGGGGAGTCCGCCGATCTGGTCGCGCTGGTAAAGCCACAGTTCGAGGTGGGCAAGGCCAGGGTGGGAAAACGGGGTGTGGTGAAGGACCCGACGTATCACGCCGATGCGCTGCAAGGCGTGTGCGACGCGATCGGCGCGGCGGGGCTCGTGGTGCGCGGACTCGACCTTCTCGCCCATCAAGGGTCCCGAGGGTAACATCGAGTTCTGGGTATGGGCTTCGAGATGCGGTACGCCGACGACGCAGTCGGTCGTCGCGATCGTCGAAGATGCCCACAAGACGCTGGGAGGATGACGTGCGGGTCCTGCTTGTCCCCAACACCGTGAGCCCCAGGGCGCTCGGAGCCTCCGTCGAACTCGCCACCTGGTGCACGGCCAACGGTATCGAGCCGGTCCTTGAGTCATCGGACGCCGTCGCGGCCGGGCTCGACTCCTTCGCGGTCACCGCGGCCGAGATCGGCGAGCCTGCGCTCGCGGTCGCGCTCGGCGGCGATGGGACGATTCTCAAGACCGTCCATCTGATCGGAGATGCTGACGTCCCGCTGCTCGGCGTGAAGTTCGGCCGGCTCGGGTTTCTCAGTGGTGCCCGGGCGGAGTCGATGCGCGAGGCGGTCCAGGCCGCGCTTGCCGGTGAGGCCGCCATCGAGCGCAGGGCCACCCTGCTGGCCAACGTCGTGATGGACGGCCGTTCGGTCGGGTCGTACCGAGCACTCAACGAGGTCGTTGTAGGGCGCGGGCTGACCGGGCGCGTCGTGGCCTTCGAACTCGCGATCGACGGGCATCGGCTGATGAACACCCACGCGGACGCCATGATCGTCGCTACGGCGACGGGCTCCACCGCCTATGCGCTGTCCGCGGGCGGACCGGTGGTGGCGCCCGGTTTCGGGGGCATGGTCGTGGTCCCCGTCGCCCCGCACACGCTCGCGGTCCGCTCGATCGTCACCGACCCGCCGGGACGGTCGAGATCACGTTGCCGGACCCGACGCGTGCGGACGCGTGCATCACCGTGGACGGCGACGCCAAGCCGTGCAGGCGGTCGATAGAGAAGGTCACCGTTTCGCGCGGCACCCACGATGTCTCGCTGGTCAAGCTCGACGGGCGCGACTTCTACGAGACCGCCGCCGCAGAGTTCTTCGGGGGCTGATCGGGTGCTCGAGGAGCTGCACGTACGCGATCTCGCGCTCATCGAGGAGGCATGGCTCGAGTTCGGGCCGGGCATGACCGTGCTCACCGGAGAAACCGGCGCCGGCAAGACCGCGCTACTCGGCGCGCTGAAGCTGCTCCTTGGAGAGCGGGCCGACTCGGGGGCGGTGCGAAGTGGCGCCCGAGAAACGCTCGTTGAGGGACGGTTCGCGCTCGACGGGATCGAGCTTCTCGCTCGCAGACGCGCCGGCGCCGACGGACGGAGCCGATGCGCGATCGATGGCGAGATGGCCACGGTAGCCGCCCTCGCGGAGCGGATCGGGCCGCTGGTCGACCTTCACGGTCAGCACGAGCATCAGGCGCTTCTGAGCGCGTCGAGCCATCTCGGGTACCTCGACCGGTGGGCGGGAGCCGGCGTCGAGCGAGCACGCGACCTCTACGCGGCGGCCTTCGGCGCATACAGGGAGGCGGTCGCGTATCACGCAGGACTGCGGGAGCGTCTCGAGCGCGCATCCCGTGACGCCGACTACCTTCGGTTCGTCTCCGAAGAGATCGACCGCGTAGGGCCGCAGCCCGGCGAGGACGAGCAGCTCGAGGCGAGACTGCCCGCATTGCAGCACGCCGAGAAGCTCGCCCAGGCCGCCTCTGAAGCGGCCGAAGCGCTGCGGGGCGAAGGCGGGGCGATGGACAGCGTCGCGCGGCGCTCTCCTCGCTTGGCCGAGTCGCCGGCATCGACCCTGCAATCGACGAGCTGGCCGACTCAACTGGCCGAGGTCCAGGCGCTCGCGGACGACGCGGGTGCGACCGCCCGCGCCTACCGCGACTCGGTGGAGCACGATCCGCACGCTTTGGACCAGGTACTTGCTCGGCTCTCGGCGATAGGCGGGCTGAAGAAGAAGTACGGGCCCACGCTCGACGAGGTGCTCGCGCGGCGCGACGAGGCGGTGCTCGCGCTCGCCGAGAACGAGGACGGTTCCGCGGCCCTGGTCCAGGCCGAGACTCGGGTCCAGTCGGCCCGCTCGAGCCTGATCGAGTGCGCCGGGGAGCTCGACCGAGCGCGCCAGGACGCCGCACCGGGCTTCGTCTCGGCGCTCCAAGAGGCGACGTCCGGGCCTTGCCATGGAGGGCGCTCGCTTCGAAGTCTCGTTCGCGGAGCTCGATTTCGAGAGATGGACCCCTGAGGGCTCCAAGCGCGCCGAGTTCCTGTACGCGCCCGCGCCGGGCCAGGCGGCTCGACCGCTTGCACGCATCGCTTCGGGAGGCGAGCTCTCGCGCGTGATGCTCGCGCTCAAGGTGGTTCTCGGCAGGGCCGACGCGGTGGAGACTCTCGTATTCGACGAAGTGGACTCCGGCGTTGGCGGCGCCACGGCGACGGCGGTGGGTGCGCGTCTCGCGGTGCTCGCCCAGACCCACCAGGTGATCGTCGTGACGCACCTTGCGCAGGTTGCCGCGTTCGCGAGCGATCACCTCGTCGTGACGAAGTCGGTTCGCGAGGGCGCGGTGAGCACGGAGGTCACCAGGGTATCGGGCGAGGAGCGGATCGCCGAGATCGCCCGAATGCTGTCGGGCAGCGACTCTGAAGCGAGCCGAGCGCACGCCAGCGAGCTTCTGGAGAGTGCCCGGGGAGCGGTCGCGACTTCGTGACGTGCCTCCCGCGCGCCTCCTGGGGGGCGCCGCGCTCGTGCTAGGATACGCGAGCAGACAGCCGACGAAAGCGGCTCGGCGGTGACTCCGTGACAGTGGAGCGGCATGCGGCACCAAGGTATCGCGAAGCTCGATAAGCGCACCAAGGACCTGGTCCAGCGGCTCGGTCCTGACGACATCGCCATCATCGACCACGTCGACATGGACCGAGTGAGTGCCGAGGCGCTCCTCGCGACCGGCGTCGAGGTGGTCGTCAACGCCGCGGCGTCCATCTCGGGCGCCTACCCCAACGTCGGTCCGCTGTTGCTCACTCGCGGCGGCGTGACGCTTATCGACGCCGCGGGTCCGGATGTCTTCGAGAACCTCACCGAAGGCGACCCCATCGAGGTCGTGGGCGACAGCGTCCTGCGAGACGGGCAGGTCGTCGCGACCGGCGAGCGCCTCTCCGTGACCGCCGTCGAGGAGAAGATGGAGGCGGCGAAGGCGGGGCTTGAGCGATCAGCTCGACAAGTTCGCCCGCAACACCATCGAGTACCTCGACAAGGAGCGGGCGATCCTGACCGACGAGACGTGGGTGCCGGCGACAACGACCGACATTCACGGCAAGCACGTGCTGGTCGTGGTGCGGGGCTACGATTTCAAGGAGGACCTCTCGGCCCTCACGCCCTACATCCGGGAGTTTCGGCCCGTGCTCGTAGGCGTGGACGGCGGGGCCGACGCGATCATCGCGGCCGGTTTCAAGCCCGACATCATCGTCGGCGACATGGACTCGGTGACCGACGCCGCGCTCACGGGCGGGGCAGAGCTGATCGTGCACGCGTACGCGGATGGCCGAGCCCCGGGCATGGAGCGCCTCGAGAAGCTCGGGGTTGCCGAGGGCGCCCACACGTGGCCGCTCACCGCGACGAGCGAGGACCTGGCGCTGCTGCTTGCCTGGGAGTCGGGCGCCGACCTGATCGTTGCGCTCGGAACCCACGCCAACCTCGTCGAGTACTTGGACAAGGGCCGAAAGGGCATGGCGTCGTCGTTTCTTGTGAGGCTCAAGGTGGGATCGAAGCTCGTTGACGCCAAGGGCGTGAACAAGCTCTACCGTGCGGCGATCGGGCCTCGCCACCTTGTCGTGCTCGTTGCTGCCGCACTCGCCGTGATCACTGCGGTATTGCTGATTTCGCCCGAGGTCAGGGCGTTTCTCGACTTGCTCGTGTTGCGCATTCGGGCGATGCTCGCCTTCTAGGTCGAAAGGGACCGGCATGTACAACCTCAGGTATCACATCGCTTCGCTGGTGGGCGTGTTCCTCGCGCTGGCCCTGGGGCTGGTATTGGGCGGCCTGGTCGTGCAGCGTGGCGCCGTCGACCGGCAGCAGGGGGCGCTGGTCAAGGGGCTGCGCTCCGAGTTCACCGCTCTGCGCGCCGAGAACAAGGTGCTCACAGCCGAGAACGCGATCCTGAACGACTTCTCGGCCGAGATGTCGGGCGCGTGGATCGCCGACAGGCTGGTCGGCAAGAACGTGCTCGTCTTCGCTCACGCTGGTCGCACCGACGGGCTTCGGGCGACGACCGAGGCGATACAGGCCGCGGGCGGAACGCCCATCACGGTGACCGTGACCGACGTGGACTTCGGCCTCAAGGATGCGGCGGTACGGTCCTCGCTGGCGTCTGCCACCGAGTTCACTCCCGATCTCGTCGCGAGCGTGGCGACTTCGCTCGCCGCCGAATGGGCAGAGCCGACACGCGAGCGTCCCGTCACGCAGCAGCTGATATCGGCAGGGGTGCTGAGTGCCGAAGGCTTCGACCCCGGTATGGCCGCGTTTGCGATGGTCGACGTGGCATCCACGAACGGCAAGACCGACAGCGGCTCGCTCGCGCTTGCCGCCGCGTTCGCCAAGCGGGACCGCGTAGCCGTTGTCGCCGAGACGCCGGGATCCAAGAGTGACGCGGCCGTTCTGGCAGCCGACCGCAAGCTGTCGGCGTTCAACACGCTTGGCACGGCGACCGGCAGCTACACCCTGGTCGCGCTGCTCACCGGGGCGGAGCCCGGCTTCTACGGCATCGGCGAGGGCGTCGACGCGCGTCTACCCGCCGCTTCCGCCAGCAGTAGCTACCTGCGCTCGAACGCGAGCCGCGTGAGCGCCAGCGACGACGTGGACGAACTGCCTGCCGCGATGGACGAAGCCGGCAACGTCGCGGCCTGTTGCCGCATGCGTCATGGTCGTCTCGACCTCTGCGATGCGCATTCCTCGGCGAAGCGCCCGGATCGTGAGCGCCACTTCGACCCCGTAGCCCGTGGCGAAGGGCCTCACCGCCGCGAAGCACTCCCCGGTGAGCGCCCGCTGGCCGGACAGTGGCGCGTTGGCCTCGAAGCCGCCGCCCATCCTGGCGATTCCCCAACGCGCGAGGCTCTTCACGAGCCCGAAGCCTGCCTTGCCATCGGGCTTCGGGAAGGTGGCGATGCACATGTCGGCGTCACCTGCGAGTACTGGTGCGAGCAGGAGCGCACCCTGAGCGGCGGTCTCGCCCAGGTCACCGTCGAGCAGGATGACCACGTCTGCGTTCTCCACGCGCATCGCACCGGCCTCGAGCGCGGCGCCCTTTCCCACGTTGTTCCACAAGCGCACGACCTTGGCGCCGGCGTTCTCGGCCCGTGCGGCGGTGTCATCGTCGGACGCGTCGTCGACCACGAGCACGCGCGTGACGCCCGAGATGGCGCGTGCGGCGGCAACGGTCGTCGCGATACGCTCGGCTTCGTTGTGCGCGGGGATGAGGACGGCGACGTCCATCACGATGTTCCTGTCCGAATCGGACTTGCGCCTGCGAGCGCACGGCGCGCCAGGCCGGTTGCGAGCGACACCTCGCGCACCCGCAGAAGCCGGCCCACTCCGAAGGCGACCACGAGTCCTGCGGCGCCTCCCGCAGCGACCTGTACGAGCGCGGGGCCGAAACGCGGGACGGGCGGCGCCAGCAGCTCGGAGACTCCCCAGGCCACGGCACCGCCGAGCACGCTCGCGATCAGCATCAGACCGAAGCTCGCGCCGACGCCGCGCAGGTCGAACCCGCCGATACGGCGCCGCATCAAGACGAGCAGGGCCGAGAGTAGCAGCGCGTAGAAGACGCCGTCGGCGATGGGGATCCCGTTGATTCCCAAGCCGCCCCACGTCGCCACTCCGGTAGAGAGAACGACATAGAGTCCGATCTGCACCGGTGTGAGGGCGAGGTTCGCGAGCATGGGCGTGCGAGTGTCCTTCAGCGAGTAGAACGTCCGGAGCACGAACATCATGCAGGCGAAGAAGAGCAGGCCCAGCGCCCAAAGCCTCAGGATGCTTGCCACCATCGGCACGTCTGAGGCCTTGAACTGGCCCACGCGATACAGCGATACGAGGGGTTCGGACAAGGCGATGAGCATCGCGGCGGCGGGAAGCATCAGCACACCGGTAACCCGAAGCCCTCGGCTGAAGTGCTCCTTGAGCGCCGAGTAGTCCTTGCGCCCCGCAGAGTCGGAGAGTTCGGTGAAGACCGCGGTCGCGAGGGCGACGGCGATGATGCCGTACGGCAGCTGGTAGAACGTCCATGCGTACATGAGGGCCGCGGGCCCTTTGGGGGTCACCTAAAGCGCCGTGGAGTTGCGGAACGACACGGCGACCAGGTTGGTCGCGACGTACAGGACCGTCGGCACGGCGAGGCGCAGCATGCGGTGCACTGCCGGGTCGGAGAGCCCCAGCTCAGCGCTGTAGCGAATACCGCCGCGTATGAGCTGCGGGACCATCACCGCGAACATCATGACCACGCCAAGCGTGGTGCCCACGGCGAGGATCAAGAGCGCGCGGTCGGGGTTCGTTGGCGCGACGGCGGCGAAGACGAACATCGTCACGATCACGACGAGGTTGTTGAACACCGGGCCGAGCGCCGGCCACAGGTACTTGCGCTGCGCGTTGAGCAGCCCCTGGATGACCATGCCCCCGCCGTAGATGACGACCTGGATGGCGAAGAAGCGGAAGAAGAACGCTGCGCTCGCGCGCACGGCGGCGGCCTCGGGGCCGGTCATGCTGAACGTCTGCGTCCAGATGAACGGTTCGGGCCAGATGGTGCCGACGATCGCGATCGCGCCCAAGGACAGGACGGCGAGGTTGAACACGTGGCTCGCGAACCGCCAGGCGTCGTCGGCACCGCGCTCCGCCTTGAGCTCCATGTACGTGGGGATGAACAGGGCCGACAGGATCCCGCCGGCCACCAGCTCGTACACCATGTTGGGGATGTTGTTCGCGACGAAGTACGGCGACGCGAGCGGGGTCAGCGCCAGCGCGAACCCCGTGGCCCACATGCGCGCGAAGCCTGTGACGCGCGACAGCGTTGTGGCAGTCGACATCGTCACGGTCGAGCGCGCGATCGAGGGCTTGCTGATGGCGTTCCTCCGCGTATCGTGATGGCGCCGATGCTCGGCGGCCGGCCGGGCTCCGCAGCTGCGCCAAGTGTACCTGAGCGGCCCGGTTCGCTCGGCCCGCGAGCGGCGACGTCAACGCGTCGTCACTTCGGCTCGGCACGGCTTCGGCTATGATTGGTGCGGATGAGACGACTCCTCGCGACAGTAACGCTGCTCGCCGCCCTTGTCGCGGCTTGGGCACTCGCCTCTCCTGCGTCGGCACAGCCGCCTTCCAGGCGCGTCATCCTCGTCCTTGCGCCGTATCTGACGTGGGAGGACCTGACGGCCACCTCCACCCCCACGATCTGGTCGCTTGCCGAGAAGGGCGCGATCGGCGATATCAACTCCAGAAGCCGCACGCGACTGCCGGGCGAACCGCCATCGCCGCTCGAGGGCGCACTGACGATCTCGGCTGGCGCTTGGGCGGTTCCCTCTGCCGAGGCGGCGGCCGCATATCGGGCCGACGAGCCCTATGAAGTGGGCACGGCCGCCGAGGCCTTCCGCCGCACGACCGGCGACCACGTCGGCACGAATCGCATCGTGTTTCTCGGCATGCCGAGCACGCAAAGCGTCAACTCGGAGCGCTCGTTCGATGCCGTGATCGGGATCCTCGGCCAGACCGTGGTCGATGCCGGCGGCGTGACCGGAGCGATCGGCAACTCGGACGTCGGCTACGTCACGGCGCGAGCAGCGCCGTGTGCGCCCGGCCGCACTCCCCGCGATGGACGAGGACGGTCTTGTCGCGCTGGGAGACGTCTCCACTCGCATGCTGCGCGAAGACCCCAACGCCCCGTTCGGGTTCGAGACCGACCTCAAGGCGTTCGATCGAGCGCTGCGCGTCTTGGCCCGCGACTCGGCCGAGGTCGAAGGACCCTCGCTGGTCGTGTTGGATGCGGGCGACGCCTACCGCGCGGTGAAGTTCGAGCCGCAGGTCACGCCCGAGATCGCAGCCGAGCAACGGCTGCACGCGATGAGCACGCTCGACAGCGTCGTGGACCTTGCGAAGAGGCGCTTCCCTGACGATGTCGTCGTCGTCGCCTCGCAGTCGACCGGTACCGAGGTCGGCCGCCCCGACGGCCTGGGCCCGATCGTGATCTCCGGCGCCGGTTGGAGCGGGTATCTCACGTCGGACTCGACACAGCGGCCCGGTCTCGTGACCAATCTCGACGTGACGGCGACCGCTTTGAAGTCACTCGGCCTTCCGCGACCGGTCGAGGTCCTGGGCAATCCCATGCGCACCGTGGCGGCACCCGCCGATCTCGAGGCCCGTGTCGGATTCCTCGATCGCATGAACCGCACGGCGGTCGCCGTCGACTCGGCCAAGCCCAAGGTGGTCAACACGTTCGTCGCGCTCACCGTCGTCGTGCTGCTCCTGGGCGCGGTGGTGCTCGTGCGGGCGCGCTACTGGGGCGCGGCAGCGGTCAGGCGCTGGGTCACCGGGCTGCGGATCGCTCTTCTTGCGGTGTTGTCGATTCCGGCCGCGAGTTGGCTGCTGTTCGGGTGGATGCGCTGGCCCGTCACGACCGGCGAGGCCGTTGGGGCGCTTGTGGCAACGTCGCTGGCGATCCTGGTACTTGGGTGTCTGCTCATGTTCAGGGCGCCGATGCGCGTGCCGGTTGCCGCCCTGTCGCTGCTCACGTCCGCAGTGATCGTTGTCGACCAGTGGCTCGGAGCACCGGCCTCGTTCACGAACTTCTTCGGCTACTCTCCGCTGCTCGCGGCCCGCTTCTACGGGATGGGCAACGAGGCGGCGGCGATACTCTTCGGATCCTCGATCGTCGGGATCGCGCTGCTGTTCGACCAGTGGCCCGACTCGCGCTGGACCGCGCTCGGAAAGCGTGTCGGCATCCCGTTGCTCGCGGTGGTCGTGCTCTCAGCGGCCGCGGCTCCGTTCTGGGGGGCCAACATCGGGGTCGCGATCTGGGGCGTGGTCGGCTTCGGGCTGGCCTGGGTGCTGATGAACGGGCATCACGTCTCGGGAAAGACGGTGTTGTGGCTCTTCGTCACGGTCGTCGTGGTGATCTTCGCGTTCGCAGCCATCGACCTGTTCGGTGGCGGCCCGCAGACCCACCTCGGTAGAGCGATAACCTCCGCCGAGCAGGGGGGCTGGATCGAGCTGTGGAACATCGTCGCTCGTAAGGCCGAGACGAACATGCGCGTGCTCACCCACACCAACTGGGCGTACATCCTCGATAGCCACGCTCGCGTTCCTCGGCTTCATGCGTTGGCGTCCGCAAGGGGACTTCGCAGGTACGCTCGCCGAGAATCCCGACTTCGCGGATGCGATCACCGTCTCGCTCGTGGCGGGACTCGTGGCCTACTTCACCGAGGATTCGGGAATCGTGATACCTGCCCTGGAGGTCTTCTACGTCGGGGTCGGCGTGGTCTGGCTGATGCTGGCGCGGTTGCGCCCCGATCGGGCGGCTCATGAGGACGGGGCAGGGGAGGGCGCTGGCGGCGATGGGGCGGGTGCCGCGTGACCCCGACACTGGCCGCCGCGATGATCGCCATCTCCGCCCTGCTCGGCGTCATCGTCCCCTGGGCCTTGCTGGCGATGCTCGTCCCGTCACTCGAGACATCCGATAAGGCATCGGTGGTCAACTACCGTGGCCGCCGAGTGTTCTATGGCCTGGGTACCGTGTGGCTCGTCTGGGCCGGGTGCGCCATCGTGGGTGGCGTGGCCGCATCGAGTCTCGAGCGCGGCGGTTCGGTGCTGGCGGCCCTGACGCTTGCCGGGCCGCTCGCGCTCGTCGCGTTCTCGCTCGGCGCCGTGGACGACGCGTACGGTTCGGGAGACGACGCGGGGATTCAGGGGACACATCACGGCGATGCTGCGCGGCCGGCTCACGACCGGTGGGCTCAAACTCGTCGGCATCGGTGCCGCGTGTCTGGTCGTTTCGATGGTGCTGTCGGGCGTCGCGCCGTGGGGCGGTCAGCGCCTGACGCCCGGGCTCGTGGCGCTTGTCCTGCTGGCAGGGGCGTCGATAGCGCTCACATCCAACTTCGTGAACCTCACGGACCTGCGGCCGGGGCGCGCGCTGAAGGTCTACTCGGTCCTGGCGGTGTGCGCGGTGGTGTCCACGGCGGCGGGTCTGGCTCCGGCCGTGAGTGTGGGCAGACCCCTCGGCACTCGGCAGCGTCGTGGGAGGGGTGTGCCTGATGCTCTTCCTGCTCGGTCCCGTGGCCGCCGTATGGCGCTATGACGTCGGCGAGCGCGGTATGCTCGGCGATGCGGGAGCGAACCCGATGGGAGCGGTGGCTGGCATGCTCATCGTCGCGGGCCTGCCGGCATGGGGAGTGGTGGTGTACTTCGCGGTCATGCTGGCGCTCAATCTGGCGAGCGAGCGCTACAGTTTCTCGCGGCTGATCGAGTCGAACGCGGTGCTCGGCCGACTCGACATGCTCGGGCGCAGCCAGGACGCGCAGATACATGTCGAAGAGCCAAAATCAAGTCGCCAACAGGATGCCAACCCCGAGTAGAATCACTCGAAAGGGGTGGCTGGGATGGGACCGAGGGAAGTCGGGGGCTAATGGCCAAGCACATCTTCGTGACCGGGGGCGTCGTCAGCTCGCTGGGCAAGGGCATCACCGCAGCATCGCTGGGGCGGCTGCTCAAGGCCCGAGGGCTGAAGGTGACGATCCAGAAGCTCGACCCGTACCTCAACGTCGATCCGGGCACGATGTCGCCGTTCCAGCACGGTGAGGTCTTTGTGACCGACGACGGCGGCGAGACCGATCTCGATCTGGGCCACTACGAGCGCTTCGTCGACGAGTCGCTGACGCGCGACTGCAACGTCACCGCCGGCTCTGTCTACCAGACGCTCATCGCGAAGGAGCGCCGCGGCGACTTCCTCGGCGGAACGGTCCAGGTCATCCCGCACGTCACCAACGAGATCAAGGACCGCATCAACCGGCTCGCCGAGCAGACCCAGCCCGACGTCATCATCACCGAGGTCGGGGGTACCGTAGGAGACATCGAGTCCCTGCCGTTCCTCGAGGCCATCCGCCAGCTCAAGAAGGACAAGGGCCGAGACAACGTCGTCTACATCCATGTCACGCTCGTGCCCTGGATCGGCGCGTCGAGCGAGCTCAAGACCAAGCCGACCCAGCACTCGGTCAAGGAGCTGCGCTCCATCGGTATCCAGCCCGACTTCATCGTGTGTCGCAGCGATCGTCCTATCGATGCGGGGATCCGCCGCAAGATCGGCCTGTTCTGCGACGTGGATCCGGTGGCCGTCGTCTCGGCGCAAGACGCCCGCAGCATCTACGAGGTGCCCAAGAACCTGCGAGCGCAGCAGCTCGACGAGATGGTCATCGACCGTCTGGGTCTCGAGTGTGGCCAGCCCGATCTCGTCGAGTGGGACGCGTTCGTGGACCACTCGGCGTCTCTGGCCGATGAGGTCCGAATCGCTCTGGTCGGCAAGTACGTCCAGCTTCCCGACGCGTACCTCTCGGTCAACGAGGCGCTCGACCACGCCGGCATCTTCCACGACCACAAGGTCAACGTGCAGTGGGTGGATGCGGAGTCGCTGACTCCCGAGGAGGTCGACTCGACACTCGCCGAGTTCGACGGCATCCTCGTTCCCGGCGGGTTCGGGATCCGCGGGGTCGAGGGCAAGATCCGCGCGGCGAGGTTCGCTCGTGAGAACAAGGTCCCGTACTTCGGCATCTGTCTGGGGATGCAGGTCGCCGTGGCCGAGTTCGCACGCCACGTGGCCGGTCTTGACGGCGCCAACTCCGCCGAGTTCGATCCGGTCACCGAGCATCCCGTCATCGACCTTATGCGCGACCAGCAGGGTGTGGCCGACATGGGCGGCACGATGCGGCTGGGCGCCTACCCGTGCAAGGTCACCCCCGGCACCAAAGGGATGGTGGCCTACGCCGAAGAGGTCATCTACGAGCGCCATCGCCACCGCTACGAGGTGAACAACGCGTATCGCCAGCAGCTTGAGGACGCTGGGCTTGTCGTGAGCGGAGTAAGCCCCGACGGCAAGCTCGTCGAGATGGTCGAACTCCCGGACCATCCCTGGTTCCTGGGCAACCAGGGCCACCCGGAGTTCAAGAGCCGTCCTACGCGACCCGCGCCCCTGTTCCGGGACTTCATCGGCGCCGCAGTGGCGTTCAAGAACGCTCGGGGGGCGTAGCGGTCGTGACCGGACCGTCGCCGGCCGCCAACGAACGACTGCTCGGCACCCTGCTCGACCTGCTGCGAATAGACAGCCCAACGCGATTCGAGGCCGCTTGCGCGGCCTACTGCGAGCGGGAGCTCGTCGCTGCGGGCTGTACCGTGCGCTACGACGACAGCGCCGTCCTGACCGGTTCGGACACCGGCAACCTGATCGCCGAGTTGCCGGGGACCGCTGCCGCGTACGCTGGTGATCTCGGCGCATCTGGACTGTGTCGAGCCCTGCCGGGGTGTCGAGCCGAAGGTCGCCGACGGGCTGGTCTTCTCGGCCGGCGAGACCGTTCTGGGTGCCGACGACAAGGTCGGGCTCGCCTCGGCGATCGAGTGCATACGGCGGCTGGTAGAAGGTGCGAGACCCTATCCCACGGTGCGCTGCGTGTTCACTGTGCAAGAGGAGATCGGGCTCGTGGGCGCCAAGCACCTTCGGGCCTGACGACATCGCCGCCGACCTTTGCGTGGTGCTCGACGCCGCCGGCAAGCCGGGGGGCATCGTGATCGGCGCGCCCGACGCACTACACGTTCGAAGCATCGTTTCTCGGCAAGGCCGCGCACGCGGGCGTCGAGCCGGAAGCGGGAGTCTCGGCGGTCAAGATCGCCGGCGAAGCGATCGCTGCGCTCCCGATCGGGCGGCTGGACCCCGAGACCACGGCGAACGTGGGCACGGTGCAAGGGCGGCACGGCGACCAACGTGATGGCGGCCGCGGTGCAGATCACCGGGGAGTGCAGGTCGCTCGACCGCGATCGGGTCGAGGCGCTCAAGGCCGAGATGGACGCGACTATGCGCCGGGTGGCGTCCGAGGGTGGCGGGTCGGTGGAGATCGCATGGACGCTCGAGTACGAGGGGTTCAAGCTGGCGGACGACGACGAGCTAGTCGCGAACGGTCTCCGACGCCTGTCGTTGACGTGGGGCTGGAGCCATCGGCGTTTGCCACCGGCGGCGGCAGCGACGCGAACGTCATCGCGTCCAAGGGCGCATCCGTGCTGGCGCTGTCGTGCGGGATGCAGGGCGTGCATTCGATCGACGAGTCCATAGCCGTCGTCGATCTGGAGAAGCCTGACCGAACTCGTCACGGCTATCGCCTGGCGACTCGCGGAGTAGGTGGTCTGATGCGTCTGGTATGGGCGAGTGTGACCTCGATCGTGAGCGAGTCCGGCGGGGTTCAGCGGCTTGGCGTGGCGGTCGACGACGGCTCGGCAGGCGAGGCGATCGCCTACACAGCGCTGGTCGGCGCCTGCGTCGTCGGCGATCGCGTGCTGGCAAACACGACCGCGGTCGGGCTGGGTCTTGGCACGGGCGGTCTGCACTTCGTCGTGGCTCGTCAGGGGCAGGGCTCGGGCGTGGCTTTGGACGACCCTTCCGGCGGGCACGTGATGAAGCTTCGCTACTCGCCCCATCAGCGCGACGTGATGTCGGTCGAATCCCCCGAGTCACCGCACCACGAGACGATGAGCGCCGCCACCACCCTGCTCGGCATGCCCGTCGTGTGCTGCGGGCTGCACAGCCAGGTTCCGCTGGTTGCGGCTGCGGTCAAGAACGCGGACCCCGCCCTCACCGTTGCATACTGCATGACCGACCAGGCGGCGCTGGGCTTTGGCCTTTCCGACCTGATGGCCCTCAGTGTGGAGGCGGGTCTTGTCGACGCGACCATCTCGTGCGGACAGGCGTTCGGCGGCCAGTACGAGGCGGTCAACCTGCACTCCGGACTGCTCGCCGCCAAGTGGGTGGCGGGGGCGGACGTCGCGGTCGTCGCGATCGGACCAGGTGTGGTGGGGACTGCCACCCCCTTCGGTCACGGCGGGGTGGCGCAGGGCGAGGCGATCAACGCCGTGAGTGCGCTCGGTGGCACGCCTGTCACCTGTCTGCGGGTATCGTTCGCGGATGCCCGAGAGCGTCATCGCGGCGTGAGCCATCACACCCTGACCGCGCTTGCGCAGATCGCTCTTGCACCGTCGCTGGTAGCGGTTCCGATGCTTCCCGACGAAGAACTGCATGCAATACAACGAGGACCTGGATGACGCGGGCGTGTGGAGACTCCATCGCAGAGCGGACGCCCGTTCGGGAGCGCGCGAGCGAACCCGATATGCGCGGCGTAGGGGTCACGACCATGGGTCGAGGCCCCGCCGACGACCCCGCGTTCTTCTCGGCGGCCTTTGCAGCTGGGGATATTGCATTCCGAGTCGCCGAAGGCACGCTCAATCTCTGAAAACATATGCAATACGACTGCGAGGTCATGCATTTTGGACGTTGCGCAGCCGGCTACGGCGCTAAACTGGTTGAGGCTGGCGCCCGCTGGCAGGGCATCAGGGGAATATGCACAAGGCACGCAGCAGACGCGCCACTCAAGATAGAAGGGGGTAGGCTCCCGTGATCGTCGGAGTCCCGAAGGAGATCAAGAACAACGAGTTCCGTGTCGGCCTCACGCCGGGCTCGGCTCGCGAGTTCGTGCACCACGGCCACACCGTCCTTATCGAGAAGGGCGCCGGTATCGGGTCGTCGTTCACCGATGCCGAGTACGAGGGGGTCGGGGCCAAGCTCGTCGACACCGCCGCCGACGTCTTCGCCCAGGCCGAGATGATCGTCAAGGTCAAGGAGCCTCAGGCGGTCGAGATAGAGATGCTCCGGCCGGGGCAGATCCTCTACACCTACCTGCATCTCGCCCCGGACTACGAGCAGACCGTGGGCCTGGTGGGCTCGAAGGCCGTATGCATCGCGTACGAGACCGTGGAGCTCCCCAATGGCACGCTCCCGCTTCTGGCGCCGATGTCCGAGGTCGCCGGGCGCATGGCATCGATAGTGGGCGCTCAGTACCTGCAAAAGACGCTCGGCGGGCGCGGCGTGCTCATGGGCGGCGTTCCCGGCGTGCTGCCGGCCAACGTGGTGGTGCTCGGCGCCGGTGTGGTCGGCATCAACGCCACGTACATGGCGGTCGGCATGGGCGCCAACGTGGTCGTCATGGACGTCAACATGGATCGCATCCGCTACATCGACGACCTGTGGGGAAACCGCGTGCGCACGCTGTACAGCAATCGCCACAACATCGAGGAGGCCGTCTACGCGGCCGATCTGGTCGTCGGTGCCGTCCTGCTCCCCGGTGCCCGCACGCCGTGGCTCGTGACCAAGGACATGCTTCCGAGCATGAGGCCCGGTGCCGTCGTCGTGGACGTCTCGGTCGACCAGGGTGGCTGCATCGAGACCACCAAGGCGACCACGCACGCCGATCCCACGTACTTCGTCGATGGCGTCTTGCACTATGGCGTGGCCAACATGCCCGGTGCGGTGCCCAACACCTCGACCCACGCACTGAACAACGCGACGCTTCGGTACGGTCTGTCGATCGCCGACAAGGGCTGGAAGCAGGCGGTGAAGGACGATCATGCGCTGGCCATGGGCGTGAACGTTCTCGACGGCAAGATCACCTACAAGCCCGTCGCCGACGCCCACGGTCTCGAGTACGTGGCGCTCGAGGAGCTCCTCGACTAGCGCCGCGACTCAGACCGACTCAACCGATGACGGCCGCTCCGCAACTCGCGGGGCGGCCGCTTCGCTATCATCGAGACATGCAACCATCAGTCGATGAGTACCTCGGGCATCTGTCTGTCGAGCGCGGCGCCTCGCGGCACACGCTCTCCGCCTACGGGCGGGACCTGACGGAGTACCGGGTCTTCCTTGCCGGCAGGGGTGTCTCCGATGTCGGGTCGGTCTCCGGTGACGACGTCACGGCCTTCGTGGCGCACCTCCGAGCGCGCGGACTCGCGCCCAGCACGGTCGAGCGCAAGGTCGCCGCGATCAAGGGGTTCCACAAGTTCCTCGTGAGAGAGGGCATCACGTCGAACCACCCAACAGCGCGGCTACCGCTGCCAAAGGTGCCCGAGAGGCTTCCCGATGTCGTGTCGATCGACGAGGTCGACAGCCTGCTCGGCCAGCCGTTTCCGGACGGGCCGGTGGGGCTGCGGGACCGGGCGATCCTGGAGACCCTCTACGGGTGCGGGCTGCGCGTGTCGGAACTCGTCGGCCTCGACACGACCGACATCGATCTGCACGAAGGGTTCGTGCGGGTGTTCGGCAAGGGGAGCAAGGAGCGCGTCGTGCCGGTCGCCGGAATGGCGTCGGCCTCGCTCGACGCGTACCTCAGAGAAGGCAGGCCCCGATTGCAGAGCCGTGCGCAGCATCGCCGGTGTCGGGTCCGCGCTCTTCCTCAACCAGCGCGGCGGACGTCTTTCCAGGCAGTCTGTGTTCGTGCTCGTGAGGACGTACGGTGCTCGTGTCGGCATCGACGGGCTGCACCCTCACACTCTGCGGCACTCCTACGCCACACACATGCTCGAGGGCGGAGCGGACCTCCGCTCGCTGCAAGAGATGCTCGGCCATGCGGACATTTCCACGACTCAGGTCTACACGCACGTGGATAGAAGGCATATTCGGGAAGAATACTTAACGACGCACCCGCGCGCACGGATTCGCTAGCGGACTCCGCGCGGCTGGTGAGTGGCCGAACGAATGGGGCGGCATTCGGACGCAGATTCATCTAGAATGAATCGCGAAGGCCGTTCCGCGTATAGGAGGAGGGAGATCTCTGTGAGATCGAAGTGGGGAAAGCTGGTAGCGGTACTCCTTGCCATGGCCGTGGTCGGATCGCTCGCGGTCGGATGCGCCCAGCCGGCTGAGGAGCCCGCGGCTCCTGCCGAGGCGCCGAAGACCGACGTCAAGGCCGCCATGGTCACCGACGTTGGCGGTCTCGGCGACAAGTCGTTCAACGACCTGTCGTACGCAGGTCTCCAGAAGGCCGAGAGCGAGCTCGGCACCGAGATCAAGGTCCTCGAGTCCAAGGAGCCGACGGACTACGAGAGCAACATCAACCAGCTGGCTACCGCCGGCTACAACCCGATCTTCGCCGTCGGCTTCCTGATGACCGACACGGTCACCAAGGTCGCCCCGCAGTTCGCTGACGTGAACTTCGGTGGAATCGACATCTTCTTCGATCCGGTTGCGCCCAACGTCATCGGCCTGAACTTCAAGGAGCAGGAAGCGGGCTATCTCGCCGGAGTCGTGGCGGGCAGCCTGACGACGATGACCGACGTCGACCCGCGCATCAACGACAAGAAGGTCCTCGGTTTCGTGGGCGGCATGGAGATTCCGCCGGTCCAGAAGTTCGAGGCAGGCTTCATCGCCGGCGCCAAGTCGGTCGATCCGGCCATCGAGGTCAAGAGCGTCTACACCGGCAGCTTCACCGACCAGCAGAAGGGCCTCGAGTCCGGCAAGGCGCTCATCGAGCAGGGCGCGGACATCATCTTCGCGGCCGCAGGCGCCACGGGCAACGGAACCGCCAAGGCGGCTCAGGACAACAAGGCGCTGTTCATCGGTGTTGACGCCGATCAGTACGAGACCATCCCGGGTCTTGGCGACACGATCATCACCTCGGCGATAAAGCGCGTCGACCAGGCCGTGTTCCTGACCGTGAAGGACGCGGTCGACGGCAAGCTCAAGGGCGGCGAGAACAGGGTCTTCGGTCTGGCCGAGGAGGCTGTGGGTATCGCTCCGTTCCACGACTGGGATACGAAGATGCCGCAGTCTGTGAAGGACGCCGTCGAGAAGGCGACGGCTGACGTCGTCGCAGGAACGGTCACCGTTCCCGAGAGCAAGTAGTTGATCTGCAGCTGACCGATAGCTGACGGGCCCGGCGGTTGTGCACCAACGACCGCCGGGCCTGTGTTAGCCGTTTCGACGGGAGCATCGATGGCAGCCGAGCCCACCGCCGGGTGCGAGATACCTACTGCTGGCCCAAGCCGCAAGCCGATCCTCGAGTTGCGGCACATCACGAAGCGATTCCCGGGAGTGCTCGCGAACGACGATGTCTCGATCGCCGTCGCGCCCGGCGAGGTGCTGGCCCTTCTCGGCGAGAATGGCGCTGGCAAGTCCACGCTCATGAACGTCGCCTACGGGCTTCTCGACGCCAGTGAAGGCGAGATGCTCGTCGACGGCGAGGTTGTCCAGATTCGCGCGCCACGCGATGCCATCGCGCTGCGAATCGGCATGGTGCACCAACACTTCATGCTCGTGGACCCGCTCACCGTCACCGAGAACATCGTGCTCGGCATGGAACCCACCTCACGGTTCGGCGTCATCGACCGCAAGGCAGCCCGCGAGAAGGTCGTCGCGATCTCCGAGCGCTACGGGCTGAAGGTGGACCCCGACACGAAGGTCGCCGACCTGTCGGTGGGGATGCAGCAGCGTGTGGAGATCCTCAAGGCGCTCTACCGAGACGCCCGGATACTCATCTTGGACGAACCCACGGCGGTCCTCACGCCGCAGGAGGTCACCGAGCTCTTCGAGATCGTGCGCGAGCTCGTAGCCGAGGGGCTGGCGGTCGTCATCATCACTCACAAGCTCGACGAGGTGATGGCGTTCTCCGACCGCATCGTCGTCATGCGCAACGGCCGAGTGGTGGGCGAGACGACGCCGAGCGCGTGCAACGAGGAGAGCCTCGCCCGCATGATGGTCGGACGCGACGTCGTGCTTCGTGTCGAGAAGGGCGAGTCGCGTCCCGGCGCTCCCGTGCTCGAGGTGCGCGATCTGCAGGCGAAGGACGACCGCAAGCTCGACGTGCTCAAGGGCGTGTCCCTCACCGTTCATGCCGGCGAGATCGTCGGGATCGCGGGTGTCAGCGGCAACGGCCAGACAGAGCTCATAGAGGCCATCATGGGGCTGCGCAAGCCGACCGGCGGGACATTGCTGCTCCGCGGCAAGGACATCACGCGCGACGATCCCAGGACGACGATCGCGTCAGGCGTTTCGCACGTACCCGAGGATCGCCATCGCCGCGGGCTGGTCCTGGAGTTCGATCTTGTGGAGAACGTCGCCCTGGGTGACCAGCGCCGGCCGCCGTTCTCGAAGTGGGGAGTGCTCGACAGGAAGGCGCTGGAGCGCGAGGCGGTCGAGCGCATCAAGGAGTACGACGTACGGACCCCCAACCAGCACGTCGCCGCCGCGAACCTCTCCGGCGGAAACCAGCAGAAGCTCGTGCTCGCACGGGAGCTGGGGCGAAACCCCGAGCTGCTGATCGCCGGGCAACCGACTCGGGGCCTTGACGTCGGCGCGATAGAGTTCGTCCATCGCAGGATCCTTGCGGAGAGGGATGCGGGCAAGGCCGTGCTGCTCATCAGCATGGAGCTCGAAGAGGTGATGTCGCTTTCCGACCGGATCCTCGTGATGTACGAGGGCAAGATCGCGGCGGAGTTCGAAGGCGGGGCAGTGACCGAGGAGGAGCTCGGCTACTACATGACTGGCGGCAAGACCCGAGGAGCCGCTTCCGGGCGCGAGCACGCAGGGAGGGGGAGACGTTGCCTGACATCGACAACCGCCCTCCGCCTACCGAGGCCGAACGCGCCAGCAGCCCTGGAGGCCGAGAAGCAGTACGCGCTGGATCAGGAGCGTTTCCGGCGCATCGTGAGCATCGCGACCCCGTTCATCTCGGTGGTCATCGCGCTGCTGGTCGGTTCGGTCGTGATCCTCGCCTCCGGCCACAGCCCGATCGAGGCCTATGCCGCCATGTTCTACGGAGCGTTCGGCGGCGTGAGGCAGATCGGCGAGACGCTGCTGCGGGCGACGCCGCTGATATTCACGGGTCTTGCCGTGGCCTACGGCTTCCGGTCCGGACTCTTCAACATCGGTGCCGAGGGGCAGCTGTTCTTGGGTGGTATGGCGGCCGCATTCGTGGGCGTCATGATCGCCGGCTACCCGTGGGCCGTATCGGTGCCCCTGATCCTGCTTTCCGCGATGTTGGCCGGCGCCGCGTGGGCGTTCATTCCGGCGCTGATGAAGGCGAAGATCGGCGCGCACGAGGTCATCACGACGATGATGTTCACCTACATCGGTCGCTACCTGGTGTCGTGGATCGTCACCGGCCCGTTCAAGGCCGAGGGCGCGATTCCGCAGACGCCGCAGCTCCCTGTCACGAGCCAGCTCCCGCGCATCTCCGACGTCTTCCCGTTCCTCGCCCAGAACCGGGCGCATCTCGGGTTCATCCTCGGCGTGGTGGTAGCCATCATCGTGTGGTGGATTCTCAAGTACACCGTCTGGGCTTTGAAGCCAGGGCGGTGGGCTTCAACCCGTTCGCGTCACAGACAGGCGGCGTGTCGGTCTCCGCGACCACTATCAAGTCGCTCTGCATCTCGGGATCGATCGCGGGTCTGGCCGGTGCGACAGAGGTGATGGGGGTCCACTACCGGCTCTTCGACCAGTTCTCGTCCGGTTTCGGGTTCACGGGCATCGCTGTCGCGCTGCTCGCCAAGAACAACCCGATAGGCGTGATCGCCGCCGCCATCCTCTTCGGCGCTCTGTCGGCCGGTGCCGGGACGATGCAGCTGGAGGCGGGGGTCTCCCAGAAGGTCATCTCGATCATCCAGGGCACGATCATCTTCCTCGTTGGTGCCGAGACGATAGTGACGTGGACCGTGTCGAAGTTCCGCCGACAGAAGGGGGGCGCAGATGCTCGCTGAGGTCTTCACTCCTGAGCTGTTCGCCTCCGCAGTGCGGCTGGCGACGCCTATCGCCCTTGCCGCCACCGGCGCAGCCATCTGTGAGCGCTCGGGCGTGGTCAACATCGCGATGGAAGGGCTGATGCTCATCTCCGCCTTCTCGGGTGTCGCGGTCGCGCTTCTGACCGGCAACACCTGGCTTGGCGTGGTCGGAGCGGTGGTCGGCGCCCTCATCTTCGCCTCGCTGCACGCGTGGGCATCGGTCAACCTGCGGTCCGACCAGGTCATCTCCGGTACCGCCATCAACATCCTCGCGCTGGGAGTCACCGGCTTTCTCATGGAGACGATCTTCGGTCGCCCGGGTACCACCGACCCCGTGAAGACGATACAGCCGGTGTTTGACTTCCCGACCGGGGGCGACGGTCTTCTCGGGCACGATCTGGACGTGGATCGACGTGGTCTTCCTGAGCTACACGCCCATCGTCTACTTCGGGATCTTCGCCGCCATATTCCTCACGTGGTCGCTCTATCGGACCAGGTGGGGGCTGCGGCTGCGCTCTTTGGGCGAGCACCCACGGGCAGCCGACACGGTCGGAGTGAACGTGTTGAAAGGGCCGCTGGTTCGCCGTTCTCGTGTCCGGCTTCATGGCAGGGATGGCGGGTGCGAACCTGACGCTCGAGCAGGTCGGCTCGTTCACCGAGGGCATGACCAACGGCCGGGGGTTCATAGCCCTGGCTGCGATGATCTTCGGCCGATGGATTCCGGGCGGGGCGTATCTTGCGTCGCTGCTCTTCGGATTCGCCGACGCGCTGCAGCTCAAGCTGCAGCTCTTCTCGGACAAGATCGACATCCCGCCGCAGTTCTTCCTCATGCTGCCGTACGTACTGACGGTCGTCGTGCTCGCCGGAGTGGTCGGCCGGGCGGTCGCGCCGGCAGCGGACGGCAAGCCGTACAAGGAGAAGGGCTAGTCTCCGCTTTCGGTTCGTGCGGCTTCGTCATCGGCGGGGCGTTCGCGCGACTCGCGGTGCCGCGAGTACGCGACGAAGGCCACGGCCACCACCAGAGTCGATCGCGACTATCGCGTCGCCGGGCAGGTCGGGCGAGAAGTCGCCGCCGCGCATGAGCAGCGAGCGCAGGGCGTAGGCCGCCATCACGATGGCGAGCGCCGCCCACAACGGCAGCCGGAACCTGGGTCTGGAGATCACGCCTCGCCGTCCTCCTGCTTTCGCCTGCGGCCGATGCCGTGCTCCGCGCGCGTCGGCGAAGCGAGCGTGCGTACAGGGTAGCCGATGGCGAGCACCACGAGCGCGACGAACGTCAAGGGAATCGCGACGGTGATCATCGTCGACACCATAGAGGCCGTTGCCTGGATGCCGCGCGTGATCGCCTCGCGAAGGCCCCAGCTGCCCGTGGCGGGCCGGACCACCGGGCCCGGCTCGCTCAGCGAGACCGTCAGAGTCGCCCGAGCCGCCTGACGCTCCAGGTAGGTGAGCTGGGCATCCATCGACTCTATCTCGCCGCGCACCCGGGCGAGTTCCCGCTCCACTTCCAGAAGCTCGCTCACCTTGCTTGTGCGCGAGAGAAACGTGCGCAGGCGAGCCTCCTCGGCGCGAAGGTTCCTCAGCCGTGCCTCGAGGTCGATGGCCTGTTCGGTGACGTCGCTCGCTGATGCCGACTCGGAGACGACGGTGCCCAGACCGCCGACCTCGGCACGGAGCGATTCGAGGCGCTCGGCCGGCACACGGATCGTCACGATGGCGCTCGAGGGTCCGCTGGGCTCCGAATCACCCTGCGAAGCGTCGAGCGGGACGGGACCGTAGGCGACTCGCCCGAGGAGACGCTGAGCTCCGCGACCTCACCGCCGTTCTTGGCGACCGAGGACCTCAGGGCGTCGAGCGATTCGTCGAGATCGTCCACACGGATATCCATCGAGGCCGTGACGATCAGCAGCCTGTCGGACGGGGGAGCGCTCGGCTGTGAGCCGCCGTCCGGCGCTCCGGCCGATGTCACAGCTTCTTGCGAGGAGAGCTCCGCCGTAGGCGAGTTGGCCGGTTCCGCCGACGCGCTGTGCCGTCGCGGCCTTCGACGCATCGGCCGATAGCTCACCGCCGAGTACTGCGGGAGCGCACCGGAGCCCAGCGAGTATCCCAACGCGGCCACCGCCGTCGCCAAGACGATCGCGCCCGACCACCAACGCCGTCACACGGGCTATTCGCTTCATGACTACCTCCTCGCCGGCGCCCCTGGACACAAAGACGCCCTCGCCACGATAGGGCCGAGGGCGCCGATGGATCAGGCTGGAGAGGAGTGGGACCTACGAGGTCTGGGTCGGCTCCGCCTTCGCTTCGTTCTTCTTGAGCTGTGTCGCCGCATACGCCCCAAGGGCGATGCCGATGGCGATGACAGCGAAGAACGCGAGAATCAGAACGTAGACCACTGCTGCGGGCCAGTTGTAGGTCATGTGATTCCTTCACCTCCGGGAAGCGGTGGGGTTCGAGACGATTCTACCCGCACCTGCTCCCGCAGAGCAATCACGACCGACACGCCTGTCCTCGTTTGCCTCCTGCCGCCAATCATCTTTGCCCTACGTGAGAACTAGGACGACCCCGGACGAGGGTTGGTTCTCGGTTCGCGAGGACGACGTCGTGGGAGCGATTCTCGCCGCCCGACATGCGGCGTTACCAAAGTGTGATGAATTCCCATGAAAGTATTGCAATGTGGGATGAAGTGGCATAGATTCCTACCTGCAGGGAGGAAGCGCCTCGAGGGGGGCGTCCTCGAAAGAGACGGACGAGGGAAGGTGCGCGGGGGTGTTTCTAGGCGACCACCAGCACACGCTGGACGCCAAGGGCCGTGTCTCGCTGCCTGCGAAGTTCCGGGCGCAGATGACGGGCAGGATCGTCGTCGCCAAGGGCCTGGACGATTGCCTCTACGTCTACCCCGCCGACGAGTACCGGGCCTTCGTGGACGGCCTGCTCGCAGGCTCCGACTTCGACCCGCGAAAGCGCCAGCTGCGCCGCTTCTTCACTACCGGCGCCTTCGAGACCGAGCTCGATTCGGCAGGACGCGTCTCCCTACCCGCCAACCTGCGCGAGCACGCACGCCTGGTCAGAGACGTTGCGGTGACAGGCAACGGCAACCGGATCGAGATCTGGGATTCGGGTGCATGGAGCACGCTACAGCGGTGCTTCGACGGAGAAGATCGAGGATCTCGCCCAGGAACTGGCTGACGCCGGACTCCTGTAGGGATTGACAATGGAATACCGGCACACCCCAGTTTTGCTGGCCGAGGTCACGCAGCAGTTATCGCCGCATCCCGGTTCGATCGTCGTCGATTGCACCTTAGGCGGGGCAGGACACGCGAAACGGCTTGTAGACCTCATCTCACCCACGGGCATCTTCGTGGGCATCGATCAAGATGACGCAGCACTAGAGGCAGCAGCAGTCACACTACGCCTCGGCCAGCAAGAAACTCAGGTACACACCGTACTGCTGAAGGGCAACTTCGGGGATCTCGATGAGCTCCTGGTCGAGGCGCGCATCCCGTATGCGGATGCGATCCTGTTCGACTTGGGAGTCTCCTCACCCCAGATCGACGTTGCCGAACGGGGCTTCTCCTTCAAGGCCGACGCCCCGTTGGACATGCGGATGGATCCGGGTCGTCAGACCCTAACCGCAGCAGAGGTCATCGCAACCTACTCCGAAGCAGACCTCGCCCGGATCATCCGAGACTACGGTGAGGAGCGGTGGGCCTCGCGAATCGCATCCTTCATCGCAGCAGCGCGAGCCCGTCGGCCCATCTCCATGACCGGCGACCTCGTTGAGGTGATCAAGGCCGCGGTGCCGGCCGCGGCCCGCCGGTCCGGGGGGCACCCCGCCAAGAAGACCTTCCAGGCTCTTGCGAATAGAGGTCAACGGCGAGCTGGACGCGCTCGAGACGAGGTCTGTCCTCGGCGATCGCGTGGCTCGCTCCGGGCGGCAGGGTAGCGGTGATCAGCTACCACTCGCTCGAGGACCGCATCGTGAAGCACGCGTTTGCCGAGTCCGCGCAGGGGTGCACGTGCCCGCCGGGTCTTCCGGTGTGTACGTGCGGGAGTGAGCCGGTAGTCGACATCGTCACGAGGCGCGCTATCGTGCCCGCCTCCGACGAGATTGAGAACAACCCTCGGGCACGCAGCGCCAAGTTGCGTGTCGCCGAGAAGAAGTGAGAGCGGTCGCGCGTTCGGAGCGGTCGATGGGAGGTGTGGAGCATGGGTCTGCCTGCGGTTCGCCACGAGCGTCCTGCTTCGCGCGCCCGTAAGCCGCACCTGCGGGTGGTTGAACGCGCACCGTCGAAGCCTCCGGCGCGCAAGCGCAGCGCGACTGCTCGCGCCGAGGCCGCGCGCGGCACGTTTCGTTCGTTCGCGATCCTGATGGTGCTGGTCGTGGCGCTGGGTATGGGCCGGGTGTGGCTGTCGGTCAAAGCGGCCGAGGCGTCGATGCGCTCGAGCGAGCTGCGTAGCGCCATCAAGAACGCACGGTACCAAGGAGACATGCTCGAGGTGCGCCAAAGCGCCTTGGGTTCTCCGTCGCGTATCCGCGCAATCGCGTCGCAGACAATGGGAATGGCGCCGGCTCGCCGGATGGCCATGATCAACATCGCGCCGAGACCCGCGGCGGTACCCGATGCGTCTGCGGAGAGGGCGGCGGTCCCCGCCGCTACCGCCGGTGTCGACAAAGCCATCAAGAGCCTGATGGATCTGACCGCCGGCGAGGCGCAGGTGCTTCTCGTGGGCGACGTGGGACTGGCGTCCTCGAAGTGAAGCGGCCCTCGGAGACGGAGAGCACGTGAGCCGGAAGCGGACGCAGCCCAACGGCGGCGGTCGTCACGCGCTCCTGCTCATCTGCTTCCTCGCCGCATTCGCGCTCATCAGCGTCCGGCTCGTCTGGGTCCAGGTCGTGCAGGCCCCCGCGCTGACACGCCAAGCGACCGCACAGCGCCTTCGCGACATCGAGTTCCCGCCGCGACGCGGCACCATCTACGACCGAGAAGGCGAGCCCCTAGCCGTCAGTACGGCGGCTCGAACCGTCTTCGCGTCACCGAACCTGATCAAGGACAAGGTCGGGACCGCTCGCGCGCTCGCGTCATCGCTCGGTGGTGACGAGAAGGAGTACCTGGCCAAGCTGAAGAAGGACTCCGGCTTCGTCTACATCGACAGGAAGGTCGACCTCGCTCGCGCGGCCGAGCTGGAGAAGCTCGAGCTCAAGGGCATCGGCTTCACCGACGACTTCAGCCGGGTCTACCCGTCAGGCGAACTCGCGTGCCAGACCCTCGGCTTCGTTGGAGTCGATGACCACGGCCTGTCCGGCCTGGAGGCCGAGTACGACGAGCTGCTCGCAGGGCGGCCGGGGGTCGTCCTCGGAGAGCGCGATCCCCAGGGCAGGCCGATACCCGGTGGCATACAGAAGGCCTTCGACCCGGTTCACGGCAAAGACATCGTGCTCACCATCGACAAGGACATCCAGTACCAGGCTCAGATCGAGATCGGCGAGGCCGTACGCAAGTGGGGTGCGAAGAGCGGCACCGTCGATCATCATGAACCCGAAGAACGGCGAGCTCTACGCGATCGCCTCCGCACCGGGGTTCGACCCGAACAACTACGGCAAGGCCAAACCGCAGTCGATTCGCAACAGGTCGATCACCGATGCGTACGAACCGGGTTCGACGATGAAGTGCCTGACCGCGTCGGCGGTCATCGATCGTGGCCTGTACACCCCGAAGTCCAAGTTCTCGCTGCCGTCGACGATCCGTGTCGGCGACAGGACCATCCACGAGTCGCACGGCAGGGGCGCGGTCCGCTGGACACTGACGCAGATCGTGACGAACTCGAGCAACGTCGGAACCGTGAAGCTGGGGCTCAAACTCGGGAAGCGCGGTCTCTACGACTCCTTCTCGGCCTTCGGGCTGACCGAGAAGACCGGCGTCGACTTCCCGGGCGAGGCCACGGGCTGGCTCCCGAGCCCGGAGTCCTGGTCGCCATCCTCGATCGGGAACATCCCGTTCGGTCAGGGGGTCTCGGTCACGCCGCTCCAGCTCGTGAGAGCCATCGGTGCGATCGCGAACGCCGGGGAGCTGACGACGCCTCACTTCCTGCTGGACGTACCGTCTGACTCCAGCTCGGTTCCGACGTGGCCCAAGCGCCGCGCGATATCGCCCAAGACCTCCGCTTCCGTCACCGGGATCCTGAGGGCGGTCGTGACCGAGGGCACCGGCAAGGAAGCCAGGGTTCGCGGATACGCCGTTGCCGGCAAGACCGGCACCGCGCAGAAGGCGAACCCGAACGGCGGCGGCTACGGCGGCGGGCGGTATGTGGGATCCTTCATCGGCTTCCTGCCTGCCGAGGACCCGCAGGTCGTGGTCTGCGTCATCCTCGACGAGCCGACCAACGGTATCTACGGCGGCGCGATCGCGGCGCCCACCTTCTCGAAGCTCGGGCGCTTCACGGTCGCGCACCTCAAGATCCCGCCTTCGTCGACGTACCGGGTCGACCCGCCCAAGACCGCCGAGAAGACGCCGGCCAAGGCAGGTGTCGGTCCGGTGTCGGACCAAGGAGCGCGCGACTAGCCGATGCTAGAATCGCTCGACCGTTCAGGCAAGGGGAGTGCGTGGACCAAAGCACCATGATCGAGCTGCTCGCAGGCGTTGGCGCCCGTCCGACGGGATCCGCCGACGCCTTCGTCACGGGTGTCGCATACCGATCGGACCGCGTGAGGCCGGGCGACGCGTTCTTCTGCGTGCCGGGCTTCGCGAACGACGGTCACTCCTTTGCGGAAGACGCGGTCGGGCGCGGTGCGGCGGCGCTGGTGGTCGAGCGAGAGCTGGACCTCGAGATCCCGCAGTTCGTGGTCGACGATGCCCGCGTGGCGTTGGCCTTCGCCTCGGCCGAGTTCTACGGTCGGCCGAGTGAGAGCGTCGACGTCGTCGGCATCACCGGGACCAACGGCAAGACGACGACCGCCTATCTTGTCGACTCGATCGCAGCGGCCGCGGGGCACACGACGGGGCTTGTCGGGACGGTGGAGACGCGCATCGCCGGGCAACGAAAGGCCGCCGGACGAACGACTCCCGAATCCGCCGATGTGCAGGCGCTCTTGGCCGAGATGAGGGACGCGGGCGCCGCGGTGTGCGCGATGGAGGTCTCGAGCCACGCCATCGATCTGCACAGGGTCGACGGCATGCGCTTCGCCGTCGCGGCGTTCACGAACCTCACGCAGGACCACCTGGACTTCCACCACACGATCGAGGAGTACTACTCGGTCAAGAAGCGGCTCTTCACTGAGTTCGACTGCGAGGCCCGCGTGGTCAACATCGACGATCCGTTCGGTATGGGGATCGCCAACGAGCTCGGCGCGGTGTTGACGGTTGGAAGGAGCCAAGTCGGCGCACGTTCGGTCCTCGAACGAGCGGCTGGACGCGACGGGAAGCTCGTTTCGGCTGCACACGCCCGCCGGCGACGTCGACGTACGACTGCCCCTTGCCGGCGACTACAACGTGAGCAACGCGCTCGTTGCGGCCGGCTGTGCGATGTCGCTCGGGGTGGGCCTCGATGCGATCGTTGCCGGGCTGGAGTCGGCGCCGCAAGTGCCGGGGAGGCTCGAGCGTGTCGACTGCGGCCAGCCCTTCTCGGTAGTGGTCGACTACGCGCACACGCCCGACTCGCTCGAGAAGGCCATCGCGGCTGTGTCCGAGGTCACGCGCGGTCGCGTGCTCACGGTGTTCGGGTGCGGCGGAGATCGCGATCCCGACAAGCGACCCATGATGGGGCGCGCCGCTGCTGCCGCGGACCACGTCATCGTGACCAGCGACAACCCGCGCTCCGAGGACCCGGTCGGCATCATCCTCCAGATCGAGGACGGTTTGCGAGCGGCCGAGGCCTCCTACGAGGTCGAGGTCGATCGCCGCCGGGCCATCGAGAAGGCCATCGACTCTGCCGCCCAGGGCGATACCGTGCTGATTGCCGGCAAGGGCCACGAGGACTACCAGATCTTCTCGGACCGCACGATCCACTTCGACGATCGCGAGGTCGTGAGGGAGGTGCTCGGGCGATGCTGAGGGCCACGGTCGAAACGGTTGCCGAGATCACCGGCGCCGAGGTGTTGCTGGGCAGCCCCGACACCTCCGTGAACGGCCTTGCGGTCGACTCGCGAGAAGTCGAGCCCGGCTGCATCTTCGCGGCCCTGCCGGGCGCCACGACCGACGGTCACGTCTTCATCGAGGACGCCCTGCGGGCAGGCGCCCGGCTGGTCCTTGTCACCAGAGGAGCCGAGGAGTTCGCCGACGCTGTGGTGCTCGCGGCCCAGCGCAACGCGTCGGTGCTGCAGGTGGAGGACTCGCTCGCGGCGGTCCAGGCGCTTGCGAGTTGGCATCGCTCGCGTCTGCGCTGTGCTGTCATCGGCGTCACGGGCTCGACCGGCAAGACCACCACCAAGGACTTCCTGGCCGCGGTGCTGGGCACGAGCATGCGCGTGGTGTCGACCGCCGGCAACCGCAACAACCAGCTTGGAGTACCGCTCACGGTCTTCTCGGCCGGATCGGATACCGATGCGCTGATCGTCGAGATGGGGATGCGCGGGCTCGGACAGATAGAGGAGCTGTGCACCATCGCTCGACCGCACTTCGGGCTGGTGAC
This sequence comes from uncultured Actinomycetes bacterium, assembly GCA_963726325.1. Lineage (GTDB taxonomy): Bacteria > Actinomycetota > Coriobacteriia > Anaerosomatales > PHET01 > CAVPCY01. The sequence goes on along the minus strand of CAVSCA010000002.1, from coordinate 178,606 downwards.
CAACGTCGGCACGTCGCACATCGAGCTGCTCGGCTCCCAAGAAGCCGTTGCGACGGCCAAGGGCGAACTCGTCAAGTGCGTTCCGCATGACGGCGCGGTCTTCCTCAACGGTGACGACGACTTCTCCGGCGTGCTTGCGGCCGAGGCGATCGCGCCCGTGACGTACTACGGGCTGGGGGAGAAGTGCACGGTGCACGCCGAGAACATCGAGCTCGATGCGGAGAGCAAGCCGTCGTTCGATATGGTCACTCCCCAAGGATCCGTGCGGGTCGCGCTACCCGTACCCGGGCGCCACAACGTCTACAACGCGCTCGCGGCGGCCTCGGTGGGCCTGAGACTCGCCGTCAGTCTCGACATGGTGGCCGAGGGCCTGGCGCACGCCGCAACGCAGTCCATGCGCATGGAGTCGATCACCGCCGCGAGCGGGGTGCTGGTGATCAACGACGCGTACAACGCGAACCCCTCATCGATGGCGGCTGCGGTCGAGACGCTGGCGGAGGTCCAGACCGCGGGAAAGCGTGTCGCGGTGCTTGGAGACATGGCCGAGCTCGGCTCACTCACCGAACTCGCGCACTTCCGCATCGGCGAGCAGGTAGCGCTCGCGGCGATCGACGTCCTCGTGACGGTGGGCCAGAAGGCGCGACGGATAGCGGACGGCGCCAAGGCCAAGGGGATGTCACCTGACGCCGTGCGCCCGTGCGAGACGGCCGACGAGGCGGTCGAGGTGCTCGACGACCTTCTCGCCGCCGGCGATGCGGTCCTGGTCAAGGCGTCCCGAGTGATGGGGCTCGAAGCCGTGGTGGATGGGATCGTGACTCCTCGTGCTGGCTAGACTCGCACAGTACCCGACCTACCAGGTCTTCCTCGCGGTCGTCGATCGCGCTGGTGGTCTCTGCCGCGCTCTTCCCCCTGTGGATCCGGCTGCTGAGGGTCCGCAACATCGGCCAGCAGGTCCGCGCCGATGGACCGCAGGGGCACTTGGTGAAGCAGGGGACTCCGACGATGGGCGGAGTCCTGATTCTCATCGTGGTCACCGGCACCTTCCTGCTGATGGGCACGCCGACCCGGCCGAGCGTTCTGGTGCTCGGCGTGACTCTGGCGTGCGGTGCGCTGGGCTTCATCGACGACTGGTCGAAGGTCGCCCACGAACGCTCGCTTGGCTTGCGGCCGCGAGCGAAGCTCATGTGGCAGGCGGCCATCGCGATCGTGTTCTGCCTGCTGGCGGTGAACTGGGCTTCGATTCCCACGTGGCTTCAGTTGCCGCTGTCGACCGCCAAGATCGATCTTGGCGTGCTCACCACGGCGATCCCGCTCGGATCGAGCGGGATGGTGCTTCTTGTGCCGTGGCTGTATCTGGCGTTCGTCTCGGTGATGATCATCGGGATGAGCAACGCGGTGAACCTGACCGACGGTCTCGACGGACTGGCCGCCGGGACGGTCATGATCGTCACCCTCGCGTTCGCCGGCATCGCGTATCGGCAGAACGCGCTCGAGAACGCGCTGCTCGGCGCGGCCATCGCCGGCGCCTGCATCGGATTCCTGTGGTACAACAGCTATCCCGCGGACATCTTCATGGGAGACACCGGCTCGCTGGGGCTTGGCGGCGCGATAGCCGCGCTGGCTGTGGTCACCAAGACCGAACTTCTTCTTCTGATCATCGGCGGCATCTACGTGGCCGAGACGATGTCGGTCGTGCTGCAGGTCGCGTCCTTCAAGCTCACCGGCAAGCGGATCTTCCGCATGGCCCCGCTCCACCATCACTTCGAGATGATCGGCTGGTCGGAGACGAAGGTCATGGTCCGGTTCTGGATCGTGACCGGCATCCTCGCCGGCCTCGGCTTCGCGCTCTACTTCGTCCAATCGGTGCGGGTGAAGGGATAGCGTGGAGCACCTCGGCGACATCCTCGTGCTTGGCCTGGGTACGAGCGGCGCGGCCGCCGCTCGGTACTGTGCGAACCTGCTCGGCTCCGAGGCGTCGTCGCTCACCGTCGTCGACGGTGCCGACAGTCCGAGGCTGCGCGAGCTTGCCGACGAGCTTGCGGGCTTGGGCGCCGTGGTCGTCCTTGGGGCGAGCGAGCTCGACGGCCGGTACGACCTGTGCATCGCCAGTCCCGGTATCCCCCCGCACTCCGTGTTGATGCGTGCCGCCAGCAGTGCGCGAACGCGTGATCTCCGAGCTCGAGTTCGCGTACTCGCGTTCCGACTGCCCGTGGGTCGCCGTTACCGGCACGAACGGCAAGACGACGACGACCGCACTACTCGCGCACCTGCTCGACTCGGGCGGCATCCCGGCGCTCGCGGTGGGCAACATCGGCGTTCCGGCCATCGAGGCGGTCGCCGAGTGCGACTCGGCTCGCGTTCTGGTCGCCGAGGTCTCCTCGTTCCAGCTGGCGCTGACCGAGACGTTCCACCCGCGGGCCGCAGTACTGCTCAACATCACCCCTGACCATATCGACTGGCACGGCTCGCTGGAGTCATACGTCGCGGACAAGACCAAGATCTTCCGCAATCTGACCGCCGACGATGTGGCGGTCATCGACGTCGATGACGAGGGCTCTGCGCCCTATGCCGAGCAGGTCGAGTCGCGCGGCGTGCCCGTGGTGCGCGTGAGCCTGACGAGCGCTCACGCCAACGGCGCGTATCTGGTGTCGGGCACGTTGGCTCTGGGCACCCGCGGAGGCACCGTGCGTCTCGTGCCGGCCGATGAGTTGCGGGTCAAGGGGCCGCACAACGTCAGCAACGCGCTGGCCGCCGCCGCCGCGGCCCACGCGCTCGGCGTGGGCGCTGCAGATCTGAAGTGGGGACTTACGCACGTTCGAGCCCATCGAGCATCGGCTGGAGCCGGTGGGAACCGTATGCGGCGCCGATTGGTTCAACGACAGCAAGGCCACCAATCCGGATGCCGTGTCAAAGGCGCTCGCGTCCTTCGACGATCGCCCGCTCGTCCTGATGCTCGGGGGACGCAACAAGGGCAACGACTTCACGGCCCTCGCCAACGAGGCTTCCGAGAGATGCAGCGGCGGTCGTGCTCTTCGGTGAATCTGCGCCGCAACTGCTCGCTGCGTTTCGCGGTTCCCCGGCCACGGTGAGACAGGCCGGGACCCTGGCCGATGCGGTGTCGGTCGCCTGTGAGCTCGCCGAGCCGGGGGCCGCCGTGGTGCTGTCGCCTGCCTGCGCGTCGTTCGACGAGTTCGAGAACTACGGCGAGAGAGGCCGCGCATTCAAGGCGCTCGTCGCCGCACTGGGAGAGGGTGGCGCGCAGTGACCCCTCCGAAGCACGCATACGCGGGCGGGCCGGGGGCGCGCTACGTGCTGCTGGGCTCGGCGTTCTACCTCACCGCGTTCGGACTGCTGATGATCTACTCGGCATCCTCTGTGACTGCCACCGTGCGTGAAGGTGCCTCCTGGCACTACCTCGCCCGGCAGCTCGTCTTCATCGGTCTGAGCGCGCCGATCGCATGGTTCCTGTCGAGATTCGACTACCGTCGGCTCAGGAACACATCGTGGGTTCTTTGGGTCGGCGGCGTCGTTCTGCTCGTGGTGACGCTGCTGCTGGGTATCGTGCGTGGCGGTGCGCGACGCTGGATACCGCTGGGGCTCTTCAGCCTGCAGCCCTCCGAGCTTGCCAAGATCGCGTGCGTCTTGCTGGTCTCTTCGATCGCCATCGAGTGGATGCAGCGCAAGACGCCCACGAACACCTTCCTCGGCCGAGTCGGCATGGCCGTTGGCGTCCCGGCTGTGCTCGTGATGCTCCAGCCGGACTTCGGCACGACGCTGACGCTGATCGCCTCTGTGGGCATCGTCCTGATCCTGGCGGGCATCGACTGGAAGTGGGTTGTCGGCGCCGTCGCCGGCGTGGTGGCGTTCGCCGCGCTGGCGATCGCTGTCGAGCCGTATCGCGCGCAGCGATTCCTCGCCTTCCTCGATCCATGGTCCGATCCTCAAGGCCGGGGCTACCAGACGGTCCAGGCGCTGCTCGCGTTCGGCACGGGGGGCATCGACGGGGTCGGGCTCGGCCTGTCGCGTCAGAAGTTCTTCTACTTGCCTGAGGCGCACAACGACTTCATCCTCGCCATCATCGGCGAGGAGATCGGCCTGCTCGGCACGTTGTCCGTGGTGGCGGGAATCGCCGCTGTTCACGTGGGCGGGCTTCCGCATCGCGATCGGTACCAGGGACCCCTTCGGGAAGCTGGTCGCGGGCGGGCTCACGGGCATGCTGGCGTTTCAGGCAGCCCTGAACATGGCTGCGGTCACCGGGCTCATTCCCATCACGGGAAAGCCGCTGCCCTTCGTGAGCTACGGTGGGTCGTCGATACTGGTCACTCTCATCTGTCTGGGTCTGATTCTCTCGGTGTCGGAGTACGGCGCCTTGGTACCGCGTGCGGTCCGCCCACGAAGAAACGAGGAACCGCGTCGTGAGAGTGCTCGTGAGCGGCGGAGGGACCGCCGGCCACATCTATCCCGCGTTGACGGTGGCCGAGCGGCTCGTCGCCGAGCATGACGAAGTAGTCTTCGTCGGCACGCCAAACGGATTCGAATCGCGCCTGGTTCCCGAGCGAGGCGTCCCTTTCGAGGCGCTCGAAGCGAGCGGATACGACCGCGCCCGACCTCTCACGCTGGTCACCTCATCCGTGCGGATCGCGCTCTCGACCTTTCGGGCCTGGCGCCGGATCGGCGCGAGGCGGCCCGACGTGGTGATCGGCTTCGGTGGGTACGTGTCGATACCGGTTGGCTTCGCCGCCGTGCTGCGCCGGGTGCCGCTGGTGTTGCACGAACAGAACTCGGTGCCCGGGCTGGCAAACCGGGTGTTGTCACGGTGGGCGCGCTCGGTGGGTGTCACGTACGAGGAGTCCGCCGCGCAGACTCGCACACCCTTCGCGGGCGCGGGTCACCGGGAATCCTGTTCGCGAGGGAGTATTCGACGCAAGCCGGACGAAGGGGCGCGACGCACTGGGCCTGCCGCCTGACGCGCTCGTGCTGCTGGTGTTCGGGGGCAGCCGAGGAGCGCGACACCTCAATACCGCCGTCACCGCGCTCAGGAAGCGCCTGCTCGCCATCGAAGGGCTCTACGTCGTGCTCGTCGCCGGTCGCGCGGAGTACGAGACCGTACGCGCGTCGCTTGAGGGCGGCGCGCCGACGACGAGCGTTTCGTCTTGCTCGAGTACGTCGACGACATGGGTTCGGCCATCTGCGCGGCGGATCTGGTCGTGGGCAGGGCAGGTGCGACATCCATCGCCGAGCTGACGGTGCTTGGCGCCCCCTGCGTCCTGGTGCCCTATCCCTATGCGACCGATGACCACCAGACCAAGAACGCACGGTCGATGGTCGACCACGGGGCGGCCGTCCTCATCCGCGACGACGAGCTCGACGGCCAACGCTTCGGTGACGAGGTCGTTCGGCTGCTGCTCGACCCCGGGCAGCGTGCTAGTATGGCTGCCGCATCGCTGGCCTTGGGCCGGCGCGACGCAACCGCCGGCGTGATCCGACTCGCGCGCGAGGCTGCTGGCACAAACCACGATCCGCAGGTTGGGGAAGCTCGTGACTGAACAGGTCTACGCTCACTTCATTGGTGCAGGCGGTGCCGGCATGAGCGGCATCGCACTGGTGTTGGCCGAACGGGGAGTGCGGGTCACCGGCAGCGACTTGAAGCAGTCGCGCTACTCGCGCGCTCTTGAGAGCGCGGGCATACCGATGGCCATCGGTCACGCAGCCGAGAACCTGGGTGACCCGCAGGTGGTGGTGGTCTCCTCGGCCATCCCCGAGAGAAACCCCGAGCTCACGGAGGCGCGCGCCCGCGGGCTTGAGGTGTGGCCTCGCGCCAAGATGCTCGCTCATCTCGCCGAGGACCGGCGGACGATAGCGGTCGCGGGTACGCATGGCAAGACCTCGACCTCATCGATGATCGCCACGATGCTCTCGCGAATGGGTCTTGAGCCGACGTTCCTCATCGGCGGCGAGATCGACGGATTCGATGCGAACGCTGTCAGCGGAAGCGGCGAGCACTACGTGGTCGAGGCGGACGAGAGCGACGGGTCGTTCGTGTACCTTGAGCCCGTTCGTCTCTGTGATCACCAACGTCGAGGCGGACCATCTCGATCACTACGACTCTCTCGAGCAGATCGAAAGCACCTTCGCCGACTTCATGGAGCGTACCGTCGAGGACGGAACGCTCGTCGTATGCGGCGACGACGCGCGTCTGGTCGAGATCGCCGCAAGCAGCGGCCACCGGGTCGTGACGTACGGATTCGATGAGCGCTGCGACGTGCGCTGCGTGGCGGGCGATCGAGCCGGTCTCGGTCGAGCGTTCACGGTGCATCTCCCGTCCGGCGAGACCGTCGAGTGTCAGACGAGCGTTCCCGGCCTGCACATGGTGAGCAACGCGACAGCGGCGATGGCTCTCGCGTACGTGCTCGGGCTGAATGCCGAGGAGGCTTCCCGGGCGCTGGCGACGTTCACGGGTGTCCGCCGCCGCTTCGATCTTGTGGGCGAGGTGGACGGCATCACCGTCGTCGACGACTACGCGCATCACCCCACCGAGGTCAGGGCGACGCTTGAGGCGGCCCGCGGCCTGGGTTTCGAGCGCATATGGGCGCTCTTCCAGCCTCACCGCTACAGCAGGACGCAAGCGTTCTCGGGTGAGTTCGGCGCGGCGTTCGACGATGCCGACAGGCTGGTGCTGATGGACGTCTACAGCGCGGGGGAGGCGCCCATTCCAGGAGTCGGTGGGCGGACGCTGCTGGAAACGGCACTCCGTCACAGGCCGCGGACGCGAGCGGCCTACCTGCCGCATCGTGCGGACATCGTTCCCTATCTGGTCGAACGCGTGCGTGAGGGCGATCTCGTCATGACCATGGGGGCGGGTGATGTGACCACCCTGGGTCCCGAGATCGTGAGCGCGCTCGAGAGCCGCGACAGTGGCTGGGTCCTCGCCGTGCCCGTAGCGGCCGTCTACGAGCGGCTTCACGCGGAGCTCGTCGGAGTGGTGAAGCGCGACGAGCCGATGGCGCGGCACACGACGTTTCGCATCGGCGGCCCCGCGGCGCTCTACGTCGAATGCGCGAACCTGGCCGACCTCACCCTGGACCGTCGAATCCTGCGAAGCCGAGGGGCTTGACTGGACCGTGCTCGGCAGGGGCAGCAACGTGCTTGCCTCCGATGAGGGATACGAGGGCGCCGTCGTGGTGCTTGGCAGGGACTTCAAGCGCCATTCCGTAGAAGACGGGCACGTCAGATCGGGCTCAGGAGTGTCGCTCGCGGCTCTCGTGCAGGCTGCGTTCAACATCGGGTTGACCGGGTTCGAGTTCGCGGTTGGGATTCCCGGGACGCTGGGCGGCGCGCTTGCGATGAATGCGGGCTCGCGGGACGCCTGGATCGGGGACATCGTCGAGTCGGTGACGCTCTTCGTGCCGCGCAGGGGTCTCGTGGCATTGCGCGGTTCCGAGGTCGCCTGGGGCTACCGGCGCACCGACCTGCCGGCGCGCGGTATCATCGTGGAGGCGTCGCTCGCCCTGGGCCCGGCGATCGTGACCAGATCCGCCGAACGATGGAGGCGAGCCTCAGGCGACGCAAGCGCACGCAGCCGATCGGCGTTGCGAACGCCGGCAGCGTGTTCGTGAATCCCGAAGGTGACTCGGCGGGCCGCCTGATCGAGTCGCTGGGTCTGAAGGGTGCATCGGTCGGCGGTGCCGCGGTCTCCGATGTTCACGCCAACTTCATCGTGAACACGGGCGGCGCGACCGCTGCCGACGTGCTCGAACTCGTGGGACGTGTTCGCCAATCCGTTGAGGATGCGTATGGCATCGAACTCAGGCCGGAAATCCGGTTCCTCGGGTCGTTCCGGTCCGCGTAAGCGGGTCGTGCTCGGCGCCGAGGACACCGTGCGTGTCCGGTACAACAGCGGTCAAGCCCAGGGTGACGCCCAGCGCCAAACGACGTCCAAGAAGGGCGGCGCGTCCGGTCGTCAGCAGCGGCCGGCAGAGCGCTCGCCCGCATCGCGTCACGGTCAACGGATATCGGCGGCCAAGAGGGAAGAGCGCGAGCGCAGGCAAAGAGGTATCCGCTTGCGTCGCGCCGGGCTGGTCGTGGTGGCGGCCGCCGCCGCCGTGCTGCTTGTCTGGGGTGCACTCGCCGCGACGCGGGCGCCCATGTTCAGGGTCGACACCATCCAGACCACCGGTGGTCGGCATCTCGACAGGGCCGCGATACTCAAGATCGCCGCGATACCCCCCAGACACGGCGTTGCCCTGGCTACCCGTTTCGGCGATAGAGCGCCGACTCGAACGCAGCGCATGGGTGAAGAGGCGCGGGTGTCGCGCGACTACCCTTCCACCGTCCGGATCGCGATCCAGGAACGAAGGCCTGTCGCGGTGGTGGATGCGGGCGGAACCGATCTGTGGGTCGTGTCGACCGACGGCCACTGGCTTGGCCGGCGCAGCGCCGAAGAGTCGGGTGTTGTGGTGGTTCGGGATGTTGGCGACGTGAAGCCGGCCGTGGCGCGCGTGTCGTGTCGAAGGAACTACTCAACGCCGTGAAGGTCGCTGACCGGACTGAGCCCCCAACTCAAAGCCATGACGCGGGCCATCTCGGCTCCCACCGTCGACAAGACCGCAGTCATCACGAACGACGACGTCGAGATCTACATCGGCGCGGCGACTCAGCTGGCAGCGAAGGACCGCCTCATTCGGGAGATACTCCGCCGAGAGAAGGGCAAGGTCGTCTACATCAACGTACGCGTCGTCGAGCGGCCGACGTGGCGGGGGCTCGACGACGCCCCGTAGGTGGCGGCAACCGATGCGAGCGCCGCGGCGCTGCGCGGGCCACGACCGGCGTCCGAAATCTTCTTGTTGCGCGCGCTTGCGCTTTGGGTAAGGTTTATGCGAAGATTGAGTGTTCTACGGAAGTATAACCGTCAACTAGAGGTTGAGAGTATGGCTCTGACAGCTCAGCGGGGGAGGCTCGCACATGCTTGATACGGGCGCAAACTACCTGGCAGTCATCAAGGTCGTAGGCATCGGTGGCGGCGGCACGAACGCGGTGAACCGCATGGTCGAAGCAGGCGTCAAGGGCGTCGAGTTCATCGCGGTGAACACCGACGCTCAGGCCCTGCTGATGTCCGACGCGGACTACAAGGTGCATGTCGGGGTGAACCTGACGAAGGGCCTTGGCGCAGGCGCGGACCCTGACGTGGGCTATCAGGCCGCCGAGGAGAACCGCGCGGAGATCAAGGAGGCGCTTCAGGGCGCGGACATGGTCTTCATCACGGCGGGCCAGGGCGGCGGCACCGGCACCGGCGCGGCGCCGGTCATCGCGCAGATCGCCAAGGAGGAGATAGGGGCGCTTACCGTAGGCGTGGTGACGCGCCCGTTCGCCTTCGAGGGGCGCAAGCGCGCGCTGCAGGCCGACGATGGCATCAAGAGACTCCGCGACACCGTTGACACGCTCATCGTGATCCCGAACGACCGCCTTCTGCAGGTGGCGGAGAAGAAGACCTCGATACTGGATGCGTTCCGCATTGCCGACGACATCCTGCGCCAGGGCACCCAGGGCATCACGGACCTGATCACCGTGCCCGGGCTGATCAACCTCGACTTCGCCGACGTCCGCACCATCATGGCCGACGCCGGGTCCGCGCTGATGGGTATCGGCATCGCGACCGGAGACGGGCGTGCTCACGATGCGGCGAAGGCGGCCATCTCGAGCCCGCTGCTGGAGTCCTCGATCCAGGGGCCGACGGTGTGCTGCTCTCGATCTCCGGCGGCAGCGACCTGGGACTGTTCGAGGTCAACGAGGCAGCCGAGGTCGTCGCGGCCGCTGCGTCTCCCGACGCGAACATCATCTTCGGCGCGGTCATCGACGATTCGATGATGGACCAGATTCGCGTGACGGTCATCGCCACCGGATTCGACGGCGTGCGCAAGCAGGAGACCATGTCGTTCGCAGGACTCGACGAAGAGGATGGCGGGCTCGGTGTGCCCGCCTTCGAGCCTATCGGCGAGGATGATCTGGACATACCGGCGTTTCTGAAGAAGCGCTCCTTCTAGGACACAACGGGTCGATTCTGCTTGGACCCGGTGGCGACGACGGCGGGACCTCGTCGCCACCGGGTCCTGCTATGTGATCGATCCGGCTTGGCAACTGAGAAGCCCGCCTGTTGAGGCGGGCTTCTCGACGCTGCCGTGCATGTCCCAGCGCTAGAGGGGCGTGACGTCTCCGTCGTCCGGGCCGGCTGCGATGCGTCGGGGGCCGGCGTGGTATCCGGCGCGGTGGGTTGGGCAGGAGCCACCGGTTCGGCCGCGGGCGAGCGATCGGCTCGGGAGCCGCCACCTGCTCGGGGACCGGAGCCGCCTCGCTCGGAGCGACCGGCGTTGGTGCCGGTGCGGGTGGTTCCGCCGGTGGAGCCGGGGCCACGGCGGGCGCTTCTACGGGGGCTGCGGGTGCGGCGGGGGTCGCCGCGGGAGCGATCGGCGCAGGAGGCGCGGGCGGGGGCTGGTACGCGGGGGGCGGCGGGGGATACGAAGCCGCGGGCGCGGCGGGTGCGCTGCCATCGTGTAGGCGTTGGCTGCCCACTGGCCGAGCACGTGACCGCTGGCCATGAGCGTGAAGTACGTGACAGCAGGCGCCAGAATCCCGCCGACGCCGGTGGCGCTCAGAACGCTCGTCACCGCACCTCCGATGAACGCGATGACGATTGTGAACAGCCACGCCGTGAAGTAGCCCGAACCGCCGCGGACCTTCTCCAGGATCGCGCCGAACTCGAACAGCGCCCCGAAGGTGCCCTTCATGGCGTAGTTGGTCATTGCCGCCGAGAACAGCACGGAGACCGCGACCGAGTAGACGATGGCCAGCGGCAGGAACACACACATGCTGCCGCCGAGAAGCGCGCCGAAGACGTCGGAGTCGCCCCCCGAGATCGCCGCGAATGACGGCGGGTACGACGAGGATGGTTCCGAGCACGACGACGGGGAGGAAGTAGATGAAGCCGGCGACGAAGACGAAGAAGCCGGCGACCCACTTGTTCCAGAAGTCGCTCCAGTCGGGCAGCTCCTCGTTGCCCTCCGAGACTCCCCGGATGTACTTGAGTTGTGCGCCGGTGACAGCGGGTGCGGTCACGCCGAGTAGCAGCCAGACGAATCCGAGCAGAGTCTTCGTGATCCAGTCCTTGTCGGCGAAGAACGCTTTGAAAGACCGACCCAGGTCGATTTGGCTCATTCGCATCTCCTCAATAGTCGAGCGGCGGTGGGCCGCATGACGCGTCACACCGACTTGGATACCCTTGGACGCGTCGACGCACACAGGAGGTCGCGTGTCCGCTCAGCCGATCGCACGTCCCGCGCTCGTCCGGCGGGTCGTTGGGGAAGTCGCATACTGGACCGACGTCGAGCAGCACCGGCGAGGTGTCGTCATCGCATTCAGCGAGCGCGGGGGCGGCGTGAGCGACGGCCCGTTCGCCGGGCTCAACCTCGCGGCGCACGTCGGTGACGACGCGCGGGCCGTCGACGCGAACCGCACGCTCTTGCTCGACGCGCTGGGAATCGGCGGGCTTCGCGAGCGGCTGGTCTGCGCGGAGCAGGTGCACGGCGATCGGGTCGCCCGCGTGACGCGCTCCGGACGCCGGCTCGGGCGCCTTCGCTCAGGACGGCCGGCCGCCGCTGCCCCAGACAGATGCACTGCTCACGTGCGAGCCCGACCTCCCGCTCATGCTGTTCTTCGCTGACTGCGTCCCGGTCGTGCTTGTCGCCCCGGGACCGTGCGTAGCCGTGGCGCATGCCGGATGGCGCGGCGCGCTGGCCGGTATCGCGGAGAAGACGGCGCGAGAACTCGCCCGGGCAGCGTCGTGCGACCCGTCGCAGATCGACGCCTACGTCGGCCCCCACATCGGTCCGTGCCACTACGAAGTCGATGAAGGAACCCTGTCGCATTTCGTTAACCACTTTGGTACATTTGCGCGGGCCGAATCGGGTGGACTCGATCTCGGCCTTGTCGTGGCCGCATCCCTTGAGACTGCAGGAGTCGACCCGTGCAGAATCGCCAGTCTCGGCATCTGTACCGCCGAGACGACCGATCGGTTCTACTCGTACCGCGCAGCGGCCGGCCCGACTGGTCGCCACTGCGCGCTCGTGTTCGTGGCGCCGCACTCGTCCTGATCTCGCGACTCTTGCGCTTGCAGGGCTCGTGGGTTGTCAGGGCTCGGATCGGATCGCAGACCAGGTGATCGTCACCGGCTCGACCACGATTCTCCCCATCGCCGAGCAGGCCGCCGAGGGGTTCCAGAAGCTCAACCCCGAGACCACCGTGCTCGTGTCCGGACTCGGCTCCTCGGCAGGCATCGAAGCCGTGTCCGCCGGCACGAGCGACATCGGGACCTCGTCGCGAGATCTGAAGGACGAGGAGCAGGGCAACGGACTGGTCGACACCCCGGTCGCCTTCGACGGGATCGCGGTCATCGTGAATCCGGCCAACCCCGTGAGCGAGCTGACCACCGAACAGCTCCGCGAGATCTTCTCCGGGACGCATCACGAACTGGCGCGAGGTCGGCGGACAGGATCGTGAGATCGACCTCGTGAACAGGGACGAGGCATCGGGCACGCGCGAAGCGTTCAAGAAGATCGTGATGGGCGAAGATGCCAAGTTCGACCGGTCGGCGGTCGTGCTGCCCGGAACCGGCCAGGTGCGCGACGTGGTGGCCCGCTCCGAGGGCGCCATCGGCTACATCTCGGTCGGCTTCGTGCCGCCCCGGTTCACCACCACCACGGTCAAGGCGCTGAACATAGATGGCGTGGAGCCAAGCGAGAAGACCGTCGCGACACAGGAGTATCCGATAGCCAGGACGCTGCACTTCTTCACCAAGGGCGAGCCGTCGGGCCTGGCCAAGGAGTACATCGACTACGTGCTCTCTGAGGACGTTCAGAACGGGGCCGTGGTCGATGCCGGGTTCGTCCCCGTGGCCGAGAGGACGGGCGAATGACGCCCCCGGACGGCACCACCCCCGCGGTGGGCCAGCTGAGGCTGGTCTCTCGCGAGACGCAGGTCAGAGAGTGGCTGCTTGCGGCCCTGTTCTTCATGTGTGCGTTCGTGGCCGTCTTGGCGGTCGCGCTCATCTTCGCGTTCGTGGGGTGGAAGGCGTGGCCCATTCTCACCGAGGTCGGGCTCTCGCCGTTCCTCTTCGGGAAGGTGTGGGCGCCGAGCGACGGGCAGTACGGGATCCGGGCCCTGATCCAGGGTTCGATCGTGGTCACTTTCGGCGCCTTGGCGATGGGTACTCCGCTCGCCGTGGGCACCGCGGTGTTCCTCTCCGAAGTCGCCTCGCCCCGCGTGCGCGAGCATCGTGCGCCCCGCGGTTGAGTTGCTGGCAGGCATCCCGTCGGTCGTCTACGGGTTCTTCGGCGTCGTCATGCTCAGGCCCCTCGTCGGCCGAAGCTCACCGGAGGCATAGGCCTCGGCCCGATGACCACGTGGATCATCCTGGCGATCATGATCGTGCCGACGATCGCGGCCCTCTCCGAAGATGCGCTGCAGTCGATACCGATGGGCATACGCGAGGCGAGTTTCGCGATGGGCGCCACGCAGTGGCAGACGATCTACAAGGTCGTGGTGCCCGCCGCGAAGATCGGCATCGTCGACGCGATCATCTTGGGCATGGGGCGCGCGGTAGGCGAGACGATGGCCGTCTTGATGCTGATCGGCGGCGCTCCGCAGTTCTTCGCAGGCATCGGCGAGCCGATGGCCACGCTCACGAGCCAGATCGTCATGGACATGGGCTACTCGACTGGCGTGCATCGCACCGCCCTGTTCGGCATGGCGGCGATACTGTTCCTGATATCGATGGTCCTCGTCCTATCGGTGCGCCTGCTCTCCAGGATGCGGGACTAGCAGTGGACAAGCGGACAGCCAACAACATCGCGATCGGTGTGCTGTGGGTCGCGGCCGGCATCACCGTCACCGTGCTCGGCGCGATCATCGTGTACGTGTTCATCAACGGCATCCGCGCGATCTCGCCGGGCTTCATCTTCACCGCGCCCCACGGCGTGAACGCTGAGGGCGGCATCGGGCCGACCATCGTGGCGACCCTCTACGTGACCGGCCTGTCCATGCTCATCTGCACGCCGGTCGCCGTTCTCGCTGCGGTCTACCTTGCCGAGTACGCGCACCAGGGCAAGGTCGTCTCCACGATCAGGTTCGCGGCGGATTCTCTGGCGAGTGTGCCGTCGATCGTGATGGGCCTGTTCGGATTCGCGCTGTTCGTCGAGGCCATGGGAATCGGCCTTTCGATGCTCTCGGCCTCGCTGGCGCTGTCGCTGCTCATGCTGCCGATCGTCATGCGGGCGACGGAAGAGGCGATCAGGGCGGTCCCGCGCTACATCCGGTGGGGCTCCTACGGGATGGGCGCGACCAAGTGGCAGACGGTCAGCAAGGTCGTTCTGCCGGCCGCGACTCCGCGCATCATCACCGGCATCGTTCTGGCGACCGGTCGAGCGGTCGGGGAGACGGCCGTGGTCTTCTACACCATGGGGCAGGCGGTCCACATCCCGATCTCGCCGCTGGAGTCGGGCAGGCCGATGACGGTCCACCTCTACCTGCTTGCCGTCGAGGGCATCAACCTGCCGGCCGCCTACGGCACGGCGCTGCTCCTCATGGTCCTGATCCTGGGCTTCAACCTCTCAGCACGGTGGATCCTCAAGCGATACCGAAAGGTGTAATGAGCTCATGACCCCCTTGTCGCCTTCGGTCAGCCATCACCACCACGAGCACCCGGGCACGGGTCCTTCGAAGGTGCACGTGAAAGGCCTCAACTTCTGGTACGGGGATTTCAACGCGCTGACCGGGATAAGCGTCGACATCAAGAGCAAGGCCGTCACTGCGTTCATCGGACCTTCGGGCTGCGGCAAGTCGACCTTCCTGCGCTGCATCAACCGCATGAACGACCTGATTCCCGGGACGCGCGTCGAGGGTCTCATGGAGATAGACGGCGCGGACATCTACGGGCCCGGAGTCGACCCGGTGGATCTCAGACGCCGGGTAGGCATGATCTTCCAGCAGCCTAACCCCTTTCCCCAGTCGATCTACGACAACGTCGCATACGGCCCGCGCCTGCAGGGTGTCAAGAAGAAGGCCGAGCTCGACGCGGTCGTCGAGGAGTCCCTCAAGCGCGCGAACCTGTGGAAAGAGGTCAAGGACATACTGGGTCGGGGGGGTCTGACGCTCTCCGGCGGCCAGCAGCAGCGGCTGTGCATCGCGCGCGTGCTCGCCGTTCAGCCCGAGGTGCTGCTGATGGACGAGCCGTGCTCGGCGATCGACCCGACCTCGGTGCAGAAGATCGAAGACCTCATGGCCGAGCTCAAGGACACGGTCACCATCGTCATCGTCACGCACAACATGCAGCAGGCCGCCCGCGTCTCCGACTTCACGGCCTTCTTCCTGCAAGAGGTCGCAGGCGAGCCGGCGGTGATGGTGGAGTTCGGCCGGACGAGCGAGATCTTCACGAGCCCGTGCGACAAGCGCACGGAGGACTACATCACCGGCCGGTTCGGCTAGGCGCAGGTTAGCTGCGTGCCTGACAGAGATGTAACAGGCGAGACACATGTGGCTCACCAGGCGCGGCTATACTGGTGAGCACGAGCGACAAGGTAGCCAAGGAGAAGACATGCGTGAGCAGTTCAACCAGGAACTAGCCGACCTGCACGCCGAGGTCGTGGACATCGTGGCCTCGGTATCCACATCGACACGCGCGGCCGTCAGCTCGCTTATCGAGGGCGACGTCGACACCGCCGACAAGGTCATCGCAGGCGATGACGTGATCGACGCTCGGTGCGTGGGTGTCGAGGAGCGCGTTCTGGAGACGATCGCCACGCAGTTTCCCGTGGCGCGGGACCTTCGGCTGCTCATGTCTCTCGTGTTCATCGCCATGCACCTCGAGCGCATGGCCGATCTCGGCGTCAACATCGCGAAGGCGACCCGCCGCACCGCGGCGCGGCGCGGGCCTCAGACGCTCTACGACCTCATCCAGGCGCAGGGCAACCTCGTCTACCGGGTGCTCGACGCGACCCGCGAGGCGCTCGAGAAGCGCGACCTCGAACTCGCGCGCAAGCTTCCCGAACTCGACGAGCCGATCGACCACCTCTACAAGCAGTTCTTCCGCGAGCTTGCTCGGCTGCAGGAGGAAGAGGAGATCGAGTGGGCCTCCTCGATGGTCCTCGCCAGCCGCTACCTCGAGCGGATCGCCGACAACGCCGTCGACATCGGCGAGCGTATCGCCTACTTGATCACGGGCGAGCGCGACTGGCCCGCAGACAACGCTTCGTCCTAGCTGAAGGGGGCGTGGCACCCGTATGGCTGCGTTGGCCGCACGCTATGAGGCGGTGAGGCGGCATGTCGCCGACGCCGCCGATGTCGTCGGTCGCGATCCCTCGGACGTCACGATCGTCGCGGTCACCAAGACCGTCGGAGTAGAGGATATCCGCCTTGCCCTGAATGCCGGAGTGATCGACCTTGGCGAGAACAGGGTGCAGGAGTTCATCGGCAAGTACGGGCTGTTCCCCGACGCGCGATGGCACTTCATCGGCACCCTTCAGACCAACAAGGCGAAGGACGTCGTCGGCAGGGCCCACCTCATCCACAGTGTGGATTCGTGCCGTCTCATCGACGAGATCGCCCATCGGGCGCGACTGGCCGGAGTGGAGCAGCAGGTCTTGCTGCAGGTGAACGTGAGCGGGGAGGAATCGAAGCACGGGTTCGCGCCCCACGAAGTCCGCGAGGCGCTCGTGGAGGCGTCTCACCAGCAAGGAGTGCTCGTACGAGGCCTCATGACCATGGCGCCGTTCGGTCGCGCCGAGGACGCGCGCTGGGTGTTTCGGGAACTCAGAGAGCTGCGGGACTCCCTCAGGGAGATGCCACTCAATGGTGTAGAGTTAGACGAGCTGTCCATGGGTATGTCGAACGACTATTGCGTGGCCGTGGAAGAGGGGGCGACCCTCGTTCGGGTCGGTCGCGCGATCTTCGGTCGCTGAGCTGCATTCAAGACGAGGGAGAACTCAGGTGGGCTTCTGGCATCGAATGAAGGTGCGTCTGGGACTGGAAGAGGAGTGGGACGACGAGTACTACGATGATGCCGAGTACTCGGAAGAAGACCCTGAAGATGTCGACGATGACTATCCGCACGCGAGTCCGCGGTCGCATTCGCCGTACGAATCCGGAGCGAACGCCAACGCGGTGCGACGTGTCGACCGCGGCCCCGATCTCGACCGCGCCCGACATGGCGGCAGGCCCCTCGCTTCGCAGCGTGCCGACAGGCTCCGGCTCTGTGACTCCGGTATCGCCGCAGGTGAAGATGCACATCGTCGAGCCGAAGAGCTTCGGCGAGGCGCAGACGATCGCCGACAAGTTCAAGCAGGGCATCCCGGTGATCCTCAACCTGACGATGACCAAGCCGGAGCTCTCCAAGCGCCTGCTCGACTTCGCCGCCGGGCTCACCTACGGGCTCGACGGTGGGTTGCAGCGGGTCTCCGACAAGGTCTTCATGCTCACGCCGCACAACGTCGAGGTCTCGGACGCCGATCGCAGGCGCCTGCAGAGCACCGGCGTGTTCCCCGGTGAGTGACCGTGGCTGAGTCGCACGCCCCAGGAGCCGAGGCGCCGGCGTTCGCCGGCACGCTCGCGGTCATCGGCGGCGGTCGCATGGGCGAGGCGATCGTTGCGGGCCTGATCGCCGCGGGCACGGTTCAGCCCTCAGAGGTCGTGGTGGCCGAGCCGGCCGAGGCCCGGGGCGCGGGTTCTCCGCTCGCACGGAGTCGACCGTGGTGCGCGAGGGCAGGGAGGCCGCCGACGGAGCGAGCATCGTGATTCTCGCCGTGAAGCCCCAGGTCATCGATGCCGTAGTGCGCGAACTGGGCGATGTTGGCGGAGCTCTGGTGGTCTCGATCGCCGCCGGCATCTCGTGCGCTCGTCTCGAGAGCGCGCTGGCTCCCGGCACGAAGGTCGTCCGGGTCATGCCGAACACCCCCGCGCTCGTGAGGGCGGGCATGGCGCTCGTCAGTGGCGGCACCGAGGCGACCGAGGCCGAGGTCGAGCTCGTTCGGTCGCTGTTTGCTGCCATCGGCGATGCGATCGTCATCGACGAGCGCTACCAAGACGCGGGCACGGCCATCTCGGGGTCGGGCCCGGCGTACTTCGCGCTCGTGGTCGACTCGCTCGCTCGCGCGGGCGTGGCGCAGGGCCTGTCCCGCGAGGTGGCGCAGGCGCTCGCCGTCCAGACGATGCTTGGCACCGCGCTGCTGCTGACTGAGACCGGGATGCACCCCGCCGAGCTCATAGATGGCGTCGCCAGCCCTGGCGGCACGACCATCGCGGCGCTGGGCGAGCTCGAGGCCGGCGGCGTCCGGGCCGCGTTCTCGAGCGCGGTTGCCGCGGCGGTTCGTCGTGCCAAGGAACTGGGGGCCTAGCGTGTCCGTCGTCGGCGTGCTCATGACGGTCCTGCAGTTCTACGGCTGGCTGATCATCGCCTACGTCCTGCTGTCGTGGTTTCCGCAGGCGGCCGCTTTGGCGGACATCCGTCGCGCCCTCGGGACCATCGTCGAACCCTACTTGGGGCTCTTTCGGCGTTTCATACCGCCCGTTGGGGCGCTTGATATCTCGGCCATCGTGGCAATACTTGTTCTAGAGGCCATACGGGTACTGCTGAGCCGCGTCTTCTAGGGCCGTTGCGACCTGCTAGAGAGGGAATCGACCATGAAGCTCACTCCGCTCGACATCCACCACAAGGAGTTCCGCCACTCGCTGCGCGGATACGCCGAGGACGAGGTCGACCAGTTCCTCGATGAGGTCGCAGACGAGTTCGAGCGGCTCTTCAAGGAGAACATCGACCTGTCCGAGAAGCCTCGAGGCCGCAACACCAAGGTGCGCGAGTTCGAGATGAAGGAGAACGCGGTCAACAGCGCGATCATCTCTGCGCAGACCGCCGGTGAGGAGATGCGCCGAAAGGCCCAGGTCGAAGCCGACTCCGTGCTCAGGGACGCCGAGATCAAGGCCAAGGAGATCATCCACAACGCCCTGGCCAGAAAGCAGCAGGTGGCCGCCGAGCTGGTGCGGATCAAGCAGGCCGAGGAGGAGTTCCGCGCGAAGTTCTCGGCACTGCTCGAGCAGCAGCAGCGTGCGGTCAACGAGGTGTCGCTTCCCGAGGACGTGACGGTGCTGCTGGGCGACACGGATGAAGGCGTTGTCGGGGACGTAGAGGTGCGTCCCGAGCCGCAGCCGATGCCCGTCCCTGAGCCCCCGGTGAGCGTTGCCGCGCCCGCACCGCTGGGGGAGACGTGGGCCATGCCGGCCGCTGAGTTGCCGGCCGAGCCGCCCGCCCCCGGCTTCGTGCAGGCCGTGACGCTGGGTGAGGTCGAGGCGCCGGAGATACCCGCCGAAGTGAAGCTCGTCGAGCCGGCGGAGTACTCGCTTCCCGGAATCGATGCACTCGGCGAGCGCGAGGACGACGTCGACATCGAGGAGATCGACTAGCGCGTGGTCCGCGTCTGCGTGCGCGTGACGCCTCGGGCGGATCGCGACGAGGTGTGCGGCTGGCGAGGTGCCGAGCTGCTCGTCCGGGTGACGGCACCGCCTGAGGCCGGCAAGGCCAACGCCGCGGTCGAGAAGACGATCGCGGCGGCCCTCGGTGTGCCGAAGTCCGCTGTCCGAGTCGCTGCGCGGGCACTCGTCGCGCTCCAAGCAAGTCGAGATCGAGGCCGACGACTCGCTCGTGACAGGGCTTCTCGGCAGACCCGATCCCGGGCTGTTCTAGGCACGTCGGCGGCGGCTGGCGCTGGTCGGCTCGCGCCGGCACGCTGGTTTGACCGCGTTGTCAGTGCTGCGATACCATCCGCCTGCACCGCGAGCGTGCACGTACGCATCCGGTGGAGAGTCAGGCGATGACGGGGACGAGTAGTCCGAAGGCGCGCCCTTGCAGCGAGCGGGAACGGTGAAAGCCCGCGGGAAGCGTTCGGACGAAGATCACCCTATCAGCCCCGGACCGAGACGGCCGATGGCCGCGTAGGATCCGGCGGGCGCTCCCGTTACAGGGCGGCCGAGTGGCGCACCCCGCGGGAAGGGGCGCAAGCTGGGTGGTACCGCGGAGTGACGTCGACGAGGCGTGCTTCGTCCCAGTGGTAGGGATGAAGTGCGTCTTTTGTTGTTCTCGGACAAGATCCGTGACAAGACGCCGAGTCGAAAGGCGAGAAGCCACGTGGCGGACTACAAAGACACGATGAACCTGCCTCAGACCGAGTTCCCCATGCGCGCGAACTTGGCGCAGCGCGAGCCGGCGTGGCTCGAGCGCTGGAACGATACGGGCGTTCACGCTCGCATGGTGGAGAAGCGCACCGGAAGGCCGCCGTTCGTGCTGCACGATGGGCCTCCGTACGCCAACGGTCACATCCACATGGGCACCGCCTACAACAAGGTGCTCAAGGACCTCATCGTCAAGTACAAGGCGATGCGCGGGTACTACGCGCCGTACGTGCCCGGCTGGGACTGCCACGGACAGCCGATCGAGCACCAGGTCGAGAAGAACCTCGGGCCCGAAGCGGATGAAGACGATCTCGCAGGCCGACCTGCGTGCGAAGTGCCGCGAGTACGCCCTGAAGTTCGTCGACGTGCAGCGCGAGGAGTTCAAGCGGCTCGGCGTCCTGGGCGACTGGGACGACCCGTACCTGACGCTGAAGCCGGCGTACGAGGCCGGCAACGTGCGGGTCTTCAAGAAGATGTACCTGGACGGAGCGGTCTACAAGGGGCGCAAGCCGATCCACTGGTGCGTGCGGTGCCACACCGCGCTCGCCGAGGCCGAGATCGAGTACGCGGACGAGACCAGCAACTCGATCTACGTCGCATTCCGAATGGTCGACTCCACGCCGTGGGACGCCGAGGGACCCGTTTCGGTGCTCATCTGGACGACGACGCCGTGGACGCTGCCGGCCAACGTCGCGGTGACGCTGGCCGAGGATGCCGAGTACGCGGGCGTGAAGCTCGCCGACGGCCGCGTCATGGTGCTGGCCGCCGACCTGGTCGACGCGGTTGCCCAGACAGCGGGCTGGGAGGGGCATGCGGTCGTGGGCGCGACGGTCAAGGGGAGTGCGCTCGCCGGGCTGAAGTACGCGCAGCCGATCCACGACGGCGTCGAGGGCGTCATCATCACGGGCAGCCACGTGGAGCTCTCGACCGGTACCGGCGCGGTCCACACCGCGCCCGGGCACGGCGAAGAGGACTACCTCGTCGGCGCGAAGTTCGGCCTGCCGATGCCGATGCCGGTGCTCGACGACGGCACCTTCGACGCGGGCGGCGGCCCCTTCGCGGGCATGAGCGTGCGCGAGGCGAATCCCAGGATCATCGAGTGGCTCGGCGAGCGCGGCACGCTTGTCGCCTCCGCCACGATCGAGCACAGCTATCCGCACTGCTGGCGCTGCAAGCAGCCGGTCATCTTCCGCGCGACCGAGCAGTGGTTCGTGACGCATGGACCGCACGGGCCTGCGCGACGACGCGATGCGAGCCATCGGCGAGGTCGAGTGGATCCCGGGGTGGAGCGTGAATCGCATCTCGGCGATGGTGGGAGACCGTCCCGACTGGTGCATCAGCCGCCAGCGCGCGTGGGGCGTGCCGATCCCGGTGTTCTCCTGCGTCAAGTGCGGCGAGACCGTCGCTGACGAGTCGACCTTCGACGCGGTCATCCACCTCTTCGAGACCGAAGGCGCCGACGCGTGGTTCACGAAGGAGCCGAGCGAGTACCTGCCGGCCGGCACCGCGTGCTCACGGTGCGGCGGCGACCGAGCTCAAGCCCGACAAGGACATCGTCGACGTGTGGTGGGAGTCGGGCGTGAGCCACACGAGCGTGCTCGAGGCGCGGCCGGAGCTGCACCGGCCCGCCGAGATGTACCTCGAGGGATCCGACCAGCACCGCGGCTGGTTCCAGTCGGGACTGCTCACGAGCGTGGGGGCGTACGGCGTCGCGCCGTTCGAGCGCGTGCTCACGCACGGGTTCATCGTCGACGGTGACGGCCGCAAGATGTCCAAGTCGCTCGGCAACGTCATCTCGCCGCTCGATGTCATCGAGAAGTCCGGCGCCGACATCATCCGCCTGTGGGTCGCCTCGGCCGACTACGGCCAGGATGTGAGTGTGTCGGACGAGATACTCGCGCGCACGAGCGAGGCGTACCGCCGCATCCGCAACACCTTCAGGTTCCTGCTCTCGAACCTCTACGACTTCGACCCGGCGTTCGAAGTGGCCTCCGCCGACATGCCCGAGCTCGACCGCTACGCGCTGTGGCAGCTCTCGGACGTAGTGGAGCGCGTCACCAAGCACTACGACGAGTGGCGCTTCCACATGGTCTATCGCACGCTCTTCGACTACGTGGGCGATCTGTCGGCGGTCTACCTCGACGTGCTCAAGGACCGCCTGTACGCCGACGCGCCTGACAGCGTGTCTCGCCGGAGCGCGCAGACTGGTGCTCGCGCGCATTCTCGGCGTGCTGGTGCGGGTGCTGGCGCCGGTGCTCTCCTTCACGTGCGAAGAGGTGTGGGACTACATGCCCGAATCGCTTCGCGACGAGCAGAGCGTGCACCTCACCGACTGGCCGAGCGCCGAGGCGCCCGCGGGAGCCGACGGAGCTGGCGGCCGCATACGAGACCGTGTTCGCGGTACGAGAGCACGCCAACGCCGCACTCGAGGAGGCGCGCGCCTCGAAGTCGATCGGCAAGAGCCAGGAGGCCGCGGTTCGCGTGAGCGCGCCGGCCGACGTCATCGCCGTGCTGAGGGACGCGCGGGGAGCGCTCGCTCGCCGAGCTCTTCATCGTCTCGCAGGTGGAGCTGATCGAGGCCGATGAAGTCGCCATCGAGGTCGTTGCGGCCGACGGCGAGAAGTGCCCGCGCTGCTGGAACTACCGTGAGCTGGGAACCGACGGCGGCCATCCCGATGTCTGCGAGCGGTGCGCGCAGGTCCTGGCGGAAATCGGCAGGTAGAGGCGGGAATCGTGCCGCCTCGGTGGTATACTCGTGCTATCCGGATGATCAAGCGCCCGGCAAGTCCGGGCGCTTTGGCATAGCACTTCGAGGGAGGCGTGGACGATGGACTCCAAGACGCATGACGCGCTGCGCGCCCACCTTGAAGCCGATCTTGCCCGGCTTGAGGCCGAGATAGCCGAGATCGACGCCGAGGACCGCGAGACGCTCTCCGAGGCCAGCGGCGAGAACAACTACCGCGACCACATGGCGGATCAGGGCTCTGCGACCTTCGAGCGCGAGCTCGACATGACGCTCGAAGAGAACCTGCGCAACTCGCTGAGTGAGGTCCGGGCTGCGCTCGTGCGAATCGACGATGGCGTCTACGGGACGTGCGCGCGCTGCGGTGCCGAGATACCTGCCGAGCGGCTCGAGGCCGTCCCTACGGCGAGCCTTTGCATCAGCTGCAAGGAAGCAGAAGAGAGCCGCTAGCCTTGCGCCACAGCGCCCTGGTGTTTTGGACAATCACCCTTGCCACCGTTGCGGTCGATCAGGGTTCCAAGGCGGTCGTGCGTGCGCGAATGGTCGAGGGCGCGAGCCGTCAGTTCGTCTCGGGTCGTGCTCAACCTCACCTTCGTGCGCAACACCGGAGCGGCCTTCGGGCTGTTTCCCGGCTTCCAGCCCATCTTCATCGCCACGTCCGTCGTGGTGCTGATCGTGATCGCGTTGTACTGGCGCAGGTCCCGCCCCACCGCGTGGCCGCTGGTGGTAGCGCTCGGTCTGATCGCCGGCGGGGCCGTCGGCAACCTCATCGACCGGGCGCTCATCGGGCGTGTCACCGACATGTTCGAGTTCGCGTTCGTCGACTTCCCGGTGTTCAACGTGGCTGACTCGGCGATCATCGTGGGGGTCGCGATACTGATCCTGTGGCTGCTGCTCGTGCCCGATCCCCAGCTTGTCTCCGAGCAGGCGGCGGCCCAGGACGCCGCTTCGGTGGCCGACTCGACTGCAGGACGCGCCGCGGTGAGCCCGGCGGAGTACTTCGAGCACGTCGTCGCCGACCACGAGCAAGGCATGCGGCTGGACGCCGTTCTCGGCGCGCTCGACTTCCTCCCGAGCCGTTCGGCCGCAGCGCGCCTCATCGACGAGGGGCTCGTGCTCGTCGACGGTCGGCCCGAGGCCAAGAAGTTCGCGGTTCGGACAGGGCAGCGCATCGAGGTCGAGGTGCCGCCCTACGACCGCGGCGATCTCGTTGCCGAGGACATACCGCTCGACATCCGTTTCGAGGACGAGCACATGATCGTGCTCTCGAAGCAGGCGGGACTCGTCGTTCATCCGGCGCAGGGCCACTGGACCGGCACGCTCGTCCATGCGCTTGCTCGCGCACTCGGACGACCTGGGTACGCTGCAGGGCGAGGAGCGTCCGGGCATCGTGCATCGGCTGGACAAGGACACCACCGGCCTGATGATGGTAGCCAAGTCCGACGACGCGCAGGTCAAGCTTCAAGAGGCGATCAAGGTGCGCTCGATCGATCGGCGCTACCTCACGCTCGTGCACGGCTGGATCGCTCCCGACACCGGGCTCGTGGACGCCCCGCTCGGCAGAGACCAGCGCGACCGCATGCGGATGACGCGTCTCGGACAAAGCCGAGGCCAAGCAGTCCGTCACGACGTTTCGGGTTCTCGAGCGCTTCGAGGCCGGCTCGCACGACGACGGCTTCACGCTGCTCGAGTGCAAGCTCTACACGGGCAGGACGCATCAGATCCGCGTGCACATGGCCTACATCAAGCACCCGGTGGTCGGCGACCAGGTATACGGTGCGGCCAGACCGAAGGCCGATCTGGGGCTCGAGCGCCAGTTCCTGCACGCCTACCGGCTCGAACTCGAGCACCCGATCACGCACGAGCCGCTGCTGTTCGTCGATCCGCTGCCCGACGACCTCGCATCCCGGCTCGACGCGATCGCCGAGCTGTCGACGGGCCGGACGAAGGCCGGCAACGAGGTCGCCGCGCTGCTCGCTGCCGGGCCGACGCCCTAGCGCGCTCCACGCGCCGGATTCTCGCCGGCGAATCGCGCTTCTCGTCTTGTCGGACGGTGGTTGGTGGGGTACTCTCGGCTACGACCTTTAAGTCCAGTCCCGTGAGGCTGGCAAGGGCCGGAAATGCATACCGCAGCCGTGCTTCACGAAGCACCCGCACCCGCATACTGCGCCTCTTGCCGACTCGCCGGCGAAGAGGCGTTTGTCGTATCAGGGGGTGTTTCAGTGAGGTTCCACACCAAGGCGACGGTCATGGATGGCGAGGCCATCGCCCGCGCGGTCACGCGCATCGCCCACGAGATCCTCGAGGCGAACAAGGGTGCGTCCAACCTGGCGCTCGTGGGCATCGTGACCCGCGGCGCTGCGTTGGCGAGCATCCTCGCCGAGAAGATCGCGTCGATCGAGGGCACCGAGGTGCCGGTGGGTACGCTCGATATCTCGTTCTACCGAGACGACCTTGCCACTCGGCTCAACCCGGAGGTCCACCGCAGCGACATCCCGTTCGATGTCGAGGATCGCGACGTGGTCCTCGTCGACGACGTGCTGTTCACCGGGCGCACGATCCGCGCGGCGATGGACGCGCTCATGGACTACGGGCGCCCCTGCTCGGTGCAGCTGGCGGTCCTCGTGGACCGCGGCCACCGCGAGCTGCCCATCCGCGCTGACTACGTGGGCAAGAACGTGCCGTCCTCTCGGCGCGAGCGGGTCAAGGTGTACCTGGAGGCGCTCGACGGGCGTGACGCCGCCGAGATCCTCGAGGCCGATGACGAGGGGGGCGAGCAGTAGTGCTGTCCTCGCGCCACGTCATCGACATGACCGACCTGACCGCCGACGACGTCCAGCTCGTGCTCGATACCGCCGAGTCGTTCAAGGAGGTCAACGAGCGCCGCATCAAGAAGCTCCCGACGCTTCGAGGCCGCACGGTGGTCAACCTCTTCCTCGAGCCCTCCACCCGCACGCGCACGAGCTTCGAGATCGCCGCCAAGCGCCTGTCGGCTGACGGCATCAACTTCACGGCCTCCGCGTCCGCGACCGTCAAGGGCGAGTCGCTCGCCGACACCGCTGCCACGCTCTCGGCGATGGCATGCGACCTGGTGGTGATACGCCACAAGTACGCCGGGGCGCCGCGCATTCTCGCCGAGCAGATGGACGCGCACATCGTCAACGGTGGCGACGGGATGCACCAGCACCCCACCCAGGCGCTGCTCGACCTGTTCACGATGCGAGAGCGTCTCGGCAAGCTCGAGGGGCTCACGGTGGCCATCGTGGGCGACATCGCGCACAGCCGCGTCGCCGGGTCGCTCATCCCCGCGCTCAAGATGGTGGGCGCGACGCCCGTGCTCGTGGGCCCGCCAACGCTCATGCCCGCGCGCCCCGACGTTCTCGGCGCCGAGGTCGTGACCTCGATAGACGAGGTGCTGCCCGACATCGACGTCGCCTACATGCTGCGCATCCAGATGGAGCGGGCCGAGGGCATGCCGTTCCCGAGCGTGCGCGAGTACTCGCGCCTGTTCGGCATGAACGAAGCGCGGCTGGCCAAGATGCCACCGCACGCGATCGTGATGCATCCCGGTCCGATGAACCGGGGCGTCGAGATCTCGGCCGAGGTGGCCGACTCCGACCGCTCCCTGATCCTCGATCAGGTCAACGCCGGCGTCGCGGTCCGCATGGCCGTGATGTATCTGCTGCTGGGAGGTGACGCAAGTGGCGCTACTGCTTAGGGGCGGACGCGTGGTCGATCCCGCAACCGGGCTCGACGAGGTCGCGGACATCGTGGTTCGCGACGGCCGGATCGTCGAGATCGGCAAGGACCTCTCGATCCCGAAGGGCCAGACGATCGAGTGCGCCGAGAAGGTCGTGGTTCCGGGCCTGGTGGACATCCACACGCACCTGCGTGAGCCCGGCTACGAGTACAAGGAAGACGTCGCGAGCGGGACGCGGGCGGCCGCGAAGGGCGGCTTCACCGCGGTGGCCGCCATGCCCAACACCAGCCCCGTGTGTGACGAGGGCGCGGCAGTCCGGTTCCTGGTGGAGCGCGCCGCGGAGCGGGGAATCGTGCGGGTGTACCCGATCGGCGCGATAACCGTTGGGAGCAAGGGCGAAGCGCTCGCCGAGATGGGCGACATGCTCGCCGAGGGCGCCGTGGCCTTCTCGGACGACGGCAAGGGGCTGCAGGACGCCGGCATGATGCGTCTGGCGATGGAGTACGCGAGCCAGTTCCCCGCGACGATCGTGAGCCACTGCGAGGTCGAGTCGCTCGTGGGCAAGGGCGTGGTGAACGAGGGAGTGGTCTCGACGAGGCTCGGCCTGGTGGGTCACCCCGCGGCAGCCGAGGAGATCCAGGCTGCGCGCGACATCGCGCTCGCCGAGCTCACGGGCTGCCGGTTGCACCTCGCCCACATCTCGACCGCCGGCACGGTGGAACTCGTTCGAGCCGCCAAGGCCCGCGGCACCGCGGTCACCTGCGAGGTCACTCCGCACCACCTGTTCCTCGACGAGGACGCGGTCGGGCCCGACTACGACACCAACCTCAAGATGAACCCGCCGCTTCGGACCGCCGAAGACAGAGCGGCGCTCGTGGCGGGCCTGTTGGACGGAACGATCGATGCGATCGCCACCGACCACGCGCCGCATGCGGCGCACGAGAAGGCGCTCGAGTTCGAGCTCGCGCCATTCGGCACCACGGGGCTCGAGACGGCGCTGTCGCTCGTCACGACGCATCTCGTGCCCCGCGACGACTTCGGCTGGAGCGACCTCGTGCGCGTGATGGCGCACGGCCCCCGCGCAAGCGCTGGGCATCGAGCCGGTACGTCTTGAGGAGGGCGGCGGTCGCCGACATCACGATCATCGATCCGGAGGCGCGGGTCGAGGTGAGCGAGCAAGGGTTCGAGAGCAAGTCGTCGAACTCGGCGTTCCTGGGTCAGACGCTGCTCGGCAAGGCGTCGGAGGTGCTCGTGGGCGGAAGGTTCGCGCTGCGAAACGGGAAGGTGGTCGACCGGTGAGAGAGCGGCTCCCTGCAGCACTCGCACTCGAAGACGGCCTCGTGCTGCGGGGGTGGTCCTGCGGCGCCGAGGGCG
Source organism: uncultured Actinomycetes bacterium (assembly GCA_963726325.1). Lineage (GTDB taxonomy): Bacteria > Actinomycetota > Coriobacteriia > Anaerosomatales > PHET01 > CAVPCY01. Next base: position 150,527 of record CAVSCA010000002.1, on the reverse strand, counting down.
AGTGCAGCGGCGAGCTGTGCTTCAACACCTCGATGGCCGGCTACCAAGAGGTGCTGACCGATCCGAGCTACGCCGGCCAGATCGTGACCATGACGATGCCGCACATCGGCAACTACGGCGCGAACGGCGCGGACATGGAGTCGCGCGGTGTGTTCGCGAAGGGCTTCGTGGTGCGCGAGATGTGCGCCGAGCCGTCGAGCTGGCGGGCCGAGCAGTCGCTGCCCGAGTTCCTCGCCGAGCGCGGGGTCGTCGCGATCGAGGGGGTCGACACGCGTCGTATCGTGCGGCATCTGCGGGACCGCGGCGCGATGCGCGCCGTGATCTCGACGCTGGACGCCGACGAGGCGTCGCTCGTCGCCAAGGCGAAGGCCGATCCGGGACTCGTGGGACGCGACCTGGTCGATGAGGTCGCCGTTCGAGAAGCCTACGAGTGGGGCGAGGCTGTGCCGGGAGGCGACGTACCGGTCGACACGGGCGTTCTGCCTGCGACGCCGGCCTTCCACGTCGTTGCGATGGATTCGGGCATCAAGTACAACATCCTGCGGCGCCTCTCGGAGGCGGGCTGTCGCGTGACGGTGGTTCCACCCTCGACCAGCGCCGAGCAGGTCCTCGCGTACGAACCGGACGGCGTGTTCCTGGCGAACGGTCCGGGCGACCCCTCGGCAGTCGAGTACCTGTTCGGCACGGTACGCGATCTGATCGGCGTCAAGCCCATCTTCGGCATCTGCCTGGGTCACCAGATGCTGTCGCTTGCGGTCGGAGCGGGTACCTACAAGCTCAAGTACGGTCACCGGGGCGGCAATCAGCCGGTCATGAACCTGCTCAACGGCCGCGTCGAGATCACGAGCCAGAACCACGGCTTCTGTGTGGACTTCGGCAGCATCGGCGCGCTGGACGACGACTCGTCCGGCGGGCTCTCGCTCGATCCCGGTGACCTGGGGGCGTGGGTCCGTGCCGGGCAGGCGCCCGTGGTGCACAGCGAGCGGTTCGGCAGGGTGCAGTTGACGCACGTGAATCTGAACGACATGACCGTTGAGGGTATCCGGCTGCTCGACACGCCGGCCTTCTCGGTGCAGTACCACCCCGAGGCGGCGCCGGGACCGCACGACTCCCGGTACCTGTTCGGCGCTTTCACCCGCATGATGGACGGCCGGGCGGACTACCTCTCGGCCGAGGACTAGGGAGTCACCATGCCGATCAGCACGATGCTCGTGCCGGTGAGCCTGGACGATCGCGACGAGAGGGTGCTCAAGTTCGCGTGCGGGCTGAGCGTCCAGTCGGTCAAGCGGGTCATCGTCGCGACCTCGGTACGCGAGACCGGGCTCGAGGCGCCGGTGTTCGCCGCCGAGGTCGACCGCGCGCGTGAGCGACTCGCCGCGATGGCCGCGCCGCTGCGTGGCGACTGCGGGATGGAGATCGAGCTGAGGGTGGTCACCGGCGACCCGACCGACGCGATTCTGGCGCTCGTGCAGCAGACGGGCGTCGACGTCATCTGCTTGGGCACGCGCGGGAAGTCGATGGCGCACTACCTGTTCAGAGGCTCGATCTCCGAGGACCTGTTCAGCTCGGGGAGGGTCCGCGCGATGGCGGTTCGAAACGAGCTGCTCGATAGCGTCGACGACCCGGGCGAGCTCGCGCGAGGGTTCGGGAAGCGCCTCGTGGTCGCGACGGACTTCTCTGAGGCGGCCAAGCGCGCCTTCCTCTCGGCGTTCGACCGCCCGGCCGAGGCGATCGGCGAGCTCCACATCCTTCACGTGGGCGAGGAGCTCTCCGAGGACGCAGCTCAGGCACGACTGGACCGGCTGGTCGAGCAGGCGGGCGAGCGAGGAGTGAAGGCGATCTGCGGTGTTGCGGTCGGGCGATCCCGCGCAGGCCACGCTCGACTACCTCGACGAGATCGATGCGACGGGCGTCATCACCGGCCAGTCGGGCCACGGCAGCGCGCTCAAGCAGTTCATGTTCGGGTGGGTGCCCCTGCGGCTGTTGCGTGAGGCGCCGTGCCCTGTTGTGGTGCAACCGTAGAGGCGTGCGATTCCACGAACGACTTCGCGAAGGAGCGATGAGTGCCGCGACGTGACGACATCAACAAGATCCTGGTGATCGGCTCGGGGCCGATCGTCATCGGCCAGGCCTGCGAGTTCGACTACTCAGGTGCGCAGGCCTGCAAGGTGCTTCAGGAGGACGGCTTCGAGGTCGTGCTCGTGAACAGCAATCCTGCGACGATCATGACCGATCCGGGTCTTGCGGCGCGCACCTATGTCGAGCCGATCACGCCCGAGTTCGTCGAGAAGGTCATCGCCGCCGAGCGTCCCGACGCGCTGCTGCCGACGTTGGGCGGCCAGACCGGCCTGAACTGCGCGATGTCACTGCACGAGCTTGGCGTTCTCGAGCGCTACGGCGTCGAGCTCATCGGCGCGAACGCCGAGGTCATCAAGAAGGGCGAGGACCGCAAGCTCTTCGCCGAGGCGATGGCCCGAATCGGGCTCGACGTTCCCCGTGGCGGCTACGCGTACTCTCTGGCCGACGCCGAGGCGCTCGTGGGCGACCTGGGCCTTCCGGTGGTGATCCGGCCGTCGTTCACGATGGGCGGCGCGGGTGGCGGGATCGCGTACAACGCCGAGGAGCTGCGCGACATCGTCACTCACGGGCTGGCCCTCTCGCCCGTGACCGAGGTGTTGGTCGAGGAGAGCGTCATCGGCTGGAAAGAGTTCGAGATGGAGGTCATGCGCGACCGCAACGACAACGCGGTCATCGTGTGCTCGATCGAGAACTTCGACGCGATGGGCGTGCACACGGGTGACTCGGTCACCGTTGCGCCCGCGCAGACACTGACCGATCGCGAGTACCAGACGATGCGCGACGCCTCCATCGCCATACTGCGCGAAGTGGGTGTGGAGACCGGGGGCTCCAACGTGCAGTTCGCGGTCAATCCCGCGAACGGGCGCATGACCGTCATCGAGATGAATCCGCGCGTCTCCCGCTCCTCGGCGCTGGCCAGCAAGGCGACCGGCTTCCCGATCGCCAAGATCGCAGCGAAGCTCGCGGTGGGCTACACGCTCGACGAGATCGACAACGACATCACGCGTGAGACCCCGGCGTGCTTCGAGCCGAGCATCGACTACACCGTGGTCAAGGTCCCGCGCTGGGCGTTCGAGAAGTTCAAGGGCACCGACGAGACGCTCACGACCCGCATGAAGTCCGTGGGCGAAGTCATGGCGATCGGTCGCACCTTCGAAGAGGCGCTCGGCAAGGCGATGCGCTCGCTGGAGAACGGGCGGGCAGGGCTGGGTTCGGACGGGCGCGACGTGTTCGAGGAGCACAAGTTCGACGAGTTCCTCGCCGTTCCCAACGAGTCGCGACTCTTCTACCTGGCCGAGGCGCTCCGTCGCGGGCGCAGCGTGGACGAGCTTCACGAGATCACCCGCATCGACCCGTGGTTCCTGTCCAGGATCGAGCGCGCGATCCGCGTCGAGCTCTCGCTCGTCGGGCGGACGCTCGATGCGCTGAGCGCCGAGGACCTGCTGGAGGCCAAGCGCCACGGCCTGTCGGACGTGCAGATCGCCCATCTCACCGGTTCGACCGAGGCGAGCGTGCGTGCCGTGCGCAAAGCCGTTGGCGTGAAACCCACCTTCAAGTCGGTCGACACCTGCGCCGCGGAGTTCGAGGCGTTCACGCCCTACTACTACAAGACCTACGAGGACGAGGACGAGGTCACGACCGCCGAGAGGCCCCGCGCGATGATCCTTGGCGCCGGTCCCAACCGCATCGGTCAGGGCATCGAGTTCGACTACTGCTGCGTGCACGCCGCCTATGCCCTGCACGACATGGGCTACGAGACGGTGATGGTCAACTGCAACCCCGAGACCGTTTCGACCGACTACGACACGAGCGATCGGCTCTACTTCGAGCCGCTCACCTTCGAAGACGTGATGGATGTCGTAGACGCCGAGAAGCCCGTCGGCGTGGTCGTCACCTTCGGAGGGCAGACGCCGCTCAAGCTCGCCAAGGCGCTCGAGGCGGCAGGCGTACCGATCATGGGCACCAAGCCCGAGGCGATCGACCTTGCCGAGGACCGCCGACGGTTCTCGGCGATCCTGGACGAGCTGGGCATCATGTATCCCGCCGCCGGTACGGCGTCGAGCTTCGATGAAGCACTCGCGGTGGCGCGCCGGATCGGATTCCCGCTGCTCGTGCGGCCCAGCTACGTGCTCGGCGGGCGCGGCATGGTCATCGCGTACGACGAGCACTACCTCGAGACGTACATGGCCGAGGCCACGCGCATCTCGCCCGACCACCCCGTGCTGCTGGACCGATTCCTCGAGGGCGCGATCGAGGTCGATGTCGACGCGGTGTGCGATGGCGATTCTGTCTACATCGGCGGGGTGATGGAGCACATCGAGGAGGCCGGTATCCACTCGGGGGACTCGGCGTGCTCGATTCCGCCGTATACGCTCGGCAATGACACGGTGGCGCGCATCCGCGAGCACGCGGTCGCACTCGCCATGCGGTTGGGCGTGCAGGGGCTTATGAACGTGCAGTTCGCCGTGAAGGACCAGGCGGTCTACGTTCTCGAGGTCAACCCGCGTGCGAGCCGAACCGTACCGTTCGTGAGCAAGGCGACCGGAGTCCCGCTCGCGAAGGTCGCGGCGCGGGTGATGGCGGGGGAGAAGCTCGCCGAGATGGCGCTGCCCAGCGACGACCGGGAGCTTTCCCGCTTCTGCGTCAAGGAGGCGGTCATGCCGTTCGGGCGCTTCCCGGGAGCGGACTCGGTGCTGGGGCCCGAGATGAAGTCCACAGGCGAAGTCATGGGCGTCGCGGGGGACTTCCCGGCCGCATACGCCAAGTCACAGCTCGCCATCGACTACTCGCTGCCCACGAGCGGCACCGCATTCGTGTCGGTATGCGACCGCGACAAGCGCCAGGTCACCTCACTCGCCAAGCACCTGCAACTCCTCGGCTTCCGGATCATGTCGACGCGCGGCACCGCCAAGACGCTGCGAGCCGCCGGCATCCCGGTATCGGAGGTCATGAAGCGTCACGAGGGGCGGCCGAACGTGCTGGACGAGATCTCCAACGGCAACATCCAGCTGGTCATAAACACGCCGTTCGGGCAGGAGACCCGCTCGGACGGCTACCACATCCGGGCGGCCGCGATTCGCCACGGCATCACCAACATCACCACTCTCGCCGCTGCGCACGCGATCGTGCAGGCGATCGAGGCGACCAAGGAGGGGCGGCTCGGAGTGTGCGCCTTGCAGGACTTCGACTCCGATGAGCCCTGCACGGTGGGGGAGAGCCTCTCGTGACGGTGGCTCCCGTACCCGCGCTCGAGCACGTGACCGTCTCGGCCAACGAGCGGATCGCCGAGGGCGTCGGCCTGATCACGCTGCGAGCGCCCCGCTGCGCGGCGAGCATCGCGCCCGGGCAGTTCGTGCACCTGCGGGTGGCGCGCGGCGCCGACATCATCCTGCGACGGCCTTTCTCGGTCCACCGGGTCGCCGGCGAGAGCATAGAGATCCTCTACCAGGTGCTGGGCGCCGGTACGTTGCGTCTGGCCGAGAAGGCGCCCGGCGACACCTCGATGGACATCATCGGCCCCCTCGGCCACGGCTGGAGCGTTCCCGAAGGAGCGGCGCACGCGCTGCTCGTGACCGGCGGTCTGGGAGCGGCGCCGCTCGGCATGCTCGCCGAAGCGCTCGCCGAGCGCGGTGTCGCGACGGTGGTTGCGATGGGCGCGCCGTGCGCCGAGCGCCTCGTGGCTCGCGGGCATTTCGAGCGCGTAGCCAGACGGGTCGAGGTCGCCACCGACGATGGCAGCGCGGGGGAGCAGGGCTTCGTGACCGCCGTCTCGCAACGCCTGCTCGAGAGCGAGCGCTTCGACGTCGTCTACACCTGCGGGCCCGAGGCGATGCAGCGCATCGTCGCGGGTCAGGCGGTGGCGCACGGCGTGACCTGCGAGGTGTCCCTCGAGCGGCTCATGGCGTGTGGCATCGGCGCGTGTCTGTCGTGCGTGGTGACGACCGTGGACGGGCGCAAGCGTGCCTGCGTTGACGGACCCGTGTTCGACGCGGGGGAGGTGGTCTGGGATGAGTCGGAGATTCCCCCCCGGCACTAGGCCGCCGGATGGCGCCGGGAAGCCGGGGACTGTCGACATGCGCGTCCGCCTCGCCGGACTTGAGCTCGCCAATCCCGTGATGACCGCGTCGGGAACGTTCGCTTCGGGGCGCGAGTTCGCCGACTTCGTGGAGTTGGAGCGGCTTGGCGCGATCGTGACCAAGGGAGTCTCTGCCGAGCCATGGGCCGGAAACGACAGCCCGCGCATCGCCGAGACGGCGAGTGGCATGCTCAACTCGATCGGCCTGCAGAACCCCGGCGTGGAGGCGTTCGTCGAGCGGGACCTGGCGTGGCTTGCGGGCAATGCGCCTGGCGTACCGGTGCTCGTGAACGTGAGCGGGCACACGGTCGCGGAGTACGTCTCGGTGGTCGAGCGGCTGGAGGGCGAGCGCGGGGTCGCCGGATACGAACTCAACATCAGCTGCCCGAACGTCGATTCCGGCGGCATGGCGTTCGGGACGACGTGTGCCGCTGCGGCCGAGGTGGTCTCGGCGGTCAGGCCCGCCACGCAGCGGCCGCTGATCGTGAAGCTGAGCCCCAACGTCACCGACGTCGTCGAGATCGCCCGCTCTGTCGAGGCGGCAGGTGCCGACGCGGTGTCGCTCATCAACACCCTGCTCGGAATGTCGATCGATGTGACGACCTTTCGCCCGCGACTCGCCAGGGTCGTCGGCGGACTGTCCGGACCGGCGATCAAGCCGGTGGCGGTCCGCATGGTGTGGCAGGTCTCCCAGGCCTTGTCGATCCCGGTGGTGGGCATGGGCGGGATCATGACCGCCGAGGATGCTGTCGAGTTCATGCTCGCCGGGGCCTCGGCTGTCGCGGTGGGAACCGCGAACTTCGTCGATCCAACGGCGACTACGAAGGTGATCGATGGGCTCGAGCAGTTCTGCCGTTCGATGGGCATAGCTCGAGTCGCTGAGCTCACAGGGGCAGTGGAGGTCGACAGCATGATTCAGCCAGTCGCTGCGCGTGACCGCATCATCGTTGCGCTGGACCTCGACCCTGAGCGCGTCCCTGGAACTCGCAAGCAAGCTCAGCGGACACGCTCGCTGGGTGAAGGTGGGAATGACGCTGTTCTACACGACCGGTCCGCGCGTGGTCGAGCAGCTTCGCGCGATGGGCTTCGACGTGTTTCTCGACCTGAAGCTGCACGACATCCCTCACCAGGTTTCGGGCGCGGCGAGAAGCGTGGGATCGCTCGGGGTAGGGATGCTCACCGTTCACGCTTCGGGCGGCTCGGCGATGGTCGATGCTGCTGTTCGGGGCGCCGCAGACGGCGCACGCGCCGCCGGTTGCGAGCCGCCGGCCGTTCTGGCGGTGACCGTGCTCACCAGCATGGATGACGCGACGCTGGCTGCTGTGGGGATCGAACGGAGCGCCGCCGAACAGGTTGCGCTTCTCGCGGGCGTCGCCGCAGCGGGTCGCGCCGACGGAGTCGTCTGTTCGCCGCAAGAGGCTGCTGCGATGCGTGCAGTGCTGGGGGAGCGCGCGCTGGTCGTGACGCCGGGGGTGCGCCCCGGTTGGGCGGACTCGGATGATCAGGCCAGAGTCGCCACGCCGAGTGTCGCACTTCGCTCGGGCGCGAGCCATCTTGTGGTGGGACGGCCCATCACCGCCGCCCCAGACCCCGTGGAGGCGCTGGAGCGAATAGTCGCCGAGATCGAAGGAGATGGCGAGTGAGCGAGCCCATGACCGACGCCCAGATGAGCGAGGCGCTCAGAGACGCGAGCGCCGTTCTCGAGGGCCACTTCGTCCTGACCAGCGGCCGGCACAGTGACAGGTACGTGCAGTGCGCACGCATTCTGGAGGACCCCCAACTCACCACCGCGCTCCACTCGACCACCGCGCTTGCCGAGACGGCCGTCGCGAGGCTTCCTGAGGGTCTCGACATCGACCTCGTGGCTGCTCCCGCGGTCGGCGGCATCATCATCGGCTTCGCAGTTGCGCAGGCCTTGGGGGTCAAGTTCATCTTCAGCGAGCGCGAGCACGGGGCCATGGTGCTGCGCCGGTCGTTCGAAGTGCCGCCAGGCTCGAGAGTGCTGGTGGTGGAAGACGTGGTCACGACTGGTGGGAGCGTCGCCGAGCTGATCGATCTCATCCGGGCTCAGGGAGGAGAGGTCGCCGCGGTGGTGTCGATCATCGCCCGTGGAGCGGACCACGAGTTCGACCGAGCCATTCCTACCTCTACTTCGACTTGAGGTTGAGTCTTGGGACGCCGAATCGTGTCTCCTATGCGAGGCGAAAGTGCCCGTGTATTCGCCGGGTTCTCGGCGACTCGCGTGAAAGGTGTTTGCATTTCCGCAGGTCACGGGTAGGATAGGGACGTTCTGCTGAGGGCACCGTCGCCCGGAGGGGGCGGCGATCTCACACGCAATCGCGAGGGAGAACGAGGAGGAACCATGGCACTTCCGAACCTGTCGCCAGAGGATCGTGCGCGGGCACTCGCCAAGGCGGCCGAGGCTCGCCAGAAGCGGGCCGAGCTACGGGCCAAGATCAAGGCCGGCGATATGAGCTTCGCCGAGGTCATGAAGAAGGCGGACGACCCCATCGTTGCGCGCATGAAGGTGTCGACCCTTCTCGAGTCGCTTCCCGGGTACGGCAAGGCCAAGGCCGCCAAGCTCATGGACGAGCTTGAGATCTCCGAGAGCCGTCGCGTGCAGGGCCTTGGCGCCCGCCAGCGTGCGGCGCTCATGGAGCGCCTCGGCTAGGTGCGCTCGTCTCAAGGCGCACGACCGGCGTCTCCGCGCACCGGCAATCTGTTCATAGTCTCCGGGCCTTCGGGTGCCGGAAAAGGGACCTTGGTGAAGGAGTTGCTTCACCGGGTCCCTGATGTCTGGGTGTCTGTCTCGGTCACCACCAGACCGCCGCGTCCGGGTGAGATCGACGGCGAGCACTACACGTTCATCTCGGACGAGGAGTTCGACCGGCTTGTGGAAACCGGCGGGCTGCTCGAATGGGCCCAGGTCCACGGTGGTCGCTACGGCACGCCGAGAGCCGGCGTGGAGGCCAAGATCGCCCAAGGCATGCAGGTGATACTCGAGATCGATCCCCAAGGGGCGTTTCAGATCCGCGACATCATGCCGACGAGTGTCCTGCTGTTCATATGCGCGCCGTCCATCGACGAGCTCAAGCGCCGTTTGGCGGGACGCGGCAGTGAGACAGAGGAGCAAGTCGCGGTGCGGATGCAGACGGCCGAGAGGGAGCTCGAACTTGTGGGCACGTACGACCATGTGGTAATAAACGACGACGTTTCGCGAGCCACCGAAGAGCTCGTAGGAATCATAGATACGTACGCCAACCGCGAGGAGTCGCAGACTGATGTCGGTAATCAGACCCGAGATCGATGAGCTTCTGACCAAGGTCGATTCGAAGTACACGCTGTGCATTCTGGCGTCGAAGAGGGCTCGTCAGATCAACGACATGATCCACGGTGTCCGCGATCAGGCGCTGCTCACCATGCCGACGAGTGAGATCGCCAAGCTCACCAGCACCAAGCCGCTCTCCTTGGCCATGGAGGAGGTCGCCGGCGGCGACGTCTCCTACGAGCGGACCAAGGACGGCTACAAGTAGCGACAGGCGGCGCCATGTTCGAGCGCGTGTGTCTGGTCGCCTACCACGAGATCGGCCTCAAGGGCCGTAACCGCAGCACATTCGAGCGCCGGCTCCAGGACAACCTGGATGCGGCGCTCGCTGGCCTTCCCGTCAAGCCGGCGCAGCGCGCCGCGTCTCGGCTCGTCGTTGGCGTGCGGGATCCCGCTGCGATCGAGAGCGTCGCGCAGCGCATCGCGGCTGTTCCCGGGGTAGGGACGGTCGCGCTGGCGTTTCTGGCGCCGCAAGACCCCGACGAGATCTCATCGGCCGCCCTGGCCGCCATGGCTGAGGCGGGCGGCTACGAGACGTTCAAGGTCGATGCGAAGCGCTCCAACACGACCTACCCCGAGACGAGCATGGAGATCAACCAGCGCGTCGGCGCCTACCTGGTCTCGCACACCGGCGCCAAGGTCGACCTCGGCAACCCGGACGTCACGGTCGGCGTGACCGTGACCCAGGGCGATGCCTACGTGTTCTCGAAGCGCATCCGTGGCGCGGGCGGACTGCCCGTGGGCAGCGCTTCGGCGGTCATCTCGCTGCTCTCGAGCGGGATCGACTCGCCCGTGGCCACGTGGCGCATGATGCGGCGCGGCGCCGTCGTAGTGGGCCTGCACTTCTCCGGACGGCCGCAGGCCGGCGACGCCAGCGAGCGGTTGGTCGCCGAGATCGGCACCGAGCTGGCGCGCACCGGCGGACTCGGCCGCATCTACGTCGTGCCCTTCGGCGACCTGCAGAAGGAGATCGCGCTCTCGTGCCCGCCGGATCTGCGCGTGATCCTGTATCGGCGGCTCATGTTCGCTGTCGCGGAGCAGATCGCCGCCGTGGAGCGAGGCAAGGCGCTCGTCACCGGTGAGTCGCTCGGCCAGGTCGCGAGCCAGACGCTCGAGAACATCGCCGCCGTCGACGAGATCGCCACGTTGCCGGTTCTGAGGCCCCTGATCGGCTCGGACAAGCTCGAGATCATGGCAGAGGCTCGGCGCATCGGCACCTACGAGCTGTCCATCCGCGATGCCGAGGACTGCTGCACGCTGTTCATGCCGCGCACGCCGGAGACGCACGCCAAGATGCCCGCCGTGCTCGAGGCGTGGGCGGCTCTGGACCACGAGCGCATGGTCGCCGACGCGCTCGAGGTGCTCGAGTGGCTCGACTACCGCTGTCCGGCGTATCGGCCGCCGAAGCGCTGGCCCACCCCTGCGGGCGAGCCGGGGTGGAGCGCGGCGAAGGTCGCTGCAGCGCGCGCGGCGCGACTCGGCGCCTAGTCCGATGAGCCCCCTGCGGATCCTCGCGCTCGAGCCCTACTACGGCGGCAGCCACCGCGCCGTGCTCGACGGGCTCGTCGAGCGCGTCGACGCCGAGTGGACGGTGCTCACGCTGCCGGCCCGCAAGTGGAAGTGGCGCATGCGCGGCGCGGCCATCACGATGGCCGCCGAGGTCCGGGCACTGGCGAGGGCGGGATCGTACGAACCGTTCGACCTGGTGTTCGCGTCCACGTTCCTGAATCTCGCGGAGTTCCGCGGCCTCGTGGGAGCCCCCGTCGCGTCGGTGCCCGCGATCGTCTACTTCCACGAGAACCAGCTGGTCTATCCCAACCGGCACACCGCCGAGTGGGACCTCCAGTTCCCGCTCACCAACATCACGTCGGCGCTCTCGGCCGAGTGCTGCGTGTTCAACACGCAGTGGAACCTCGATCGCTTCGTAGGCGAGATCCCCGGCTTCATCCGCGAGTTCCCCGACCACCACCCCAAGGGGCTGGCCGAGACGATCGAGCGGAAGTCCGTGGTGCTGCCGCCCCCGTTCGATCCCGCCGCCCTTCGATCATGCCGCAACCACCAGGGGCCCGCGGTGCCGCATCGTGTGGCCGCACCGGTGGGAGCACGACAAGAATCCCGAGGAGTTCTTCTGGGCGGTCGGTCAGTTGGCCGAGGAGGGGCTCGACTTCGAGGTGGCTGTGGCGGGTCAGAGCTTCCGCGAGACCGAGGGGCTGATGCGCGAAGCCGCCGAGGCCCTCGGCTCCCGTCTCGTGCACTGCGACGAGCCGAAGGACCGGGCCGAGTACGCTGCGCTGCTCGCGAGCGCGGACGTGGCGGTCTCGACGGCGATCAACGAGTTCTTCGGGCTCGCGATAGTCGAGGCGTGCTATGCGGGCGCGACGCCGCTCGTACCCGATCGCCTGGCCTATCCCGAGGTCTACGCCCCTCAGTACCGCTACAAGGGCCGAGACGAGCTCGTGGCGCGCCTCAGGGCGCACGTGATGCATCGGCCCGAGGCGGGGGAGGCCCGGGAGCTCGCGGAGCGCCTACACGTTCGACGCGCTCGTGCCGAGGTATCGCGAGCTGTTCGACCACGGTCGCTGGCCGCTAGACTCGAGTGCGGCTCGAGCGCCGTGCTCGGACGGCGGAGAACGCCACTCTAGCCCGGCTCAGCACCCGGCGTAGCTCGGCCGCCACGCCGTCGAGTTCGATGTGGTCGCGCTCGATGGCGCTCACCGCCGAGAGCACCTCGGCCACGCGGCCGTTCGTGGCACGCCCTGCCGCCTCGGCGTAGAACGCTGACGCGGTCTGCTCGCGGCTGAGGGACTCGGCGATGTCGTCGCACCAATCGGCCGACGCCTCCGACGGGCTCGCCCAGGTCCGCGGGCTTCGTCGACGTCCGCCAGCTTGCAGAAGAGCGAGCAGTGCTCGGCCTCGATGCGCGAGAGCCGCTTGTAGGCGCTTGAGAGCCCCTCGTTGCCGCCGAGCGTTCGCCATCGCTGCGTAGAATCGCGCGTTGGAGCGCTCGAGCTCGATGGCGTGCTCCAAGTCCGCGCGTTCGACCTCGGTCAGCTGGACCTGGTTCTCTTTCGACGAGTACGCGTCCGGGTCCACCATGAAACGCTCGTGCGCGCCGCAGAACGGGCAGCGCTCGCGGTGCAGCCGTGCCGAGATACGTCTCGCCGCAGATGCGGCATCGGTACATCTTCATCGCGTCTCCTACTCCTCGTGGGGAAGACCGAGCTGGTCGGCCAGCGCGGTGCCGAACTCGTGCGCCGCCTCGGGGCCGTTGCCCGTGACGATCGGGCCGTCGACGGTCACCGACGCACCGGTCCACAGGGCGCCATGCTCACGCAGGTCGGCTTCTTGGGACGGGAATGCGGTGGCACTGACGCCCTCAAGCAGGCCGGCGTGCGCGAGTACCGACGGCGCGATGCATATGGCACTCACGATACCGCCGCTGTCGAGCACGCCACGCGCAAGCGCATGAGCGTCGGCGTCGTCGAAGAACACGCTGCGCCCCCGCGCCGCCGACGAAGGTGACCGAATCCCAGGCTCGGCCGACCGATTCGGCGACCGAGATCTCGGCGGTCGCCTGCATGTCCCAGCTTCCCGACGCACCGGCCGGCAGCGACGCTTGCGGTCGTCACCTTGGCACCGCGTGATTCGAGGATGCGCTTGGGTTCGGCGTACTCCTCGTCCCGGAACACCTCCTGGGCGATGACCAGAAGTGCTGATTTCATGAACCTGCCCCTCCCGGGTTGACCGTCCGTATGCTGCGATTCTACCCTCGCTGAGGCCGCTGGATGGCCCGAGTCGCAAACGCGCACAGCCGAGCTGTCCGAGGAGAGCCAGTGGCCCCAGAAGATGACGTCAGCACTTCAGCACCCGAGCAGTCGGCGATAGCCGAGTCGCCGAGGGGCGCCGGTGTTCCCGCGTGGCTGGAGTTCGTGACCAGCAGGTGGGTCGTCAAGACGGCGTTTCTCGTGTTCTTCGTCTTCACGGTGGTCCAGCTGCTTCGCTTCGAACGATGGGCGAGGGGGGTCGGCCCGTACGTCAGACGGCCCGAGGCCGTCGCCGGCATCCTGCCCATCGGGCACTTCACGAGCTTCTTCGCCTGGATACAGGGGCGGTGGCTGGGACTCGGTTCTGCCGGCGGGACTGGTGCTGATACTGATGTCGCTCGCGGTCTCGTTCCTGTTCAAGCGGGGCATGTGCGGCTGGATCTGCCCCGTCGGGACCGTATGGGAGGCGTGCGCCGCGCTCGGGCGCAGGGTGATGGGCCGAAACGTGCGGGTGTGGCGGTGGCTCGATCTGCTCGGCCGAGGTTTCAGGTACCTTCTCGCCGCTGCGTTCGTGTTCGTGCTGCTCGCGGTCTCCGTGCAGGAGGCCGCGTCGTTCCGACTGCTTCCCTACATGTGGATCGCGGACCTGAAGATCATCCACATCATGGCCGATCCCGCCTACCTGGCCGTCGTCGGGCTCGCGGCTGCCCTGTCGTTCGTCTTCGGTCCCGTGTGGTGTCGCTACCTGTGCCCGCTGGGAGGGCTCTACTCGGCGATCGGCATCGCCTCGCCGTGCGCCGTCGAGCGCGATGCCGATACGTGCATCGACTGCCACAAGTGCAGCAAGGTCTGCCACGCGTTCGTCGAGCCCGAGAAGACCACGCGCGTCTGGGCGCCGGAGTGTGACGGCTGCATGGACTGCGTGAAGGTGTGCCCGGTCGACGGCTGCCTGGAGGCGAAGGCGTTCTCACGCGAGCGAATCGCGCCGTGGGTGTGGCCCCTGCTCGTGGTGGGGCTGTGGCTCGTGATCTTCGGCTACGCGAAGGCGCTCAACCAATGGGATTCGAAGGTGCCGCTCGAGGCGTACCGGCAGGTCATCCAGTCGGGACTTGTGGAGGAACGGACGCGGGGCTTCTTCGAGTAGTCGCTGCGCCGAGCCGGCCGGATCCTCGCGGCGCTATCGCCCCACGCCGATTCAGAATCGCGCAGCCGTGGTAGAGTGTATACAGCTTTGTGTACAGACCACGGGGGCTCGCTCCGCTCCGGTTCGAAGGGGAACCCTACATGCTCGACGTTACGGTTGTTCGCGACGGCATCGACTCACGGCTCGACGAGTTCATCGCGCGCCGCTCGGCATTGAAGTCCGCCGATCGGTACTTCTACCTTCAGCCGACGGTCGGGTGCACCAACCACCGCGTCACCATGAAGGATGGACGCGACATGGTGCAGCTCGCCTCCTACAGCTACCTGGGGCTGATCGGCCATCCCAGGATCGACGAGGCGGCTCGCGCTGCGATCGACGAGTACGGTACGGGTGCCGGCGGGGTCCGGCTGCTCACGGGCACGACCGACCTTCACGAGCGGCTGGAGGCGCGCATCGCCGCCTTCGCGCATCGGCCGGACGCGTGCGTGTACTCGAGCGGGTACGTGACCAACATCGCGATCATCACTGCGTTGACCGGTCCGGGCGACCTGGTCCTCATGGACAAGCTCGACCACGCGTCCATCGTCGACGGATGCCTGTTGTCCGGCGCGAAGTGGCACACGTACCGCCACAACGACATGGACCATCTCGAGAAGCTGCTCGCCAAGAACGCCGGTGAGTACGGCACGATCCTCGTGGTCGCCGACTCGGTCTTCTCGATGGACGGTGACGTTCTCGACCTGCCCGCAGCCAAGGCGCTTTGCGACAAGTACGGCGCGCGGCTGATGGTGGACGAGGCGCACTCCGTGGGCTCGCTCGGGGCCACCGGACATGGCATCGAGGAGCACTTCGACATGTACGGGTCCATCGATCTCAAGATGGGCACTCTGTCCAAGTCGATTCCGAGCGTAGGCGGCTATCTGGCCGGCAGCCACGAACTGGTGGACTACCTGCGGCACTTCTCACGGCCGTTCATCTTCTCGGCGGCCCTTCCGCCGGCTCAGTCGGCCGCGGCGCTTGACCGCGTTCGACGTCATCGAGGACGAGCCGTGGCGAGTAGCCCAGCTTCACGAGAACCAGCGCGTGTACGCCGCAGGGCTCAAGGCGCAGGGCTGGGACACGATGGCCTCGACCACCTGCGTCGTCCCGGTTCTTGTCGGAGACGAAGCCAAGACCATGGACCTCACGCGCATGCTGTTCGACCGGGGCATCTTCGTCTGCCCGATCGTTCATCCCGCGGTTCCCAAGGGCATGGATCGGCTTCGGACGTGTCTGATGGCCACGCACACTCCCGAGGACATCACGCAGGCTTTGGGAGCGTTCGCCGAGGCGGGGGAGGCGCTGGGGCTCATCTAGCGGCTCGGCACAGCGTCCTGCCTGCTAGAATGGCGGCTCGTGAGGGTCGCTGAGCGCGCGCGTCCGAGTCCCTCAAGGTTGCCCGGCGAGTGCTCTTCGGCGAGGAGTCCATGGGTAGGCAAGAGAACGCACCCGGTGCCCGACGCCTCTGGCTGGTGCCGGTGGCGTGGGTTGTGATGCCGCTTCTGCTGCTGGGCTACCTGGTGCTCCGCTACGTGGTGCAGGACCGCGGTCTGGCGCAGGTCGCCTATCTCGCGCCGATGATGCTTGCCACCGCGTTCGCCGTGAGCGCGGCGTGGGCGGCGTCACCGCGGACGCGGGTGCGTGCCGTCTGGATCCTGCTCTCACTCGCCGTCGCCGCATCCTTCATGAGCGAATCCTACTTCAGCTGGCCGCGCCTGCTGTACGGCGTACCGGCCAACGCCGGGGCTGCTCTTCGACACCGCAAGCGTCGTCGCGTTCGGTTTCCTGGTGACCGCTTTGGTGTTCTTCGGAGCGTTCGACCGGCTCGGCGTGAAGCGGCTCTTGCGGCTCGCTTTCGACGCCGGGGCGCTGCTGGTTCTCGGCTTCGTAGTCATCTTCAAGGCGCTTGGTCGGCGTGCTCTCCATCCACATCGGCGTCTTCGGTGCCGCGCGTCTGACCGCCTACTCGCTCGCCGGCGTGCTGCTGCTCGTCATGACGGCCTACATCTTCCTCACGGTCCCGTCCGATCGGCGCCGCCCGTGGACCAGGACCCTGGGGTGGGGGATATGCCTGTTGGCTCTGGGCGTGGTGCTCTGGCCGTTCTGGAGCCTCGCCACGGCGGGCGGTCAATCATCGGTGACGATGGATGCGGTGGTGACGAGCCTGTTCATGGCCGGGTACTCACTCGTCTTCATCGCCGGGTTGTACCGGGTGGTCACTCCTGAAGAGCCGTGGGGTCAAGCGCTCGCGGAGCCCCTGCTCAAGCCGGCCGCATGGCAGGGTATCACCGTCTCGATCCTGGTCCTGCTCTCCGTAGTGGTGTTGGGCTTCGCGATCTACGACACGCCCGAGGTGCCCCTTCTGCGGATCGACGACTACACGCGCATGGTCTACTACGCGGCGCTCACCATCGCCACGGTATGCCTCGTGGGACGCACCGCGCTTGCGACGCTCGAATCCGACGAGCTGCGCGCGCGGAGTCTGACCGACCCCGTCACCGGCGCCCCCAATCCTCGAGGCTTCGACGAGCACATCGACGATCGGCTTACGGCGACGCGCCGTTTCGGCGAGCCCTTCGCGCTGATCCTTCTGGACCTCGACGACTTCTCGCGCGTCAACGAGGTGATGAGCCTCTCGGCGGGCGACCGGGTGCTCGCCGACGTCGTGGTCGCCATCGGGAAGGTAGTTGGGAGCACCGAGCACGTCTTCCGGATGTCGAGCGACGAGTTCGCCGTCATACGTGCCGGTCTCCGGTCGCGGTGACGCCGAGAACACCGCGCGAGCCGTCAGTCAGGCCATCCGCACGATACCGGTGCCCGGAGGGCCGCTCACGGCCTCTCTTGGCTTCGCTCTGTGTCCCGACGACGCGCTGCAGCGCGACTCGCTCGTGAGCAAGGCCGATGGAGCGCTCGCGTGGGCGACGCACCATGGGCGGGGCCTTGTGATCGGATACGACCAGCGGGTGGAGCAGGCGCTCGGCGCCGGAGAACGTATGCGCATGCTCGAGCAGGACACGAAGCTGGGAGTGGCCCGGGCCCTCATGGCCGCGGCGGACGCGCGTGACCCGCGCAGCCACTTCCACGCGCGCGGCGTCGCCGCCCTGTCGTGTTTGCTCGCGGCCGAGCTCGGATTCGAACCGGAGCACGTCGAGCGGCTCAGAGTGGCTTCGATGCTGCACGATGTCGGCAAGATCGCTCTCGCGTCGCCGTGCGTCCGGGGACAGGCACACATATGCTCGGCAGAGGGAGTCTCAGCGCGAGCACTGCGAACTGGGCGAACGCATGCTGGCCTCACTCGCCCTGCCCGACGTTGCTCGCTGGGTACGCTCGCATCACGAGCGTTGGGACGGACAGGGCTATCCCGACGGGCTCAAGGCGACGAAGATCCCGCTCGAGTCGCGAATCATCGCTCTTGCCAACGCATACGACGCCATGACGGGGGAGGAGCGTCTTGGCGGCTCCCTCTCCAAAGCCGCCGCCCTGCAGGAGATCGACCAGGGCATGGGCACCAAGTTCGACCCTGCGATCGCCGAGAAGTTCATCTACGTCGTGGCGTCGATGAATGCGCTCGGCTGGGTCGACGACTGGTCGGCGGCATGATGCCCGAGGCAGGCGCCAAAGCCCGGCTCGCGCGGGGCCTGGTGTGGGCCTGGTTCACGGTGGTCGCGTGCGCGACGCTGGGGTTCGGACTCATCGGCGCCACCGATCCTGCGAGCCTGTTGGCAAGTGACGTGATCACCTACCTGGCCCCCATCGGCGTCGCCGCGTCGCTGGCGATCCTGCTTGCGTCGAGGACGCGCTCCCGCGACGAGCACCGGTTCTGGGCGCAGATGGCGGTGGCGCTCGCCCTGGTCGGCGCGGCCGAATCGTACTGGACCTGGTACGCGGCTCGAGTCGACCCGTCGGGACCCCCGACCTTCAGCCCGCTGCTCCTCCTCTACTTCGCTGCCGGGCTGGCCTTCATCAGCATCGCCGTCACGATGGGCAGGGCGGTGCGGCAGCCGATGTCCGAGCGCGCTCGCTCGCTGCTCGACATCGTCGCCGGCGTGCTGCTGGTGTTCCCGATCGTCTACCTGCTGTGGACGCTGCCGCTCTTCTCGAACACCAGTGGCGGCTGGCACGCCGCGGCCTTGGCGGCTTCGTACCCCATCTTCGGCGTGTTGCTCGTCGCCGCCACGCTCTCAGTGCTGATCGGGTGGCGGGCCAGGCATTGGCGCGGGTGGGAGCGGCTGCTCGCCGCGACGGTGATCGCGCTGGCGCTCGTGCTCTCCACGTGGCCGCTATGGTACGCAGACCAGATCCGTCCCGGTGGCGTGGGACTCACACGCTTCGCTTCACTTCTGGGCGTGGTCATCTCGCTGCTGAGTGTGGCGATGGTCTACCGCCTCACCGACCCGGAAGGCGCAGCACCGCTCGGGCCGCTGCCGTCCGCTCGCCCCGAGGGCCCGCTGCTCTCGCGCGTCTACCCGGTGGTCCTGGTGCTGGCGCTGCCCGCGCTGGGTGTCGTCGCCGCACAGATCGGGGCGCGCGGTCCGGGGCTGCCGGTGAGTCTGGCGGTGATCGCCCTCGCGTTCGTGCTCGCGGTGCGCAGCGTGGTCGTCTCCGTCGAGCAGGCGGAGAACCTGCAGAAGTCGTACACCGACCCCGCGACGGGGATGCTGAACCGCACGTGGCTGGACACCACGCTCAGACGGCTTCTGGCCTCCGCCCAGCGGACGGGAACAGCGATCAGCCTCACCGCGTACAACGTTGCCGACGAGGACCGCTTCAACGCCGTGATCGGTCACTCGGCGGGCGAGGAGGCGCTCGCGAAGGTGGCGGCGATCCTGGCCGAGGAGACGCCGTCGCCCGGGCGAGGTGTTCGCGCTGAGCGCCTGCGAGTTCGTTGTGATCCAGCCGGGCGCGTCCGCCGCCGAGGCTGCGATGGTGGCGCGCAGGACCTGGCTGAGGCTGCTGAGGGAGGCCCTGGTCGAGGGCAGACCTCTCGACATCGCAGCGGGAGTCTCGGAGTTCCCGACACATGCCGCGGACGCGCCAACCCTGCTTGAGGCCGCGGAGAGGGCGCTCACCACTGCCCGCGGAGCCGAAACGGAGCCGGTCGTGGTCTTCGGCGAGCAGACCGAGGCGCCGGACCAAGCGAGCGTGCAGCTTCGTACCCGGATGCGCACCATCCGCTCGACGATCCGCATGCTTGCCGAGGCGGTCGATGAGCGCGACGCGCACACTCGCGACCACTCCCAGAACGTCTCCGAACTGGCGACGGCGCTCGCGCGGGTCATGGAGCTTGACGAGGACGAGATCCAGGTCATCGGGCTTGCCGCGGCCGTTCACGACGTGGGAAAGGTCGGCGTTCACGACGATGTCCTGCTCAAGGGGGACCTGCTCAGCCGCGAGGAGCGCGCGGAGATGGAGTCTCACTCTGCGCTCGGTGAGCGCATTCTCGCGCCGACCAAGGTCGACGACGTCCTGCCGGTGGTGCGCTCGCATCATGAGAGGTGGGACGGCACCGGCTACCCGGACGGGCTCGAGCGGGAGGCGATCCCGCTGGGGGCGCGAATCCTCGGCGTGTGCGACGCGTACGAGGCGATGACCGCGGGGCGGTCCTACCAGCCGGCGATCGATGGCGAGGCCGCGCTCCTCGAGATCGAGAAGTGCGCAGGCACCCAGTTCGACCCGCGTGTCGCTGCCACGTTCGTGCGGATGATGGCCACGCTCGAGGTCGTCCGGGGTACCGCGCCGGCCGGGCTCGGTCGTGCGGGGCTCGACGCCGTCGGGTGATCGCTCGCTAGAGACGCATCATGAGCGCGGAGACGTCGCGCGGCTGCTGCGCATGGGTCCAGCCCGGCTCGACGACTGGCTGGCGTCTTCTCCTCGTAGGTGGGTCGGCCCTGCTCCTGGTAGTACACGCCGATGGGGACGCGGCACGAGTCGGGCGTGCACGTGAGCTCGTGGAAGGTGCTGAGCGACAGGTCGAACGCCGCCGAGCGGTCGGAGGTGTCCCAGTCCTGCTTGTCGAGGTAGTAGACGCGCTCCCTGAACCACGAGAACGTGTTGAGCTTGTTCCACGTCACGCACGGCTGGAAGACATCCACCACCGAGAGCCCCTTGTGCGACAGGGCGTCGATGTAGAGCTGCGTGAGGTGCGGCACGTCACCGGCGAAGCCGCGCGCGACGAATGTGGCGCCCTCGGCGAGCGCCAGCCCGATGGGGTTCACGGGCTCCTCGAGCACGCCGTGAGGCGTGGAGACGGTCGGCATCAGATGGTCGGTCGTCGGTGACGCCTGACCGGTGGTGAGGCCGTAGATCTGGTTGTTGTGCCCGATGACCGTCATGTCGACGTTGCGCCGGCACGTGTGGACGAAGTGGCCCAGCCCTATGCCGTAGCCGTCCCCGTCGCCCATCTCGACGATCACGTGCTGGTCGGGCCTGGTGAGGCGGTACCCCGTAGCCGGGGGCAGCGACCGTCCGTGCAGGCCGTGGAACCCCTGAACGTCGTAGAAGTCCGCGCCGTTGCCGTGGCATCCGATGCCCCAGAACATCGTGAACTCGTGCTTCTCCCAGCCCATCTGAGCGAGTGCGCCCTTGAGCGCCTCGAACATCGCGTAGTTGCCGCAGCCGGGGCACCACGTTGGGCGGTTGGCGGATGCGAACTCCGCGGGCTCAGGCATGTGAGTCCTCCTTGCTCGGTGCGACGGCACCGGCATCCGTCAGCTCGACGGTTTCGCCGAGAAGTCCCTTGATGGTCGAGTACACCAGTTCCGGCGAGATGGGGCGGCCGTCCGATCTGCGCAGGTGGTGCGGGATCTCGCGCAGCGTCTGTTCTCGGATGAGCCCTTCCAGCTGGCCGGTCGCGTTGCCCTCGATGACGATCGGAATAGCGGCCGCGTCGAGGAACGCCGCGACCTCATCGGCGGGGAAGGGGGACAGAGTGACGATCTGGAGCATGTTGACGGCGATGGCCTTCGGCTTCGAGCCACTTCATCGCCTCGAGCACCGGCATGCGCGTGGTGCCGAAGCAAAGCACGCTCACTTGAGCGCTCGTGCGGGCCCGCCGTCACGGGCGGCGGGACCATCGATGCGGCGAGATCGAGCTTGGCAAGCCGCTTGGTGTTCTGCGCGGTTCTGCACCGCCGCGTCTTCGCCCTGGGCTCCGAAGCCGGCCTCGTCGTGCTCGTAGGAGTTCACGAGCTGGGTTGCGCCCTTCACGCCCGGCAGGGCGCGCGGCGAGATGTTGTCGTCGGTGACGCGGTAGCGCAGGTAGTCGGTGACCTCGCCTTCGGTCTGCAGCTTGCCTCGGCCGATGCGGACCGCCTTCGTGTCGAAGGGCTCGCTCGTCTTGCGGTTGTCGGAGAGGTACGTGTCCCCGAGCAGGATGACGGGCGTCTGCAGCTCGTCTGCGATGTTGAACGCCTGCCACGTGAGGTCGAACGCCTGCGTGTGGTCGCCGGGGGCGATGACGATGCGCGGGAACTCGCCTTGCGCCGCGTGAAGCGCGAAGCGAAGGTCGCTTTGCTCGGTCCACGTGGGCATGCCGGTCGCCGGCCCGGGGCGCGTGAAGAGCCCCACCACGCACGCACTCTCGCTCACGCCGGCCATGCCGAACGCCTCGACCATCAGCGAGAAGCCGCCGCCGGATGTCGCGCACATCGAGCGCGTTCCGCCGAACGATCCGCCCACCACCATGTTCATCGCGGCGATCTCGTCCTCGGCGTGCTTGACGACGACTCCGTCGTCCTTCGCCGTGCTTCGCCATGAAGTGCAGGAGGCTCGAGGCGGGCGTCATCGGGTAGGCGCAGTACAGTCCGAGACCCGCCGCGAGCGCGGCCAGGCCGATCGCCTCGTTGCCGTCCGCGAGCACGCGCGGCGACGCGTCGGCGGCGGGCGCGAGCTTGTACGGGAAGTCGCAGTGCACCTGCTGCGCGTGCTCGTAGCCGGCGGTCGCCACCGCGACGTTCTGCTCGGCGACCTCGGGCGCCTTGTGTGCGAACTGGGCGCGGATCGCGTCGAGCAGGCCGTCGAGCGGGAAGTCCATGTGCCCGAGGGTGGCGCCCAGCGCGGCGACGTTGCGCATGATCTTGATGCCGCCGGCGTCGCGCACGATCTGGGTGAGCGGCACCTCGACGAGGCACAGGTCGTCTCGGCCCAGCGTGTCGGTCTCGTCGGGCGTGAAGTCCTTGGGGTCGTAGATGACCGCGCCGCCGAAGGTGAGCTCGTCGACGTGCAGCCGCATCGTGGCGCGGTCGAGCGCCACGAGCACGTCGGTGGGCATGACGTGGCTGTAGATCGGGATCGGCGCTCACGCGCAGGTGGTAGGTGTTGTGTCCGCCCTTGATGAGCGACGGGTACTCGGTCAGGTCGAAGGTGTCGTAGCCCGCCGCCGAGAAGACCCGTGCGAGCGACTGCCCTGCGGCCTTGATCCCGAAGCCTGCGGGTCCGCCGATCCTGATTCGGACCTCACGCCCGTATGGCGCACGCTGGTGCATGATGCGCATTCCTTTCGGGTTGGCGGAGGGCCGCTTCTTGCTCGGCGGCCCGACGTTCCCAAGGATTCTTCCCGATAAGCCCGACAGCTGAGCCCGAATGAGTGGGATACTTGGGAGGTGAGCGAATCCGCGACACCCACCGTAGTCCTCGGGGTCACCGGCTGCATCGCGGCGTACAAGGCCTGCGAGCTGGCTCGCGCAACTCATGCGCGGCGGCTGCCGTGTCAAGGTCGTCATGACCGAGAATGCGACGCGCTTCGTGGGCACTGCCACCTTCCGAGCGCTCACCGGGGAACCGGTCGCGGTGTCGCTGTGGGAGGAGCCGTCGTCGAAGGTTCATCACGTCTCGCTTGCCGAGGAGGCCGATGTCTTCGTCATCGCGCCGGCGACCGCCAACGTCATCGCGAAGATCGCGGCCGGCCGCGCGGATGACCTGCTCACCACCACAGCGCTAGCCACCGAGGCGCCGCTGCTCGTGGCTCCGGCGATGAACGAGCACATGTGGCGGGCCGACATCACGCAGGCGAACGTCGACGCGCTGCGCGCGCGTGGCGTGCACGTGATCGAGCCCGAGACGGGCGAGCTCGCTTGCGGCGACTACGGGCAGGGCCGACTGGCGGAGGTGGACACGATCGCCGAGGCGGTGCTCGCCGAGGTGCAGCGCCGTACCGACCTCGAGAGCGTTCGGGTGCTGGTGTTCGCCGGCGCGACGCAGGAGCCGATCGACCCCGTGCGCTACATCAGCAACCGCGCCAGCGGCAAGACCGGCTACGCGATCGCCGAGGAGGCAGCTCGTCGGGGCGCCGACGTCACGCTCGTCATCGGCCCGAACACGCTGCCCGCACCCGTACGGTGTCAAGGTCGTCCACGTCATGACCGCGCTACAGATGGCCGAGGCCGTCGAAGCGCACTACGACGAGGCCGACGCGGTCGTAGCAAGCGCCGCGGTCTCGGACTTCCGACCCGCCGATCCCTCCTTTGACAAGATCAAGAAGCACGACGCCCAGCTCAACGTCGCCCTCGAGCGCAATCCCGACATACTGGCCGGGCTCGGAGCGCGCAAGGGAGACCGGCTGTTGGTGGGCTTCGCTGCGGAGACCCAGGATGTGCTCGACGAGGCGCGCGGCGAAGCTGTCCGCGAAGAACCTCGACTTGGTCGTCGCGAACAACGTATCCGAGGCCGGGCTTGGCTTTGGCAGTGACGTGAACCGCGTCTGGCTCGTCGATAGTGGCGGCGAGATCGAGATGCCGGTGCTTTCCAAGAAGACGATTGCGCGCCTGCTTTGGGACAAGGTCGCCGACAAGGCGCGCGAAGCACACGCTCTCAGGAGCGGAGAGGAGCAGGATGCGTGAGCTAGAGGGGCAGGCGAAGCGGATCTCGGCCTACGTGGGCGAGGACGAGATGTACGAGGACAGGCCGCTGTACCAGGCGCTTGTCGATCAGGCGCGCATCCAGGGCTGCGCTGGAGCGACCGCGCTGCGCGGGATGGTCGGCTTCGGAGCGGCCAGCCGTGACGTCGCGAAGCACGGCCTGCGCATGTCGACCGACCGCCCGGTGCTCGTGTCCGTGGTCGACGAGGGCATGCGCATCTCGGCACTGGCCGAGGTGTGGTCGGCGATGATCCCGAGCGGTCTTGTGACCATCGATGACGTGGGCGTAGTGCTGTACTGCGGGCGGGGAGAGTGCGACAAGTAGCATTGTGCGGCAGCTGAGAGTTGGTTCTTGTCCCTGCCGATGAGGGGCGATAGACTTACTCCTTGCCGCCTGGCGGCATCGGGCTGTGGCGCAGTTTGGTAGCGCACTTGACTGGGGGTCAAGGGGTCGCAGGTTCAAATCCTGTCAGCCCGACCATGTACTGACAGAGCATGCGAAGTGACGTGCTCTCGCATGGCGGACGGGGCGGCCATCGTGGCCGCCCCGTTTGACCGTTCTCGGCGACCGAGTGCCTGAGCGTGACGTGCGGCCCACTCGGGTACATGTCATTTCGTCACCTCCTAGCCAAGACAACGGTTCCGGGGCCACTGTGCCTGCGCGGGTGAAGGAGGTGACTCGGCGGGTCGAGGCGCTGTCGCGAGTGCGTGGAGCGAAGCAGCCCCTGATCGCCGTCGCCACCGCTTCCGAGACCCGCTCCGGCGGCATCGACGCGAGTGACGAGAAAGTGAGTCATAGCTCTGCACGACGAGGGGGAAGACGCTATGAGTGAAGCACGCACTCGGTCGGCGGCCGGCACCGGCACGTCGAACAGGGACTGGTGGCCGAACCAGCTCAATCTGAAGGTCCTGCATCAGAACCCGCCCGCGGGCGATCCGATGGGCGAGGAGTTCGACTACGCCGAGGAGTTCGAGCAAGCTCGACCTGGGGGCCGTGAAGAGGGACCTCTACGCCCTCATGACGGAGTCGCAGGACTGGTGGCCGGCCGACTACGGCAACTACGGCGGGCTCATGATCCGCATGGCGTGGCACAGCGCCGGCACCTATCGCATGGGCGACGGCCGCGGCGGGGCCGGGTCGGGTCAGCAGCGCTTCGCGCCGCTCAACAGCTGGCCGGACAACGCGAACCTGGACAAGGCGCGCCGTCTGCTGTGGCCGATCAAGCAGAAGTACGGCCGCAAGATCTCGTGGGCCGACCTTATGGTCCTCGCGGGCAACTGCGCGCTCGAGCAGATGGGGTTCAAGACCTTCGGTTTCGGCGGCGGACGCGAGGATGTCTGGGAGCCGGCAGAGGACGTCTACTGGGGAACCGAGACGGAGTGGCTCGGCGACGAGCGCTACTCGGGTGACCGCAAGCTCGACAACCCGCTTGCGGCGGTGCAGATGGGCCTCATCTACGTGAACCCGCAAGGACCGAACGGCAATCCGGATCCGGTGGCCTCGGGCCGCGACGTTCGCGAGACCTTCGCGCGCATGGCCATGAACGACGAGGAGACCGTCGCGCTGGTCGCCGGCGGGCACACCTTCGGCAAGTGCCACGGTGCGGGCGACGCGGCGCTACGTCGGTCCCGGAGCCTGAGGCCGCTCCGATCGAGGAGCAGGGGCTCGGCTGGAAGAGCAGCTTCGGCAGCGGCAAGGGGCGCGACGCGATCACCAGCGGCCTGGAAGGCGCGTGGAAGGCCAACCCGACCACTTGGGACATGGGCTACCTCGAGACGATGTTCAAGTACGAGTGGGAGCTGGTGAAGAGCCCGGCGGGCGCGCACCAGTGGCTGGCCAAGGACGTGGCCGACGAGGACATGGTGGTCGACGCGTTCGACCCGACCAAGAAGCACCGGCCCATGATGACCACGGCTGACCTTTCGCTTCGCTTCGACCCGATCTACGAGCCGATCGCGCGGCGCTTCCGCGACAACCCAGAGGAGTTCGCGGATGCGTTCGCCCGGGCGTGGTTCAAGCTGACCCACCGCGACATGGGCCCGCGCTCGCGCTACCTCGGCCCGGAGGTTCCGGCCGAAGAGTTGATCTGGCAGGACCCGGTGCCCGCGGTCGACCACGAGCTCGTCGACGAGCACGACATCGCGGCGCTGAAGGACAGGATCCTCGCTTCGGGCATGTCCGTCTCTCAGCTCGTGTCGACCGCGTGGGCTTCGGCATCCACCTTCCGCGGCTCCGACAAGCGTGGCGGGGCCAACGGAGCGCGCATACGTCTTGCGCCGCAGAAGGACTGGGAGGTCAATCAGCCAGCCCAGCTTGCGGTTGTGCTGGAGACCCTCAGGGGCATCCAGCAGGAGTTCAACACCGCACAGCCCGGGAACAAGAGGGTGTCTCTCGCTGACCTGATAGTCCTGGGTGGCTGCGCCGGCGTCGAGCAGGCGGTCAAGGCTGCCGGGCACGACGTGACGGTTCCGTTCACCCCGGGTCGCACGGACGCTTCACAAGAGCAGACCGACGAGCAGTCGTTCGCGGTGCTCGAGCCCGTGGCCGACGGCTTCCGCAACTACCTCAAGACCGCGTACTCGGTCCCGGCCGAGAGCTTCTGGTCGACCGAGCGCAGCTGCTGACACTGACAGCCCCCGAGATGACGGTCCTCATCGGCGGCATGCGCGTCCTGAACGCCAACTTCGGGCAGTCGCCCCACGGTGTCTTCACGGACAGTCCGGAGACGCTGACCAACGACTTCTTCGTGAACCTTCTCGACATGGCCACGGTGTGGGAGCCGAGCTCCACCGATGAGCGGCGTGTTCGAGGGCAAGAGACAGGGCGACGGGCGAGTCCAAGTGGACCGGCACTCGTGTCGATCTCGTCTTTGGCTCGAACTCCCAGCTTCGGGCCCTGGCCGAGGTCTACGCGTGCGAGGACTCGCGGGAGAAGTTCGTCAGCGACTTCGTGGCGGCATGGGACAAGGTGATGAACCTGGACCGTTTCGACCTCGCCTGATGGCGGCATCGGCGGGGGTGACAGCGGGTACATATGACTTGCGCGTACGTCCGTTCGCGGAGGTGAGCGGCTATGTCCGAGAACACGTCCTCAGGGTGGAGAGCGCTTCTTTGGGTCTTCCGCGCACGTGGCTCGGTTGGGCCTCGTTCGTCCTGCTCGTCGCGTTCTTCGCGATGGCCATTCTCGGACAGCAACTCGTC
This sequence comes from uncultured Actinomycetes bacterium, assembly GCA_963726325.1. Lineage (GTDB taxonomy): Bacteria > Actinomycetota > Coriobacteriia > Anaerosomatales > PHET01 > CAVPCY01. The sequence continues at coordinate 123,046 of CAVSCA010000002.1, read as the reverse complement.
GGCGGATATCCGTTGGGTCAACTTGGTCTGTCTGGTGTCGTCCGGCATCACTGGACTCGTTGCTCTGGTCTTCAAGCGTGACCGGTCGTGGCTCGTGTGGATTCCGGTGGTCTTCACGGTGCTCGCTTTCGGTGGCGAGATCGTTCAGGCGCTCCTCGGCGGGGGCTAGGTGAGTGCATCGGCGTGGGTCGTCGCGCCGATCGTTGAGACGGTGGCGGTTCTGCCAACCCGGTTAGGAAGCTATCCTGACACAGGCGTCTGGGCGGCTCAGGCGGTGCCGTCACCACCGGGATGACATCTGAGATGGGCGCGAATCACAACGATGCGCAACGAATACGAGCTGTTGGATAGCGGCGACGCGCGGAAGCTCGAACGCTTCGGCGATGTGGTTCTGTCGCGTCCGTGTGGTCAGGCCCTCTGGGAGAAGCAGAATCCCGAGGCGTGGGCGAGCGCCGTTGCTTCCTTCGACCGGCAGAGCGGGTGGCAGACGCACGGCGGTGCCGAACTGCCCTCGAGCTGGGTCGTGACGATCAACGGCATCGCAATGAGACTCAGCCCGACGCCCGCTGGGCATCTCGGCGTGTTCCCGGAGACGCGTCACCTGTGGGACCGGATCACCGAGACGCTTCAATGCGCCGGAGCTTCGAGGGGCGAGCGTCCTCAACCTGTTCGCGTACTCGGGCGGCGCGACGCTGGCCGCCGCACGCGCCGGCTGCTCGGTATGCCATGTGGACTCGTCGAAGTCGATGGTTACGCGCGCAAGAGAGAACGCGGCGCTGAACCACCTGGAAGCGGCTCCCATACGGTGGATCGTTGAGGACGTCGGCAAGTTCCTGGGTCGCGAGATTCGCCGTGGTCGCACGTACGATGCTGATCATGCTCGACCCCCCCTCGTTCGGACATGGCGCCAAGGGAGAGCAGTACAGAATCGACAGAGATCTCGCCTCAACGATGGGGCAATGCAAGGCGCTGCTGACCGATGAGTCGGCATCTGTTCTCCTCACGTCGCATACCCAGGGTGTGTCGATGGCGCAGCTCGAGGGGTTGATGAGGGACGTGCTGGGCGACGGAGATATCGCATCCGGCGTGATGGAGTTGACCGGCGCGAGTGATGTGCGTCCGGTGAATGGTGGCGTTTGGGCCCACTGGACCCGTTCATAGAGAGCACGAGCGCGGGAGTGAGAAGCGTCACGCCAGACAGCCAGGATGTCTTCAGGAAGATGCTGCGCACACGACCGAGAAGGGCGCGATGTCGGAGTCGAGAGTGCTGATCATCGGCGGGGGAGCGGCCGGGCTGTCGGCGGCCATTGCATCCGCGCGTCTTGGCGCGGCAGTCACGCTTCTCGAGGCGAGATCCTCGCGTGGGGAGGAAGATCCTGGCGAGCGGCAACGGGCGCTGCAACCTCACGAACCTCTCGATATCGCCGCTGGCCTACAACCATCCCGATTTCGTCGAGCCGGTTCTCAAGGCGTATCCCTGCGACGCCATCCGCTCGTTCTTCGGCACGATGGGCCTGCTCACATCGGCCGATGACGAAGGTCGCGTCTATCCGGTGACGAACGCTGCCGGCTCGGTCCTCGACGTGCTGCGGTTGGAGTGCGCGCGCCTGGGAGTGGACGTGCGGTGCGGATTCGAGGCTGGAGTGTCTCGGCGCAGCCTGACTCGGCTGGCTTGAGGTGTCTTCCGCCGACGGCGAGACGGTTCGCGCGGAAGCCGTGATCGTCACGACCGGCGGCGGTGGCTCGCTCCTTGCGGACGTGGGACACGGATTGGTCGAGGGCGTCCCTGTGCTCGGGCCCATCAGGACGGACACCGAGCCGATACGCGGACTGTCCGGTGTCCGCGTGAGGTGCGCCGCGACGCTTCTCGTTGATGGCGACGATGACGCCGCCGGCGGCGATCGCGGTCGCGACCGAGCGCGGTGAGCTGCTGTTCCGCGACTACGGAGTGAGCGGAATCATGGTCTTCGACCTCTCTCGCTACCTCGAGAGGCGGATGCGTGATCTCGATCGACTTCTTCCCTGACGTCGCCCGGCCGAGCTTCAGGCGATGATGGCGCAGCGCTGCGCCGACCTCTCTTGGCGAACCGCGGAGACGTACTTCGCGGGCATGCTGCACGACCGAGTGGCGCGCGCGGTCTTGCGCGCCGCGGGAGTCGGTTTGGACACGCCGGCCGAGGAGCTTCCCGTCGGCCCGCTCGCCACGCTTCTGAAGGACTTCCGGCTGAAGGTCCTCGGCATGGGTGACCCCGCGCAGGCCCAGGTGACCCGGGGCGGCGCATCGGTTGCGGAGTTCGATCCGGAGACGATGGAGTCGCGTCACGTGGATGGGTTGTTCGCCGCGGGCGAGGTGCTCGACGTCGACGGTCGCTCCGGCGGCTTCAACCTGCACTGGGCTTGGGCGTCCGGCATCGTAGCGGGCGAGGCCGCCGCACGAGTTGCCATGTCACGCGCAGCAGAAGGCGACGTCAGCTCAAGAGGCACCGCGTGATAGTCGTCAGGAACCTCGCGCTGCCGCTCTCGGCGGGCAGTCCCTCGGCGCAGGACGCGCTAGCGAGCGCAGCCGCCCGGCGCCTGGGTATCGAGGAGGCGACGAATCGCCTCGGTACGCATCGCAAGGCGCTCGGTCGACGCCCGCCGCAAGAGCAACGTCCACTTCGTGGCGACGCTCGAAGTGACGCTCGACGACGCGATCGGCGAAGGCGAAGAGGCCGTGGTGAGCCGCATCGCGGACGCCGACGTGTTCATCGCCGTCGCCCAGCCGCTGCCCGCCATCGCGAGACTGGCGCTCGCCCCAAGGGTGCGCCCCGTCGTCGTGGGCACCGGCCCGGCCGGGCTGTTCGCTGCGCTTGTTCTGGCGCGGTCGGGCGCGCGCCCACTCGTGCTCGAGCGCGGCGCGCCGGTCGGCGCGCGCATCCGAGCGGTAGACGCCTTCATCCGCGAGGGCGTGCTCGACCCGGAGTCCAACATCCAGTTCGGTGAAGGCGGCGCCGGGACCTTCTCGGACGGCAAGCTCTACACCAACACGAACGACCCCCGCTGCCGCAGCGTCTTGGCGACGCTCGTCGGTGCGGGGGCGGCCGAGGAGATCCTCTGGCAGGCCAAACCCCACATCGGCACGGACCACCTGACGGGCATCGTGAGGAGGCTGCGGGAGGAGATCGAGTCGCTCGGCGGCGAAGTACGATTCGGGACGCGGCTCTCAGACCTCCTCCTCGACGCGGACGACAAGCTTCGTGGCGTTGTGACGCAGAGCGCTCGCGGACGCGAGGAGTTCGCGGTCGAGGCGCTCGTCCTGGCTACGGGCCACAGCGCGCGCGACACCTTCGACCTGCTGCACGAGCGCGGCGCGCGTCTCGCGCAGAAGCCGTTCTCGATCGGCGTTCGGGTCGAGCACGACCAGCGCATGGTCGACCGCGCGCAGTACGGCTCCGCAGCAGGCCATCCCGCGCTCGGTTCAGCCGACTACAGGCTGTCGTGCCACCTACCGTCGGGTCGCGGGGTGTACACGTTTTGCATGTGTCCCGGCGGCTGGGTCGTGGCGGCGACGACCGAAGCCGACGGCGTCGTCACGAACGGCATGAGTCGGTTCGCCCGTGAGGGTTCGAACGCGAACGCGGCCTTTCTGGTGAGCGTCCTGCCCGGCGACTTCGAAGACGACCACCCGCTTGGCGGGAGTGCGCTTCCAGCGCCGATGGGAACGCGCGGCGTTTGAGCTGGGCGGGAGGAGCTTCCGCGCGCCGGCTCAACTCATGGGCGACTTCCTGAAGGGCGTCGCTTCCTCGGCAGCCGGGCGATGTGCAGCCGACGTATCCGCTTGGAGTCGAGTACGCCGATCTCGCCCTGTGCTTGCCGGAGTTCGCTGTGGCATCGCTGCGGGAGGCGGCACCGGTGTTCGATCGCCGCATGCGCGGCTTCGCGACGGCGGATGCGATTCTGACGGGAGTGGAGACGCGCTCGTCGTCCCCGGTGCGCGTGGTGCGCGATGACACCCTGCAGTCGAACCTGCGGGGCGTCTACCCCTGCGGCGAGGGTGCTGGCTACGCGGGCGGAATCATGTCTGCTGCGGTGGATGGCATGCGCTGCGCCGAGGAGTCCTCGCGGCCTACGGCTGAGGGTCGGCGGGGCCGGGGAGCTTGTCGTGCTGTTCCAGCCAGGTGTCCTCGAGGTGTGAGATCTGCTGCTCCATGTCCTTGAGTCGCGCTTGGACGTCCAGCAAGGCCAGATAGTCGGCAGGGTCTGTCTCCTCCATCTCGGCGCGGATCGCTCGGCCTTCCTGCACAGTGTCTCCAGCTTGCGCTCGGTGGACGCGATCTCCTTCTTGAGGATGCGCTCTTCCGCCGCGCTGCCCACCGGCTTTCGGCGCCCCGGGTTTCGCCTTCGGTTGTGGTTCGCCGCGTCTGTCCAGGAGCCGCAGGTACTCATCGACCCCCCGGGGACATGGCGAACCTTCCCGTTGACGAGGCGAACTGATGGTCGGTGACGCGCTCCATCAGGTGCCGGTCGTGCGTGATCAGGAGGAGTGTTCCGGCCCACGTGTCCAAGAAGCTCTCGACGACGGCGAGCATGTCGATGTCCAGGTCGTTGTCCGGCTCATCCAGTATGAGCACGTTCGGCTTGTCCAAGAGGACGAGCATCAGCTGAAGGCGGCGCTTCTGCCCGCCGGACAGATCAGATACCGGCGTGGACAACTGGGCCGCCTCGAACCCGAGACGCTCCAGCAGCTGCGCGGGCGTCAGCTCCTTGCCGTCGATCTCGTAGCGCGTCTTGTATCGCGAGAGGACCTCGCGGACCCGGCACCTCCGAGCTCGTTCAACTCATCGAGATGCTGTGACAGGACGGCGAACTTGACGGTCTTGCCGATCTTCACATGACCTGCGGTGGGCTCGAGGAGCCCACGATGAGGTTCAGGAGCGTGGTCTTGCCCGACCCGTTCTCACCCAGGATGCCGAACCTGTCGCCTGGGCCGATGAGCCAGGTGACATCGTCGATGACGGTCATCTCACCGAAGCGCTCCGTCACGCCGACCAGATCGACGACCTGCTTGCCCAACCGCGACATCGCCGTCTTCTTCAGCTCGAGGGCGTTGCGCATGGGCGGTTCGTCGGCGATGAGCGCACGCGCCGCCTCAACATGGAACTTCGGCTTGGTGGCTCGGGCACGAGCGCCGCGCGAGAGCCATGCGAGCTCCTTGCGCATCAGGTTCCGCCGCTTCTGCTCGGCGGTCTGCGCGGCCTCCGCGCGTTCGACTCGCTGGAGCACGTAGGCCGAGTATCCGCCCTCGAACTGCTCCACCTGCCCGTCGTGCACCTCCCACATGCCCGAGCACACTTCATCGAGGAACCAGCGGTCGTGAGTGACGACCAGGAGTGCGCCCGACCTTCTCGGCCAACGGTTCTTGAGGTGCTCGGCCAGCCACGCGATGCCGTGAATATCGAGATGGTTGGTGGGCTCGTCGAGCATGAGCACGTCGAAGTCACCCACGAGCACGCGGGCAAGGTCCACGCGCCGGCGCTGTCCGCCGGAAAGGTCGCCGATTCGGCTCTCCCAGGGGATATCCGAGACCAGCCCGCGAAGGATGCTGCGGATCCGCGCGTCCGATGCCCACGTGTGCTCCGGTACGTCCCCCACGACCTGATGGGCTACCGTTGCATCCGGATCGAGGGCATCCGTCTGCTCAAGCATCCCGATGGTGGTCCCGCCGCGCCTGATGACGCGGCCGTCGTCGGGCTCAACCAGACCCGCAAGCAGCGCAAGGAGCGACGACTTGCCATCGCCGTTGCCGCCGACGATGCCGATGCGAGCGCCCTCGTCGATACCAAGCGAGACCGAGTCGAAGACCGTCTTCGCCGGATACTCCAGGTGGACGTTCTCGCATCCGAGCAGATATGCCACTAGAGCTAACCTCGATCCTCACGCGGCCGGCGGGCACGAACGATACGATCTCAACGCATGAGCACACAGGATACCTGCCGCGTCGCTTCGGCGGGTGGGACCGCTAGGGTGTCTTGCGTTCTCCGGTGACTTGACCGCCCCGACAACACGACGGCCGCATGGGGGACTAACATCACAGGTGGTGTTCAAGCGCTCTCGAGCAGGGGGAAGGAGTGCCGTGGCCGAGGTCGTGGTTCGCTGGCGTGGCGCTGAGGGGTCGATGCGCGAGTGCGGACTCGAAGACATCGCGCTGTCTCGCGACGCCGTCTGGAGGTGGGTCGATGTCGTGGGTGGGGACGAGGACACGTTCGCAACGCTTGCGGAGGAGTTCAAACTGCATCCGCTTCTGGTCGAGGACTCGCTGCACAGCCAGCGTCGGTCGAAGCTTGACGCATACCCTGATGGGGGGTTCGTCGCTTGGCTGACGCCAGAGCGACGTTGAAGGTGACGGCTTCGAGGTCAGCGAGCTCGACGTCTTCATCGGAGCGAGCTACCTCATCACCGCCCACGTGGGCGAGTCGGAGGCGATCGGTGCCGCCGTCGAGGATGCCAAGCGTGCTTTCGATCTTGGTCCCGACTGGCTGCTCCACTCCATCATCGACAGGCTCGTCGACTCAGTCCTGCCCGTTGTTGACGGTCTCGGGCGACGCGTTGGACGACATCGAGGACGATCTGCTTGGCGGACCCCGTCCGGCCGACCTTCGTCGTCTGTACTCGGTGAGGCGCCAACTCGTCCAGCTGCACCGGATAGTCGCGCCGGAGCGCGACACGCTGCGCGGTCTGGCTCGCGAGCGCAACTTCGTCAGCGAAGAGGCGTACCGGTACTTCCAAGATGTTGCGGACCACCTCGCACGCGTCGAGGACTCCATCGAGACGTACAGGGACGTGGGCGCGGCGGCGATGGACATCTACCTGTCGGCGCAGAGCAACCGCATGAACGAGATCATGAAGCAGCTGACCGTGGTCGCCACCATATTCATGCCGCTCACGCTCATCTCGGGTATCTACGGAATGAACGTGATCAAGGGGATGTGGCCACCCGTGCTGGCCGCGTGGTCGTTCGCTGCGGTCGTCGGCTCCATGGTCGTCATCGCCCTGGCAATGTCGGTCTACTTCAGAAGGAAGAACTGGTGGTAGAGCAGCCCAGCACGGGGCGGGGCCCCGCTCTCAGAGCCCCCGGACAGCGCCCACGATGTCTATACCGTCGCCAACATCATCACCGTGCTGCGCCTCATGCTCGTGCCGCTCTTCTTCGCGGTGCTCGTCAACGGCACGAACGACACGCTCGCGTTCCTGCTCTTCGCGATCGCCGCCTCGACCGACTGGGTTGACGGCCAGATCGCCCGTCGCACGGGAACCGTCACCGACGCTTGGCAAGGCCATCGATCCGCTGGTCGACCGGCTGCTGATCGCCTCGGCGGTCGTCGGGCTCTACCTTGAGGACCGTCTGCCGCTGTGGATCGTTCTGGTGCTCTTGGCGCGCGATCTCTACCTCCTGGGCGGAGCGTGGGTGCTCGCGAGGGCGGAGCACAAGCGGATCCAGGTGGCCTACATCGGCAAGCTGACCACCGCGCTTCTGCTCGTCGGCTTCGGGGGGTTGCTCTTGAACTGGCCGGTCGTGCCCGGGTTGGGCATCGTTGACAGTCCGGCGCTGCCTGGGCTCGGCGGTGCGCCCGCTGCGCTTGGTATCTGGTTCGTGTATGCCGGGGTCGTCACGTCGATCGCTACGGCGGTCGTCTACACGGTCCAGGCCCGCAAGGCGCTCAGCCGAGGCGCGACGCCGCAACGCGTGTCTAGGGGGGAGACCATGAAGGCGGTCATCATGGCCGGTGGCGAGGGCACGCGGCTTCGGCCGCTCACCTCGCTGCGTCCCAAGCCCATGGTGCCCATCGTGAACCAGCCGGTGATGGAGCACATCCTCGGGCTCGTGAAGCACCACGGCATCGACGAGGTCGTCGCCACCCTCGCGTTCATGCCCCAGGTCATCCAGGACTACTTCGGGGACGGCGACGAGTGGGGCATGGGGATCGACTACGCGATCGAGGAGACGCCGCTGGGCACCGCGGGCTCGGTGAAGAACGCCGCGAAGCTGATCCCCGACCGACGAGCCCTTCATCGTCATCTGCGGCGACGCGCTCACCGACATCGACCTGCGCGAGCTGGTCGACGTTCACAAGGCCAAGGGCGGAGCGGTCACGATCGCGCTCAAGGCGGTCGACGACCCGCTGGAGTTCGGCGTCGTCATCACCGACGACGACGGCCGCATCGAGCGCTTCCTGGAGAAGCCCACGTGGGGCCAGGTCTTCAGCGACCAGATCAACACCGGCATCTACGTGATCGAGCCGTGGGTGCTCGACGAGATTCCCGAAGGCAGCGCCTTCGACTTCTCTGCGGAGCTCTTCCCCATGCTCATGGAGCAAGGCCACGCGATCTACGGCACCGTCGTCGACGGCTACTGGTGCGACGTCGGCAGCCAGGAGAGCTACCTGCAGGTGCACCGCGACATCCTCGACGGCACGCGCGATGATCTTCATCCCGGGCGTTCATGCCGCGGGAGTACCTGTGGGTCGTCGGAGAGCGCGCAGATCGATCCCGCCGCCACGCTGGGCGAGAAGGTCGTGATCGGCGAGAACGTCGCCGTTCGCGCCGGTGCGGTCGTGGGCGACTACACCGTCGTCGGCGACAACTGCGTGATCGGTACCGATGCCCGCGTCGGGTACTCGGTGCTTTGGGACGAGCGTTCGTCGGCAAGCAGGCGACGGTCTCGGGTGCGATCCTGTGCCGCAGAGTCGACGTGCGCGCCCGCGCGGTGGTCGACGTGGGCGCGGTCATCGGCAGCGAGTCGCTCGTCGGGCATGGCGCGCACGTCAACGCCGACGTCCACGTCTACCCGTACAAGCGGGTCGAGGCCGCGGCCACGCTGACCTCCTCGCTCATCTGGGAGTCGCACCGGCGCGCGCTCGCTGTTCGGCGAGGCGGGTATCGCGGGTCTCGTGGGAATCGACATCACTCCGGAACTGGCGCTGCGCGTCGCTGAGGCGTACGGGTCGCTCCTGCCCAAGGGCGCTCACGTCGTGGTGACGCGAGACACCTCCAGGGCAGCGCGCATGGTGAAGCGCGCGATGGTCGCGGGGCTCAACGCGGCGGGCATCAACGTTCGCGACCTGCGGGTCGCGACTCCCGCCGTCAGCCGTTTCACGACGCAGAAGACGCGCTCGATGGGCGGCATTCACGTGGCGGCGCTGCCAGGCGATGCGCAGTCGCTCGAGATCCACTTCTTCGACAAGCACGGGCTCGACATCTCGCCCGCCGAACAGCGCAAGGTGGAGCGGCTGTACTTCCGAGGGGAGTTCAGGCGTGCCTTCTTCGACGCGGTGGGGGAGATCATCTACCCGCCGCGGCCGCTCGAGTACTACTCGGCGGCGCTGGAGGAGGTCATTGGGGACAGCGAATCTTCAGGGTGGGTGGCGCAAGGTCGTTGCCGACATGAGCTGCGGCGCCGGCTCGCTCTCGCTGCCGCTGGTCGCGAACGGCTGGATGCTCAAGGTCATCACCCTCAACCCGGTTGTGGACGTAGAGACGCGCCGGCGGATGCGGGGAGCCCACGCCCGAGTCGCTCGAGCTGCTGCGCGGAACGTGCGAGCTGTTCGGCGCCGACCTGGGCGTCGTCTTCGACCAAGGGGCCGAGCGGGTCCGGTTCGCCGCTCCGGACGGGACTCTGCTCGACGGCGACACCGCGCTGCACCTGGTCACCGAGTTGTGGTGCCGCACGCGTGGCGACGTCGAGGGCGCGATCGCGGTGCCGCTGACAGCAACGCTTGCCGTCGACACGATCGCCGAGCGCTACGGGCGGCGCGTCATCCGTCCGGGACGTTCCCGCCGGGCTCTCGCTCAGGCCGTGCTCGACGGGCGGGCCGTGTTCGCGGGCGGGACGTTGGGCGGCTACATCTTCGGCGAGTTCTTCCCGGCGTTCGACGGCGTGCTGACCGTTGGCATGGTCGCTCGCATGCTCGACCGGGTCGGCGTCTCGCTCGAGGAGCTCGTCGATGGCTTGCCGGCGTTCCACAAGGCGCACGTCGACGTGTTCTGTCCGGATGCCAGCAAGGGCGCTGTGATGCGGGCGATCAGCGAGGCGGCCGAGGCGCTCGGCCCCGACCTGACCGAAGGCGTCAGGGTGCCCTACGACGACGGCTGGGCGCTCGTGCTGCCCGACTCGTCCGAGCCCACGGTCAACGTCTGGGCGGAGGGTGCCTCGGCCGGCGCGGCGTGGGATCGAGTCTCCGAGTGGCAGCACTTGGTCGAGAGAGCCATCGCCGCTCGCTGAGGGTGGCGCGCGGATTGCTCCTTGGCACCGAAAGCCGTGGTAACGGCGCTGTTACGCATGCCTGCGATACCTTCCGGGGCGGCTACCATGTCTTGACGGCCCGCGGGCTGTCGAGCCGCGTGCGCGGCGGGTGTGCATTCGAAGCGAACCAAGAAGGGTCAGTGACTGGTGACCGAAGCGTCCCCCATAGCGACTACGAGCCCCGGGTCGACTACGCCCAGCGCAGGGCGCAGCGCGCTGCCGAGCGTGCGAAGCAAGACCAGAAGCCGGACGCCTCTGTACGTGGCGCTCGGCATCGCGGCCGTACTGTCGTGCTCGCCGCTGCCGAGGCGTTCGCAACGGTCGGGTCGCGTCCACCCCGGAGTCACCGTTGCCGGCGTCGAGATCGGCGGCATGATTCCCGAGAAGGCCGAGCTCGTGCTCGAACGAGAGCTCGTGAAGCGTGCAGCCGAGCCGGTGGTCGTCGTCCACGGGGACGAGACGTGGAGCGTGACCCCCGATGAGATCGGCCTCACCTTCGATCATGCGGCCATGGTCGATGAGGCGATGGCGGTAGGTCGTGACGGCGGGCCCTTTGCGGCTCTTGCCGGTCGAATCGCGGCCTGGAGTGGCGGAGTTGCGGTCGATCCCCGACCGGCCTTCGATCAAGAGAAGATGGACAAGGTGCTCGCAACCGTAGCCGCGCGTACCGACGTTGCGCCGGTCGACTCGACGGTGCGCATCGACGGCACCGAGCCGTCGGTTGTACCGGGCAAGGACGGGGTGGCTCTGGAGAAGCAGAAGGCCGCCCAGCTGATTCTGGCTGCGATCCTCGCGAAGAACCGTCAGGTCAACGCACCGGTGGGGACTGACGCGCTCGACGTCACTGATACGGAGGCCGAAGCCGCTCGCGATGTCGCACTGCAGATGCTTTCCGGTCCTGTCGACGTGACGTACAAGGGAAAGACCTGGACCTTCGAATCGGACGACATCGCGAAGTGGATAGCTTTTCGCCGCAGTGACGACACCTCGACCGTCTCGGGGGAGAGTTCCGTGCCGGCGTCGCAAAGCGCCGGTGACGACGAGGTCGTCTTGCTCGCCTATGTCTCACCGAAGGCGGCAGGCAAGAGCGTGGTCCCGGCCGTTGGCGCGAAGATCGGTCACCCCGCCAAGTCCGCGCGGTTCAAGACGTCGGGCGGTTCGGTGACGATCGTGCCGTCGAAGAACGGGGTCGGGCCCGACATGGACGATCTCGCCGCCCAGCTCACCCGCGAGCTTGCCGACGCCAACTCGAAGCGCGAGGTGCAGCTACGCACCACGGTCACGACTCCCAAGCTGACCACGCAGCAGGCTCGTGAGATGGGGATCAAGCAGCGCCTGGGCCGCTTCACCACCACCTACGCGGCCGGGAACGCGAACCGCGTGAACAACATCCACCTGCTGGGCGACGCCCTCGACGGCAAGCTGGTGGCGCCCGGCAAGACGTTCTCCTTCAACGGAGCTGTCGGGCAACGCACCGCCGAGAAGGGCTATCAAGAGGCGAACGCCATCGTGAACGGGAAGCTGGTCCCCCAGCTCGGTGGTGGCATCTGCCAGGTCGGCACGACCATCTTCAACGCGGCGTTCGAGTCGGGGCTTCCCGATCATCGAGCGGCGCAACCACTCCTTCTACATCTCGCACTACCCCAAGGGTCGGGACGCCACCGTGTCGTGGGGCGGCCCCGACTTCAAGTTCAAGAACACGACCGATGACTGGGTGCTCGTCTCGGTCTCCTACACCGACTCGTCGATCACCATCGCTCTGTACGGCACCGACCCCGGCTACGATGTCGACTCCGAGACGAGCGCGTGGCGAAACGTCAAGCCGTACCCCACCGAGGAGATCAAGGACCCCAAGATGGTGGTTGGGAGTCGCGTGATCGAGGACCCGGGTGTGGAGGGCAAGACCATCACGGTGACGCGAACGGTCTCGAAGGACGGCAAGGAGATACGCACGGACCGGTTCGTCTCGGTCTACAAGCCCAAGGTCGAAGTGGTTCGTGTGGGTACGAAGCCCAAGAAGAAGCCGCCGGTGGACGCGACAGTAGCGCCCCCGAAGCCTTAGCATTCGCGTAGGTAGGCGGAGCAACCACAGGGGCAGGGGGGAACCGTGTTCCAGCCACAGTACGAGACGATGCCGCGCGCGGAGCTGGAGGCGCTTCAGCTCGAGCGGCTCAAGGCGCTGCTCGTTCGCGTGTACGAGAACGTGCCCACATACCGTGAGAAGTACGACGCTGCGGGGTTCGACCCGAGATCCGTCGAGTCGCTCGAGGACCTGGCCGGGGTCCCATTCACGGTCAAGGACGACCTGCGGTCCGCCTACCCGTATGGGATGTTCGCCGTGCCGCTGCGCGACATCGTTCGCGTGCACTCCTCATCGGGAACGACCGGGCAGATCAGTGTCGTGGGCTACACGAGAGGCGACATCGACCGCTGGGCGGACCTGATGGCGCGCACCTTCTCGGCGGCGGGCGCCACTGCGGACGATGTGGTGCAGGTCACCTACGGCTACGGGCTGTTCACCGGCGGTCTGGGCGCGCACTACGGGTCCGAGCGGCTCGGCGCCCTCACCATCCCGATCTCGGGGGGAAACACCAAGCGTCAGGTCCAGGTGCTCACGGACTTCGGCGTGACCGTGCTCGCGTGTACGCCCAGCTATGCGCTGCTCATCGCCGAGACGGCGCGGGAGATGGGCATCGACCCGCGCGAGCTGCCTCTGCGCGTGGGCGTGTTCGGGGCCGAACCGTGGAGCGAGGGGATGCGGCGCCAGATCGAAGACGAGCTCGGGGTCAGCGCGATCGACATCTACGGTCTGTCCGAGGTCCTCGGGCCCGGAGTGGCCACGGAGTGCGAGCACAAGAACGGCCTGCACGTGTTCGAGGACCACTTCATCGTCGAGATCGTCGATCCCGACACGCTTCAGCCTGTTCCCGACGGGCAGACCGGCGAGGTCGTGTTCACGACGCTGACGAAAGAGGGCATCCCTGTCGTCCGGTACCGCACGCGGGACATCAGCAGGATCATCCCCGAGCCGTGCGCGTGTGGCCGGACGATGCGCCGTATCGAGCGCATCACCGGGCGCAGCGACGACATGCTGATCATCCGCGGTGTGAACGTGTACCCGAGCCAGATCGAGCAGGTGCTTCTCGGCATACCGATGGTGGCGCCGCACTACCAGGTGGTCCTCACCAAGCGCGGGTCGATGGACCACGTGGAGGTGCACGTCGAGGTGGCGCCCGAGTTCGCGTTTGACGAGGTCAGGGAACTCGAGCGCCTGCAGCGACGCGTGAAGGCCGAGATAGAGTCGGTACTTGCCGTGTCGATAGCCGTCAAGCTCGTGGAGCCCAAGTCGATCGCGCGCAGTGAAGGCAAGGCCAAGCGCGTCGTGGACCTGCGCAACGAGGGGGGTGCCTGATCATGATCGAGCAGGTGAGCGTGTTTCTCGAGAACAAGTCCGGCCGACTGGCCGAGTTGACGCGCACGCTCGGGGACGCGGGCATCAACATGCACGCGCTCATGGTCGCGGATACGAGCGAGTTCGGTGTGGCGCGCGTCATCTGCGACGCGCCCGAGCGCGCCAAGGCGCTGCTCGACGAGGCCGGTTTCGGGGCCTCGATCGCCAAGGTGCTCGCGGTGGAGGTCCCCGACCGTCCGGGCGGGCTTGCAGACCTGCTCGAGACGCTCGACGCGCAAGGACTCAACGTCGAGTACGCCTACTGTTTCGTCGAACCCGTCAGGCGACGCGGCGATCGATGTCTTCCGCGTCGACGATCAGCGTGCGGCGGAAGTGCTCTCTACGGCGGGGTTTCGAGTGCTCACGCCCGCCGAGCTGTACTCGCCTGACTCCTGAGCGGCCTGTTCGAGCGGCGCGAGGCTGTTGATGAAGGCATCGATCGCTGCGGCGTCATCGGGGACGCAGAGCAGTCTCACCGAGACGGACTCGTTGCGAGCGCCCAAGATGGAAACGGTACCTTTCGTCAGCCTGCGTGCGGCAACCTCGCCGCCGGACTTCGGCGTGTGCGGCAGCAGCACGAGGAACAGCCCGTTGTCGAGCCGTGCGACCTCGTCGACTACGCGGACGTCCGCCCGGATGTGATCCGCCATGCCGCGCACCACGGTACGGTGGCGTGATGGCGCCATACCGTCGAACACCCGGTGTGCGACCGATACGATCACAATCGAGAACGGTTCGTTGTACCGGCGGTATCTGCTGCGGGCGGCGTCAAGGGCACGATGGGCCCACCGCTGGTTGAACACCCTGCTCCACTCGTCGACCGCGTTCGCTCCCTCAAGGGTGGAGAGGCGGTACTTGGCCTGGCTGCACATCTCGCCGACGCCTACGCCGACCACGCCGAAGGCGATGAGGTGAGCGGTCAGGACGAACAGCGCCGAGTAGCTCGTCTCGAGCAGGATGAAGGTGTCGAATCGCAGCAGGGTGTAGACGATCGCTGCGACGACTGCCGCGATCAGGCCCCCGCGCCGGCCGAAGCGCACCGCGGCCACAAGCACGCCGAACAGCATCAGCTGTGCGGTGACGGCGATGAGCTCGGGCGGTCCGCCGCTGTACGACACCGCGATAGAGCCAAGGATCGTCACGCCGCCGATGACGAGCACAAGCTCCTCGAAGCGCGTGTACTTCATCCGGTCTCCGCTCCTCAAACTCCGCTTCGGCTCACGTGTCCGTTGGCAGTCCGTCAACGCTTCGGTTCACGCCGGGGAGAGCCTCGGGCCCGTGGTGGCATACTCATGGTCGGCCAGCACCGTCAGCAGTGCGCTCTGACGTCTGTGAAGGATGACGATCCCCATCGAAACGATTCGTCCCAGTCTCACAACCGTGTGTATCGGTAGGCGTACGCAGGCAGATAAGCGGTTCTTGCGTGTCGCGGCCGCGCTCGTCGTGGTGCTCGCGTGTATCTCGCCCGATGGGGCTTGGGCCGCGGTACGCAGCAGCGACCGCGTCGGGGGCACGTCCTATCGCGAGCTGGGGCTCCCCAAAGCGGCGATGCCCGACGTCTCCATGCAGGCTGGGGCGCTGGTCACCTCGGACGGCCGGGTGCTGTGGTCTCGCGATTCGAACGAGCGCCGCGCCATGGCGAGCATCACCAAGATCATGACGGCGGTCGTGGCGATGGAGAACAGCCAGCCTGACGACGTGGTTCGTGTTCCCCGTGGCTCCGCTCGCGTGGGGGAGTCCACATCGTTTCTGAGAGCTGGCGAGAAGCTGCCGATGTCTGAACTGCTGGAGGCGCTGCTGGTCAAGTCGGGGAATGACGCGGCGGTGGCGATCGCCGAGCACGTCTCGGGCAGCGAGGAAGCGTTCGTCAAGCTGATGAACGCCAAGGCCGGCGAGCTCGGTCTCACGCACACTCGGTTCGCGAACTCGCACGGCCTCGACGAGAAGGGCCACCACTCGAGCGCGGGAGACCTCGCCGTTCTCTCGCGCTATGCGATGACGAAGCCCGAGTTCAGGGAGATCGTTGCCAAGAAGACCGCACGGATCGGCAGCGGCAAGCGTGCCGAGAAGGTCGACAGCACCAATCTGCTGCTCGGCAACTACGCCGGGGCCAACGGGGTCAAGACCGGCTGGACCGATCGCGCCGGATACAGCGTCGTGGACTCCGCGTCGCGCGGCAAGATCGAGCTCTATGCGGTCGTGTTGGGCTCGAGCGGCGACCTGGCCCGGTTCAAGGATGCGCGCGAGCTGCTCGACTTCGGCTTCGCGCACTACCGGGAGCAGCGCCTGAGTTCGGCAGGCACCGTGATCGGGGAGGCGCCGGTCACCGACTACCTCGACGTCACCGTGCCTGCCGCAGTGTCCCAGAACACGACCGTCGCAGCCTTCGACCTCGCGGGACCGATATCGCGCACGGTCACCATGTCTGCCGTGCAGGCCCCGGTGAACAAGGGCCAGCGAATCGGGGTCGCGACGTTCACCCAGCGAGGTGAAGTGGTTGCGAGCGTGCCGCTCGTGGCGGTGGAGTCGGTGCCGAGGCCGACGGTTCTCCAGCGCATCGGGATCGCGATCGTTCGCGGCTGGCGACGCCTGACGGGCACCACGTCCCAACCCACGCAGGTGGGTGCGGTCCTCTCGGAATCGGCGTGGGGTATCGTAGTTGTAGCCCGGCGCCGTACAGTCCGCTACCGAAAGGCGTGATGAGAGTGGCCGAAGATCTCCTGCGCACGCCGCTGTACGAGGAGCACCTCGCTCTCGGGGCCAGGATGGTGCCCTTCGCGGGCTATGAGATGCCGGTGCAGTACTCGGGGATCATCGAGGAGCACAGAGCCGTGCGCGCTCGCGCGGGCATCTTCGACGTCTGCCATATGACCGAGTTCCGCGTGTTCGGATTCGGGGCGTTCGACTTCCTGCAAACGATGCTCACCAACGACCTGAGCCGCATCTCCGAAGTGGGCCAGGCGCAGTACACCCTGATGCTCAACGACGACGGCGGGGTCATCGACGACCTGATCGTCTACCACTCCGGCGACATCGAGTACCTCATCATCGCGAACGCGTCGAATCGCCAGGCGGACTTGGAGTGGCTGTCCTCCCACGCGCCCCAAGACCTCGAACTCGTGGACGAGTCCGACCGCACGGGCCTCATCGCGCTTCAGGGCCCCGACGCGATGCGGATCATCGGCGAGCTCGCCGGGGGCGACTGGGCACCGCCGACCCGCTTCACGATTCGCGAGGCGATGATCGACGAGGCGGTTCCCGTGCTCGTCGCGCGCACCGGCTACACGGGCGAGGACGGCGTGGAGATCCTCTGCCGTGCAGCAGATGCGCCGGCGTTGTGGCGCGTGTTGCTGTCGTTTCCCGAGGTCACGCCTGCGGGACTTGGGCGCTCGCGACACCCTGCGGCTCGAGATGGGCTATCACCTCCACGGAAGCGACATGGATGGTTCGACCGATCCGATCAGTGCCGGGCTTGGATGGGTCGTCTCGGCGGACAAGGGCGACTTCGTCGGCAGCAGCGTCGTTCGTGCGGTTCGTGAGCGCGGTCCCGAGCGCCGCTTGGCCTTCATGAGGGTCGAAGGCGGCATTCCGCGTGCCGGCTTCCCCGTGTTGCACGGCGGCACCGAGGTGGGTAAGGTTACGAGCGGTACCTTCTCGCCCACGCTGGAGACGGGCATCGCCGCTGCGTACGTGCCCGCAGAGCTCGCAGTTCCCGGAACGCAGCTCGAGGTTGCCATCCGCAAGCGCGTCGTGCCCGCGGTGGTCGAGAAGCCGCCGTTCGTGACGTCAACGTCGCTGTCCGGCTAGCGCCGACAGCCCAAGAGAGGGAGCATCGCAGCCATGGCACACCCGAGTGACCGCGTGTACTCGAACGAGCACGAGTGGGTCATCGTCGACGGCGACAAGGCCACGATCGGCATCTCGTCGTTCGCCCAAGATCAGCTCGGCGAGGTCGTGTACGTCGACCTGCCCTCCGCGGGTGACTCGATCTCGGCAGGTGACACGTTCGGCGAGATCGAATCCGTGAAGTCCGTCTCCGAGCTCTTCGCGCCGGTGACCGGCGAGATCCTCGAAGTGAACGATGCGCTGTCCGACTCGCCCGAGACGGTCAATCAGGACCCGCACGGCGCGGGTTGGATGGTCAAGGTCAAGCTCGACGACGCAAGCGAGATCGATGGGCTGATGAGCGCCGAGGAGTACGACGCCTTCCTCTCCGAGGCGTAGGGCTTCATGCGCTACATACCGTTCACGTGCGAACAGCGCGAAGCGATGCTTCGCGCTGTCGGCTGTAGTGAGGTCGGCGAGCTCTTCGCCGACGTGCCCTTCGAGGTGCGGCTCGGCGGTTTGCTCGACATACCGGAGGGCATGTCCGAGATCGACCTGGCCTCCCACGTCAGGCGTCTTTCCGATGCCAACGCGCCCGCCTCGACGCTCGTGAACTTCGCGGGCGCGGGGTGCTACGACCACTACATTCCGAGCGTCGTCGATCACGTGGTCCGGCGCCCTGAGTTCTTCACCGCCTACACGCCCTACCAGCCCGAGGTCAGCCAAGGCACGCTGCAGGCGATCTACGAGTACCAGTCGATGATCTGCGGACTCACCGGCATGGAGGTCGCGAACGCGAGCATGTACGACGGGGCAACGGCGTTCGTGGAAGCGGCGCTCATGGCGGCCCGGCTCACTCGTCGTGACAGGGTGCTCGTGGCGGGGATGGTGCATCCCGAGTGGGTGCAGACGCTCGAGACGTACGCGGCATCCGGCCTGCTCGAGGTGGAGTCGCTCGACCCCGAGCCGCAGGTGACCACCGAGACGCTCGCCGCACGGCTCGACGACTCGGTAGCGGCGGTGCTCGTTGCGTCGCCCAACTTCGTGGGCGTGCTCGAGGATCTCGGCGCCGCTCGCACAGGCCGCGCACGAGGCTGGCGCGCTGCTGGTCGTCGCGACCAACCCGGTGCTTCTCGGCGTGATGGAGCCGCCGGGGTCGTTCGGCGCCGACATCGTGGTCGGCGAGGGCCAGCCGCTGGGAAGCCCGATGTCGCTCGGCGGCCCCGGACTGGGCTTCTTCGCCTGCCGAGAGAAGCACGTGCGGCAGATGCCGGGACGCCTTGTGGGCCGTACCACCGATGTCGACGGCAACCCGGCGTTCGTCCTGACGCTGTCCACGCGCGAGCAGCACATCCGCCGCGAGAAGGCCACGAGCAACATCTGCAGCAACCACGCGCTCAACGCGCTTGCGGCCGGTGCGTACCTGAGCGCGGTGGGCCAGGAGGGCCTGTCAGGGATCGCGCGCTCCTGTGTGGCGAAGGCCCGCTACCTGCGCTCCGCCCTGCTGTCCACCGGCATGTTCGAGGAGCCGTGGGATCTGCCGTTCGGGTACGAGTTCGCGCTGGTCTACAGCGGCGACAGCACCGCCTACTACGAGAAGCTCTTCTCGAAGGGCTACGTGCCCGGAGTAGTCCTCGAGACCGGCGAGGACGGCGCAGACCTCGTGCTCTTCGCGGTGACCGAACGCCGCACTCGGGCGCAGATGGACGCCTTCGTCAAGGAGGTGGCCGCGCTGTGACCGAGCGACTCGCCAACACACCGGAACGCAGTCCCGGGCGAGGCCCCCGCCGGCTGATCTTCGAGATGGGCTCGCCCGAGTCGCGCTGCGTGCTCGCACCCGACATCGACGTGCCCGACGTCGATCTGGCCGAGGCGCTTGGGAGGTGCGGTCCGCACGACGCCGCACGTGCTTGCCGCACGTCACCGAGCTCGAGATCATGCGGCACTACGCGCATCTCGCCGAGATGAACTTCGGCGTCGACACGGGGATGTACCCGCTCGGCTCGTGCACCATGAAGTACAACCCCCGCATCAACGAGGACGCGTGCCGGCTGGAGGGGTTCGCGGGCGCGCATCCCTTCCAGCCTGTCCAGAGTGTCCAGGGCGCGCTCGAGCTCATGTTCGAACTGCAGCGCTATCTGGGCGAGATCTCGGGACTGCCCGGCGTCACGCTCCAGCCTGCCGCCGGCGCGCACGGGGAGCTCACCGCGCTCATGCTCTTCCGGGCTGCGCACACGGCGGCCGGCAATCCGCGCTCCAAGGTCGTCATCCCCGACACGGCGCACGGCACGAATCCCGCGACGGTCACGATGTGCGGCTACCAGACCGTGACGATCCCGAGCGGGCCAGATGGCCTGGTGGACCTCGACGCGCTGCGTGCGGCGCTCGACGAGGACGTCGCGGGCTTCATGCTCACGAACCCCAACACGCTGGGGCTGTTCGACCCCAACATCCTCGAGATCACCAAGGCCGTGCACGACGTGGGTGCCTACGCGTACTGCGATGGCGCGAACCTCAACGCCATTCTCGGCGTCGCTCGCCCCGGTGACATGGGCTTTGACGCCTTGCACATCAACCTGCACAAGACCTTCGCGACCCCGCACGGAGGGGGAGGGCCGGGTGCGGGCCCGGTGTGCGTGTCCGAGGAGCTCTCGGCGTTTCTGCCCGGACCGGTGGTCAGCAGAGACGGGGACGCGTTCTCGTTCGTCACGCCGACGCACAGCATCGGACGGGTGCGCTCGTTCTACGGCAACTTCGGCGTGCTCGTGCGCGCCTACACCTACATTCGCGCGCTAGGGGCCGACGGGCTGCTCGAGGTGTCCGAGCAGGCGGTTCTGTCGGCCAACTACCTCAAGGAGCGCCTCAAGAGCGTCTACGAGCTGCCGTACGACCGTACGTGCATGCATGAGTTCGTGCTCTCGGGGGCCTCGCAGAAGCGCGAGCACGGCGTGCGGACCCTCGACATCGCCAAGCGGCTTCTCGACCACGGCTACCACCCGCCCACCGTCTACTTCCCGCTGCTCGTGGAGGAGGCGATCATGATCGAGCCGACCGAGACCGAGCCGCTCGATGCGCTCGACGCGTTCGCCGATGCGATGCTCGCCATCGCCGAGGAAGCGGCTTCCGACCCCGAGCTCGTGAGGGGCGCGCCGTACACGACTCCGGTGCGCAGGCTCGACGAAGCGGGCGCGGCCCGCAACCCCGATCTGCGCTGGGTGCCGCCGACTGAGGCGTGACATGGCGCCTGTGTGGCGACTCCTGGTTCAAGGGCCGGTCGACGGAGCGCTCAACATGGCGCTCGATCGGGCGATACAGGTCTGCCGAGAGCAGGGGAGCGCCCCTCCGACGCTGCGGCTCTACCGCTGGGCGCGACCCACGGTCTCGCTCGGGCGGTTCCAGGCGCTGGAGACGATCGACGCGCAGTACTGCGCGCGCGGCGGGATAGACGTCGTGCGGCGTTTCACCGGTGGACGCGGAGTACTGCACGACGACGAAGTCACGTACTCGGCGGTCTGCGGCCTCGACGACGGAGTCCCGCGCGGGGTCGCCGCCTCCTACCGGTACCTGTGCGCCGCGCTGGTGCAGGCGTATCGGGCTCTGGGCGTGGATGCCGAGCTGACCGAGCGCGATCGGGGGCACGCCGAGACCGGCGCGTGCTACCTGCAGACGACGCGAGCGGACCTCTCGGCGGCGGCGCCAAGCTCTCGGGTTCGGCGCAGGTCTGGCACGGTTCGACCGTGCTGCAGCACGGATCGTTCGTGATGTCGCGCGATGTCGACCGAGAAGCACGCGTGTTTCGGCTTGACGCGGAGCATCGCGCGCAGCTGGCCGACTCGACGGTGTCGCTCGACGATCTGACGCAGCAGGCCTGTCGACTGGGCGGAAGTGGTCTCGGCGGTCATCGACGGGTTCGAGCGCGCGCTCGGTATCGTTCTTGTGCCCGGCGAGCTGCACGCTCTTGAGGCGAGGACCGCGGCGATGCTGCTGCGTGAGACCGATGTCTCGAACCCTGTTCGACGCGATGTCAGAACCTGAGCCTAGAGTTAACGTCGAGGTCGGGGAATCGCGCGCGCTTTACGGTACAATCCATGTGACGATAGGGAGGGTTGCAGATGTCGGACAACGATCAGTTCACACCCGATGAAGCCCTGCTCGATCTTGGTGGGAAGTCCAACGAGGAACTGCGCGCCTTGCTCGACGAGCTCTACGCTGAAGAGCAGCGGGTCTCGTATCGGCGCCGGGTCCTTCACGGCAAGATCGACATTCTCAGGGCCGAGCTCGTCCGCAGGCTCAAGGACGAGCGGGAGCGCGGCGGTGACGTCATCGGCGGCAAGGACGTCGAGAAGCTCATCGACATCCTCGCCAACGACCTGCGCGGCGTGTCGCGCTTCGACGTGACGTCGGACGAGTACGACGACTCGGACGAGGGCTAGCGGGCGTATCCGCCCCATGCAAGGAGGACGAGTGGCCAACATCAACGAGCGCGTGAAGCAGTTCCTCGACGACCTCGCCGCCGACCCGATGGAAGAGCGTGTAGTCGAGTACGTGGTTCGCGAGGTCCATCAACGGCCGGCGGCTGACGGAGGTCATGGAAGACCCCTACGTGCGCAACCGTCTCAACGAGACGAAGCGCGCCGAGGTTCTCGAGAACCCCGAGGTCATCGACGCCTTGGA
Source organism: uncultured Actinomycetes bacterium (assembly GCA_963726325.1). Lineage (GTDB taxonomy): Bacteria > Actinomycetota > Coriobacteriia > Anaerosomatales > PHET01 > CAVPCY01. The sequence continues at coordinate 100,817 of CAVSCA010000002.1, read as the reverse complement.
GCAGGAGATCCGCACGAGCATGTCCTGCCGCCCGAGCTCGGCTTCTCGGGCTGATCGGCCGAGGGACGTCCGCTCGACACGACATGGAGTGATCCCGATGGCCGATTGCACCACGTGCGGTGCGCCGATGGACGACGAACAGCTCGCGGTGCCCCTCGTGCGGCGCGTCGACAGGGGAGCAGACCGCGGAGTTCGGACCTGTCGCCGGTGAAGACGTCGCAGCGGTCGGTGAGCGCGAGTTCGGTCGAAGGCCCGGTGCTCGTCGTCCGCAAGGGGCCGCAGCCCGGCGAGCGCTTCTACCTCGACCGGCCGCGTCGTCACCGTCGGGCGCGATCCCGAGAGCGACATCTTCCTCAACGACATGACGGTGTCGCGGTTCCACGCGTCGTTCGAGGTGTCCGGCGACTCTGTGACGGTCAAGGACGCCGGCTCCCTCAACGGCACCTATGTCAACGGCGTGTTCTGCGACTCCGCGGTGCTCAACGACGGCGATGTCGTGCAGATCGGCACGTTCCAGATGGTCTTCTTCGGAAGCAAGGGGGCCTAGCCGATGAGCGCGAGGGACTACCTGACGATCGGCGAGGTCGTGCAGCGGCTCCAGCCCAGCTACCCCGATCTCTCCATCTCCAAGGTGCGGTTTCTCGAGGAGGAGGGGCTGATCACTCCCGAGCGGACGCAGGGCGGCTATCGCAAGTTCGCGCAGAAGGACGTCGCTCGCATCGAGATGATCCTGCGGCTCCAGCGCGAGCACTTCTTCCCGCTGGCGGTCATCCGAGAGAAGCTTGCGGACGTCGACCGCGGACGCATTCCCGCCGAGTTGCAGCGAGCGTCGGTCAGCGTCGACAGAGCCGCTCCCGATGGTCGCTCAGACGACGGGCCGCTGCCGCTCGACGACATTCCCTCGAGCATGGGCATCCCGGTCTCGTTCGTGCGCGAGCTCGCCGAGTTCGGGATCGTCGTGCATCGTTGCCGGCGAGTCGGGCGAGGTCGTCGAGCGAGCCGACGTCGCGATCGCTGCATGCCGCTTGGGACCTGCGGCGCTTCGGCGTCGAGCCCCGCCATCTGCGCATGTACGAGAAGTTCGCCGAGCGCGAGGCGGCGCTGTTCTCGCAGATCCTGATGCCGGCGTTTCGGCACAAGACGCCCGAGTCGCGTCAGAAGCTCGCCGAGACGCTCGTCGAGCTCAGCTCGCTGACCGACGAGCTGAAGGGCCGGCTGCTCAGGCGCGCTCTTGCGCGAGGCGTTCGAGGATCTCACCTAGGGATGGCGGACACTGGGCACACCCCCGCAGACGGCGCCGTAGGTGCGCTTCACCATCCACCGCTCGACGAGATCGCCTTCGCGCACGCCAGCGAGACGCGTGGCTGCGGAGATCCTCGACTTCTACCGGATTCGCTGGCTGTACGAGCCGCGACGTTTCCCATCGAGTGGGACGGCAAGGGCAACGTGATCGCCTCTTCACGCCCGACTTCTACCTGCTCGACTTCGACCTCTACATCGAGCTGACGACGATGAGTCAGAAGCTCGTGACGAAGAAGAACCGCAAGGTCAGACGGCTCAAGGAGCTCTATCCCGACGTGAACATCAAGATCTTCTACCAGAAGGACTTCCGCGCGCTGCTGGCGCGGTTCGGGGTGGCGGCCGAGGCTCAGCCGCACGCGGACGGCGGCGGCGTCGTCGCTCGAGAAGCCGGCGACGACCGAGGAACCCGATGACCGCGAGTGAGGGCGGGACGCTGATGCCGGTCCGCGTGCTGCCGGAGTCGTGCGATCGCGTCCTGCTCGATGCCGACGACCATCCAGCGCGCGTGTGCGCGAGCTCGGCGCGCGCATCACCGCGCGACTTCGCCGGCGAGGACCTGCGGCTGTCACCGTGCTCGAGGGCGGGCTGTTCTTCCTGGCGGACCTGTGCCGGGCGATCGATGCTGCCGTTGACGCTCGACTTCCTGGCGGTGGCGCCGTACACGCCGGGTCAGGGCGGTGCCGTGCGGGTCACCAAGGACCTCTCGGATGACTCGATCGAGGGCGCGAGCGTTCATCCTGGTCGAGGACGTCGTCGACACGGGGCTGACGGTGAACTACGTGCTACTCGCTTCCTCAAGAGCCACGCGGCCGAGCCGCGTCGAGATGTGCTCGCTGCTCGACAAGCCGGCGCGCCGCATCGCGCAGGTCGACATCGCGTACCGCGGCTTCGAGATGCCCGACCGCTTCCTCGTGGGCTACGGGCTCGACCTCGACGGGCGCTACCGGAACCTGCCGTTCGTCGCCACGCTGCGCGATGAGGCGGTGTTCGGGCAGTGAGGCGCTATGCGCTTCGGGTCCTGTGGCCGATGCTTGCCGTCATCGTGTTCGGCGTCGCTGGGCTACATGGTCTTCGAGGGCTGGAGCCTGCTCGACGCGCTGTACATGACGGTCATCACCGTCGGCACGGTCGGATTCCGCGAGGTCCACCCGCTCTCGCGCGTCGGGCGAGCAGATTCACGATGTTCATGATCCTGGCCGGGATCGTGGCCGGCGGCTTCGCGCTGTCACGGTTCGTTCGCGTTCCTGCTCGAAGGACAGCTGACTGGGATTCTGGAGGGACGTGACGCATGGAGAAGACGATCGCGGACTGAGCGGACACACTGTTCTCGCCGGGCCGGGCGCGTGGGTTCGGCGGTGGCCCGGACGCTCGCCGACGAAGCGGCCGCGTTCGTCGTGGTCGACACGTGCGACGACTGCATCGCGACGGCGCGCGAGGAGGGCTGGGTGTTCGTCCAGGGCGATGCGACGGAAGAGGAGGTGCTGCAGGCAGGCGGGAATCGAGCGCGCGGGCGCCTCGTCACCGCGCTCTGGACACCGATGCCGAGAACCTGTTCGTGACCGTGACCGCACGCTCGCTCAACCCCGACTCTTCATCGTCGCGCGCTCGTCGCACGAGTCGACCGAGGCGAAGCTTCTCAAGGCCGGCGCGAACCGCGTGATCACGCCCAACGTGATCGGCGGGCGGCGCATGGCCACGATGGTGCTGCACCCGACCGTCTCGGACTACCTCGACATCGTCACGCACGGGGCGGGGCTCGAGTTCCGGCTGCAGGAGGTCGAGCTCGTACCCGGGTCGTGGCTCGTCGGCAGGAGCATCGCCGAGTCGCGCATGCGCGAGACGACGGGCGCCCACATCGTCGCGGTTCGGCATCGCGACGGGCGCATCGACGCGAACCCCTCGGCGAGCGACCGTGCTCCAGGCGGGAGACCAGCTCGTCGTGCTGGGCACGCGGCACAGGTCGCCGCGCTCACCGAGTCCGGCGCGCCGCTCTAGAGCCGTAACGGCGACTTACGCGCTACCCTGTCACAGTCACTGCACCGCACGAGGAGGCAATGTGGATCTCGCCACCTACATTCGCGACATTCCGGACTGGCCCAAGGAGGGCATCGTCTTCAAGGACATCACGCCGCTGCTGGCCAGCCCCGAGGGCTTCCGCGCGGCGATCGACACGCTCGCGGAGCAGTACGCCGACACCGGCGTGACCAAGGTCATGGGCGCCGAGGCGCGCGGCTTCATCTTCGGCGGCGCGCTTGGCCTACCAGCTCGGCGCCGGCTTCGTTCCCGCCCGCAAGCCCGGCAAGCTGCCGTGGGACACGACGTCGGTGACGTACGACCTCGAGTACGGCACCGACTCGCTCGAGGTCCACTCCGACGCGTTCGGCGCGGACGACGTCGTCCTCATCGTCGACGACGTGCTCGCCACCGGCGGCACGGCGGCCGCCAAGGCCGACTCGTCGCCGCGACCGGCGCGACGGTCGCCGGCTTCGCGTTCCTCATCGAGCTCGACTTCCTCGCGGGCGCGCGAAGCTCCCGGCCGGAGCCGACGATCGTCTCGCTCATCCACGTCGACTAGGTCGCAGCCGCCGATAGAGACGCGTTCCGCGTGTCGGTGCAGCGGCGGCGGGATGTTATCGATGTGACCGTACGGTCCGCTGGTATGATGGCCGCCGCCTTGACGTCGAGTAGCACTGAGACGCAGCAGGAGGCGCGGTGCGGCACACATCCACAGATACTCCTGCGCGCTGTCGTGCGCGCTGCCTTGGTCGGCGTTCTCGTTCTCCCCGCAGTGTCGGTCGTGCCGCGTTCGCCGCGCCCACGAACGCTCGCATCGAAGCAGCGCAAGCAGGCCGAGGCGGCGCGAGAGAAGCTCGAGGACCTCTCGGACGAGCTCGAGAGCGCGACGAGGAGCTACCGGAGATCGAGGACGCGCTCGCGCAGACCCGCCGCCGCATCTCCGCGACCGAGGTCGAGCTCGAGCAGGCGATCGCCGATCTCGCGGCTGCCGAGGCGCAACTCAACGATCGCGCGAGCTCCATCTACCGCAACGGCGAGCTCGACATCGTGTCGGTGCTTCGTCGGCGCCAGTGACTTCCTGGACCTCGTCGCCGTCTCGACCTGATGCGGCGCATCGGCAGCAGCGACGCGGCGATGGTCGCCTCGGTCAAGGAGGCGCGTGAACGCATCGAGGCCGCCAAGAGCTCGCTCGAGGCTCGCCAGGCCGAGCAAGTGGCGCTGCGCGACAGGGCGAGCGCCAAGGCGCCGAGGTCGGAGCGTCGCTGCGAGAGCAGCAGGCGCTATCTCGCGAGCATCAACTCGAAGCTCAAGAAGCTCATCGCGCAGGAGCGCAAGCGGCAGGAGCGATCGCCGGCGAGCGGGCGGAGGCAGCCAGGCGCGCGCGCGCGCGAGCGCCAGGCGCGCACCAGGGCGCGACTTCGATCCCGGCCAAACTGGGCGCCGGCACACTCCGAGGTCGTTTCGATCGCTCGCCGCTACGTAACTCGGCATGCCCTATGTGTGGGGCGGCACGACGCCCGACGGGTTCGACTGCTCGGGGCTCGTCCAGTACTGCTACCGCCAGGTCGGCATCTACCTGCCCAGGACGAGCCGCGCGCAGTTCCAGCCGGGTGCCTACATCCCGCCCGACCGGCTCGACCTGCTTGAGCCGGGCGACCTCGTGTTCTTCGGCACGGGATGGCGACCCGGGACGGATCCACCACGTCGGCCTCTACGTCGGCGGCGGCAAGATGATCCACGCGCCGCAGACGGGCGAGCAGGTCAGCGTGGCCTCGCTCATCGGTCGCATCAGACGCCGCGGCGACTACGTCGGGGCCTGCCGGCCGTAGACCGAGCCGCTCACCCTTCTACCTGCCCTTTCACGGCCGACATGCGCCGTTCCGCATGACGCCTGTGGTATCATGCGCCAACCCTGGCAGGTCGAATGCAGCGGGGTTAGTCGGATCCGCAGCGCGAACCGAGGGGTGCGCGTGAGTCGAATCCTGCTGTCGGGCAACGAAGCTGTCGCGCAAGGTGCCTGGGAAGCAGGCGCCGCGGTCGGCGTGGGCTATCCCGGCACCCCGTCGACCGAGACCCTCGAGCGCTTCGCGAAGCTTCCCGGCGTCTACGCCGAGTGGGCGCCCAACGAGAAGGTCGCGCTCGAGGTCGCCGCCGGCGTCTCGCTGGCCGGCGGCGCGTGCTCGTCACCATGAAGCACGTCGGCCTCAACGTCGCCGCCGATCCGCTCTTCACGCTCGCGTACACCGGCGTTCGCGGCGGCCTCGTGATCCTGGTCGCCGACGATCCCGGGCATGCACTCCTCGCAAAACGAGCAGGACTCCCGCAACTACGCCGCGTTCGCGCGGGTTCCGATGCTCGATCCGTCGGACTCCGCCGAGGCGCTCGGCCTTCACGCGCGAGGCGTTCGAGCTCTCCGAGCGCTTCGACATCCCCGGTGCTCGTGCGCTCGACCGTTCGCGTGTCGCCACGCCAAGTCGCTCGTCGAGCCGGGCGAGCGCGCCGAGCGGCCGGCACCCGGCGCCTACAAGACCGACCCCGCGAAGTGGGTCATGATGCCCGCGATGGCGAACGTCAGCGCGCTCGATCTGGACCGCGCATCGACGAGCTCGCTCGCCTTCGCCGAGGACACTCCGCTCAACGGTCGAGTACCGCGACACGGCGATCGGCATCGTGTGCTCGGGCGTCTGCTACCAGCACGTGCGCGAGGCGATGCCCGAGGCCTCGACGTCTCAAGCTCGGCATGGGCTTCCCGCTGCCGCCGCAGCTGCTGCGCGAGTTCGCCGACAAGGTCGACGCGCTCTACGTGGTCGAAGAGGCCGACGACGTACCTCGCCCGCTCGCTGCTCGCCATGCGGCATCGAGATCGCGCGACTCCCGCTGCCGCGCCTCGGGCGAACTCACGCCCGGGCGCGATTCGCACGGCGTTCGGGCTGCCCGAGCCCGAGCTGCGCGAGCGGAGGACTCGCTGCCGCCCGCGGCCGCCGCTCATGTGCCCGGGATGCCCGCATCGGCCGGTCTTCCACACGCTGCGCAAGAAGCAGGCGGTCGTCACCGGCGACATCGGCTGCTACACGCTCGGCGCGCTCAAGCCGCTCGCGGCGATGGACACCTGCGTGGACATGGGTGCGTCCATCGGCATGGCGCACGGCGCCGAGCTCGTCGGCGGGTTTGAGGAGCGGCCGGTGGTCGCGGTCATCGGCGACTCGACGTTCGCTCACTCCGGGATCACGGGCCTGATGAACACCGTCTACAACGGCGGCGAACGGGACCGTCGCTGATCCTCGACAACCGGATCACCGCGATGACCGGGCATCAGGGCAATCCGATGAACGGCATCACGCTTCAGGAGCGCCCGAGCCACGAGGTCGATCTGGAGGGCTGGTGCGCGCTCTGGGGTCGACGCGGGTTCGCGTCGTTGACCCGCAGGACTTCGAGGCGACCGAGGCCGCGCTGAGCGAGGAGACCGCCGCCGACGAGCTGTCGGTCATCATCTACAAGGCGCCGTGCGCGCTGCTCATACGCGAGAAGGACGACCCCTACGCCGTGGATGAAGACGCATGCACGAAGTGCGGCGCGTGCATCAAGCTCGGCTGCCCCGCCATCGGCAAGGACGAGCAACCACGTCACGCCTACATCGACGTCGCCGTCTGCGTCGGATGCGGCCAGTGCGTGCAGGTCTGCAAGTACGACGCGATCGTCACACCGGGCCCGCGTGCGACTTCAAGGAGGCCGATCCGATGAGCGAGATCGTCACCACGGTCATGCTGTGCGGTGTCGGCGGCCAGGGCACCATCCTCGCCGCCGACCTGCTTGCCAAGGTGGCGGCGGCGTCCGGGCTGGACGTCAAGCTCTCCGAGGTGCACGGCATGTCGCAGCGCGGCGGCAGCGTCGACACGGTCGTGAAGTTCGGCGACGAGGTCCTCTCGCCGGTCACCGACCCCGGGATGGTCGACCATCTCGTCGCATTCGAGATCATCGAGGCGATGCGCGCCGGATCCACTACGTCAAGCCTGAGGGCCGCCTGCTGGTCAACCCGTCGGCGATTCAGCCGCTGCCGGTGCTCACCGGCGATGTGCCGCCGCCGCACGGGCTGCAGGCGATCCTGGAGGAGGAGGGCGCCATCTTCATCGATGCCGACGAGCTGGCCTGCGAGGCCGGCAGCCCCAAGTCGGCCAACGTCGTCCTGATGGGCGCCTTGTCGTGCGGGCTGCACTTCGACGAGGCGCTGTGGCGCGACGTCATCAGCGAGCGCGTTCCGCCCAAGACCGTGGAGGACAACCTGCGCGCGTTCGAGCTCGGCCGTGAGGCGTGTCAGAAGGGGGAGTGCGCACTGTGAACGTGAAGCAGCTCAGCGTCTTCATCGAGAACAAGGCGGGTCGCGTGAGCGAGGTCACCGACGTCCTCGGGCTCGGCGGGAGTCAACATCCGGGGTTCTCGGTCTCCGACACCGCCGACTACGGCATCGTGCGGCTCATCGTCGACGACCCGGACAAGGGCCACGAGGTGCTCACGGCGGCTGGCTTCACGGTCAAGGAGTCCGATGTGATCTGCGTTCGATCTGCCCGACCACCCCGGCGGGCTGGCCGGCGTGCTCAAGGTCGTCTCGGGCGCGGGCGTCAACATCGAGTACGTCTACTCGCCTGATCTCGACCTACGTGGTCATCAACGTTGCCGATATCGACCGTGCGGTCGCCCTGCTCGAGGGACAGCCGGTCGGCTCGTATCGCAGGAGGAGATTGCGCGGATCTGAGTAGGCGGGAGCGCGCGGAGAGAATCGACAGGGAGGTAAGGGCATGCGTGGAAGAGTACTTGAGGATGGCGTTTGGCGGTGCTGGAGGCGGCGCTGGCAGCAGCGCTCGCGGTCACCCTCGTCGGGTGCGCTCGAGCGCGCCCGACGAACCCGCCGAGGGCGCAGTCGGCAGAGCCCATCAAGATCGGCGCCATCGTCTCGCTCACCGGGACGTATGCCGGACTCGGCGCAGCCCGAGAAGAAGGCCCTCGAGATGGAAGTCAAGCGCATCAACGATGCCGGCGGCATCAATGGCAAGCAGATCGAGGTCATCATCGAAGACGACGCGACCGACGAAGCCAAGGCGGTTGCAGCGGCCAGCAAGCTCATCGACCAGGACAAGGTCGTCGCCATCATCGGCGCGACCGGCACCGGCCAGACGATGGCCATGCGCGACGTGGTAGCGCGGGCCGGAATCCCGCAGGTCTCCATGGCCGGCGGCACGGTCATCACCGAACCTCGACCCGCTCGTGTTCGCAGACGCCGTGGTCGAACACGCTCGTCATCCCCGTTCGAGCTCGACGCCATGAAGAAGGCGGGCATCACGAAGGTCGGCTTCATCACCGACACCGGCGGATTCGGCAAGGACGGGCTGGCCGTGTTCGCTGAGGCGGCCAAGGCGCCGGCGTCGAGATCGTCAGCACCCAGACGTTCAACCCGGGCGACACCGACATGACCGCTCAGCTGACCAAGATCAAGGGGTCCGACGCCCAGGCGCTGGTCATCTGACCGCAGGCAAGGAGGCCGCCACCGTCGTCAAGAACGCCAAGGAGCTCGGGCTCACGATGCCGGTCTACGGCAGCCACGGCAACGCTCGGCAGGAGTTCATCGAGGGCGCCGGAGACGCGGCTGAGGGCTTCAAGTTCCCGGCCGGCAAGATCCTCCTGCCCGAGGCTACGGTGAGGACACCGAGGGCTTCAAGGTGGCCACCGACTTCATCGATCGCTACAAGACCGCCTACGGCGACGAAGCCCAGCACGTTCGCGGGTCACGCCTACGACGCTATCTACCTGATCGCCGAGGCGGCCAAGCGCGTGCAGGGCGACCTCACGCCCGCTGCGCTTCGCGACGAGATCGAGAAGACCACCGGCTTCGTCGGCATCGGCGGCACGTTCAATTTCTCGCCCACCGACCACAACGGCCTGACCAAGAGGACCTCAACATGTACGAGATCAAGAACGGCGACCTGGCCACTCGTCCAGTAGGCGTCCGTGTCTCGAGCTCCCTGGGCGCGCTTCGGCGCGCCCGGGGAGGCCGCGCGAAAGGAGTTGGGCGATGAGTGCTGCGCGGAGGGTGGTCGCGCTGGTTGCTCGTGGGGCTGCTCGTCGCCGGGATGGTCGGGTGCGGCTCGGCGACGAGCAGGCCACCGAAGGCAGCACGTGCCGAGCCGATCAAGGTCGGAGCGATCCTGTCGCTGACGGGGACGTACGCTGCGCTCGGCGACGTCCGAGAAGAACGCGCTCGAGCTCGAGGTCAAGCGCATCAACGACGCGGGCGGCATCAACGGCAAGCAGATCGAGATCATCATCGAGGACGACGCCACCGACGAGGCGAAGGCGGTCGCCGCCGCGACCAAGCTCATCGAGCAGGACGGCGTCGTCGCGATTCTGGGCGCCACGGGCACCGGGCCAGTCCATGGCCATTCGCTGGAGACTCCACCGCGCGGGATGCCCCAGATCTCGATGGCCGGCGGCAATGCGATCACGTCCGAGTTCGACCCGCTCGTCTTCCAGACGCCGTGGTCGAACAAGATCGTCGTGCCCGTTCGTGCTCGACGCGATCAAGAAGGCGGGTATCACGAAGATCGCCGTCCTCAGCGACACGGGCGGCTACGGCAAGGACGGCCTGGCGGTCATCGAGGCCGAGGCGCCCAAGGCCGGGCTGGAGATCGTTGCCAGCGAGACCTTCAACCCCGGAGACACCGACTTGACGCGCGCAGCTCACGAAGATCAAGGGCACTGACGCGGATGCGGTCCTGCTGTGGACCGCAGGCAAGGAGGCCGCGACCGTCGTGAAGAGCGCGCGCGACCTCGGCATCAAGCTGCCGTTGTACGGCGGTTCGGGCCAAGCACGCCTCGAGTTCGCCGAGGGCGCGGGCGACGCGTCGGACGGCTTCATCTTCGGCACGGGCAAGAGCCTGATTCCCGCGAACTGGGGCGAGGGCAGCGAGGGGTACAAGGTCGTCTCCGACTTCGCCGAGCGCTACAAGGCCGCCTACGGCGAGGACCCGGACATCTTCGCGGGACACGCCTACGATGCGCTTGCGATCGCAGTCGACGGGCTCAAGCGGGCTGGCGCGGACGCGGATGCCGCAGCGCTGCCGCGATGCGATCGAGCAGACCAAGGGACTGGTGGGGTTCGGTGGCAGCTTCACGTTCTCGCCGACAGATCACAACGGCCTGACCGCAGAGGACCTCGCGCTGTACCGGTTCAAGGACGGCGCATGGGTCTCGGCCGAGTAGCGATGCGTCCGCACGGCGCCGCAGCGGGCTGGGTGTAGCCGTTGTCGGAACTGCTGCAGTTCGTCATAGCGGGACTGAAGAGCGGCGCGATCTACGCGCTCGTCGCGCTCGGGTTCACGATCGTCTACGCGAGCACGGGCGCCATCAACTTCGCGCAGGGTGAGTTCTACATGCTCGGCGGCATGCTGGGCGTCTGGTTCACGTCGCCTCGGCCTTCCCGTCCCGCTGGCGGCCGCTCTTGCGCGATCCTTGGCGCGGCCGCCATCGGAGCGTTGTTCGAGTTGCTCGCGGTCAAGCCGATATCCGACGGCGACCCGCTTCGGATCATCATGGTCACCATCGGCGGATCGGTGGTTCTGCGCCAGTTGGCGCTGCACGTGTTCGGGCCCGACGAGCTTCCGCTCGCGCCCTTCACGGCAGGACCGTCGCTCAAGTTCCTGGGCGCGGCGATCGAGCGGCAGACGCTTTGGGTGTGGGCGCTCACGGCCGTCGACCGTGGCCGTGCTGGCCGTCGTGTACCGAAGCACTGCTTTCGGCAAGGCGATGCGGGCGACCGCGATACGCCGAGACGCCGCCCGGCTGGTGGGAATCGACGCGAGCGGGATGGTGACCGCCTCGTTCGCGCTCGCTGCAGGGCTTGGCGCGCTTGCGGGACTGGCGGTCGCTCCGCTGACGCAGACGGCCTTCGATGTGGGCGCGGGTATCGGCGTGAAGGGCTTCGCGGCCGCGATTCTGGGCGGTTTGGGCAATCCGGTCGCAGCGGTCGGCGGCGGCCTGATGCTCGGCCTGCTGGAGAGCATGACGGCCGGCTACCTGAACCCGCTGTACAAGGACGCGGTCGCGCTCGTCGTCCTGCTCGGCGTGCTGTTCATCAGGCCGCAGGGCCTGCTTGGCGGCTCGAAGCGGGAGAAGGTCTGATGGGCAGGCCCTCGCTCAAGACGGCGCTGGTGTGGGCCGCGGCGGTTCTGGTAGCGGTCGGTCCGCTGCTGGTGACCGACCGCTTCGTCATCAAGGTACTGACCTTCGTCGGGCTCAACGCGCTCGTTGTGACGGGTCTCGCGCTGCTGTTCGGATACGCCGGGCAGGTGTCGCTGGGGCATGCGGGCTTCGTGGGGCTCGGCGCGTACACCGCGGCATACCTCACGGCCCGGCTCGACCTCCCGTGGCCCGTGGCGTTCTTCGCGGCCGGGGCCGTCGCTGCGCTCGGGGGGCTGCTGCTCGCGCTGCCCAGTCTGCGGCTCAAGGGACACTACCTGGCGATGGCGACGCTGGGATTCGGCGAGTTGATGACGCTCGCGTTCGTCGAGGCGGAGCCCCTTACGGGCGGCGTCAACGGGTTCACCGGCATCCCGTTCCCGTCGGTGGGCGCGTTCGAGCTCCGCGAGCCGGCACAGCTGTACTGGCTGGTGTGGGGCGTGGTCGGCGTCGCGCTGCTGCTCGCGACGAACCTGACCTCGCTTCGGCCCGGCCGAGCGATGCGCGCGATGCACGGCAGCGAGCTGGGCGCGACGGCCTGCGGGGTGGACATCGTCGGCGTCAAGGTGCGGGCGTTTGTCATGAGCGCCGCGCTCGCGGGCTTGTCGGGAGCCCTCTACGCCGGCGTGGTGGGGTTCATCTCGCCGAGCGTGTTCACGCGTCTCGGCGTCGGTGACGTTCCTTGCCATGGCCGTCATCGGCGGGTCGGGGTCGCTTGCGGGCCCGCTCGCCGCGGCGGCCGTGCTCACGCTCATCCAGTACCTGGACGCGCTGGTGCCCGGTCTCTCGCGCGAGACGGCGCAGCTGCTCCAGGAGTACCAGGCCGACATCTACGGTCTGGCCATCGTGATCGTCGTGCTGTTCGCGCCAGGCGGGATCGCCGGGCTGTTCAGGCGGGGCAGCAGGGGAGGCGAGGGCCGGTGACCCTGCTTTCGGTGCGAGAGGTGACGAAGCGTTTCGGCGGGCTGGTGGCCGTTGACGGCGTCTCCTTCGACGTGCACGAAGGCACGATCAAGGCGCTCATCGGCCCGAACGGGGCGGGCAAGTCCACGCTCTTCAACGCGCTGACCGGCTTCGATCGGCCCGACGAGGGCTCCGTCACCTTCGACGGCACCGAGACGGTGGGCGCGCGGCCGCGAGACGTGGTGAAGGCGGGGCTGGCGCGCACCTTCCAGAACACGCAGCTCTTCGACGGGATGACCGCGCTCGAGAACGTCATGGTCGGCGCGCAGGCCCGGCAGCGCCGCGGCTTCGCTGGCGAGCGCGCTCAGGCTGCCGTGGGAGGTGGCGCAGGACCGCGACGACCGCGGAGGAAGCGGCGCAGGCTGTTGCGCCTGATCGGCATCGAGGAGTGGGCTCACACGCCCGCTGCGGACCTCCCTGCCGGCATACGACGCCTTCTTGAGATAGCTCGCGCCCTGGCCACGCAGCCCAAGATGCTGCTGCTCGACGAGCCCGCGGCGGGGTTGAACGCGACCGAGACGCAAGAGCTCGTCAACACGCTGTACCGGGTGCGCGACAGCGGCATCACCGTGCTCGTCGTCGAGCACGACATGGGGCTCGTCATGGAGGTCTCGGACGAGATCGTCGTCATCGATCGCGGCCGCAAGATCGCCGAGGGCCCGCCGCGCATGATCCAGAAGGACCCCGCCGTCATCGCGGCCTACTTGGGAGAGGAGGACGCCGATGAGTGAGGCGCCCCTTCTCAAGGTCGATGGCGTGCACGCGGGGTACGGGCGCACCGAGGTGCTTCACGGCGTCGATCTGGCCGTTGATGCGGGCGAGCTCGTGGCCCTGATCGGCTCGAACGGCGCAGGCAAGTCGACGCTGCTCAAGACGGTCGTCGGGCTGCTGACGGCGACCGCAGGGCAGCGTCATGTACGGCGGTCGGTCGGTCGGCGGGAGCAAGCCGGAGCGCCTTGTGCGCGAGGGAGTGGCGCTGGTGCCCGAGGGCCGCATGCTGTTCGGGCCGATGACGGTGAGGGAGAACCTTGAGCTTGGCGCCTACGGGCTGGGCCGCGAAGCGTGCCTCAGCGGCCGAAGAGGGCATGGAGCGAGTGGTCGCCCTCTTCCCGGTGCTTGCGGAACGCTCGAGCCAGCAGGCCGACACGCTTTCCGGCGGCGAGCAGCAGATGCTCGCGGTGGGGCGCGCGCTCATGTCGCAGCCACGGCTGCTGCTGCTCGATGAGCCGTCGCTGGGCCTGGCGCCGAAGGTGATCGCCGAGATCTTCTCGGCGCTGGACGTGCTGCGGCGGCAGGGCGTGACGATCCTGCTCGTCGAACAGGACGCGAAGCTCGCGCTCAAGCACGCCGACCGCGGGTATGTGATGCGTACCGGGCGGGTGGCCTTGGAAGGAACTGCCAGCGAGCTGCTGGCCGATGAGAACGTTCGGCAGATCTATCTCGGATCGTGGCGTGGGGAGGGGAGCGCGTGATCTGGAATCCCGAATACGAATGCATGGACCGCTCGGCGCTGCACGAACTGCAGCTCAGGCGTCTTCAGATGACGGTATCGTGGGCCTACGAGAGGGTGTCGTACTACCGGGACCGGCTCGACGAGCTCGGCGTGCGGCCCAGAGACATCCGCAGCCTGAGCGACGTCCGCAAGCTCCCGTTCACCGACAAGACCGCCCTGCGAGACACGTATCCGTTCGGCATGTTCGCGTTGCCGCTCGACGAAGTCGTGCGCGTGCACAGCTCGAGCGGTACCACCGGCAAGCCGATCGTGGTCGGCTACTCGAGGGGCGACATCAACACGTGGACCGAGCTCACGGCGCGTGTGGCCGCCGCCGCCGGCGTCCACCGCGGCGACCTCGTGGACATGTCGTTCCTGTACGGCATGTTCACGGGCGGCTGGGGGATGCACTACGGCATAGAACGCATCGGCGCGACCATCATCCCCGCCGGCTCGGGCCAGACCGAGCGACATCTCATGATGATGCAGGACTTCGGGACCACCGTTCTCGTCTCTACGCCCAGCTACGCGCTGTACCTCGCCGAGCAGGGGATCGAGGCGGGCGTGGACTTCTCGGCACTCCCGCTGCGCTCTGGGCCTGTTCGGCGGAGAGCCGTGCTCTGACAAGCTCAAGGCCGAGATCGAGGAGAAGCTGCAGATACGCGCCACCGACAACTACGGTCTGTCCGAGGTCATGGGACCGGGCGTTTCGGGCGAGTGCGAGTGCTCGTGCGGGCTGCACGTTGCCGAGGACCACTTCCTGCTCGAGATCGTCGACCCGGAGTCCGGAGAGCCACTGCCGCCGGGCGAAGAAGGGGAGCTCGTCATCACCACGCTCACCAAGGAGGCGTTCCCGGTCCTGCGGTATCGCACCCGTGACCTGACGGCGCTCGATCAGTCGCGGTGCGAGTGCGGCCGAACGCTCGCGCGCATGCGCAAGGTCCGCCAGCGGACCGACGACATGCTGATCGTGCGCGGCGTCAACGTCTTCCCGAGCCAGATCGAGGACGTGCTGTTCAAGATCGAGGGCGTGCGGCCCCACTACCTCGTCGTGGTCGACCGGCAGAAGAACCTCGACGACCTCGAGATCCGCATCGAGGTCGAGGAGGCGGTGTTTTCCGATATCATGGCGGATATGGTTGCGTTCCAGAGCACCGTGGCCGACAAGCTGCAGTCGGTGCTGGGGTTGCGAGCCCGCGTACGGCTCGTGGAGCCGGGGGCTATCGAGCGGACCGCCGGCAAGGCCAAGCGCGTACTGGACCTGCGGGTCGAGTAGTCGGCGAGAGACTGTGGCGGGCAGGCCGCCGCGAGTGGAGGCGTGGGTGTCGTTCTGGGGAGTGCTCGTCATCGTCGTGGGCGTGCTGTTGCTCCTGGCAGCGGCGGGCGTGGCCGCCTGGTTCGGATGGCAGTACCTGGAGCGCAGAATCGTGCTTCGACTGCTCGCGAGGGCGGCAGCGGTCGAAGCGGCCGCCACGGCGCTGGAGGACACCGTCGAGCGCCTGCGCTCGGCAGGAAAGGCCGAGACCGCCGCATTCACCAAGGACCCGGGCTCACCCGAGCGGCGCGCTCTCCACGAGGTGCAGGGACGCGCGCAGTTGCTCCAAGACGAGCTTGACGTCATGCCCCTGCCTCGTTCCGTGGTGCCTCTCGCCGAGTCACTCGCCGATGCGGCGTACCTGACCGCTCGTGAGGCCGGCCGGATCACCGACGAGGACACGGGTCGCGCTGCGACCCAGAAACTCAAGAGCCTCGACCTGGACCTGGTGCGCGCCTACACGGCACAAGCTCACGGGCGTGTGAGCGCTACGTGCGAGCAGTACGGCGTCGAGGACACCGCAGTGTACGGAGGGGGTCTGTACCTGTGAACCGCACTGTGCTGACGGTTCTCAAGGCCATAGCGGGCCTGCTCGTGCTCTTCCTCCTGCTGTACACGGTGTCGAACTGGTGGCAGGAGTACCGTTCAGAGGCTGCCAAGCCCCGGCTCGAGCAGCCGGATCCGCAGTCGGGGAGGGAAGCGGTCAGACCGGCCAGTCCCCCGCCGCCGACAACGCCGGAGCCACCGTCGTCGTGCTTGTCGACGGGCTGAACCTGAGAGAAGAGCCCTCCGGTACCGCGAAGACGCTTCAGGGCCTGGACAAGGGCGAGAAGGTCGTTGTCGTCAAGCAGGAAGGCAAGTGGTACGAGGTCAAGACCGCCAAGGGCAAGACGGGTTGGATCTCGGCCAGCCCGAGCTACTCTCGTCTCGAGAAGCCCGTAGGTTCGCGCCGCGATGCAGACGATCGGCGCGGCTGACGAGTTCTGGCGACTGAGGCTGACTCGCGTCGACACCACGGACGAACTCGACTTCGAGTGGCACGACGACATCCTATACAGACAGCCCGCGACGACGCCAGCCGACGAAGTCGCGCTGTGGCACGTGGAAGCGGTGCACCTCGAGATGCCCGACACAGTAGTTCGGATCGCGACCTTCGCCGAGCGAGACGAGGCCGAGACGTACTTCGACCGGGTACTCAGCGACCTCGCCGAGCTGACCTGTTCGCAGTTCGAGGAGGCGTACGTGGTTCCCGCCCGTCTATCCGAGGACGGCTAGGGAGCCAAGAGGGACCCGCAGGACACGCTCGCCGACGGGGAATAGTTCTGCGAACCACGACATTACATAAGATGTATTATCAGACATACGGACGGCGCAGAGCCGAAAGCGTTCGAGAGGGTCTGATACCATGCGTGCACGGCGCGGGCTGGCCGTCACGAATCGATCTCTGCGTCGTCACGCTTCTCGGCCCCCGCGGGTGCTACTTTCCCTGTCCTTTCTATCTCCGTCTTTCAGCTTCCCTACACTTTTTTTTTTTTTTTTTTTTTTTTTTTTTTTTTTTTTTTTTTTTTTTTTTTTTGTATCTTGGCAGCTCGCCCTCGCCTCGATCTTCCTCATTTTTTTTCCTTTGCCCTCTCGACTGAGTTCCCTTCCTTTCCTTCTATTCTCCTTTTTTTTTTTTTTTTTTTTTCTTTTTTACATAAGATGTATTATCAGACTATGAACACGGCGCACAGTGCGCTCGAACGGGTTTGGGAAGCGCTGATACGGGCGGGCATCAACCTCTGGTGCCGGCGTGCCGCGTGCCCGCGCTAGTCGTTGTTCTTGGAGTCGGCGATCAGTTCTGACACTGTGACGAACTCGTATCCCTGGGCCTTGAGCTCCGGCAGGATCCGCTTGAGCGCCTCGTAGGTGTCTTCTGAGCCCATGTGGCCCACTATGATGTCCCCTGGCTGTACCCCGCCTCCGCGCTTCATGACAGATCGGTAGGAACGCTCGGGAGATGCCTTGGGGCTTGTGTCAGCGAACGTCCGGTTCCACATGACGACGTTGTATCCGAGTTCACCCGAGATGCTCTTCACGCGCGAGTTCGTCGCGCCCATGGGTGGTCGCATGTACGGGGCCTGGTTGCCTGTGACAGCCGAGATGACCTTCTGCGCCCTGCGCAGTTGGCTTCGGATCTCGGATGTCCGACAGGTCCGTGAGGTCCTTGTGGTCCCAGCTGTGGTTGGCGATCTCGAAGCCCGCCTTGTCGAGTCTGCGGAGTGCCTTCTTGTTGTTCTGGGCCCACTGTCCCAACACGAACACCGTGCACCGCGCGTCGTACTTCTCGAGCAGAGTCGAGCATCTTGGGCTCGAAGCCGTAGCCGTCGTCTAGCGTGATCGCGACGTACTTGTGCTTCGGTTCGAGGCTGGCGATGGACCTTGGCGTGACGGACGGCGGTCCCGGGAAGTCGAGCGCCGCCTTGGCAACCGCGTCGCTCGACCCGGACTCGCCTGCGGAGGCTCACCAACGCCGTCAGGGGTTGTTGTGGTCGAGGCAGGAGTCGGCTGAGTGTCTCAGTCGCCCCCTGCGCGACGACAGGCGCTGGCGGGGCTGCAGCCTCGGTGCTCGCGACTGCTGGGGGGACTCCAGCGGGGGCAGCTGCCGATGCAGCCGCGCCGGAGCGAGCCTGCACGAAGACCACGCCACCCGCGATGAGCACGGCGACGACGATTGCCGCCATCACCCATGCGCCGAAGGAACCGCCCCTGACGGCGGCGCTTGCGGTACGTGGTGACGTACGGGCCGTACTGCATCGCCTGGTCTCGATCCCCCGGCGCATGCATCCCCACGCGTCCTGCAACGGCCATGCCACGCGCGAGGTGCCCATTCTACCGAAGCGGCCCCGGACCGCGTCTGCGCGCAGCCCGGGGCCGTCATAAACGAGTAGGGCGGTGTGCTAGGCCTCTGACTCGGCCGCCTCCGCCTGGAACTCCGCAACGAATGCCGGTGCGTCGATCGCCAACCCCTCGCTCTCCTTGGGAAGGACGAGGTTCAGCAAGATGCCGATGAATGCCGCCAGCGCCATGCCGGGGATGCTGTACTTGCCCAGCGGTATCGCGAAGCCGCCCGTCTCCATGCCGATGCCGATGACGAGCACGACGCTCGCCATGATCAGGTTTCGGCTGTGGCTGAAGTCCAGGCCGCTCTCGACGAGGAGCCTCAGACCGCTTGAGGCGATCAGGCCGAACAGCAGCAGCGAGATCCCGCCCATCACCGGCGTGGGAATCGAGCTGATGGCCGCGTTGAACTTGGGAACGAAGCCGCCGATGACGATCGCGAACGCGCCGGCGAACCAGAAGAGCTGCGTTGCGTAGACCTTCGTGACCGCCATGACGCCGATGTTCTCGGCGTACGTCGTCGACGGCGTGCCGCCGACGGCACCCGAGATCGCCGTGGCGAGACCGTCGCCGAACAGCGACTCGCGGCAGCATCGGCGTGAAGTCCTTGCCGGTGATCCCGTTGATGACCAGCAGGTGGCCGATGTGCTCGATGATGACCACGATCGCGACGGGCGCGATGATCAGGATCGCGTCGAGCTCGAACACCGGGAACGTGAGCTTGGGAAGACCGATCCATGGCGCGGCCACGATGCCGTCGAAGCTCACGAGCCCCAGCGGGATCGACACGATGTAGCCCACGACGATGCCCATGAGCACGGGAATCGTCTTCATGAAGCCCTTGAAGAAGCTCGAGAAGACGATCGCCGCGGTCAGGGTGATGGCGGCGACCGCAACGCAGCTTGAGGTCGACGCCCTGGCTCGGGTCGGCCATCGGGAACAGGCACATCTTCACCGCCACGGCGGACAGCCCCAGTCCGATGACGATGACGATCGAGCCGACGAGCGCCGGCGGCAGCAGCTTGCTCAGCCAGCCGGTGCCGAAGGCCTTCACGACGCCGGCGACGATCATGTAGACGATGCCTGCAGCGACGAGGCCGCCGAGTGCCGCCGGGATGTTGTCGCCGCCGGGACCGCCACCGACGGCGATGAGCGGCGCGATGAAGGCGAAGCTCGATCCCAGGTAGCTCGGGATCTTGTTGCGCACGCAGATGAGATAGATGATCGTGCCGATGCCCGAGGTCATGAGGCCCACGCCGGGGTCGAGTCCGGTCAGAATCGGCACGAGCACGGTCGCGCCGAACATCGCCATCAGATGCTGCAGCGACAAGCGGTATCGCGCGCGAAAGCGGTAGAGTCTCGTCGGTCTGTACGACCGTCAGGTCCCTTGCCATCTCGCCCCCCTAACCGACGAGCTTCTGGATGGCGGGCATGATGAACGCGATCGCGAACGCGGCGGAGACGACCCACATCAGCGGATGAACGTCCTTCGCCTTGCCGGCGAAGATCTTGATGAACACGTAGCTGATGAAGCCGAAGCCGATTCCGTAGCTGATGTTGTAGGTCAGCGGGATGCCCACGATCGTGAGGAACGCCGGGAACGCGTCCTCGAGGCTCGTCCAGTCGATCTCGCGCACGGTCTTCATCATGAGGAAGCCGACGACGATCAGCGCGCCGGCCGTGATCGGGTAGACGTAGTAGTCACCCGCGGGCGCCTGAAAGCCGCTGCCGACGAAGCTGCCGTACTGCTGCTCGTTCGCGATCACGAAGCCGCCGCCGACCGTCCCCACGATCGGCGCGAAGAACGCGGCTACGGCGAACAGCGCGCCCGTGACGATCGCGGTCAGACCGGTGCGGCCACCCTCGGCGACACCGGCGGCCGACTCGATGTAGGTCGTGATCGACGAGGCGCCGAACAGGCCGCCGACGGACGCGGCGACGGAGTCCACGGCCAAGATGTTCTTGACCCCCGGGACGTTGCCCTCCTCGTCGACGAAGCCCGCCTGCTCGCCGACTGAGATGACGGTGCCCATGGTGTCGAAGAAGTCCGTCAGCATGATGGCGAACAGCGCGAGCAGCAGGACGGGCGTGAAGATCTGAGTGATCGCCATGCTGCCGTTGACCTGCTGGAACGGCGCGAAGAACGTCGAGAAGTCCGGCGCGCCGAACGACGGCCTTCGGGAGCGTGGTGACGCCGAGAAGCATCGCCGCGACCCAGGCGACGAGGATGCCCCACAGGATGTCGCCCTTCACCTTCAGCGCCATGAACATGAGGATGGCGAGCAGGCCGATGACGGTGACCCACACGTACTTCTGAGTGAAGTCGCCGAGTCCGACGAGCGTGATCGGGGCCGGGCCGGATGAAGCCGCCCTCGTTCAGGCCGATGGTCGCGATGAACAGGCCGATACCGACGCCGATTGCGCGCTTGAGGTCGAGCGGGATCGCATTCATGACCGCTTCGCGAAGTCCGGTCAGCACCAGCAGCAGGATGACGATGCCCTCGACGAAGATGACCGACATGCCGACCTGCCAAGGCACGTTGGACTGCTGGAAGCCGATCAGCGAGAACGTCACGACCGCGTTCAGGCCCATGCCCGACGCGAGCGCGAACGGCCGGTTGGCGATCAGACCCATGCACACGCACATGAGGGCCGCGCCGAGCGCGGTGGCGGTCGCCGCTCCTGCGAACGGCACGCCGGCCGCCGACAGGATGCCCGGGTTGACGAAGATGATGTACGCCATGGTCAGGAACGTGGTCACGCCCGCGAGGAGTTCCGTCCTGGCGTTCGTGCCGCGCTCCTTGAACTTGAAGAAGCCTTCCACCCTTCTCCCTCCCGCCGCCATCTGGCGGCTCCACTGGTTCACGCTGGGTCTCCGAGTGTCCTCCTCTCAGGGACCGGCTCGGTTCGTGCCGCGCTTCCCGCGCGCGAACTCCGGATAGAACGTCAAGACCCGATCGGTCACGGCCTATCCTCCGTGAACAACGGGCCGAGGTACCTGGCGCATGCGTTCTCCGGGCTGCGCAGATACTCGAGCAGGTGAGTGGCGATCGGCGGCCGCATGTCGAGCTTCTCGAGATCGGCCGGGTCCACCAACTCGACGGCCTCGACTCGGTCATCGAGCGGGCTGTCGGTCACCGCGCCGCCGGTCACCTGCGCAGCGAAGGTGATGTTGACGAGGTGTCGAGCGCCGCGCGGGTCGATCGTGTCGTTGATGAAGAGCGGCGAGCCGACGCGTGCCTCGAGACCCGTCTCCTCGCGAATCTCCCTGAGAAGGGCGCTCTCCAGGGTCTCTCGGTAGTCGACTCCCCCGCCGGGCAGCAGATGGTAGACGGCCGCGCCTGCTCTATGCCGCACGGTGACGACCTTGCCGTCGAGCATCATGAGCGCGGCCACGCGCACCCGCGGGGCATCAGACACCCGTGCTCCCAAAGCCGCCCTCCCCCCTTGCGGTCGCATCGAGCTCGTCTACCTCGACGAGCTCCGCGCAGGCGACCGGCTGGAGGACGAACTGGGCGATCTTGTCTCCCCGAGCGATGGTTATGGGCTCGCGGGGGTCCAGGTTGATGGCGATGACCTTGATCTCGCCGCGGTAGTGGCTGTCGATCAGGCCGGGGGTGTTGACCAGACTCAAGCCCTTGCTTGATCGCCAGCCCGCTGCGCGGCTGGACGAAACCCGCGTAGCCTTCCGGGATGGCGACTGCGATGCCGGTGGGGATCAGCTTGCGTTCGAACGGCGCGAGGACGGCATCTTCGGCCGAGAACAGGTCGAGCCCGGCGTCGGCGGTGTGCGCGTAGCGCGGCAACTCCAGCCCGGTGTCGAGGCGCTTGATAGGCAGTCGCATCATGCGCCTCTGACGACGGTGGGGATGAACGTCGAGCAGCGCAACGCCGCGCTCCTCAGGGTGTCGGGCTGATGCGGGCGCACGGAGGTCGCGGCCGGATCGAGCGTCCTGAGCGGGCGGTACTGCTGCAAGACGTAGCGCCTGCCGCCCGCGAGAAGAGCGGCGATGTGCGCCAGATCGTTGGGGCCGACCGCCGGCGGATAGCAGGTGGTGCGAAACTCGTGGTCGACTCCGCTGTCGAGCACGAGCGCTATCGAGGCGCTGACCGAATCCCACGTGCCATCGACGCCGGTGGCCCGCCCGTACCTCTCAGGCGTGGCCTTGACGTCGAGCGCCACGAAGTCCACCAGGTCCTGGGCGATGACTGAGCGCAAGCACCTCGGGCGCGGTGCCGTTGGTGTCGAGCTTGACCGGCATGCCCTGGGCCTTCAGGGCGCGAAGCAGGTCGACGAGGTGCGGCTCGACACACGGCTCCCCGCCCGTGACGACCACGCCGTCGAGCCAATCACGTCGTTCGTGGAGGTGAGCGAGGAGCGCATCGGTGCTCTCGGACCTCCGGCTGCCCGTGACAAGGTCGGGATTGTGGCAGAACGGGCAGCGGAGGTTGCACCCGCCGAGAAAGACCGTCGCGGCGACGCGTCCGGGCCAGTCCAGCATGCCCGCTCGCTGGAAGCCCGAGATGCGCACGTCGGCGAGGGCAGTCGCGTGCCGCCGGGCGAAGACCGTCGTGGGCGTCGGATGAGCCACAGCCTACTGCGCCACCGTCGCGCGCAACGCATCGCGAAGCGGGGGTTCGCCGCGCCACGCGGCGATCTCCGACCCGCCGCTGTCGACCACCAGGACCGTGGGCGTCGACATGACCGAGTGGAACGCTGCCTCCGCAAGCCCGTCCACGTTCGCCAGGTCGTAGACCTCGACATCCAGCCCCTCACAGGCGTACTTCGCCTCCGGGCAACGCGGACAGTCCTGCTTCACGAAGAGCTTGATCCTCATCTCGTCCCTCCCTGGTCGGGCGCTCGGACAACTACGCTGCCGGGCTGCTGTCGGCGATGCTGCCGGATTCGCACTCCAGATCCGTGCGAACGCGGTCGTAGAGTTCGCCCACCTTGCTGCGGTTCCACGTCTGGATCTTCGAGAAGTAGCCGACGATGCGCGTCACTCCGTAGACATCGAGCGAGCCGCAGTTCGGGCACTGGGCCATCAGCCCTCGTGCGGTGCGGTGACAGCTCTCGCACACCGTGAACTCAGGGCTGAACGCGATCTGGCTGCACTGGGTGTTGCGAAACGTCTTCTCGACGAAGGAGCGTATCGACGCGGGGTCGGGCTCGCTCTCGCCGAGCCACACGTGAACGATCGCGCCGGCCTCGATCAGCGGGTGGAACCGCGACTGCTTCTCAACACGCTCGACGTAGTCCACGTCGGCGTCGACAGCGATGTGGATGGAGTTCGTGTAGTAGTAGTTCTCCGACGCCAGGTCGCCCTTGACCACCGCGGCGGTCGTCTCGGGCCAGTACTTCATGTCCAGCTTCGCGAGACGGTAGCCGGCGGACTCCGCAGGGCTCTCCTCCAGCACCAGATTGATCGCAGTGCTTCTCGGATATCTCCTTGCACTTGAGATTCATGAAAGATATAACCTTCAACCCGAACCTTAGGGCTTCATCGGACTCGTGGAGTTGCTGTCCGGTGTGCACCTGCACGAGCTCGTTCAGACCGATCACGCCGGCCAGGTACGTCAGGCCGTCCATCTTCAGATACGGCGCCCCGTCGAGCTCCTGAGTCAGCAGGCCGAGCGGTCCCTCGGCGCCCAGATCGACGAGGCTCTGTATGAACTGCTTCTTCTGAAGGTGCGCCTTTCCGACGATCTCCAGCGACCTTCCGAGTTCCATGAACAGAGCCGGGTCGTTGCCGTGCGCCTTGTACGCGGCACGCGGCAGGTTGATGGTGACGTTCTGGAGTGCGGAGAACCGCATCTTCTCGGGCGTGTCGGTCTCCCGCAGCTGCTCTTGGCTCAACTTCAACTTGAGCCTGCAGCATTGAGAGACGGTGACCTCGTCCCCACGGTCGAAGACGAAGTAGGTGATGCCCTGCTTGCTCGCGACCTCGCAGGCCAGATCGAGCAACTCCTCGTGACCGGGCGTCGTGAAGAAGTCCTCGCTGATGTGGAGCAGCGGCTTCGGGAAGACGAAGGTCTTGCCGGTCGCGTCACCGCGGCCGTAGACGCGGAACATCGCCCTGAGGAACGCCTGCGCCTCGCGCTCGTAGGCCTGGTAGGTCTTGCCGGTGTACTGGCCGCCCGGGCCGATGGCGGGCGTGTCGGCGAAGTGCCGCGGTACGTTGAAGTAGAGGTTGAAGTCGGTGAAGACCACCTGGCTTCCTCGCGCCCCGGCGAGCTGGTTGAACTCGAAGATGAGCATCTGTGCGAGCTGGTCGAGCTCGTCCTCGCTCTTGCCCACGAGGAACGGCGCGAAGAACAGGTTCACGGCCTCCCAGCCGACCGCGCCGGCGTAGTGCCCTTGAAGCGCGCTCGCCATCTTCACCATGTGGCCGATCAGCACTTCAGGGTGTTTCGCGGGCTTGGAGACGCTCGTGATGTTGGGCAGGTTGAGGCCGTACTTCTTGATGTACTCGAGGCTGTGGCCCCCGCAGTAGGGGCGGATGATGAACCCCAGGTCGTGGAGGTGAACGTCACCAACGAGGTGCGCCTCGGCGACGTCCTCCGAGAACACCTTGCGCAGCGCGTACTCCTTGAGGATCGTCTCGGCGATCGTCAGGTTCACCGACTCGGGGTTGTGGGTCGTGTTCGAGTTCTCCCTGTTGGCGTTGGTGATGATCTGTTCGACGTCCCACATGGGAAGGCCGAGGTTGCTGTGGCGCCGATGCGCCATCGTCAGGCCGCGATCGAGCAGCTCGAGGTCGACCATCTCCCGGATGATGGCGGTCGTGACCGTCATCAGGTTCGAGCCATCGATCCGCTCCTCGACGGCGCCGGCGATCTCTTCGGCGAGGTGTGGGTCGAGTCCGGCCTCGAGCACCAGTGAGTCGGAGATCCTGGTCCTGTCCCACGCATCGAGCTCCTGGCGCGAGGAGGTCGAGACCAGAAGCGCGATGTCTGTGGAGTCCGCCGCAGACCTCGCAGTAGACGGCCTGATGACCGTCACGACACGCTCCATCACCATCTGGCGCCCGCCCCCCGCTATCGTCGTGTACCAGGCGCGGGCTGTCCCGCGCCGCCCCCTGAGGCCTAGCTCAGGCTCTTGAGTTCGGACGTGAACTCGTCGAGGTCCTGGAACTCCTTGTAGACCGATGCGAATCGAACGTAGGCGACCTTGTCCAGGTCGCGAAGCCTGCGAAGGACCATGTCGCCGACGGTGCGGCTGTCGACCTCGTAGCGGAAGGAGTTGTGCAGCTCTCCCTCCACGTCGTCGATGAGGGCCTCGAGCTGCTCGACCGGTACGCCGCGCTTCGTGGTCGCGACGAGCAGACCGCGGAGGAGCTTGCTGCGATCGAACGGCTCTGGCTGTCCACCCTTCTTCACGACCATCAGCGGCATCTCTTCGCGACGTTCGTAGGTGGTGAACCGCTCGGTGCACGACAGGCATTCACGCCGTCTGCGAATCGCGTCTTGCGACTCCGACGTGCGGGAGTCGACGACCTTCGTCTCATCATGTCCGCAAAACGGGCACCGCATAGCGTCACCCCTACATCTAGGCTGTTTCAGCAACGTAACACACAAGATGTAGGGGCTTCAATGCAGTTTCGGGCCTATTTCGCCGCACCGAGCGGCAGAATGCCATCCGATGCCGACGACGCGGCTACTGGCGCATCGTGATGTTGCCGCTCGCGGCGTTCGCGGGCACCAGAACGGTATCTCCGGCGACCAGCACGAAGCCGTCCAGATCGTTGAGTTCTGCGATAAGGTCAACGGTCTCGGCGGTGTCGAGCCCGGCCACCGGGTGCGCTGAGGCTATGCTCCACAGCGTGTCACCGCTGCTGATCCGTACCGTTTCGGTCGCCACACTCGCGCGGGCCCTTCCGGCGAGTGGGGCTATCGCAGTCAACAGCAGTACCGCTGCGGTGACGGAGAGAATCGCCCACTCCATCCGAGTCAGGCGGCGCGTGCGACTGGTCCGGCAGGCGGACCGACGGGCCGCGGGAACTGCGATCGTGTTCGACATCTGTACTCCCCTTGTCGCTGAGTTCGGACGCCTCGGACAGTAGCGAGCGGCTCTGACAACGGCTCCGGCTCGTACCGAACGTGTGTTCGTAATCAGTATACCGAACACACGTTCGCTGTAAACACCTATGCGAACGCGTGTTTGCAGCGCGCGGAGCGAGCGACTACACTGGGGTCGCACACCTGTTCGATGCCCGAGGGGGACGTCATGGCCTACCAGCGGGAACTGACACGCCGGCAGCAGGAGATCCTGGACTTCATACGCGCCGAGATACACCGCGTGGGCTATCCACCCAGCGTTCGGGAGATCGGTGAGGCGGTCGGGCTGTCCTCGTCCTCCACGGTGCACTCGCACCTTGCGGCGCTGGAGACGAAGGGCTTCATTCGGCGAGACCCGAGCAAGCCGCGTGCGCTTGAAGTGCTCGACTTCCGTGACAGCGATGCCGCGGTGGACTATGGACAGGTGTGCTCGGTACCGGTGGTGGGTCAGGTCGCTGCCGGACAACCGATACTGGCGGCAGAGAACATCGAGCAGACACTCCCCCTGCCCGCCGAGTTCGCGGGCGAGAGCACCTTCATCCTGCGGGTTCGCGGCGATTCCATGATCGACGCCGGCATCCTTGAGGGCGACTTCGCGGTGGTTCGCCAGCAGAACACCGCGGCCAACGGCGACATCGTGGTCGCGATGATCGACGACGGCGCTACGGTGAAGCGGTTCTATCGCGAAGCCGACCGCATCCGGCTGCAGCCTGAGAACTCGATCCATGGACCCGATCTACGCGCGCGACGTCGCCGTGCTTGGGAAGGTCGTCGCGCTCTTCCGGCACATCTAGCCGGGGCAAGCGTGTGAACCGGAGCTAGTCCGTAGGTTCGGTTGTCTCCACGGCTTCTGTATCGTGCTCGGGCTTTGCCCGGTACGGTTCGAACTGCACGGCGAGTTCGGCCGGCGCCCTGAGCACGAGCAAGGTCCCATGCTCGGTGTGGCGCTCCGACAGGATCTGTGTCTTCTCGTGCGCCAGACGCACCAGTTCGCCATGCGTGTAGGGCACGAGCGCGGTGACGGTCACGCTGTCCCGGGCCGCCTGCTCGGCGATCTTGGCGATCAGCTCGTCGACGCCGTTTCCCGTGAGCGCCGAGACGAACGCGGCATTCGGGTACCGCTTGCGCAACACCTCGAGCGTCTGGGGGTCGGCGGTATCCGTCTTGTTGAACACGACGAGCCCTGGCTTGCTCGTGTGCGCCGATCTCCTGGAGCACCTCGCGAACGGACTGCATCTGCGCGTCACGCTGGGAGGCGCCGGAGTCGGTCACGTGGAGGAGAAGGTCGGCCTCGTTGACCTCGTCGAGCGTTGACTTGAACGCTTCGACCAGTCCGTGGGGCAACTTGTTGATGAAGCCGACGGTGTCGGTGATGGTGATCTGGCGCCCTTCGGGCAGTTCGAGCCGCCGTGTTGTGGAGTCGAGAGTGGCGAAGAGCATGTCCTCCGCGAGCACGCCGGCGCCCGTCAGTGCGTTGAGCAATGTGGACTTGCCGGCGTTCGTGTAGCCCACGAGCGCCACGCGGAAGATACCGCTGCGGGCGCGGCGCTTGCGCTGCAGCTCCCGCTCGCCCGACACGTGCTTGAGCTCGGCTCTTGAGCTCGGAGATGCGTTTGCGCGCGAGCCGTCTGTCCGTCTCGAGCTGGGATTCGCCTGCGCCGAAGCGGGTGCCTCTGCCGCCGCCCAGACGCTCGCGCTCGAGATGCCCCCACATCCCTTTGAGCCGAGGCAGCACGTACTCGAGCTGGGCGAGCTCGACTTGAAGCCTGCCCTCCCGGCTGACGGCGTGCAGCGCGAAGATGTCCAGGATGAGCGCTGTGCGGTCCATGACCTTCGCATCGGGAATCAAGCCCTCGAGGTTCGCCTGCTGGCTCGGGCTCAACTCGTCGTCGAAGACGACCATCGACGCATCCAGCTCCGCCGCCGTCCGAGCGATCTCCTCGGCCTTGCCCGACCCGATGAAGGTGCGCGGGTGGGGCCTGTCCATTCGCTGAGTGATCGTGGCGACGACGTCGGCGCCGGCCGTGTGTGCGAGGCGCTCGAGTTCGGCAAGTGACTCCTCGACCGGCCAGTCCGCCCGGCCCCTGTCAATGCCGACGAGCACCGCATGCTCGCGGCGCTCGTCGAGTTCTTCACCTGTTGTCGGGTACTGGCGTCTGCTCACGCGTTGAGTATGCCCCTCAGAGGTCGCTCTTGATGCGCTCGAGGGCCTCGACGAGCCGGTCGTCGGGCGTGGCCAGCGAGATGCGGATGTAGCCCTCCCCGTCCGGCCCGTAGGCGTTGCCCGGCGCGACGATGACGCCCGCCTTGTCGAGGACTTCGCCGGCGTACTGCGCCGATGTGTATCCCTCGGGAATCCTGGCCCAGACGTAGATGGTGCCCTTGGGCTGGCGAGCCGACAGTCCGATCGAGCCGAGCGCCTCCATCACCAGATCGCGACGGCGCTGGTACAGCGCGCTCATCTCGAAGGTGTCGTCCTGCGGGCCGAGCATCGCCTCGATGGCCGCATCCTGCACGGCGGTGAAGATGCCCGAGTCGATGTTGCTCTTGACGGTGCCGAGTGCCTTGATCGCCTCGGCATTGCCCGCGGCGAACGCGACTCGCCAGCCGGTCATGTTGTACGCCTTCGAGCAGCTGAAGAACTCGACCGCCACATCCCGCGCACCCGGTCGCTCCAGAAACGACGGAGGGCGGTAGCCGTCGAAGCCGATCTCGGAGTAGGCGTTGTCGTGAACGATCAGGATGTCGTGCTCCTTGGCGAACGCGATGGCGCGATCGAAGTACTCGACCGGGGCGATCGCCGAGGAGGGGTTGTTCGGGTAGCTCAGGAACATCATCTTCGTGCGCTCGAGAACGTCGGCAGGTGTCGACTCGAAGTCGGCAAGCCAGTCGTTGTCGTCGTTCATCGGCATCCAGTGCGTCTTGCTGCCGATGAGGATGCCTCCCGTGTGGTAGACGGGGTAGCCCACCCCCGGCACGAGCGTGTAGTCGTCCACATCGAGGAACGCAGGGAAGAGGTGCGCGATGCCCTCCTTGCTCCCTATCAGCGCGAGGACCTCGGTGCCCGGGTCGAGTTCGACGCCGAAGCGGCGGTTCATCCACTCGGCGCAGGCCTTTCGGTAGGGCATCGAGCCGGAGTAGCTCGGATACTGGTGGTTCTTCGGGTTCTTGATCGCCTCGGCCATGGCGTCGATGATGCGCTGCGGGGTCGGGCGATCCGGATCGCCGATGCCCAGCGAGATGACGTCGACGCCCTGCGCCTGCTTCGCTTCCTTCTTGCGGTCGATCTCGGCGAAAAGGTACGGCGGCAGGTTCTCCATGCGCTTGGCGGTTCTCACGAGAAGCCCTCTCCCCAAGTAGTTGGCCGGCTATGCTGCGCCCGAGGTCGGGCGCCGTGCGTGACATGGTATCACTCGGTTGGCCCGTGGCAGGTTGCGAACCGGTTACGTAGTGGCCGCCCCGGAGCGGTGGGCGTAGACAAGCAGGCTGACCGAGATGGTCACGTCGACACTCTCGGGCAGCTTCGAGGCTCTGGACTCGAGTTCGGCCTCGCTGGCATGAGACCCGGTCGGGCCCATGAGCGCCGCCTGAACGGCCTGCTCTCGCGTGAGCGTCTCGACTTCGATGATCGATTCCTCGGAGACCAGCTCGAAGAGCGGGCTCGAGCTTCGCGTCGAGCCGCTCGCGTTTCAGGGGGTCGACGGTGAGCAGCCCGAGCGGCTCGACCAGTTCGTGGAGGTGCTCCGTCGTCGGGAATCACGACCACCAAGGCACCGTCGGGAGTCAGCACGCGCGAGAACTCCGGAGCATTTCGAGGCGCGAAGACGCACGTGACGAGCGCGGCGGTCGAATCGCGCACGGGCAGCGGCTTCCAGACGTCGGCGACCACCGCGGACATGCGCGGGTGGGCGCGAGCGGCCACCCGGGCCGCGTGCTTGGACGCGTCTATGACGACTCCGAATCGGCCCGGAAGCGCATCGAGCACGGCGGCGAGGTGCTCGCCGGTCCCGCCGCCGGCGTCGATCAGCACGCCCGGGCCGTTCGGAGCTCACGCACGCCGTGGCCGCGCGGACGACCGCGTCTGTCACGCGGGCGAGCACTCCCGACGCGAGCAGGTCGCGGCGTGCTCGAACCATGTGCGGCGTGTCCGCGGTCGACACCGGACGTGCGCCGCCGAGCAGGGAGACGTAGCCCTCACGCGCGATGTCGAACCGCGTGGCCGTTCGTGCACGACAGAGCGCGCTTCTCGCACTCCAGTGGCGCTGCGCAGACCGGGCACGCGAGGGCATCGATCACGTCCGAGAGCACGATGCGGTCGTCTCGGCAGTGCGGCTAGTCGTCGTCCTCGGGAATGGTGACCACGCCCGAGAACACCTCGACGGCCGGTCCGGTCATGTGCACGTGGCCGTCCTCGCCCCAGTGGACAGTGAGTTCACCACCGGGAAGCTCCACGGTGGCGCTGCGTCCGAGGCGACACGTGAGCGCCGCCGCGACCGTGGCCGCGCACGCGCCCGTCCCGCAGGCGAGCGTCTCGCCCACTCCCCGCTCCCACACACGCAGCCGAATCGTCTCGTCCGGCTCGACCTGGGCGAACTCGACGTTGGTCTTGTTCGGGAAGTCGGGATGCGTCTCGATCACCGGGCCGAGGGTGTGCACGGGCGCCGACTCGACGTCGTCGACGAATACCACGCAGTGTGGATTGCCCATCGAGACGCAGGTCACCCTGACGGTGCCCAGTTCGGTCTCGAGCGGGCAGTTGACCACCGGGTCCTCGGGCGCTTCGCACCCCATCTTGGTGGGAATCTGGTCGGGAAGCAGGCGCGGCTCGCCCATGTCGACCGTGGCCATATGCAGCGTGCCGTCGTACGCGCGGGTGACCGCTACCGGCAGGATGCCGATCGCTGTCTCGATGCGCACGGTGTCGCGGTCGGCCGGCAGGTGACCGTGGTCGACCGCGTACTTCGCGAAGCAGCGGATACCGTTGCCGCACATCTCGGCGACCGATCCGTCGCTGTTCCTGAACCACCACGAGAAATCGGCGTCAGGCAGGGTCGCCGGGCGCATCAGGATCAGACCGTCGGCACCGATGCCGAAGTTGCGGTCGCAGAACCACGTCACGGCCTCGGGTGCGAGATCCAGTTCGCCGTCGAGGTCCTCGATCACGATGAAGTCGTTGCCGAGCCCATGCATCTTGGTGAACGAGAGCTCCACGGTGTCCCCTCTCAGCATTGGTGCCGCGCTGTGACGCTCAGTCTATCGTCTTCAGCGCGCTGTCGGCCGCCTGCTCCAGCGACGACTCGGTTACATCTACCCATCGGATCCGCTGGTCCGCGCGAAACCAGGTGAGTTGGCGCTTCGCGTAGTGTCTGGTGGCCTGCTTGATCGCGGCAATCGGCATCGTCGAGCGAGGCGCCATCCTCGATCACCGGCACGAGCTCCTTGTAGCCGATCGCCTGCCGCGCCGTGAGCGCGTCGCGCCATCCCTGCGCAAGCAGCGCTTCAACCTCGCCGAGCAGACCCTGGGCGACCATGGCGTCGACGCGCTGGCCGATGCTGCGATAGAGGGCGTCCCGCTCCTTCGTCTACGCCGATGTAGCGGGTCGGGTAGAAGGGCGTCGCGAGCCGAGAACGCCTGCTTCTGCTCGGCGTACGAGATGCCTTGGTCCAGCATCTCGAGTGCGCGGACGACGCGCCGGGTGTTGTTGGGGTGTATCACCGCCGCGGAGGCGGGGTCACGCGCACGCAGCAGTTCGTGCAAGGCGGCCGCGCCGTTCTCGGCAGCGTATCGCTCGTACCCCGTCCTCGCCGGGTTCTCAAGCTGCTCGCCCTTCGGGAACTCCATCACGTCGAGCGCTGCCCGTACGTACAGGCCCGGTGCCCCCGCAGACGATCGGCACGAGTCCTCGCGCCGCGATGTCGTCGATGGCCGCGCGCGCGTGGACCTGGTAGAGCGCAGCCGAGAACGGCTCGCCGGGATCGGTCAGGTCCAAGCAGTGATACGCGACCCTGCGCTGCTCGGCAGCGGGCTTGGCGGTGCCGATATCCATGCCGCGGTAGACCTGCATCGAGTCGGCCGAGACGACCTCGCCGCCGAGGCGCACCGCAAGCTCCTCGGCCAGAGCGGTCTTGCCCGCGGCTGTCGGCCCGACTACGGCGATGACCTGCGGCTTCGAGGCGGGGTCGATGTGGATTTCGGCGTGGGTTCGGTCGGTGGGGCCCATGAGCTAAGTGTAGCGGTCGACGCGGAAGCGCTCGATGTCGCACTGCTCGGAGGGCGCTATGCCGGCCTTGCGCATCGCGATCGCGACCTGGGTCTGGACGTCGTCGACGCCTTCGAGATCGGGCAGCAGCAGCCCGCGGCGCCAGCCCTTGGTCACAACAACCCCGTACCGCGCGGGGTCGAGTTCGTCGATGGTGCAGCTCTCGGGGGCATGGAGCACGTCCACGCTGATGTCGAGGTCTGCGAGTTCGGCTGCGGAGAGCGGCGGGAAGCGCGGGTCGGCCGTGGCTGCCTGGACTGCGTTGCCCGCGACCTCCTCGGCGAGGGTGGGCCTTGTCGGCAGGATCGTGCCGATGCAGCCGCGCAGGCTGCCGCCGCGATGCAGCGAGACGAATGTGCCGGCGCGCTCGGGGTACTCGGCGTCGTCGAAGGCCGGCCGATGAGGATCCGGGCGGCCGCTGACGTGGTTCTCGATGACGGAGCGGGCGTAGCGGACGATCTGCGACGCGTCGTCTCCCGCAGTGCCGCCCTTCGACCCGCGAGAGGCGGTAGCGCCGCGCGTGTGCTGCTGAGCAGCGTCGAGTGCCCCCTGGCCGACGAGGGCCGTCAGGTATCCGACGCCCCACGGGCCCTCGTAGGCGAGCACGCGTGTCGGCACGGGATCCGGACCCGCGTAGCCGCCGAGCGCGATGAAGGAGCGCAGCCCGCACTCGCCGCCGGCCTCCACGAGCGAGGGGTCGATCGACATCAGTCCGGTGAGGTCTCCACGTGACACGAGATCGCGAATAGCCGCGTCCAAGTCGGCAGCGCGCGGGGAGTAGCCGGCCGGAGCGTCCCTGGTGAGCCGGTGACTCATGTCTCCGCTGGCCACGAAGGCGACGCGGCGCCCGATCTTGTCGGCCGCCGCGCTCAACGCGCTGCCGAGTTCCCGGTGCTTCCCATAGGACAGGTACGACAGCGAGAGCACGACGATGGCGCGGGATGCGGTAGGTTCGAGGAAGGACAGCGGCACGATGGTGGCGTGGTCGAGCCAGCCCGCCTTGAGGCGAGTGTCCGAGGAACGTAGCACGACCTCGACGCCACGGATCTCGAGTTCGTCCGCGAGCGCGGCCGCGAGTGTGGGGTCGCCCCTCCACCCGTAGGGCGTGGGGTCACCGAACTGCTCGAGCGAGCCTGCGAAGCGAGCGGAATCGTCCACGGCGAACGCATCGGACAGCGTCGGAGCATGCGGCGACATGATGACGACCGTCTCGGGATCGAAGGTCGAGAGGGCCGCTGCCGCCAGCGCGAGCGCATCGAGACTGGCGCGGGTGACCTCGGCCCTTGAGCCGCCGACCGCGCGGACGAAGATCGGTGGGTGGGGCGCGATGACCCCGAAGACCGGCGAAGACATGGCGTCTCCCCCTTTCGGCGGCGGGGCGCCGTCTGTCAGCGTGCTCTCGGCTACCTAGTGGTTGGTACCCAGGCTGCCTGTCAGGAACCAGGTCTGCGCCTCGTCGATGTGGACGTCGAGGATGCGTCCGGCGAACTCGTCTGCCGAACGACCCTCCGAAAGCGCGACGTGAACCACCTTGTTGCCGGGAGTGCGGCCCGTGAGGACGTGCGCGTCGCGCTTGCTGGCACCCTCGAACAGGACCGGTTGGACGGTTCCGACGGCCGCGCGGGCCTTGTCGAGCGCGGAGCTGTGCACGAGCTCCACGAGCCGGTCGAATCGCGCCTGTATGACATCTCGGGGCACCGGGGATGACATGGTGGCCGCAGGCGTCCCCTCACGCGGCGAGTAGATGAACGTGAATGCCTGGTCGAAGCGAGAGCGCCGCACGACGTCCAGGGTGTCCTCGAAATCGGCCTCGGACTCCCCCGGGAAGCCCACGATGATGTCGGTCGAGAGAGCCAGGTCGGGAATCCGTTCGTAGAGGCGCTCCACGAGTGCCAGGTAGGACTCGCGCGTGTAGACGCGGTTCATGCGGTCGAGCACCGCGTTCGAGCCTGACTGCACCGGCAGATGCAGGTAGGGCATGACGGCGGGTTCGTCGGCCATCGCCGCGATCGTGTCGTCGGAGAGGTCCTTGGGATGGCTCGTCGCGAAGCGGATGCGCTTGATGCCTGTGCGGGCGACTTCACGCAGAACCCGAGCGAATGCGGGGTCTCCGTAGAGGTCGCGGCCGTAGCTGTTCACGTTCTGCCCCAGCAGGGTCACCTCGAGCACGCCGTCGGCTACCAGACGCTCGACCTCGTGCACGATGTCGTCGAGTGCGCGGCTCTTCTCTCTGCCGCGCACGTACGGGACCACGCAGTAGGTGCAGTAGTTGTCGCAGCCCACAGTGATGGGGACCCACGCGTGCCATGGGTGCTCGCGCTCGGCGGGCAGGTCGGAGGCGAACTCCGCCGATTCCGCGAGTATCTCTATCTGCGGCAGTGCGTCGCGCTGACGCGGTCTCGAGCAGCGCCGGCAGATGAGCGATGTTGTGCGTACCGAAGACCACGTCCACGTGAGGCAGCTGCTCGAGCAGACGCTCGCCGTCCCTTTGCCCGATGCATCCGCCGACAGCGATCAGCGGCCCCTGGCCCCGGCCGGGTTTGAGCGCCTTGAGCGAGGCCACCTGGCCACGCAGCCGTTCGTCGGCGTTCTCGCGAACGCAGCACGTCATGAAGACGATGACATCCGCGCTCTCGGCGTCTTCGACGGGGCTCATCGACTGGGCGCGCAGCAGCCCGGCGACGCGTTCGGAGTCGTGCTTGTTCATCTGGCACCCGAAGGTGCGGATCAGGTAGGTCTGCATGGCGCGTGGGAGTGTAGCACGCTCGGCGTGCGCGGCTAGTTCGGCCCGGCTGCCAACAACGCCGAGATCGCCTCGTCGGGGATGTCGACGCTGCCCAGCGGCGGGTTGGGGGCGGCGTCCCCGTGAAAGTCACTGCCGCCGGTAGCGAGCAGCCCCATCTCGGCCGCGAGCGCAGCATAGTGGAGGCGCTGTTGAGCGCTGTGGTCCGCGTGGTACGCCTCGATGCCCGCCAACCCGGCGTCGGCAAGCTCGGGAATGAGGTGGTCGAGACGGCTGACGCCAGGGTGCGCCACCACGGCGAGCCCGCCGGCCTCTCGAATGCACCGAATCGCGTCCTGAGGGCTTCTGACGTCCTTTGAGACGTAGAACGGGCGTCCTCTGCCGATGAGCCGCTTGAAGGCGTCAGCGACGCTCTCAGCGTGTCCGGCAGCCACGAGCGCTCTGGCCACGTGGCTCCTCCCGACCGCGCCGCCCTCGGAGAGCAGCAGCACGTCGTCGAGCGTGACGCGGTAGCCGGCGGCATCGCAGAGCCCCCACCATCGACTCCGCGCGCCTGAGCCGGGCGCTGCGCAGATCCTTGAGGTGTCGCAGCAGGTGCGCGTCGTCCGCCCGGATGAAGTAGCCGAGCATGTGGACGTCGTCGCCGTCCGGAGTGACCGAAGACAGCTCAACCGCGGGAATGAGCGAGAGAGACGTGTTGGCCGCCGCCCGCGTCGCCTCAGGCAGTCCCTCGACGGAGTCGTGGTCTGCGATCGCGAGAACAGAAAGCCCTCGCTGCAAGGCGAGGGCCACGAGGTCGGCCGGTCGAAGCGTGCCGTCCGATGCGGTCGAATGGACGTGCAGGTCGGCCTTCACGGCACGTGCCTAGCGGTGCATGTCGCGCGGCTCGACGAGGAGCCGGATCGCGGTACGTTCCTCGCCGTTGATCAGGATGTCGGCGAACGCGGGTACGCAGGTCAGTTCCATTCCGGATGGAGCGATGAAGCCACGAGCTATGGCGATCGCCTTGATGGCCTGGTTCAGCGCCCCCGCTCCAACGGTCTGCATCTCGACCGCTCCCTGCTCGCGCACTATTCCTGCGAGCGCTCCGGCGACGGAGTTGGGGTTGGACTTGCTCGACACCTTGAGGACTTCCACGGTCCCTCCCTGGCATGTGTATGCTGCGAGCCGCTCGCGCGGCTGGTTCGTCTGTGCTGCGTACGCTGCTGCAGTTGGTCTGCGCTTGAGGTGCTTCGCGAGTATACCGCGATGGAGTGCGGGTGGTCAGTCCTCCTTGTCGACCTCGAACCTCACGCGGATGTCATCCCTTCCAATCGTTATCTTCGGCTCGCAACGCAGATGGAGATAGTACTTTTCGGCGATAGCGTCGAACGCATTCTCGAGCTCCGTTCGAAAAGCGTCGAGGTCGGTGTGGTGGATCTTGAGTCCTCGGCGGTCCCGGTAGATGTCGGGCGGGGCACTTGCGGGAGGGCCGTCGGCGCCGCCGGTGACGATGGTGAGTGCCGAGCGCAGAGGCGAGATCTCGCCGCCCAGGATTCGATGAGCAGTGCGCTCCGACACGGCCAGGCCGATCTCGGCGGCGGTGTCGGCCAGCTCGCTCGCATCCGCAGCGGCCCCCGGACGCTGCCATACCGGAAGTCGGGCAACGTCCTCGCAGAAGAGCAGGTCGGCCTCGTCGAGTTCGAAACGTGCCAGCATCACGAGGGTCGCGAGAACCTCGCTGGGTGAGCCCAGGAAGACGTCAACGCCGGGGTGCTCGATGGCGAACTCGGCCGCGCGCCTGGCGATGTTGTGGGGACCGCGGGACACGCGCAACACGCCCGTTTCATCCCGCTCGACCGTCGGCCACGTCGACTGGTCGGCTCGCTCGGGAAGGGCCTGCGACGTCGGCCAGGACCGAGATCGCGGTTCCCTTGTGGGCGCCCGATGCCGATACGGCCGCCTCGAGCGTGTTGGTCTTGATCGAGAAGAGCGCCATTCCCCTGCCGTGCACGCCCCACTTGTCCATGACCATCGTCTCGAGCTTGCTCGTGACGCGCGGCTCGAAGATCTTGCCCTTGAGCGTATCGGGCACACCGACACCGTCGTCGAGCACGGTGATCGTCCTGCGATCGGCCTCTCGGGCGGTCGCCAGGAAGATGCGTTGTGCGTGGGCGTCGCGGGCGTTCCTGAGGAGCTCCACCACGATGTCTTCGACACCGCGAATGTCATGCTTCGCCTGTCGGCGTTCGGCCTCGGAGGTCTTGAGGCGCACGAAACCGTCGCCGAGGTTCTCCTCGACCTTCAGATAGGCATCACCGGACACCGATGTGACGAAGTTCAGCAGGTCGCTGTTGTCAGGCATGGCTCACAGGATACCGTCTGCCGATGCATCGTGGGAGGTCACGTGGTCGCTCGGGGATTGCGCTTCTCGAGCCAGACGAGGACCACCGGTCCGGTGGCGTCTCGCCGCGTGACTTCGTAGCCGAGCTTGCCGTAGAGGGCGAGCGGTTCGGTGGCGTCCTCGCCGGTGAACAGCACGAATCTGTCGGCTTGGGCGTACGAGGCCTCGAGCGTCTCAACGAGGCGCGTTGCGATTCCTCGGCGCACCCAGTCGCTGGCGACAACGAGTCTGCCGATGTCGACGACACCGTCGCGCTCGCTCGCGCGCACGCTGCCCACGACCCGCTCGAGAGAGTCGACGGCGACGAAGAAGCGAGTCCCGGCCGAGAGAAGCCCTCGAGCTGCCCGAGTGTCTCCCGCAGTGGCGGGAGATCGGATGGCTCGATGCCGAGCGCCTTCGCGACCCGGGAGAAGGCGTCGTGCTGGACAGCGAGAACGCCGGGCAGGTCGGCGCGAGACGCTTCTCTGATGCGCACGTCCGACATGTTCACCTCCGCGCTCCGAGAACGAGAAAGCCCCGGCGTTCGGGGCCGGGGCTTTCATCAGTGTGCTGTGCCCTACTTGGCGAAGTCGACCGCACGGCTCTCGCGGATGACCATGACCTTGATCTGGCCCGGGTACTCGAGCTCGTCTTCGATCTGCTTGGCTATGTCGCGAGCGAGCACGACTGAGTCGGAGTCCGAGATCTGCTCGGGCTTGACCATCACGCGGATCTCGCGACCCGCCTGCATCGCGTAGGTCTTCTCGACGCCCTTGTGCGCGTTGGCG
Source organism: uncultured Actinomycetes bacterium (assembly GCA_963726325.1). GTDB lineage: Bacteria > Actinomycetota > Coriobacteriia > Anaerosomatales > PHET01 > CAVPCY01. The sequence continues at coordinate 62,412 of CAVSCA010000002.1, read as the reverse complement.
ACCGCCTCGAGCTTCTCCAGGCGCTTGATGTAGCTCTCGAGCGTCTCTCGGCGGGCACCGGGCCGCCCGGCCGAGATGGCGTCGGCCGCCTGGACCAGCACCGCCTCGACGGTCTGCGGCTCCACATCGGCATGGTGGGCCTCGATGGCATGGACGATCGCCTTGGGCTCGTTCATGCGTCGCGCGAGGTCGGCGCCGATCACCGCATGCGGGCCCTCGATCTCGTGGTCGATCGCCTTGCCAAGGTCGTGAAGCAGGCCGGCACGCTTCGACAGCGTCGTGTCTACTCCAAGCTCGGCCGCCATGACTCCGGCGAGCCAGGAGACCTCGAGGGAGTGATTGAGCACGTTCTGGCCGTACGACGTGCGGAACTTCAGCCTGCCGAGCGTGCGGACGAGCTCGGGGTGAAGGTTGTGCACTCCGGCCTCGAACGCCGCCTGCTCGCCGGCCTCGTGAATCTGCTGCGTGACGAGCGTCTCGGCCTTGTTGAACATCTCCTCGATGCGCGCGGGGTGGATGCGCCCGTCGGCTATGAGGGTCTCGAGCGTGATGCGGCCGATCTCGCGGCGGACCGGGTCGAAGCTCGACAGAATGACGGCTTCGGGCGTGTCGTCGATGATGAGGTTGATGCCGGTCATCTGCTCGAAGGCGCGGATGTTGCGCCCTTCTCGGCCGATGATGCGGCCCTTCATGTCGTCGCTGGGGATGTGCACGACAGAGACGGTGGACTCGGCGGTGTGGTCGGCGGCGACACGTTGGATGGCGATGCCCACGATGTTGCGGGCCTTCTTGTCCGCCTCCTCGCGCGCCCGGGTCTCGGTCTCGCGGATGAAGGCGGCGGCGTCCCGCTTGACGTCATCCTGGATCCTGTTGATGAGCTCCGCGCGCGCCTCGTCGGCTGTCATGCCCGCGACCGCTTCGAGACGCTCACGCTCCAGCTCGACCATCTGCTCGAGGTCCTTCTCGCGCTTCTGGATCTGCCCTTGGGCCGACGACAGCTGGTGCTCCCGGCTGTCGAGGGACTCAGCCCGGCGGTCGATCGAGGCTTCGCGTTCGGATAGCCGGGACTCCAGTATCTGGATCTCCTTGCGGCGCTCCTTGGCCTCTGCGTCCTCTTCCTGCTTCTGGCGGAAGATCTGGTCCTTCGCCTCGAGCAAGGCCTCCTTCTTCATCGTCTCGGCCTGCTTCTCGGCGTCACGGACGAGGCGTTCTGCCTCCTCTGTGGCGCGTACCGCGCGATCCTTGATCAGGTAGCGGTTGATGGCATAGCCGAGGACGATGCCGACGAGGATACCTACTAGAGCGAACAAGATGGTCGCTGGCATGCGCCCTCCCTTCGGTGGTGGCGTGCGCGTCAGTCAGTCCGGTCGCGCTTCGCCGAAGGGCACACGTGAATCGAAACCGCCCGGCGTCGCGCTCGGCACAGGAGAGTCCCGCATGCATGGCGAGGAATCGCAGATACGCGGAAAGCGGGCAGACGTGCCCGTTCTTCTCGCGAGTGATCGCCCTTGCAGTTCTACAGGTAACCGGGAACCCCACGGGTCCCGGCGCGGTGGTCTTCAATGCCGCTTCGGATACTACCCTTGACCTGCAAGAAGCGTCAACCCGACACGAGACCCGACGCGAGCGACGAACGGTCGCAAATGGAGCGACCAGCGGTCAGCGCGTTCAGGGTGACTGCGCGTCGGGCCCGGCCGCGGAATCCAGCGCTGCGAGTGCGGTGGACATGTCGAAGCCCTTGGAGACCAGGTGCCTGAGCAGTCGTTCGCGCTCCCGCCGGTCGTGCGGGACCCTGCCTCGAAGCGCGCCGATCGCTCGCTCGAGCTCGTCGCTGCCGTCCATGGCCTCGCGAATCGCGGTCGCGGCGATCTCCGGGGCGATTCCGCGCTGCTTGAGCTCGGAGGCGATTCGGCGCGTGCCGAATCCCGCCGCGAGGCGTGAGCGCGAATAGACGGCTGCGAATCGGCAGTCGTCGATGAGTCCTAGTTCGGAGAAGCGGGCGACCGTGTCACGCGCTACCTCGGGCGGATAGCCGTCGTCGAGAAGACGCTGGGAAACCTCGGCGGCGGAGCGTTCTCTGTAGCCGAGGATTCTGAGCGCGCGCTCCTTCGCAAGTCGCACCTCGGCCTCGTCCAGTTCGCTGGCCAGACTCTCCGGTTCGTGGACCTGGCCGCTCTCGAGGGACAGGTCCTTGACCACGCTCGCGGCTGTGAGCCGAGTCTGGGTGCCCTCATCGAATACAAGACGCCGGGCACGGTTGCCCGGCCCGGCGTTCTCGACTGACGTGATAGTGAGGTTCATCGCTCCCGCTGTTGTCTTCAGACCGAGGCGCGGGTTCAGGGACCTCGGCGTCAACGGGGGCGCTGACGATGGCCGCGGAGGTCGGAAGACCAAGTGACTCACGAACGGCCGCCTCGATGGTGTTGCGCAAGTCGGGGTTCTCACGCAAGAACTCCTTGGCAGCCTCGCGTCCCTGCCCCAGCCGCTCCTCGCCGTACGTGTACCAAGCACCGGACTTGGCGACGATGCCCTCCTCGACCCCGAGGTCGAGAATCGAACCTTCCTTGCTGATGCCACTGCCGAACATCAGGTCGAACTCGGCCATGCGGAATGGCGGGGCGACCTTGTTCTTGACGACCTTGGCCCGCACTCTGTTGCCGACGATCTCCGCGCCTTGCTTGATCGAGTCGATGCGGCGCACATCGATGCGGATCGTCGAGAAGAACTTGAGCGCGCGGCCGCCCGTGGTGGTCTCGGGGCTGCCGAACATGACGCCGATCTTCTCACGAAGCTGGTTGATGAAGATGCACGTGGTATTCGAGCGGCTGAGGGAGCCGGCGAGCTTGCGCAGCGCCTGGCTCATGAGGCGCGCTTGGAGACCGACCGAGGCGTCGCCCATCTCCCCTTCGATCTCGGCTCGGGGCACGAGGGCGGCCACCGAGTCGATCACGATGACATCGACGGCGCCGCTGCGAACCAGCATGTCGCAGATCTCCAGGCCCTGCTCGCCGGTGTCCGGCTGGCTGATGAGGATCTCGTCGATGTCGACGCCGAGTCTCGCCGCGTACGACGGGTCGAGCGCATGTTCCGCGTCGATGAACGCGGCGATCCCGCCGGCCGCCTGTGCCTCGGCGACTATCTGGAGCGCGAGCGTCGTCTTGCCGCTGGCTTCCGGACCGTAGATCTCGACGATGCGCCCACGGGGCACGCCGCCGACGCCGAGCGCGGCATCGAGCGCCAAGGAGCCGGTGGGAATGGCGGGCACAATCACGCAGGCTGAGTGCTCGCCGAGCTTCATCAGCGAGCCCTTGCCGAACTTCTTGTCGATCTGCTCCTTGGTGACGTCGAGAATCTTCTCTTTGTCGCGATCCATTCCTCACTCGCTCCAATCCGGGATGCGGGAGACCCCCTCAAGGGTTGCTCCGACCCTACACGAACACCTGTTCGATGTCAACGCAACACATGTCGAGCTGACGCGGCTGGTCTCTCGGTCCCGCCCGGGCGAGCGAATCGCACGACTACCGCGCGCGAAGCGACCAGGAGGCTCGGGCCGAGTAGACCGCGCCGCGCGGCGTAAGCCTGCTCGCACACAAGGTAATCGAAGGGACTGACAACGAGGGGGACGTGCCGCACACCGAGCCGCGCGCGGCGTCCAGCGTCTCTTGCCGAAGGCGCTGCGGACGCCTCGAGCGGCACAGCGTGACGTGCGCGTTGAACGGCCTGCGATCGGCACGCGATCCGGCCATCTCGCCAGCCGACGGCAACGTCGGCGGCCAGCGACGCGCACTCCCCTCCGGGATCGCTGAAGGCCGCCCAGATCATCCGGGCGCGACGCAACGACGGGCGGGCCCGCACCGCGTCGAGCGGGAGGGTGAGCGCGGCGTGTCCGTGCGGCCACCGCGGAGAGCCGGTCGCACAGCGCGGGCACGTCCTGTTCCTCCACGTCGCCGAGAAACGCGAGGGTCACGTGCAGGTTCTCCTCCGGCACCCACTTCACGTCACGCCAGGCCGGTTCGGCGTCGCGGATGGCATCGCACATCAGCGCAAGGCGCTCGCGCCACTCATCGGGAAGAAAGACGCCCACGAACAGCCGAGAGCGCACGGTCGCCCTCCCCTACGCCCGCAGGTCCATGCCGAGTATCGCTCGGCGCAGGCAGTCGAGCGCTACCGCGGTAGCGCGTGCGCGAACGGCCTCACGGCTCGTGGGAGGCAACGCGCGGCGGAACTGGACACCCGCAGTGGCGGTCCCGCGCGCGTGCGGCCTCGGGAGCGAGTCGGCCCGACAACACGCCGAACCAGACCGTGCCCACGGGCTTGTCCACGCTGCCGCCCCCAGGGCCCGCGATGCCGCTCACTGCGACCGCGATGTCGGCCCGGTCAAACGCGTTGCGGGCTCCGAGCGCCATGGCCTCGACGCACTCCGCACTCACCGCTCCGTGGACGTCGATCAGCTCGGCGGGAACGCCCAGAAGACGTGTCTTCGCGAGATTCGAGTAGGCCACGACACCCCCAACGAGCACGTCGGAGGAGCCCGGGACATCTGTGAGGGCCGCGGCGACCATTCCGCCGGTACACGACTCGGCCAATGCGATCGTGAGTCCCCGCGCGCGGGCCTCTCGGATCACGACTTCGGCAAGCGTCGATGCATCCGTCGCGTAGCAGTGCTCCCCCAGCGCAAGCGCGGCCATGTCCGCTGCCTTGTCGAGCCGCGTCGCGCCCGCACCCCTTGTCGGTGAGAATCACGCGTACGTCGCCCGGTCTGGCAAGAATGGTGAAACCGACCCCGTCGATGGCGCTGATCGCACGTTCGACGCGGACCTGGGCATCGGACTCGGAGAGCCCCACAACGCCGAGGAGCCGAGGCTCGCTGAAGACCAGCTGGTAGCGTTCGAGCAGCGCCGCGAGCATCGGCCGCATCTCGGATGGTGGTCCGGGCAGCAACGCGAGCGTCGCGCCGCTCGCAGCGTGGATGACGAGACCGGGTGCGGTTCCGGTCGTGAAGTCGATGATCTCGGCCCCCGGAAAGACCATGGCCTGCGCGAGCACCTGCTCCGCCGCGGCAGGGTCAGTGTGACGCTTCTGCACCGGCACGAGCATCTCCGCGAGACGAGGATCGACCACGAGCTCGAGATCGAGCGCACGCGAGGCGGCCTCGCGCGTTATGTCGTCGTGTGTGGGCCCGAGTCCCCCTGTGGTGACGACGAGGTCCCTGACAGCAGATGAGCCGTGAGAGCTCCTCGGCGAGGAGCGCGACGTCATCACCCACGCTGACCGTCTCAAGGACCGCGAATCCGCGCGGGGCAAGGGCGCGGGCGATCTCGGCGGTGTTGGTGTCGACTCGCGCCCCCTCGACCAGTTCGGTCCCGATCGTGACGACTGCTGCGGTGCGTGGCACGGTACTCGTCCTAGTCCGTCGTCTCGTCGACGGCGTCCTCGGCGGCCGCGTCCGCGGTCGCCGTGAGTGTCGCGATGGCGTCGTCGCCGGTCCACGGGCCCACGAGCACGTCTGCGGCGTGACGGAAGTAGTCGACCATCGACATCAAGCGTCATGACGACCGCGGCGCCCATGACCGCCCACGAGGCCACCTGGAAGAACAGGACGAACTCGGGACCGAACAGCTGATGAGCGAGGAGTCCTTCACGATGAACATGGGAATCGCGACCATCTGGAAGACGGTCTTCACCTTCCCGTACCACGAGGCCGCGATGACCTGTCCCTCGGCCGAGGCGACCATCCTCAGGCCGCTCACGATGAACTCCCGAGCGATGATGACGAACGCGATCCACGCCGGCAGGACATCCAGTTCGACCAAGGCTATGAGCGCGGCCGTGACGAGCAGCTTGTCCGCGAGAGGATCGAGGAACTTGCCGAAGGTGGTGACCTCGTTTCGCGACCGGGCGAGGTAGCCGTCCACGCCGTCGGTCGAGGCGAGAATCCCGAAGACCAAAGCGGCGATCCAGGGGCGAAGCGCTTCGACCGGGGCGGGAGCGTTCAGCCATGCCGGCCAGTCGGCGAGCATGATGACGAGGAACGCCGGGATGAGCACCATGCGCACGATCGTCACTGTGTTGGCGGCGTTCATGCGCTTGCCGGTGCCGGCCATCTAGACCACCTCGCCTTCCAAGTCGTAGCAGATGGTGTCCACGATACGCGCCGAGACGATCTCACCGGGATCGCCTCTGTCGAGCAGCACGATTCCGTCGATATCGGGCGCCTGGCCGCGCCAACGTCCGAAGACGGCGCCGTCGTCGGGGTCGACACCCTCGACGAGCACTTCGAGCGTCTCCCCCACCCGCCCGGCGACGCGTTCGAACCCGATGGTGTCGGCCAGGTCGCGGAGGCGTTGCGCCCGCGCGCGCCGGGTGCGCACGGGGACCTGATCGGCCATGTCGGCGGCCGCGGTGCCCTCCTCTGCCGAGTAGGGAAACACGCCCACGTAGTCGAAGCGGGCCTGCTCGACGAATCGCTGCAGCTCGAGGGCGTCGGCGCGCGTCTCGCCCGGGAAGCCGGAGATGAGCGTGGTTCGCAGCACGACACCGGGCAGCGCATCTCGCACGCGGTCGATCAGGCGAAGGTAGGACTCGCCGTCCCCGGTGCGCCGCATCGCTCTCAGGACGCTGCGGCTTGCGTGCTGCAGCGGCATGTCGAGGTATCGGCAGACGTTGGGGTTCTCGGCCATCGCGGCCAGAAGGTCATCGGTGACGCCATCGGGCTGCGCGTACATCAGTCGAAGCCACTCGACTCCCGGGACTGCGGCCACTGCGCGCACGACGTCGGGAAGTGCGGCCGTGTCGTCCAGGTCGCGCCCGTAGGCCGTGATGTCCTGCCCGATGAGCACTATCTCACGCGCGCCCAGCGCAACAAGCTCTTCCGCTTCGTCGACGATGTCAGCAATCGAGCGGCTGCGGTACGGGCCGCGAATCGACGGGATGGTGCAGTAGGCGCAGTTGCGGTGACAGCCGTCCGATATCTGCAAGTAAGCCGACGCACCCACGTTGGCGCGGCGCACGGGTGCAGGGGTCGTCTCCGCTCGCGGAGCCTTGGTCAGGCGCTCGATCATATCGACGAGGGAGTGCTCGTCCGCTACGGGAAGGAAGCCCTCGACCTCGGGCATCGCGGCGTGCAGCTCCTCGCCGTAGCGGCTCGGCATGCATCCGGCGACGACAAGATGGCGTCCCTGTGCCGCCGGCACCCACTGCTCGGCCAACTCGAGCACAACCGCCACCGACTCCTCGGTCGCCTCCTGGATGAAGGAGCACGTGTTGACGACCACGACGTCAGCAGAGTCGATGTCGTCCACGACGGCATAGGACGCCGAGGTCACGGCCGCGCGCATCTTGTCGGTATCGACCTCGTTCTTGGGGCAGCCGAGCGTGGCAAACGCGACACGCGGCGTCTCGGGCGATGCTTCCGCCATGTGCTAGCGGTAGTTCGTGAACTGGAGCGGGATGCCGTAGTCCTTCTCGCGGAGGAACGCGATCACGTTCTGCAGCTCGTCGCGAACTGAACCCGATACCCGGAGCTTGTCGCCCTCTATCTGAACCTTGACCTTGAACTTCTGGTCCTTGATGTCCTTGTTGATCTTGCGTGCGAGGTCGGCCTCTATACCCATGACAACCGTGCCGACGATCCTCACAGAGCTGCCGCTCGCCGCCTGCGATGCCCCCCATGAGATGGCCTTGAGATCGACGTTGCGCCTGACGAGCTTCGTGTTGAGCACGTCGATGACCTGCTTGGCAACGAAGTCGCTCGGTGCCGTGAGGGTGAAGGACTTCTCGTGCTTGCTGAACTCGAGTTTGGCGCCGCTGTCCTTGAGGTCGTATCGCTGCACGAGCTCCTTGGACGCCTGCTGGAAGGCGTTGTCGACTTCCTGCAAGTCGACTTCGGAGACCACGTCGAAACTGCTGTCCTTGGCCATTGATGCGCCCCTTTCGAACTGTCGATCTGCTACTCGGTCTTGGTGGCCTTGAGCACCACGGTGGGGGTGTCGTCGCTCGCCGGGATCTTCACGCGTTTGCCATCTCTGAAGATCGTCACCGACGACGGTTTGCCCACGGCGACAGTCGCCGACTTCGCGACCTCGAAGCTCTTGCCCTGTCCGCCGGCGAGCGTTCCCTCGTAGGCCTGCTTACCGTCGATCGGTGACCTTGACCCATGAGGCGCCGTCCTTCGAGACCACCACCCGGACCGTGAAGGGCTGGAGAGCCGTTGCGGGCTTGGCAGGCGGGGTGCCGGCTCCATCTGCGGGCACGGCCGCAGAGGCCGTCGCAGCGGACTGCGTGACCTCGGCCGGCTCCGGCGGCGTGGGCTCGGGCCCGCGCCAGACGCGTACCACGGCCCATGCGGCCAGCGCCAGAAGTGCGATCACCAGCACCGTGACAAGCGCGCTGCGAGCAGGCATCGCATGCTGCTGGCCGGTGGGGACCACCGCCTCGTCGGCCTGCGGCAAGTTGAGTTCGTGGAATCTCCCCGCGCCGGTCTCGGACTTGTAGAGGGCGAGCAGTGGGACGGGATCGAGGTTGAGGAAGCGCGCGTAGCTGGAGATGTACCCGCGTACGTAGCCGGGATTGGGCAGACGGGCGTAGTCGCCGTCCTCGAGCGCCTCGATGAGCCGCGCGCGGATACGTGTGCCCTCCTCGGCCTGAGTCAGGCTCACGCCAAGTGAGATGCGGCGTTCGCGCAGTGTGTCTCCGAGTTTGCCCACCGCTAGAACTCGCCCGCCTCTTCGCGCTCGAATACACGGAGAGCTACTCGAGGTCCTCGACGTCGATGAGCACCTCACGGGGCTTGCTGCCGTCGGGCGGGCCCACGACCCCCTTGGCTTCGAGCATGTCCATGATGCGGCCGGCGCGGGCGTATCCGACCTTGAGCCGGCGCTGCAGCAGCGAGGTCGATCCGAGCCCACTCGTCACCACGATGTCCGCGGCTTCCCAGATGAGCGGGTCGTCCTCGTCGCCGGGGTCGACTCCCCCGCCCACCGAGGAGACCTTGAGATGCAGGATCTCCTCGTGGTAGTCGGGCTCGGCCTGGCTGCGCAGGTGTGCGACGACGGCGTCGATCTCATCCTCGGACACATAGCAGCCCTGGATTCGCTTGGGTTTGGGCAACTGCGGGGTGGTGAAGAGCATGTCTCCGAGTCCCACGAGCTTCTCGGCGCCGGGCTGATCCAGGATGACGCGCGAGTCGATGGCGCTCGCCACGTTGAATGCGATCCGGTTGGTGATGTTCGCCTTGATGATGCCGGTAACCACGTTGGCCTCCGGACGTTGGGTCGCCACCACCAGGTGTATGCCCGCGGCGCGGGCGAGCTGAGCGATCCGCACGATCGAGTCCTCGACCTCTTTCGCGGCGATCATCATGAGGTCGGCGAGCTCGTCGATGACGATGACGAGGTAGGGCATCTCGTCGGCGCCCTCGGGGCCCTTGCCCTCCTGAACGAGCGAGTTGTAGGCGCCGATGTTCTTCGCACCGGCGATCTGCAGCACCTTGAGGCGTCGCTCCATCTCCGACACCGACCACGCCAGCGCGCTCGCGGCCTCCTTGGGCTCGGTGACCACCGGCACGTACAGGTGCGGAACGCTGTTGTAGCCGGACAGCTCCACACGCTTGGGGTCGATGAGGATGAGGCGGACCTCGGCGGGCGTGGTTCGCATGAGGATCGACATGAGCATGGCGTTGATAGCCACGGACTTGCCCGAGCCGGTCGTGCCACCGATCAGGAGGTGGGGCATCTGTGCGAGATCCGCCAGAACCGGATCGCCCGCGACGTCCTTGCCGATGCGCGAGCAGCAGCGGGCCGCCCTGACCGGCGGGCGCCAGCACGTCGCCGAGCGTCACCGAACTCCGACGGACGTTCGGGACCTCGATACCGACGAGCGCCTTGCCCGGAATCGGGGCGAGGATTCGGACGGTAGACGACGCCAGCGACAGCGCGAGGTCGTCGGCGAGGGCGGTCACGCGGCTCAGCCGAACGCCCTTCGCGATCTCGACCTCGAACAGGGTCACCGTGGGGCCGGCAACCCAGCTCACGACCCGCGACGGGATGTCGAAGGTCGCGAGTGTCTCGCTGATCACCGTGGCGACGGATCGGAGCTCGTTCTCGCTGGCCTTGTGTCCTGACGCAGACTCGCTGGTGCGGTTCAGCATGGTCGCAGGGGGCAGCTCGAAGCCCTCCATGGCCGCGGGGAGCGACGCTCTTGGGTACCGGGACGGTCTTGCGCGCCGCCTCAGGGTCGGCCTGCTTCGTTGACGCTCGGGCCGGAAGAACCGCGGCCGGGGCCGCAGCTTCGTCGCCGTCGGCGCCGAGCGGCGCGGTACGCGTGGCACGCTCCTTGGGCCGGTCCGCGCGCGAGGGTCGCGGGTCCTGCTCGCCGCGAGCGAAACGCTGTCGGATCCAGTCGACCACACCCGAGATCGACAGCCCGGTCACTACGAGGCCGACCACCAGCAGCCCCACCAGAAGGACCGCGGCGATGGCGGGGCTTGTGGGGGTTGCGAGCACCCACGCAATGGCGCCGCCCACGTAGCCGCCGTAGCGTCGCCACGTACTGCTCGGCGAGATAGTCGCCGTCAGGTGTCGTCAGGGCGACCAGCGAGATGATGGCGAGCAGACACAGACCGATGCCCAACCCGGTGCGCGCCTCGTGGATCTCTACTCGGATGAAGAACGAGACCCCCCAGAGCAGCAGGCCGATCGGCACCAGGTACGCGCCCACGCCGAAGGCCATCTTGAGCCCGTCGGCTGCGACCCCGGCGGCCACCCCGTTGCCCGTGCTGAGAACCGCGATCATGAGCGCCACGGCGAGCGCCGACAGGACGACTCCGATGATGTCGTGCTTGGACCGGTCGTCGAGGATCGCAGGCGAGGCGTCGCGCGACCGAGAGGACGTGCGCTTCGCTGCGGATCGGGTGCGAGAGGAGCTGCTGGTGCGTTTCTGTGCCACGAAGAGAGGCCCCCGACTCTAGAGTGCGTAGCGTATCAACAGCAGGATACCTGCAAATGCGGTGTAGGCAGAGAACCACCACAGCGAGTGCTTGCGGACGAAGGGGATCAGAAACCAGATCACCGCGTACCCGACCACCGCGGTCACGGCGACGCCGGTCAACGTGACGCTCAGCGGGGGCAGCGAGCCTTGGCCCTGCGCGATGTCGAGCGACTTCTTGGCGGTGGCCGCAGCGATGATCGGTATGGACAGCAAGAAGGAGAAACGTGCCGATTCGCCTCGCGTGATGCCGAGCGCCTGCCCCGCCGAGATCGTCAGGCCCGAGCGCGAGACGCCCGGCAGCGCCGCGAAGCCCTGCGCGACACCGACCAGAAGTGCCCTCCCCCACGGGATGGCGGCCGAGTCCGCGATCGGCTGCGAACGTCTTGCCTTCGGTACGCGCGATCAACTCGGAGCCGCCCAGCACCACGGAGGTGATCAGCAGGCCAACCGCCGCGATGACGATCTGCTGCTCCACGGGCCGGCGCTCGACTCCGCTCACGAACGGCTCGAGCGCGAACACGACGACGACGCTCGGTACCGTTGCGCCGAGCAGCAGCAACGCAAGCCGCCGATCGGAAGCCTGCTCGGGACGCCTGCCGAACAGAGCCGCTGCGAGTCTGGCGACGTCGGCTCGGAAGTACAGCAACGTCGCCAGCAGCGTGCCGGCGTGGAGCATGACGTCGAAGCCCAGGCCGAAGCGCTCCCACCCGAGCAGGGACGGCACCAAGATGAGGTGACCGTCGGAGGAGACGGGCAGGAACTCGGTCAACCCTTGGACGATTGCGAGAACGACCGCCTCGAACAGGCCCACTCGCTAGACCTCCATGACCACGGGGATGATCATGGGCCGGCGCTTCGCGCGCTCCCAGACGAACTGGGAGAGCGTCTCGCGTATGCGCCTCTGAACCACCGAGAAGTCGGTGACGCCCTCCTTGCCGGTCTTCGCGACCGCCTTCGCGACGCGCTGGCGGGCCTCGTCGAGCATGTCCTCGCCTTCGGCGAGCACGACTCCCCGTGTCACGATCTCAGGCTCGCCGATCGGCTTGCCGGACTTGGCGTCGATCGTGACGACCACGGTGATGATGCCGTCCTGGCTCATGTGCTGGCGGTCGCGAAGCACGACTTGGCCCAGGTCGCCGACGGAGAGCCCGTCGACGTACACCACGCCGCTCTCGACCCGCTCGGAGACGCGGGCCTCCTCCTCGTCGATCTCGAGGACGTCGCCGTTCTCCAGCACGAAGACGCAGTCTTCGGGGATGCCGACCGACTCGGCGAGCCGGCCGTGCGCCACGAGGTGACGCGTCTCGCCGTGCACCGGCATGAAGAACTCGGGCTGCACGAGGTTGAGCATCAGCTTGAGTTCCTCGGAGTAGCGCGTGCCCGGAGACGTGCACGTCGGCCGAGCCCTTGTGCTCGACGCGCGCGCCCGCCTTCGCGAGCCGGTTGATGACGCGGCTGACCGCCTTCTCGTTGCCGGGAACCGGGCTCGCCGAGATGATGACGGTGTCGCCGGACTCGACGGTGATGGTGCGGTGGTCGCCGTTGGCCATGCGCGCAAGCGCGGAGAGCGGCTCGCCCTGGCTTCCGGTGCACAGCACGACGATCTTCTCGGGCGGCAGGCCGTGGGTGTCGAAGGCGTCGACGATGTCGTCGTCGTCGATCGTGAGGTAGCCGAGGTCGCGGGCTATCTTGGTGTTCTTGCACCATCGAGCGGCCCGTCACGACGATCTTGCGCCCGTTGGCGAGCGCGGCGTCGCACACCTGCTGCAGCCGGTGGATGTGGCTTGCGAAGGAGGCGACGATGACGCGCTGCTTCGCGTCGCCGATGATGTCGCGCAGCGACTTGCCGACCTCGGCCTCGGAGCGGCACGAGCCCGGATGCTCGGCGCCGGTGGAGTCGCTGCAGCAGCAGGGTCACGCCCACCTTGCCGAACTTGGTGAGCGCGCCGTAGTCGGTGAGCCGCCCGTCGATGGGCGTCTGGTCGAGCTTGAAGTCGCCGGTGTGAAGCACGGTGCCTACCGGAGTGCGGATGAAGACGCCCACGCCGTCGGGAATCGAGTGGTTGACGGCGAAGAAGTCCAAGCCGAACGCGCCGAGCGACATGTGGCCGCCGTCGCGAACCTCGCTGAGCTTGGGCTTCTTGATCTTGTGCTCGTCGAGCTTGCCCTTGATCAGGCCGAGCGTCAGGCTGCGTGCCCAGAACCGGCACGGGCACGTCGAGGTCCTTGAGGAGGTACGGCAGCGCGCCGGTGTGGTCCTCGTGGCCGTGGGTGATGACGATGCCGCGGAGGTTCTCGCTTGCGCTTGAGCGACGTACGAGTAGTCCGGCAGGATCAGGTCGACGCCGGGATGGTCGTCGTCGGGGAACATGATGCCCGCGTCGACGAGGATCATGTCGTCGCCGTACTCGATGACCGTCATGTTCTTGCCGATGCCGTCGAGGCCGCCAAGCGGTATGACGCGCAGGCGCGGTGGTTTGTTCTTTGACATGTGGGTGGGCGATGTCTCCTTCCAGCGAGACGAGCCTTCGTCTCGGGCGTGCGGGGCCGCTGTACGGCTTCCGCTGTTGTCAGTGCAAGCGCCGCCGTGAGGCGACGCATCCGTTCGTTGCTACGCTTGCGCTACGCGAGCACCCCGACGTGGCGCATGACGCGCTCGAGCTCGGCGGTCTGCTCGGCAGTGGCCTCGACGAGCGGCAGTCGAACGCCGCCCACCGGGAATCCCTGCAGCTCGAGCGCCTTCTTGACCATGATCGGGTTGGCGGTGATGAAGAGCGCCTTCATCAGCGGCATCAGCTCGAGGTGGATCCGCAGGGCGCGGGTGTGGTCGCCGGACGCCTGAGCCTCGATCATCTCCTTGAAGCGGACGCCGGCGACATGGCTGACGACCGAGATGACGCCGCTGCCGCCCAGACCCATGAGCGGCAGCGTGAGCTCGTCGTCGCCCGCAAGAACCTCGAAGCCGTCCGGCGCGCCAGCGAGTATCGTCGCGGTCTGCGACAGGTCGGCGTTCGCCTGCTTGACGGCGACGACGTTGTCGCACTCGCGGGCGATGCGCAGGTATCGTGGACGGCTCCGCGTTGATGACGCAACGACCGGGGATGTTGTAGAGGATGACCGGGACGTCGACCGCGTTGGCGATGGTGCAGAAGTGGCGGTACAGCCCCTCCTGCGGCGGCTTGTTGTAGTACGGGACCACGGCCATGATCGCGTCGACGCCGAGCGAGACGACCTCGCGGGCGAACTCGACCGAGTCGGCGGTGCAGTTGTCGCCGGCGTTGGCGATGATCGGCACCTTGCCGCCCACCGCCTCGATGACGGCCCGGAACAGCTCGAGCTTCTGCGGGTAGAAGACGGTCGGGCGTCTCGCCCGTCGTGCCGCACACGACGAGCGCGTCGCTTCCCTCGGCGATGAGCTTGTCGGCGAGCTCCGCGGCGCGCGGCAGGTCGAGTCCGCCGTCGGGAGTGAACGGAGTCACCATGGCCGTGATCATGCGGCCGAAGCGCGGAGTGGTCATCGAGAAGTCAGCCCCTCAAGCACGTAGCCCGGGTGGCCGGGCGTACCGATGCATTCTACCTGCCGTATTGTGCCACACCCCGCCGACAGCCACGCGCTGTGCCGCGCCGACGCGTTGCTCATCCGTCACGCCTGTGTCTCGAAGGCGATACCGCAGCTGGACCAGGTCGCCGGGCCACGATCTGGCTTCGACGAGAGTCGAGAGCGCGTCGTCATGGGCGGCACCCAGAGCGGCATGCCGTCGCCGAGCACGATCGGCTGCATGAACAGGTCGATCTCGTCGACGAGGCCCGCTCGAGACGAGTGCGGACGCGAGGCTCCCCCGCCGACGCAGCCAGATGCGCCCGCCCGGCCGCTGCTTGAGTGCCGAGACGAAGCGCACGGCGTCCTCGGCGACGAACGCCGGCGTGCCGATGACCGGCAGGTCGTCTCGGGAGGTGAAGACGTAGTTCGTCTTGGCCGTCGTACGGGTCGTACGTCGACGAGCTCGAGGGTCTCGAGGTACGTGTGGCTTCCCATGCAAGACGCGTGTCGACCGAGTCCATCAGCGCGGCGAAGCCGTAGTCCTCGCCGTCGGCACCGTGCCAGCCAGTCGACACCGCCGTCGGCGTCCGCGATGAACCCGTCGAGCGATGCCGTGATGTAGAGCACCACCTCGCGCGTCACGAGCGGCTCACTCTCCGAGCTCGAAGCCGTCGTGGAGCGCGCCGACGGCGCGTTCGCGTCGTCCTCGGCGGGACGAGCACGGAGATCGTCGTGTGCGAGTCGGCGGTCTGCAGCACGCAGACGCCCGCGTCGGCGAGGAGCTCGGCCATGCGCGCCATGACGCCGGGCACGCCGTGCATGCCCGCGCCCACGAGCGTCACCTTGGCGAGATCGCGCGGTGACGTCGTACTCGAGCCCCAGCTGGTCGAGCACGCTCGCAGGCGTCGTCGAGCGCGCCGAGCTCGGTGCGTGAAGACGAGACTGTCGCCGAGCGGGGTGAACATGTCGAGCGAGACGCCGGCGTCGGCCATCGCGCGGTAGACGCGCGCCTGGGCCGCCATGTGCTCCGGCGTGCCCTCGGTCGCCGAGAGTCGCGCGCGGATGCGCGCGACGCCGCACGTGTGGCTCACCGCGGTCGCGACGGTCGCGGGCCGATACGACGGCGATGTCGGCCACGCGCGTGCCCGGATGGTCGGTGAAGGTGTTGCGCACGCGCACCGACAGGCCGCTCGCGAGCGCGAGCTCGGCGGCGGGCGTGTGCACGACTCGGCTGCCGTGCTTGCGCCATCTGGAACAGCTCGTCGGCCGAGATCGACCTCGAGCACCTCGGCGCCGGCGCACGCGCGCGGATCGGCCGTCATGACGCCGTCGACGTCGGTGTAGATCTCGACCTCCTCGGCGGACAAGCGCGACCCCGAGCGCGCAGGCGGTCGTGTCGCTGCCGCCCCGTCCCAGGGTGGTGATGCGCCCGTCCTCGGCGATGCCCTGGAAGCCCGCAGACGACGGGCACCACGCCGTCGCGCGATCGCGGCGGCCAAGCGGCCCGGTGTGGATCTCGGTGACCGCCGAGGAGCCGTGGATACCGTCGGTCGCGATGCCGGCCTCGGCGCCCGTGAACGCCGATGCGGCGATGCCGGCTGCCCGCAGCTCGTGCGCGACCACGACCGCCGAGACGACCTCGCCCACGCTGGCGAGCAGGTCGGTCTCGCGCTCGTCGGCGGGCAGGCCCTCGACGAGCGCGAGCAGCGTGTCGGTCGCGTACGGCGCGCCCTTGCGCCCCATCGCGCTCACGACCACGACGGGCGCCTTGCCGAGCTCGAGCGCCGCGGTGACGCGCGCGGCGATCGCCGCGCGGCCCTCGTCGATGGCGACCGACGTGCCGCCGAACTTCATGACGACGATCGGGCGGTCGATGCCCGGGATCGCACCTGGCGCCACGCCTACTCCCCCATCAGCTTCTCGAGCCCGATGACGAGGCCCTTCGCGGGTTCCGACCTCGCGGACGGCGAGCACGACGCCGGGCATGAAGCTCGTCCGGTCGATGGAGTCGTGGCGGATGGTGAGCGTCTGACCCTGCCCGCCGAAGATGACCTCCTGGTGCGCGACGAGTCCCGGCAGGCGCACCGAGTGCACGCTGACGCCGTCGACGAGCGCCCCGCGCGCGCCCTCCATGCCGTCGAGCTCGGTCTCGCGTCCGGGCGCGGCGGGCGTCTCGCTGCGCGCGGCGGCGATCATGCGCGCCGTGCGGATCGCCGTGCCGCGACGGCGCGTCGGCTTCTTGTCGTGGTGCAGCTCGATGACCTCGACGTGCGGCATGTAGCGCGCGGCCTTCTCGGCGAACTGCATCATCAGCACGGCGCCGATGGCGAAGTTCGGCGCGAAGAACAGGCACGTGCCGTCCGGGCGCCAGCGGCGGCGAGCTCCGCGAGCTTCTCCTCGGACAGCCCGGTGGTGCCGACGACGCAGTCGACGCCCGCGGCAAGCGCCACGCGCAGGTTGGCTTCGACGACGTCGGGGCGCGTGAAGTCGACCATGACGTCGGGTTCGTGCGACGCGATCGCGCGCAGCGAGGTCCTCGGTGCACTCGATGTGGGCGCCGTGCTCGTCGGCGATCGAAGCAGCCCGGCGACGCCGGGGTCGACCGCGGCGACGACCTGCATCCCGTCGGCCGCGGTGACGGCCTTGCACGACTTCGGTGCCCATCCGGCCGGCGGCGCCGGCGACCAGTACTCGAATCATGTCGTGCCTCCTGCGGTCGAACGCGGCTAGTGCGACGAGGGGCATCGAGCTCGTCTCGGCGTGAACGGGCCGATGACCGCGAGCACCTTCTCGGCGGAGAGCACGTCGGCGCGACACGCGCATGATGTCGTCCATGGTCACGGCGTCGAAGCGCTCCATGATCTCGTCGGCCGAGAGGATCTCGCCGCCCGTCACCTCGTTCTTGCCCAGTCGCGTCATGCGATTGCGGGTCGACTCCATGCCCAGCACGAGGTGGCCCTTGGCCGCCTGGCGCACGCGGTCGAGCTCGTCGGGGGTGACGCCGTCGAGCGCGACGCGCTCGATCTCGGTGCTGGATGAGCCTGATGACCTCCTCGGCGTTGTCGGGACGCGTGCCGGCGTAGACCGCGAACTCGCCGGTGTCCTGGTAGAGCGCCGAGAAGCGGTAGACGGCGTAGGCCAGCCCGCGCTTCTCGCGGATCTCCTGGAACAGGCGCGAGCTCATGCCGCCGCCGAGCACGCCGTCGAGGATCGAGAGCGCGAAGCGGTCGGGGTGGTGCGCGTTCATCGTGGCGACGCCGTAGCAGATGTGCGCCTGCTCGGTGTCCTTCTCGAGGACGGCGAGCTTGCCGGCGCCGGTCGCGTCGGCAACCGGGCGCACCGAGCGCGGGCCGTGGACGAGCCCGCCCAGCTACCTCTCGGCGAGCGCGACGAGCTCGTCGTGGTCGACGTTGCCCGCCGCCGCGACGACGCAGTTGCCGGTCAGGTAGTGCTTGCGCGCGGAATGCGACCGACTGCGCGTGGTCGAACGTCGCCCACGGTCTCGCGGCCGCCCAGGATCGGCAGGCCGATCGGGTGGTCGGGCCACAGCGCGTGGCTGAAGATCTCGTGGATGTGGTCGTCGGGCGTGTCCTCCATGCGCGTCGATCTCGCTCGATGACGACCTCGCGCTCGAGCTCGCACGCTCCGTCGTCGAGGTTGCGCGTTGACGCACCATGTCCGAGAGGATCTCGAACGCGGTGGAGAGGTTCTCGTCGACGAAGCGGCTGTAGTAGCAGGTGTACTCCTTCGAGGTGAAGGCGTTGAGTTCGGCGCCGAGGCGGTCGAACTGCTCGGAGATGTCCTGGGCGCTGCGCGTCGGCGTGCCCTTGAACATCATGTGCTCCATGAAGTGCGACATGCCGGCCTCTGCGGCGACTCTCGTCGCGGCTTCCCACCGCGAACCAGATGCCCAGCGCGATGGAGCGCACCGAGTCCATCGGCTCGGACATGACGGTGATTCCGTTGTCGAGCACGGTCTTGCGATAGAACATCCAAAGACCCCTTCCGGGTATGCGTGCGCCGAGCAGCCATCATACCGCGACACGGGTCATTGGAGCGCGCATGGCAGACTCGCTTGGCGCAAGGGGAAGTCGGATCGGCGCGCCCTGCGGGGCATCGGCCAGGAACCGACAGCTGCGATGGATCCGGAGCGGACCTACCGGACCGTCACGTAGTCGTATCCGCTGGACCAGGCAGCCGTGTGGCTTGCGTCCTCGGCAGCGTATGCGCGCAGCCTCCACGTCCCACGGTACGGAAGCCGGATCGAGCGTCGGTACTTCGTGAAACCGGAGTGGTTCTCGGCCACCGCGTTGACGTATCCGTACCGCTTCCAGAGCCGGCAGAGGTCCTCTTCCACTTGTAGATGCGCACGGGGTATGTGCCGGCGGGATGCGCGGGCTTGAGCCAGCCGTACACCGAGAAGTACCGGGACCTGCCGGCTCTCGTGGGGCGATGGGTGTGCGGACGAAGGGCTTGGACTTGATGGTGTACGACAGGGTGTAGTCACCCGATCCCGCTGTACGACCAGACGTCCAGATAGTACGTCCCTGAGGTACGCACGACGTAGGTGAAGCCGTCCGGGTAGCCGTCGGTAGCCCCGCATGCGAGCCAGTCCGATGAGTCGATCACGGTAGTCGTTCCCGGGCCATACAGATAGACGTCGAAGTCCGTGCCCGCGTTGCCCGACACCTTGGCCGAGAGTGTCTGCCCTGCCTTGAGATCAAGGGCGAAGACATCGTCGAAGTCCGTCACCTCGTCGAGCGTGCCGCTGATCGGGCTCGCAGGCGCTGCAACGCCCGGGGTGTCATCGTCGGCGTCTGCTCCCAGCGGCGCCGACCTCGTAGGTCAGTTGGTAGCCGCCCGAGCCAGCATAGGCATACACGTCGAGGTAGTAGGTGCCGGTCACTTCCGCGACGAAGGTGAGCGCGTCGGGGTACGAGTTCCTGTCGGCTTCCCTGAGGGCCCGCTCGACGTGAAGATGGTGGGAGTCCCCGGACCGAAGAGGTACACGTCGAAGTCCGTGCCCGTATCTCCCGTGATGCCCACCGAGAGGCACTGACCCCGCACGAGGTCGATGGCCCATACGTCATCGACATCCGAGCCCTCGGTCAGGTTGTCCACGATGGGGCTTGCGGCTATCGGCAAGCCCGGAATCTCGGCATCGTCCGTGCCCGCCGAGGCGGATCTCATCGGCACTCGTTCGCTGAGGACCGAGTCGACACAGTCCGTCCGGGATGGTTTCTCGGGCCGTTCGCCACCGTACGCAGGCGCAGCAAGCATGCACAACGCGATCAGCGCGACGCAGGTGCCGGCCATTCGGTTCATGCGTGCTCCTTGCTGACGGGTGCCCCAACCCTCAGTGGGCCGCCGGGCGTACGCGCTCCAGCGCATACGCGCTTAGGTTCCTTCAGACTGTACGCAGGACGCTCTGCTCGCAATCCGTCATCAGGCTGATTCGGGCTGACCGAGTGGATGAACGGGTGCCTCGTCGAGTTTTTTTTTTTTTTTTTTTTTTTTTTTTTTTTTTTTTTTTTTTCACCCGAGGGCTTTTTTCGAACTTTCGTTGTCCAGGACCTACCGTACGGTCACGTAGTCGTATCCGTGCGACCAGGCAGCCGTGTGGCTCGCATCCTCGGCAGCGTACGCGCGAAGCCTCCACGTGCCGCGGTACGGAAGCCGGATGGAGCGCCGGTACTTCGTGAAACCGGAGTGGTTCTGGGCTATCGCGTTGACGTAGCCGTACCTCTTCCACGAGCCCGAAGAGGTTCTTCTCCACTTGTAGATGCGCACCGGGTACGTTCCTGCCGGATGCGCGGGCTTCAGCCAGCCATACACCGTGAAGCGCCGGGACCTGACTGCGGTCGCAGGCGCGATCGGGGCACGGACGAACGGGCTTGGACTTCACCGTGTACGACAGAGTGTATTCACCGGTCCCGTTGTACGACCAGACGTCCAGGTAGTACGTCCCCGAGGTGCGCACGACGTAGGTGAAGGCGTCTGGGTAGGCCTCGGTCGCTCCGCAAGCGAGCCAATCCGAGGAATCGATCACGGTGGTCGTGCCCGGACCGTACAGGTAGATGTCGAAGTCCGTGCCGGAGCTTCCCGACACCTTGGCCGAGAGTGTCTGCCCGGCCTTCAGTTCGAGTGCGTAGACGTCGTCGAAGTCCGCCGCGTCGTCGAGTGTCTCGCGGATCGGGCTCGCAGGCGCCGCAACGCCCGGGGCGTCGTCGTCGGGGAGTCTGGGTCGCCGCGAGGCCCACCTCGTAGGTCAGGCGGTAGCCGCCAGAGCCCGCAAAGGCGTAGACGTCGAGATAGTAGGTGCCTGTCACATCCGCCACGAAGGTGAGTGAGTCCGGATACGAGTTCCTGTCGGCCGCTCTGAGCGGCCCGTTGGGCGTGAAGATGGTGGGAGTCCCGGGACCGAAGAGGTAGACGTCGAAGTCCGTGCCGGCATCTCCCGGTGATGCCCACCGAGAGGCACTGACCCTGCACGAGTTCGACGGCCCACACGTCATCGGCGTCCGAGCCGCGGTCAAGGTGTCCACGATGGGGCTCGCGGCTACCGGCAAGCCCGGAATCTCGGCATCGTCCGTCGTCCGCCGAGGTGGTTCTCATCGGCACTTGTTCGCTGAGGGCCGAGTCGGCCCGGTCGATCCGCGACGCCTTCTCCGGACCGGTCGCCGCCATATGCAGGCGTGGCGAGCATGCACAGCGCGATCAGCGCGACGCAGATGCCCGCCACTCGCTTCATGCATGCTCCTTGCGGACGGGTGCCCGCAACCCTCGGTGAGCTGCCGGCCAGACACGTTCCAGCGCATGCGCGCTTAGGTTTCTTCAGACTGCACGCAAGGCCGCTCGCCCGCAATCCGTCATCCGCCTGATTCGGGATGACCGAGGGGATGAGCCGGCGCCTCTCGAAGCGTGTCACTGCGCCCCACTGACGCAGCGAGGCCCCCGGTCTCCCGAGGGCCTCGCGGTCAGCGATGCGTTGGGTGCTAGTGCCTGCGGCGCGGACGGCGGTCGCGGTCTCCCCCGCCACCGTCGCGGCGCGGGCCGCGGTCGTCGCGCGGAGGAGCCGAGTCAGCCGAACCCTCGGGCGCCGGCGGCTTGTCGAGACGGTCGAGCGAGACCTTGCCGCGATCGTCGATGTCGATGATCTTGACGTGGACCTCGTCGCCCACGTTCAAGACGTCCTCGACCTTGCCCACGCGGCCCTGGGCGACGCGGCTGATGTGCAGCAGGCCGTCCTTGCCGGGGATGAGCTCGACGAAGGCGCCGAACGCCTGGATCGACAACGACGCGGCCGTGGTACTCCTCGCCGATCTCCGGCTCCTTGACGATCGCCTGGATGCGACGCGCCGCCTCCTCGCCACCCAGGTCGCGCGATGGCGATGAAGATCGTGCCGTCCTCCTGGATGTCGATCTGGGCGCCCGTGTCGGCCTGGATGCCGCGGATGACCTTGCCGCCCGAACCGATGACCTCACGGATCTTGTCGGCCGGGATCTTGATGGTGATGATGCGCGGGGCGAACTCGCTCAGGTCGGCGCGCGACTCGGCGATCACTTCGAGCATCTTGTCCAGGATGAACGAGCGGCCTTCCTTGGCCTGCATGAGCGCCTTGCGCAGGATCTCGACCGAGAGTCCCTTGGCCTTGTTGTCCATCTGCATCGCCGTGATGCCGTTGGGCGTGCCGGCGACCTTGAAGTCCATGTCGCCGAGGAAGTCCTCGAGGCCCTGGATGTCGGTCAGGACGGCGACGTCGTCGCCCTCCTTGATGAGTCCCATCGCGATGCCGGAGACCGGCGCTGCGATCGGCACGCCGGCGTCCATCAGGGCGAGCGTCGAGCCGCAGACCGAGCCCATCGAGCTCGAGCCGTTGCTCTCGAGCACCTCGGACACGATACGGATCGTGTACGGGAATGCCTCTTCCTCCGGGATGACCGGCAGCAGGGCGCGCTCGGCAAGTGCGCCATGACCGATGTCACGGCGCTTGGGACCGCGCATGAACCCGGTCTCGCCCGTGGAGAAGGGCGGGAAGTTGTAGTGGTGGATGTAGCGCTTGCCCTCGGCGACGTCGATCGTGTCGAGGCGCTGCCACTCGGAGAGCATGCCCAAGGTGAGCACCGAGAGGACCTGAGTCTGACCGCGAGTGAACAGTCCCGAGCCGTGGCTGCGGGGCAGATAGCCCGCGGTGCAGCTGATCTGACGGACCTCGTCGAGCTTGCGGCCGTCGGCGCGCTCGCCCTCCTCGAGGACCATCGTGCGCATCGTCTTCTTCTCGAGCTGCTTGAGGGTGGCCTTGATGTCCTTGCCGTCGGCGGCGAGCTCCTCGGGGGTGAACGTCTCGAGCAGCTCGTCCTTGACGGCGGCCACCGCGTCCATGCGGGCGTGCTTGTCGGGGTTGTGCAGCGCGGTCTTCATCTTCTCGGCACCTGCCGAGAAGATGCGGTCGACGAGCGCGGCGTCCACGGTGTGGAGCGGCACGTCCATCGGGGTGATCTCGACCTTGGAGAGGAAGCGCTCCTGCACGTCGCAGAAGGCGCCGATCGCCTCTTGGGCGAACATGAGCGCGGCGAGCATGTCCTCTTCGGTGACCTCCTGGGCGCCGGCCTCGAGCATGTAGACGGCGTCCTTGGAGCCCGCGACCACGAGATCGAGATCGGAGTCCTCGGCCTCATCGAAGGTCGGATTGACGAGGAACTCGCCCTCGGCGGTGCGACAGATGCGCACGCCGGCAAGCGGGCCTTCGAACGGGATGCCGCCGGCCATCAGCGCGGCCGACGCGCCCATGATGGAGATGACGTCGGGCTGGTGTACCTGGTCGGCCGAGAGCACCGTCGCGATGACCTGGACCTCGTTGCGGAATCCGTCGGCGAACGACGAGCGGATCGGCCGGTCGATCATGCGGGCGGTGAGGGTGGCCTTCTCGGAAGGGCGCGACTCGCGCTTGATGAATCCGCCGGGGAGCTTGCCCGCGGCGTACATGCGCTCCTCGAAGTCGACGGTGAGCGGGAAGAAGTCCAGGTCCTTGGGCTGCTTCTGGGCCGTCGCGGTGACGAGCACCATCGAGTCGCCCTGGCGCACGACGACGGCTCCACCTGCCTGCTTGGCGAGCTCGCCGGTCTCGAGCACGTACTCCTTGCCGTATAGTTCGAACGTTTCAACGATCTTGGGCATGGTTCTCTTCCCTGTCCCTCTGCCATGGCGCCCCATGCGCCTGGCTGCCTCTCGCGCTCCGGTCTCTGTGCGGAGTCGCATCCTCTTCCCGCATCACGTGCGGGTGGGTGCCTCGAAGCGTGTGGCACCCATGAAGAAGGCGGGAGTTGCGCTCCCGCCTTCTTGGTTCCCTTGGTGTCTAGCCGCGAATGCCCAGTTGGGCGATGACGGCGCGGTAGCGCTCGATGTCGCTCTTCTTCAGGTAGTTGAGAAGGCGGCGGCGCTGGCCGACGAGCTTGAGAAGGCCACGACGGGTGTGGTGATCCTTCTTGTGGGTCTTGAGGTGCTCGGTGAGGTCGCGTATGCGCTGAGTGAGCAGCGCAACCTGCACCTCGGTCGAGCCGGTATCGACGTCTCCGCGCTTGTACTCGGCGATGATGGTCGCCTTCGTGTCCTTGGACAGCGGCATATCAGGTCCACCTTTCATGTGGAGTCCGCCCCGGTCCGGGATAGCCGCAGGTGGCGCGCGCCTCTCAGGCCGGGGTAGTCGTTAGAGCCGAGAGAGTATAGCACACACGGCACCGGGCGTGTCGTGTGTGCGCGCTACGGAGTGCCACTCTCCCACCACGCCACGAGTTCACGGGCGCGCACCGCGTGCTCGGGCGGGACGTACAGGTGGAAGCGCTGTGCGCTCACGAGTTCGGGACGCACGGTCGTGAGATCCTCTGGGGGCATGGGGTCCCAGGCGAAGGGTATGTCCTCGGCGCTCAAGGGTGAGGTGATCTCGAACGAGCGAAGTCGCGCAGTCACGTTGACGAGCGAGACCGGACCGAGGACCTCGATCCACGTCGCATCGAAGTCCGCGTAGACGTCGCCCGGTTCGAGGTTCGCCACGGCTCGCTCGGCCGCCTCGAGAGCTGCGGGGTCCTCGACCACGGCCGACCCGTCCTCTAGGATGTCGCGCTCCGCTTCCGTCGCACCGAGGGTGATCGCGTCGAAGAACTCGCCCACGATGGCCGTGAGCGGGTTCGTGTCCCACTCCTCCGAGTCAACCGCTCGGGCGTTGACCCGTCCTGCGCTGCGCTGGCCGCGATGCGGCCCGCCGTCGCGATGTCGGCGCGCATCGCCTCGAGCAGTTCGGGCAGCGAGTCGAATCGCCGTTGGTCTCTCAGGCGTGCCAGGAACTCGACGGTCAGAGGTGCGCCGTAGAGATCGCCCTCGAAGCCGATGAGGTGCACCTCGAGCACGTCGGTGGCGTCCGAGAATGTCGGCGGCCTGCCGACGGAGATCGCCGCAGGCCATTGCCGGTCGCCGACGATCGCACGACCGGCATAGACTCCGGCTTGCGGCAGCGCTGCATACACGACCGGGTCGACGTTGGCCGTTGGGACTCCGATGCTGCTTCCCTCGCCCCGGCCCCGCACGACGGTGCCGCTCACTCGGTGCGGCCTGCCGAGAAGCTCGGCTGCCGCCTCCATCTCGCCAGCAGCGACGAGTCCTCGGATGCGAGTAGAGGTCACAGCGCCGCCGTCCTGCGCGACGAGCGCGTGGGGAACCACGTCGACACCACGCGGTTTCGCGAGCACGGCCAGGGTCTCGACGTTGCCCTGCGCCCGGTGTCCGAAATGGAAGTCCTCACCGACCACTATGGCGACGGGATCGACCAGGGCCAGGAGCACGTCCGAGAAGAACTCCGACGGCGTGATCCTGGCGAGATCCGCGGTGAATGGGACGACGAGAACGGCATCAAGGCCTTGATCGCACAGGAGCGCCGCCTTGTCCTCGAGCGTGAGGAGCTGCGGCGCGGCCGATGCGGGAGTGATAACCTGGTCGGGATCGCGGTCGAACGTGATCGCGTAGGCCTCCACTCCGATGTGCCGTGCGAGCACGACGGCGTCACGCACGAGGGCGGCGTGCCCGGTGTGAACACCGTCGAACACGCCGATGGCGCACACTCCTCGGCCCACGAAATCGGGCTGGGCGCCCACCTGGATGATGCGACAGCTCACCGCGCTCCCCTTGCCACCCCTCCGGGTATCACCACGACAGGGACCAGTCTAGCGCTCGTGAACCGATACACCGCGAGCAGGGCGCTCGGATCGCCGCCGACGACTGCGGCGAGCGCACCCTCGGCCAGATCGGGCGCCAGCTCCGGCGGAAGCGGCCGTCCGTCCGTCACTGTCTCGGGTGCCGTCTCGACAACTGGCAGGCCGAGGGCATCGACCGGGTCGGCCCACAGCTGATCGAGCGTCCGTGATTCAGCGTGTGACGTGATGTCGTCGAGCGAGCGCGCGTCGCTGAGCAGAAGCGCCCCCGAACCCGTGCGCACGAGGCCGCTGAGGTGGGCGTGGGTGTTCGCGGCAGTCCCGATGTCGCGCGCCAGTGCGCGGATGTAGGTGCCCTTGGAGACCGTGAAGGCCACGCGCCACGATTCGGTCGCCGGATCCACGCCAAGCAGTCGCGCTTCGTCCACTCGGATCGGGCGGGGCCGCACCACGACCTCGCCGCCGGCCCGCGCGACGCGGTGCGCCGCCTCGCCAGCGGTCTTGATGGCTGAGTACGTCGGAGGCACCTGCTCAGACTCGCCGAGCAAGCCCGTCAGCAGCGTCTGTGCGTAGGCCGGGTCGCCCACTTGTTCGGGGACGGGAGAGGTTGCGATGACCTTGCCTTCGGCATCGTCAGTATCGGTCGCAGCGCCGAATGCGATCGTCGCCTCGTAGGACTTGGTCGCCGATGAGAGGTAGGGCTCCAGGCGCGTCGCCGGCCCCACCAGCACGACGAGCAGGCCAGTCGCCGCCGGATCGAGGGTTCCCGCGTGACCGACGCGCCCCTCGCCTGTCGCGCGCCTGACGATCGCGACGACATCGTGGCTGGTCATGCCGGCGGGCTTGTCCACCAGCAGGATGCCCGAGAGGCCGGTCGCACCGCGGCGCGCCGCACTCATCGGCGGTCGGATCCTCCCGGAAGCACGGACAGCAGTTCGGGCAACAGCGAATCCACACCGGGGGAGCCCCAGGTGAATCCCGCTGCAGCCGGATGGCCGCCGCCCCCGAAGTGGCGAGCAACTCCCGCGACGTCGAAGGAGTTCTTGGCGCGAAGGTTCACTCGGACCTCGTCGCCCTTCTCCCGCATGAGTGCGATCACATCCACACCGCGGACGACGCGCACGGCGTCGGGCAACCCCTCCGCCTCCTCGGGCAGCACGCCAAGCTCGTCGAAGTCGGCGTCGGTCACCCACGAGTAGGCGACGCGGCCGCCGTTGGCGACGGTGAGACGCGACATCGCACGTGCCTCGAGCGCCAGGGAGCCGGCAGAACGGTCGTGATAGATGAGGCGTGCCGCCTCTGAGGGATCGACGCCCGCTTCGATCATCTCAGCTGCGGCCCTCAGCGCATCCGGTGATGTGTTCTGGTACTGGAAGCGGCCCGTGTCGGTGAGCAGCGCGGCGTAGCAGCACAGCGCCGTCTCGGGTGTTCTCGGTGCATCGAGTGCGTCGAGTAGCCGCCACACCAGCTGGCCGGTCGCGGCCGCCGAGGAGTCCAGCACGTGGACGTCTCCGTACTCGATGGCGTCAGGATGATGGTCGATGACGAGAAGCGTGCCGGCGGACTCGGACAGCTCGCGAGCAACACCCAATCGGTCGGGAATCGGCGTATCGAGCGCCACGAAGTGCGAGGGCGGCTCGAGGTCGGATGCCGCGGTATAGAGCGAGAAGCCAGGCAGCCGACGAGTAGGTCGACGAGGCCGGATGCGCGTCGGCGAGCGTCGGGATGGCGCGCACGCCGATGTCTCGCAGGGCCAGCGTCAGGGCGAGCACCGACCCTATGGCGTCGCCGTCGGGTCGCACGTGCGCGCACACGACGACCGACGTGGCCTTGCGCAACGCGACCGCTGCATGGTGGAGCGCCGCCTTCATCGCGTTGCGCTACTCGAGGTCGTCTTCGTCGACGCTGGGCTCGCACCCACGCCATCCACCAGTGTGGGGGGAACGTTCGAGAGCGCCTGGGTGATGCGCTCCCCCTCGTCGATGCTGGGGTCGATGTGAAAACGCAGCTCGGGTGTCACACGCCAGCCAACCGCCGAGCCCATGAGCGAGCGGATGCGGCCCTTGGCCGACTCGAGGCCCGCCAGCACCTCGTCGTAGCGCTCCGGGCTCTGCGCTCACGAACACCTCGACGTAGCTGACGATCCGGGCTCACCTTCGCGCCCGTGACGGTGATCAGGGCGACCCGCGGGTCGCTGATCTCGGTCGCGAGGATGGAGGCGAGCACCTCACGCGCCTGCTCGTCGTTCTTTCGGCCGAATGACTCTCTGCTCACATGCGCGCTCCTATGACTCGCGCGCGACTTCGATGACCTTGTAGCCCTCGATGATGTCGCCTTCCTTGATGTCCTGGAAGCCTTCGATGCCGATGCCGCACTCGTAGCCCGACTTGACGGACTTGACGTCGTCCTTGAAGCGGCGCAGCGAGGACATCTTGCCTTCGTAGACGACCGTGCCGTCGCGAACGATGCGGATGTGGTCGTCGCGGGTGATCTCGCCGTCCTGCACGTAGCAGCCGGCGATGACGCCGACCTTGGGGACCCTGAACAGCTCGCGGACCTCGATGTGGGCCGTGTCCTGCTCGACGAAGTCGGGCGCGAGCATGCCCACGCGGGCGGCGTTGATCTCCTCGATCGCCTGGTAGATGACGCGGTAGAGGCGGACGTCGACCTTCTCTGTCTCGGCGAGCGCCTTGGCCTTGGGCTGCGGGCGGACGTTGAAGCCGATGACGATGGCGTCCGACGCGTCGGCGAGCATGATGTCGGACTCGGTGATCGCGCCGACCGCCGAGTGGATGACGTTGATGCGGACCTCGGTCTGGTCCATCTTGTCCAGCGCGTCCTTCAGGGCCTCGATCGAGCCCTGGACGTCGGCCTTGACCACGAGGTTGAGGTCCTTGAGCTCGCCCTCGGCGATGCGATCGAACAGGTCGTCGAGGGAGACGTGCTTCTTGGTCGCTGCCTGCTCGCGGATGCGCTGCTTCATGCGCGCGCTCCTCGGCGAGGTTGCGCGCATCGCGCTCGTCGGCGAAGACGCGGAACTCGTCTCCGGCGCTCGGAACGCTGTCGAGGCCGAGGATCTCGACCGGGTCGGCCGGTCCGGCGTCGTCGACGTTGTGACCCAGCGGGTCGATGAGCGCGCGCACGCGGCCGTAGGTGGTGCCCGCGACCAGCGCGTCGCCGATGCGCAGCGTGCCGCGCTGGACGAGCACCGTCGCGACCGGGACCGCGGCCCTTGTCGAGGTTCGCCTCGATGACGACGCCGGAGGCGTGCGCCGATCGGGTTCGCCTTGAGCTCGAGCACGTCGGCCTGGAGCAGGATCATCTCGAGCAGGTCGTCGATGTTGATGCGCTTCTTCGCCGAGACGTTGACGAAGATGTTGGTGCCGCCCCACTCCTCGGGCACGATCTCGTGCTCGGTGAGCATCTGGCTTGACCGTGCTCGGGGTTGGCGCCGTCCTTGTCGATCTTGTTGACGGCGACGATGATCGGCACGCCGGCGGCCTTCGCGTGGTGGATCGCCTCGACGGTCTGCGGCATGACGCCGTCGTCGGCGGCGACGACGAGGATGACGATGTCGGTGATGTTCGCGCCGCGGGCACGCATGGCGGTGAACGCCTCGTGGCCCGGCGTGTCGATGAAGGTGATCTGCTTGCCGTTCTTGTGGACGACGGACGCACCGATGTGCTGCGTGATGCCGCCGGCCTCGGTCGCGGCGACGCCGGTCTCGCGGATCGCGTCGAGCAGCGACGTCTTGCCGTGGTCGACGTGGCCCATGACGGTGACGACCGGCGGCTTCGGGGCTCGAGGTCCGCTTCGTTCGTCCTCGAACGTCGCAGCCCGCCTCTTCCTCGGGCTTGACGACGCGAACCTCGCGCCCCAGGTCCTCGGCGATGATCTCGATGACGTCGCGCATCATCGGCTGGTTCACCGTGAGCGGCGAGCCGAGCATCATGAGCCGCTTGATGACGTCGTTGGCCGGAACGTCGAGCAGCTCGGCGAAGTCGCCGACGGTGACGCCCTCGGTGACCGTGACAGAGTCGCCGCCGCTCGGCAGCTCGACGTGGGTGGCCTCGTCGTGCGGCGAGCAGCCTCCGCCTCCTCGCCGGTCTTCTTGTGCTTCTTCTTCTTGCGCTTGCCGCCGTCCGCCTGAGCTGCGGCAACGGCAGCCTTGGCCTCTTCGATGACCTTGTCGCGCTGAAGCTGCTCGGCCTCGCGCGCCATCTGGCGGTAGCGCTCCTCCTCGACCTTCTCTGCGAGTGGCTTGCTCGGCATCGAGCCGCGCTGCCTCGGCGGCGATGGCCGCTTCGAGGGTCGAGCGGGCATCGGGCTGGGCGACCTCGACCTCTTCGACAGCGGGCTTCGGCGCGGCCTTCTTCTTGGTCTTCGCCGCGGGCGCCGCGGGCGTGACCTTCGCTTCGATGAGTGCGCGCGCGTCTGCGGTCTCGGCCTCTTGCCGGGAGGCACGCTCCTCCTCGGCACGCTTGGAAGCCTCTTCCTGAAGGCGGAGTTGCTCGGCCTCGCGCGCCTTGCGCTCCTCTTCGCGCGCCTTGCGCTCGGCCTCCTCGGCCTTGCGGCGCTCCTCCTCCTCGGCCTTGCGGCGCGCCTCTTCTGCGGCCTTGGCCGCGGCCTCAGCCTCTTCGGTGGCCTTGCGCTCGGCCTCGATCTGCATCTGGCGCTCGGCGATCTCGGGGCCGAGCTCCTTGCGGATCTTGTCCACGTACGCCTCGACCAGCGTCGACGCGTGATTCTTGGCGGGGATCTTCATCGCCTGGAGCTTGTCGAGCAGCTCCTTGCTTGTCATCCCGAACTCTTTGGCGAGCTCATGGACTCTCATAGCGGGCATCTAAGTGGTCACTCTCCTTGCTTCGAGCTCTTGTTGGCGAGAAGCTCGTCGAACTCGCGTCGCAATCTCGTGTAGTCGTCGTCTCTCAGACTCACCCGGAGTGCCGAGTCGAGCCGCCGTCGCTTGCGGGCGATCTCGAAGCAGTCCGGATCCGCGCACAGGTACGCCCCGCGCCCGTTGGCCTTGCCGGTCGGATCGATCTCGACGTGGCCTTCCGGGGTTCGCACCACCCGCACGAACCGCCGCTTGTCACTCGACGTCGAGCAGGCGGTGCACGTGCGTGTCGGGGTCTTGCGCGGCTTCATCACTCCGCGGCGGCCTCCTTCTCATGCAGACCACAGTAGAAGCCTCCGGGCCGCGCCTGATTGCGGCAGCGCACCCCGGACGTTGTGACGGCGCAGCAGCGGCCGTCGAACTCCTCGGCGGAGCCCTGACCGGATGAGGGCGTGGAGGTTATCCCCTGCTCCGCAGCGATCGCGACGCTCTTGATGTCGATGCGCCAGCCGGTGAGCTTGGCGGCGAGGCGGGCGTTCTGGCCCTCCTTGCCGATGGCCAGCGAAAGCTGGTCGTCGGGCACGATGACCGTAGCGGTGTGGGTGTCCTCGTCGACGATCACGCGATCGACCTTCGCCGGCGAAAGCGAGTTGGCCACGTAGGTCGCGGGATCCTCGTTCCACGGCACGACGTCGATGCGCTCGCCGCGGAGCTCGCCGACGACCATGCGAACGCGGCTGCCCTTCGGGCCCACGCACGCGCCCACCGGGTCGAGGCCCGGCTCGCGGCTCGAGACGGCGACCTTGGAGCGCATGCCCGGCCTCGCGAGCGACGCTCTTGATCTCGACGATGCCGTCGTAGACCTCGGGCACCTCGAGCTCGAAGAGGCGGCGGATGAGCCCGGGGTGCGTGCGCGAGACGACGATCGAAGGCTCGTTGCCCTGGCCCTTGCGCACGTCGATGATGTAGGCCTTGATGCGCTGGTTGTGGTTGTAGCGCTCGTTGTTGGGCTGCTCGGCCTGCGCGCAGCAGCGCCTCGACGCCCTCGCGGAGCTTGATGAGCGTGTAGCGCGAGTCGGACTGCTGGACCGTCCCGGTGACGCTTTCGCCGATGCGGTCCGCGTACTCCTCGAAGATCCGCTCGCGCTCGGCGTCGCGGATGATGCCCGTGATGACGCTCTTGGCGGTCTGGGCGGCGATACGGGAGACGTCGGCGGGCGTGACGTCGCGCTCCTCGTATCCTCTGCCTCGCCCGTCTCCTCGTCGACCTCGCCGATCGGAACGAGCTCGTAGACGTAGATGCGACCGGTCTCGCGGTCGATGGTCACGCGCGTCTTGTTGTCCAGATCGAGGATGCGCTGGTAGGTGGTCGCGAGAGACTGCTCGAGCTTGTCGAGCATGTCGTACTCGTCGATGCCCTTCTCCCGCGCGAGTGCGCGCAGCGCGTCCATGAGGGCTCGGAGCTCATGAGCAGGCGCCTCCTTCTCTGTCGAAACTGATGACGCCCTTGAGGCGTGCCTTCTGTACCGAATCGAACGGCACGCGGACCGTCTCCTCGTCCACCTCGACGAGGATGTCGTCCCCGTCGATGCCGACGAGCGTTCCGGTCCACGTTGCGCGTTCGCCACCGTGCGGCTTGGTCTTGACGGTGACGGTCTCGCCGGCGAAACGCTCGAAGTGCTCGCGAGTGCGAAGCGGCCGGTCGACACCCGGCGAGGAGACCTCGAGCGTGTAGGGTCCGCCGAGCGGGTCCGCCTCGTCGATCGCGTCGCTCACCCAGCGTTCGCCGAGCAGATCGCGTCGAGGTCGATGCCGCCCTCGCGGTCGAGGAGCACCCGGATGATCGGGGACTTGTGCCCGCCCGTCTGCTCGACTGCCACGAGTTCGAAGCCGTGCGTCGCGGCGACGGGCTCGAGCAGCTCATTGAGCGTGCGCGCCATGTCGGTCGTTGCCATCCGGTCACCTCCTTCCAGAACAAAAGAAGCGGGGGTTAGCCCACTTCTCGCGAGAACGGCAAGTTTCACGTGCGTCGGCATTCTAGCACAGGGTGAGGGCAGGCAAAAGGCACCGACGTCGTGCGCGGCGCAGGCCCCTAGTGCGCGAAGCGTGCGCGCTCTGCAGTGACGCGTCGGCGATGGCGGCGGCCGCGTCGGCTACGGGAACGGTCGCGCGCTCGCCGGTGCCGCGCACCTTGAGCTCGACCACGCCCTCGGCGAGGCCCTT
Source organism: uncultured Actinomycetes bacterium (assembly GCA_963726325.1). Classification (GTDB taxonomy): domain Bacteria; phylum Actinomycetota; class Coriobacteriia; order Anaerosomatales; family PHET01; genus CAVPCY01. The sequence goes on along the minus strand of CAVSCA010000002.1, from coordinate 29,623 downwards.
CTTGCCCACGACGACCTGGAAGGGCCATCCGATGAGGTCGGCGTCGTTGAACTTCACGCCCGCACGCTCGTCGCGGTCGTCGATGACGACCTCGATGCCGGCGTCCGCAAGCTCGGCCCAGAGCCGCTCGGCCACCTCGAAGACCTCGCCGTCGGCCATGAGCGGGAGGACGGCGACCTCGAGCGGTGCGACGGAGACCGGCCAGGCGATCCCGTTCTCGTCGTTGTGCTGCTCGATGACGGCCGCCAGCGAGCGCGAGACGCCCACGCCGTAGCAGCCCATGACGAACGGCTGCTCGACGCCGTTCTCGTCGGCAAACGTCGCGCCCATCGCCTCGGAGTACCTCGTGCCGAGCTGGAAGACCTGGGTCACCTCGATGCCGCGGGCGCCCTTGAGCGTGCCGCCGCACTCGGGGCAGCCGTCGCCGGGCTCGGCCACGACGAGGTCCGCCCACGCCTCGACCTCGAAGTCGCGTCCGGGCATGGCGCCGATGAGGTGGTAGTCGTCCTCGTTCGCGCCCACGCCCCATGCGACGTCGTCCTTGAGCGACGCGTCGGCGATGACGCGGGTGCCGCTCGGCAGGAGCGACCGGGCCCAGCGACCCCTTGGGAATGCCGTACGTCTCGAACTCGTCCTCGTCGAGCAGCTCGACGCCGGGCACCGCCCACCCGGCCTTGACGGGATTGAGCTCGCGGTCGCCCGGCACGCAGAAGAAGACGAGCCTGCCGTCGGCCGTCTTGCCCGCCATCGTCTTGACGGTGTCGTGCTCGGCGATGCCGAGGCACTCCGCGAGCTCGGCGATCGTCCTGATGCCGGGCGTGGGCACCTTGCGCATCGGGACGGGCTCGGTGACCGCGGGCGAGCGCGGAACGACCGTCTCGGCAGCCTCGACGTTGGCGGCCCAGCCGCACTCGCAGTAGACGAGCTCGGCCTCGCCGTCCTCGGCAAGCGCCATGAACTCGGTGGTCACCTTGCCGCCGATCTGGCCCGAGTCGGCCACGACCGGCCGGTACTCCAGGCCGAGGCGCTCGCAGATGCGGCCGTACGCGCGCGCCTGGTCGTCGTAGTGCTCCTGGAGCGACTCCTGGTCGCGTGGAAGGAGTAGGCGTCCTTCATGATGAACTCGCGGCCGCGGAGCAGCCCGAAGCGCGGACGGACCTCGTCGCGGAACTTCATGTGGACCTGGTAGAGCGAGAGCGGCAGCTCGCGGTAGGAGCGCACTTCGCTGCGGACGAGTGAGGTGATGATCTCCTCGTGCGTGGGGCCGAGGCAGAAGTCGCGGTCGTGGCGGTCCTTGAGGCGCGCGAGTTCGGGGCCGTAGAGGTCCCAGCGGCCGGACTCCTGCCACAGCTCGGCGGGCTGGACGACCGGCATCAGCATCTCCTGGCTGCCGATCGCGTCCATCTCCTCGCGCACGATGTTCTCGATCTTGGCGATGCGACCGCCATCCGAGCGGCAGGAACGTGTAGATGCCCGCGGCGGCCTTGCGGATCATGCCCGCGCGCAGCAGCAGCCGGTGGCTCGCGAGCTCGGCCTCGGCCGGGTCTTCCTTGAGCGTCGGCGCGTAGAGCGAGCTCATGCGCAGTGCGACGGTCATGCTATGCGTCTCCGTGTCCTAGGGGTCTCCCGCGCGGCGCGGGGCCGGCCGCTGACTCTGTCGGTTCTGGTCTCCGTGTCCTAGGGGCCGCCCGCGTGGCGCGGGGCCGGCCGCTGATAGGTCTGGTTGCATGGTGCAGCGAAAGGATAGCAGTGTAAGCACCTCGTCGGCGCACGTCGTGCTCGCACAGGCGCTAGCGCTGCTCCTCGAGCCGTCGATCTCCTCCATGAGCGCGTCGACGATCTCGCTCCTCGGGGACCTTGCGGAGCGGCTCGCCCTTGGCGAAGATGAGGCCGACGCCCTTGCCCGCGGCCACGCCGATGTCGGCCTCGCGCGCCTCACCCGGCCCGTTCACGACGCAGCCCATGACCGCCACCTTGATCGGCGTGCGAGCGGCCTCGCAGGCGCGCGGTCGACCTCCTCGGCGATGGGGATCAGGTCGACCTCACAGCGGCCGCACGTGGGGCAGCAGACGAGCTCGGGGAGTTGCGCCGGATGTCGAGCGCCGAGAGCATCTCCCACCCCACGTAGACCTCCTCGACCGGGTCGGCGGTCAGCGAGACGCGCAGCGTGTCGCCGATGCCCTCGGCGAGCAGCAGAGCCGAGCCCGCCGCCGACTTCACCGTGCCGGAGAGCAGCGTGCCGGCCTCGGTGATGCCGATGTGCAGCGGGTAGCCGATTCGCTCGGCGAGCGTGCGGTACGCCTCGACGGTCGCCGTCACGCTCGACGCCTTCGCCGAGACGACGATGTCGCGAAAGCCCCGCGACTCGAAGTGCGAGCAGAACGCCACGGCGCTGGCGACGAGCTTGTCGGCGAGCGGCCAGTCGAGGTCGCGGTACTCCTCGGCGAGCGAGCCCGCGTTCACGCCGATGCGGATGGGGATGCCCGCCTCCCCCGCCGCCTCGATGACCGCATCGACGTGCTCCAGCGTCGCCGATGTTGCCGGGATTGATGCGCAGCTTGGCCGCGCCGCGCCTGGCCGCCTCGACGGCGAGTCGATGATCGAAGTGGACGTCGGCCACGACCGGAAGCGGCGACGCGTCGCAGATCTCGGCGAAGCCGTCGAGCGCGTCGGCTCGCGGGATGGCGCACGCGCACGATCTCGCACCCCGCCTGCGCCAGGCGTTCGATCTGGGCGAGCGTGGCCGCAGCATCACGCGTGTCGGTGGTGGTCATCGACTGGACCGAGATGGGCGCGCCTCCGCCGATCGGCACTGAACCGACTCGGACCGGGCGCGTCTTGCGCCGGACTGTCACGGTGCTGTTGCGCTCCCCCTCGGGTGCTAGCGAACGATGTATCGCACCACGTCAGAGTACATGAGGTAGGCGATCAGGGCGAACAGCAGCGCCGCGCCGGCGGCCGACAGCGACAGGGACACCCGACGCGAAAGAGGCCTGCCCCGGAGCCGTTCGAAGAGCTCCACCGCGATCTTGCCGCCATCGAGCGGCGGTATCGGGAAGATGTTGATGACGCCCAGCGAGAGCGAGAGCACCGCGACCAGGCCGGCGTAGTCGAGCGCTCCGGCCCGAGCCGCCTCGGCAGCGTAGTACGACGCGCCGATGACAGATGAGGCGCCGCTCACCGATGCCTGGAACGTCTGGGGATTGAAGAACCCCGCGATCGCCTCGAACGTCATGCCTGATGTAGGTGAAGGACAGCAGGACCGCCTGGAGCACGTTCGGTGTGGTCGCCACCAGTTCGGGCGACACGCCGAGAAGCGCCTGCGACGAACCCGGTCGCTTCCCCAGCGTCGCCTCGAGCGCGAGGGTCTTCCCACCTCGGCTGACGACGACCGTGACCTCGTCTCCCGGGCTGGTAGCGTCCGATGGTCAGTGACCACGTCTTGCCACGTCGCCGATCTCGCTTCCGCCGATCGACACGAGCCGGTCGCCCGCCTTGATGCCCGCCTCGGCGGCGCCGGAGCCGGGGTTCACTTCACCCAGACGCCCGTGTCTCCTTCATGTAGCCGAAGGTCGACAGCACGATCGTGAAGACCAGCACCGCCGTGAGGAGGTTCATCACGACGCCCGCCGAGAGCACCACGAGGCGCTTCCACGTAGGCAGCGCACGGTAGGTGACTGTGCGGGCGCGGTCGAGCAGCGCCACCGGGTCGTCGGCCTCATCGGCAGCGAAGCGCGATCGGTATGCGAGCTCCTCGCCCGTCCACCGGCGTGCGATGGCGTCCCAGTCGGCCAGCGTCACGAGCGCGTCGTCGGCAAGCCCGATCTCGATGCCGAGATCCTGTGCGAGCTGATCGGCATCGATCGTGGTGCGGCGAGTGACCGCCGCGAGTGCCGGGCCGAGCAGCGGGTCCTCCGGCCCGGGCTCCATTCCGGCGATGCGGACGTAGCCGCCGAGCGGAATGGCCGTGATGCCGTACACGGTCTTCTTGCCGTGAAGACGCAGCGCGGGTCCCGGGCAGGCCGATCATGAACTCGTGGACCTTGACGCCGAACATGCGAGCAGCCGCGAAGTGCCCGCCCTCGTGGATGACGACGAGCATCGAGAACGTGATGATGCCCCAGAACAGTGCCGAGAAGCCGTCGCTCATTGGGCCTGTCAACCTCCGAGTCGGTCGGTGAGTCCGCACCGTGCAGTGCGGATGGTATGTGGTTCGGTGCAAAGCACGAGCCACTGAGCAGTGGTTGCTGTGGAGATACCCCGCAGACTACGTGGCGAGCCGATCTCGCCGCGAAACTGCGCGCCCATGCGTCGATCTCGAGCACCTGCTCGAACGACTCCAGCGGCTGGGCGTCGTGCGCCGTCAAGGTGACGCTCCACCGACCCGCTCGATGTCGAGGAACCCGCACCGCGACTCCAGAAACGCCGCGACGGCGACCTCGTTGGCGGCGTTGAGAACCGCAGGATCGCTGCCGCCGGTCGCGACCGGCCTCGAACGCGAGTGCCAGACAGCCGAACGTCTCGAGGTCGGGCGTGTCGAAGTCGAGGTGCCCGATCGCGCGTGAAGTCGACGGGCGGAAGCGGCGCAGACCAGCGGCGCGGGTGGCTGAAGGCGTACTGGATGGGGATGCGCATGTCGGTCGCACCCAGGTGGGCCTTCACGCTGCCGTCGGAGAACTCGACCATCGAGTGAACGCAGCTCTGCGGGATGGACGACGACGGTGATCCGGTCGTAGTCCACGCCGAACAGGTGGTGCGCCTCGATGACCTCGAGGCCCTTGTTCATGAGAGTCGCCGAGTCGATGGTGATCTTCGGGCCCATCGTCCACGTCGGGTGGGCGAGCGCCTCGTGCGGCGGTGACCGCTGCGAGCTCGGCGCGGCTGCGGCCTCGGAACGGGCCGCCGCTCGCGGTGAGCCAGATGCGGCTCAGAGTCGCGTGCGTCCTCGCCGACGAGGCACTGGAAGATCGCCGAGTGCTCGCTAGTCAACGGGGATCAGCTGGCCGGGCGCGACGCGCGAGGTCACGAGTTCGCCGCCGGCGACGAGCGACTCCTTGTTGGCAAGTGCGAGCGTCTTGCCGCTCTCGAGCGCGGCCAAGGTCGCGCGGAGCCCGGCGGCGCCCACGAGCGCGTTGAGGACGATGTCCACATCCGGCAGCGTGGCCAGCGCGGCGACGGCTTCGGCACCGGACCCGACGGCGGCATCCGGGAGATGCAGCTCGTGGCCACGCGCTGCCGCGTCCGGTCCGAGAGCGCGACAGTCGTCACGCCGAACGCGGTCGCCTGCTCCGCGAGCAGCTCGGCGTTCGGTGCGCGGCGAGCGCGACGATCTCGACGCGCTCGGGATTGCGCAGCCGCGACGTCGAGCGCCTGTCGGCCGATCGAGCCGGTGGAGCCGAGAACGGCGACGCGGAGCCGCTCGGTCATCGGACGCCTCCCCACCACAGCACCCAGTACGCGACGACGCAGACCAGGATGAGCGAGTCGAGCCGGTCGAGGAACCCACCGTGTCCGGGCAGCAGCGTGCCGGAGTCCTTCACTCCGGCCTCACGCTTCATGCGCGACTCGGCGAGATCGCCGACCACCGAGGCGGCAGCGACGGCGATGCCGCATGCGAGCGCGAGCGGAAGCTCGATGCCCGACTGCGGAACGCAGCGGAACGAGTGCCCAGAGTCCCACGCAGGCGAGCGTGCCTGCGGCGAACCCCTCCCACGACTTCTTGGGCGATATCCGCGGCGCCATCTTGTGGCGGCCGAGTGTCGAGCCGACCAGGTACGCGCACGACGTCGTTGAGCCACACGCTGAGCACGACGGCGAGCGCGAGGACCAGTGCCCGAGTCGTACGAGCGCAGCAGCACGAGGTAGGCGAGCAAGAAGCCCGTGTAGAGGGCGCCGAAGACGGTCTCGGCGGTGTCGGCGGTGCGCACCCGCAGAAAGACGGTGTGCCACAGCAGAGCGAGCGTCACGCAGCGCGGTCACGACCGCGAGCAGCCCGCCCAGACCCCACAGCGCGGCAGCGACCGGCATCAGGCCGGCGGCGACGCACGCCGAAGACCTCGTTGGGCAGCCGGGCCTCTCGGCGCTGCATCGCGTAGAACTCCGCAGCCGCGAACGCGGCCATCACGCCGAACGCCACCCCCGTCGGGAGCGCGCCCCACCACAGGACCCCAAGCACAACGGCACCGTACGCGGCCGCAGTGACTGCGCGAGTGACCAGCGAGAGCGGCTTGATCCCGGCGGGCTGCTCGGTGCGCGTTCTTCCGCTGGCAGCGCTCATCTAGCTCCCCCCGAAACGCCGGTCGCGCTTCTGGTAGTCGACGACCGCCTTGCAGCAGGTCGGTGCGGGCGAAGTCGGGCCAGAGGGTATGCGGTGACCCACAGCTCGCTGTAGGCGATCTGCCAGAGCAAGAAGTTCGACACGCGCATCTCACCGCTCGTCCTGATGACGAGGTCCGGGTCGGGGATACCCGACGGTGGACAGCCGGGATGCCGAGCTGCGTCCTCGTCCACGTCCTCCGGGGCGAGCTCGCCGGCCTGCGACCTGCTCGGCGATCGTCCGTGCCGCAGACGCGATCTCGGCTCGGGCACCGTAGTTGAGAGCGACGACGAGCGTCATGCCGCCGTTGTCGGCGGTGCGCGCGATGCAGCGCTCGAAACGCGGCCCGCGTCTGCTCCGGCAGCTCGTCGAGCCCGCCGATGACGACGACCCGGACATTCATCCTCTCGAGGTTGACCGAGCTCGCGCTCGAGCACCTCGACGAACAGGCTCATGAGCCCGAAGACCTCGTCTTTGGGGCGGCTCCAGTTCTCGGAAGAGAACGAGTAGATGGTGAGGTAGCGAGACGCCGAGCTCGATCGCCGCGGCGATGGCCTCGCGGACCGCCTTCGCGCCCGCCCGGTGGCCCGCCAGCCGCGGGAGCGCCGCGCTTCGCCGCCCAGCGGCCGTTGCCGTCCATGATGATGGCGACGTGGGCGGGAGTGCGGCCGGGCTCGAACTCCTCGAGCAGCGCGGCGGCACGCTTGCCCGAGAAGAACCCGGCCCTGCGACGAGGCGTCAGGGCTCACGCCGTCAGACCTCCATGATCTCGGCTTCTTTGCGCTTGAGCGCCTCGTCGATCTCCTTGACGTGCGCATCGGTGAGCTTCTGGACTTCGGCCTCGGCGCGCCTGACGTCGTCCTCGGAGATCTCGCCGTCCTTCCCGAGCCGCTCGAGCTTGTGGTTGGCGTCGCGGCGGATGTTGCGCACGGCGACGCGGGCCTCCTCGGCGTAGTTCTTGCACAGCTTCACGAGCTCCTTGCGGCGCTCCTCGGTGAGCGGCGGGAACGGCACGCGGATGACGATGCCGTCGTTGCTCGGGTTGAGCCCGAGGTCGGAGGCGAGGATCGCCTTCTCGATGGCGCACATGACCGACTTGTCCCACGGCTCGATGACGAGCAGTCTGCGGCTCGGGGGATCTTGATGCCGGCGATCTGGTTGAGCGGCATCGACTGTGCCGTAGTAGTCGACGTGGATCTTGTCGAATATCGCCGCCGACGCCCGCCCGGTACGCACGCCGGCGAACTCGTGCAGCAGCGCCTGCTGACGGTCTTGTCCATGTGCTCGCGGGCGTCTCTGATGATGTCGTTGGTCATCGGTTGTCCCCTCTCACGATCGTGCCGACCGGCTCGCCGCGAAGCGCGCGGTCGATGTTGCCCTCGACCTCCATGTTGAAGACGAGGATCGGCAGCTCGTTGTCCATGCACAGCGAGATGGCCGTGGTGTCCATGACCTGGAGGCCGCGTTGAGCACGTCGATGTAGGTGAGCTCGTCGAACTTCGACCGCATCGGGGTTCGTCTTGGGGTCGGAATCGTAGACGCCGTCGACCTTGGTGGCCTTCATGATGCAGTCGGCGTCGATCTCGAGCGCGCGCAGCGCGGCGGTGGTGTCGGTCGTGAAGTACGGATTGCCGGTGCCGGCGGCGAAGATGACGACGCGGCCCTTCTCCATGTGGCGGATCGCGCGGCGCCGGATGTAGGGCTCGGCCACCGCCTGCATCTCGATGGCGCTCATGACGCGCGTGAAGACCCCGTGCGCTCGAGGGCGTCCTGCAGCGCGAGCGCGTTCATGACCGTGGCGAGCATGCCCATGTAGTCGGCCTGCGCGCGGTCCATGCCCTGCCGAGGCGGCCGAGCCCGCGGAAGATGTTGCCGCCGCCCACGACGATGGCGATCTCGATGCCGTCCGGCGCACGCGTCCTTGATCTGGCTGGCCAGCGACGTCGAGGACCGTCGGGGTCGATGCCGTAGCCGGCATCGCCCATGAGGGCCTCACCGGAGAGCTTGAGCAGTACGCGCTTGAATCGGTACTCCTCTGACACCCACATCTCCCCTCGTCGGCACATCGCCCGTCGCAGCCATGCGTGACGATAGACAGGATACAGCGAGACGGGCCGGCACGTGTGTGCCGACCCGTCATCTCGAGTCGCGCTATGTCAGTGGCATGCGTCGTGCTACTCGGCGGGTCTCGCCGAGATTGAAGCGCACGAAGCCGACGACCTCATGTGTCGCCGACGATCTTGCCGGTCTGCTGCGGTGTACTGGTCGACCGAGATGTCCATGTCCTTCACGAACTGCTGCTCGAGCAAGCGACTGCTCCTTGTAGAACTTCTCAAGCCGACCCTCGGCCATCTTCTCCTGGATCGCCTCGGGCTTGCCGGACTCGGCGGCCTGGGCCTTGTAGATCGACAGCTCGTGCTCGACGACGTCGGCAGCGAAGTCCTCGCGACGCGTCACCATGGGGCTGGCGGCCGCGACCTGCATCGCGACGTCCCTCGCGAACGCCTTGAAGGCGTCGTTCGCGGCGGTCGCGGGGTTGGTGAAGGCGTAGGTGACCAGAACGCCGATGCGCCCGCCGCCGTGGACGTAGGCGGCGATGGCGCCAGTGCCGTCGATGACCTCGCGAACGAAGCGGGCCACGCCCATGTTCTCGCCAAGCTTGCCCACCATCTCGCCGAGCTGCTGCTCGACGGAGATGTCGCGGTCCGATGATCGTCTGGTCCTTGAGCTCGGTCGACGTCGGCCGGAGCCTTGTCGGCGACGTGCTCGGCGAGCTCGGCGACGAAGCCGGTGAACTCGGCGTTGCGGCCGACGAAGTCGGTCTCGCAGTTGACCTCGACCAGCACGCCGACCGTGCCGTCAGTCGGAGACGTAGGCGGCGATGGTGCCCTCGTTCGTGGCGCGACCGGCCTTCTTGGCGAGCGCGGCGAGACCCCGGGTGCGCAGGATGTCGACGGCGGCTGTCCAGGTCGCCCTCGGCCTCGGTGAGCGCCTTCTTGCACTCCATCATGCCCGCGCCGGTGCACTCGCGCAGCTCTTTGACCATGCTGGCGGTGATCTCAGCCATCGGATGATTCCTCCTCGTATCGAAGCTAGTCATGCCGTACCGCGGTGAGGCGGGTGCAGCAGGCGGGTGCTACTCGGCGGCGGGCGCTCTCGGCGGCCTCGGCGACTTCGGCTGCGGCCGCAGGCTCTCGGTCTCGACGCACTCGCTCGGCCGCGACGACGGCTCAGCAGCGTGCGCTCGCCTCGGCGACCGGGCGCTTCGGCGCGGCCTCGACGACGACCGGGGCGCTCTGGCGACGGGACGCGCCTCAGGCACGTCGGCCTGACCGCCTCGACCTTCGATGATCGCGTCGGCGATGACGCGGCACATCAGGCCGACCGAGCGGATCGCGTCGTCGTTGCCGGGATGACGTAGTCGACCTCGTCCGGATCGGCGTTGGTGTCGACGAGGCCGATGATCGGGATATGCAGGCGGCTGCGCCTCCTTGATCGCGATGTCCTCACGCTTGGTGTCGACGACGAAGATCGCCGCCGGCAGCTCGCGCATGTCGCGCACGCCGTTGAGGTTCGCCTGCAGCTTGCCGAGCTCCTTGCGCAGGAGGAGCTGCTCCTTCTTGGGGAGCGCGGCCATGCGGCCGTCCTCGTCCATGGCCTCGAGCTCTTCCATGCGCTTCGACGCGGCCGCGCATGGTGACGAAGTTCGTGAGCATGCCGCCGAGCCAGCGGTTGGTTGACGTAGGGCATGCCCGGCGCGCTCGGCCTCGGACTGGATCGGCTCCTGGGCCTGCTTCTTGGTGCCGACGAACAGCACCGTGCCGCCGTGGCTCGCGACCGAACGCGCGAACTTGTAGGAGTGCTCGAGCTCGCGCAGGGTGCGCTGCAGGTCGAGGATGTAGATGCCGTTGCGCTCGGTGAAGATGTACGGCTTCATCTTCGGGTTCCAGCGGCGGGTCTGGTGGCCGAAGTGGACGCCGGCCTCGAGCAGGTTCTTCATGGTGACTACGGGCATAGCAAAGACCTCCTGTTCGGTTGTTCCTCGGCCCGCTTCTTCCCCCGGCTGCGACCGCTTGTCGATGGCACCTCGCGCCGGAGTCCACGAGCGTGTGTATTTAGAGCCGAGAAGTATAGCAGGTGGCTCTCGCGATGCAAGAGCGAGGCGCTGCGCGCGGCTCGCCTGCGCTCGCTAGAGCGGTCAGGGCGGCGTGCAGCCTGGCGCGCAGACGCAGCACCGACTTGGTGTGCAGCTGGCTCACGCGCGACTCGGTGACGCCAAGGACCTGCCCGATCTCCTTGAGCGTCAGGCCCTCGTAGTAGTAGAGCGCGATCACGGTCTTCTCGCGCTCGGGCAGCCGCTCGATCGCCTCGGCGAGGATCTCCTTGATCTCCTCGGTCTCGAAGATGGCGACCGGGTCCTCGGCGCTCTCGTCCTTGATCGTGCCGATCGCGCTCTGGCCGTCGTCGCGGTCGCCGCCGACCCACAGCTCCTCGAAGGAGACGACCGAGGTGTAGCGAGAGCTTGGTGAGGATGTCGTGGAACTCCTTGATCGTGACGCCCATGTGCTCGGCGACCTCCTGTCGGTCGGGAACGCGCTTGAGCTCGTTCTCGAGTCCGATGTAGGCGTTCTCGATCTCGCGGGCTCGGGAGCGCACCGAGCGCGGCACCCAGTCCATCGCGCGCAGCTCGTCGATGATCGCGCCCTTGATGCGAGCGATGGCGTAGGTCTCGAACTTGATGGCGCGGCTCGAGGTCGAACTTCTCGATGGCGTCGATCAGGCCGAAGATGCCGTAGCTGATGAGGTCGGCGGTGTCGACGGTCTGCGGAAGGCTCGACGCGAGCCGGCCGGCGACGTACTTCACCAGCGGAGAGTAGTTGAGAATCAGCTCGTCCCGCGCTGCCGGGTCGTCGTCGTCCTTGTATCGGCCCACAGCGCGGAAACGTCCGTCCGTGGGTCCGATCTCATGCAGTCGCCCCTTACTGCATCGGGCTGCGAGTCAGGCGCGCGGATGTGCGGTTGCGGTGAACGTCCTGCAGCCGCTTCATGCTCAGGTGAGTATAGATTTGGGTGGTGGACAGGGCAACGTGGCCCAGAAGTTCCTGCACGGTGCGCAGGTCCGCACCCGCCTCGACCAGGTGTGTCGCGAAGGTGTGGCGCATCGCATGCGGCGAGAGCGAGGTCGCGCCGCCCGTCTGGTGCAGTAGCGCTTGAAGACGCGGCGGATGGCGTCGGCCGACAGCGGCCGTCCGCGAGACGAGAGGAACACGTGGTCCGGTGAGTCCGCGCGTGCGAAGCGCGGGCCGGCCGGTCGCAAGGTACGTCCTGACCGCGTCGACGGCGTTGCGGTGCAGCGGGACGATCCGCTCCTTGGACCCCTTCCCGATCACCGTGATCTGCCCCTGGCCAGATCGAGTCGCGCAAGACGCAACGAGGCGACCTCGCTCACGCGCAGCGCCGGTCGCGTAGAGCAGCTCGAGGACCGCCGCGTCGCGCATGCCCGGCGGGGGTCGCGGGGTCCGGCGCTTCGAGCAGCGCGCGCAGCGCGTCGGCGGGCACGATCCTGGGCAGCCGCGACGGGATCTTGGGCGCGGCGAGCACCGACGAAGGGTCGGAGGCGACGAGGCCCTCGGCGACGAGGTAGGCGAAGAGCGAGCGCACCGCTGAGAGCCGTCGGGCGACGGTGCGCGCGGCGTAGCCGGCCCGGTCGAGTTCGGCGAGGTAGAGCCGCATCTGGCGGTGGGTCAGCGTGATCGGATCGATGTCGGCGCGTTCGGCCCACTCCAGGTAGCGGGCGAGATCGGCCGAGTAGGCGCGCACGGTGTTGGGCGAGGCGCCGCGCTCGACCGCGAGATGCCTGAGGAAGCGGTCGACGAGCTGCTGAGGGCGCCGGGTAGCTCGGTCATCAGCGTGGGTACCGCGCGAGCGGCAGACAGGGTTCTGCGGCCAGCCACGCGAGCAGATCGCGAGTGCGCGCGCTCGCGTAGGCGGCGTAGCGCTCGCGCTTGCCGCGGACGCGGTCTCGAGCGGCGGCACGAGGCCGAAGTTCACGTGCATCGGCTGGTAGGGCTGCGTGGCCGGGTCGGTCGCATAGGCGACCAGCGCGCCGAACGCGGTGGTCGGCAGGCAGCACGAGCGGCGGTTCGCCCGCGAGGGCGGCGCAGGTGTTGAGCGGCGGCGAGCAGCCCGCCGCCGCGGCCTCGAGGTAGCCCTCGGTGCCCGTGATCTGGCCGGCGAAGCGGACGCGCGGCTCGCTGCGCAGCGCGAGCGTCGCGTCGAGCAGCCGCGGCGCGTCGACGAACGTGTTGCGGTGCATGACGCCGTACGCAGGAACTCGGCGTTCTCGAGCCCGGGGATCAGCGCGAAAGACGCGTCCTGTTCGGCGAAGGTGAGGTTCGTCTGGAAGCCGACGAGGTTGTACGCGGTTCGCGCGGCGTTCTCGGCACGCAGCTGCACGACCGCCCACGGCCGCTCGCCGGTCCGCGGATCGGTGAGACCGACCGGCTTGAGCGCGCCGAACCGCAGCGCGTCGGCGCCCGGTGCGCGCGACCTCCTCGACCGGCTGGCAGGCCGAGAACAGCTCCTTGCGCTCGAACTCCTTCGCGTGCACGCGCTCGCGCGGCCACGAGCGCGTCGTGGAAGCGCTCGTACTCCTCGCGGGTCATCGGGGCGTTGAGGTAGTCGGCGCCCTCCCCCTTGCCGTAGCGCGACGCGGCGAAGACGACGTCGGTGTCGATGGTCTCGGCGTCGACGATCGGAGCGGCCGCGTCGTAGAAGGCGAGCCTGTGCATCGCCGACGAGCCGCGGAGCGCTGGCTCGAACGCCGGGCTCGTGAGCGGGCCGGTCGCGATGATGACGCGGCCCGTCGGGCAGCTCGGCGGCCTCGCTGCGCGAGACGTCGACGAGCGGGTGCGTCGAGACGGTCCGGGTGAGCAGCGCCGAGAAGCGCGTCCGGTCGACGGCGAGCGCGGAGCCGGCGGGCACCCGGGTGGCTCGCGCGCGACGCGAAGCACGATGCTGCCCAAGCGTCGAGCTCGTGCTTGAGCAGGCCGGCAGCGGTCGTCGGGTCGTCGTTCTTGAGCGAGTTCGAGCACACCAGCTCCGCGAAGTCAGCCGGTGTGGTGCGCCGGGGTCGTGACGCCGGCCGCATCTCGACGAGCGTGACCGCGACACCGCGGGCGGCAAGCTGCCAGCGGCCTCGGTGCCGGCGAGGCCGGCGCCGATGACGGTCACGCGGGGCGTATCGAGGCGGCATGGTCAGGACTCCTCTCGCGAGCGGAAGTCGACGCATTGTAGCGCGCACGTCGCTAGCAGGGTCCGTACCGCCCGTCTCGGTAGCGCACCACCAGCCCTCGGCTTCGAGCTGGCCGAGCCGTCGCGACGGTGACGATGTCGAGCCCGAGCTCGCGAGCGAGGTCGTCGGGCCGAGTGATCGGCCCGAACGGCCGGACCAGCGGGTCGTCGTCGGACGCGCCTGCCGGGCGACCAGGGTCGGCTGGAGCCTGCGGGCGCCGAGCAGGGGTTCGAGGGCGTCTCTCAGCTCGCTCGGCGTCGGTGACCGGGGTCGCGCCCTGCCGGATCAGCCGGTTGGCGCCCGCGCACTCGGGCGCGAAGATCGAGCCCGGCACCGCGAGGACGTCGCGGCCGGCAGCGAGCGCGTAGTCGGCGGTGGAGAAGGTGCCGCTGGCAAGCCTGCCTCGAGCACGAGCAGCGCCGCCGAGAGGCCGGCGATGATCCGGTTGCGGGTCCGGAACGTCCAGCGCTGAGCGGCGGCGTGCCCCATGGCTGCTCGGAGACGACCGCGCCGCTCGCGGCGACGGCCTCGAGCAGGTCGCCGCGCCTCGCGGGTAGACGACGTCGGCGCCCACCCGCCAGCACCGCGACGGTCGTGCCGCCGGCGTCGAGTGCGGCCCGGTGGGCTGCCTGGTCGCAGCCGATGGCCCCGCCGGAGACGACGATGTAGCCGGCGCGCGCCGCCCAGCCGGCGAGCTGGGCGGCCGCCTGAGCCCGTACGGCGTGGCCTTCCGCGCGCCGACGACCGCCAGCCCGGCGAGGCAGCACGGATCGCCGATCCCGTACAGGATCGAGGCGGGTCGGGCGCGCAGGCCAGCTGCTCCGGGTAGTCGCGGTGCGCCGAGTGTGAGTTCGAATCGCGTCGGCGTTCGCAGGGCTCATCGCATCGCTCCCTCCCGTGCGGTAGCCGAGCGCCTCGGCGAGATGCGGCTCTCGGACGCGATGGCTCCGCTCGAGATCGGCGATCGTGCGGGCGACCCGGAGCAGGCGGGTGATCGCCCGTCCGGAGAGGCGGTGTGCGCGGGCCGACTCGTCGAGGAACCGCGACTGCGCTCCGCGGCAGACTGCACGCGGCGAGCAGCGCGGCGCCGGCGAGCTCGCGCAGGCGCTCGAGCGCCGCGCGTCTGGCGAACGTCGCGCGCTCATCACGTCCTCGAGCAGCTGCTCGGAGGTCGCGTCACTCCCGCGCTGGCTCGAGCAGTCCCGCGGGATCGGGTCTGGGCACGTGCGACGACGAAGTCGATGCGGTCCATCGAGCGGGCCCCGATCCGGCTGAGTAGCGCTCGACCAGAGCAGGCGGGCACGTGCAGCGCGCTCGGAGTCGCCGAGGAAGCCGCACGGGCACGGGTTCGCCGCGCCGACGAGGGCGAAGCGCGCGGGGAACGTCGTGCGTCCCTCCGCTCGGACCAGCGTGACGTCCCGTCCTCGAGTGGCTGCCGGAGGCCTGCAGCGCCGCCGGACCGAACTCGGGCATCTCGTCGAGGAACAGCACGCCGTTGTGCGCGAGCGACGCCTCCCCGGGCGCGGCGGCGAGCCTCCGCCCACCAGTCCCGCGATCGAGCCGAGTGGTGTGGCGCGCGGAACGGACGCACGCCGCGAGCGCGGCGCGTCGTCGAGTCCGGCGACCGAGTGGACGAGCGCGGTCTCAGAGTCGCTCGCTTGCGCGAGAGCGGCGGCAGAATCGCGGGCAGCCGCGGGCGAGCATCGTCTTGCCCGAACCCGGCGGACCGACCATCAGCACGTTGTGCCCGCCGGCCGCGCGATCGCGAGCGCGCGCTCGGCAGACTCCTGGCCGACGACTCGGCGAAGTCCAGAGCCGGCGCCGGTCGTGTCGCAGCGGCATCGGATGTCGAGGCGTCCGCCGGTGCGGGCAGTCCTCGCCGCAGCTCCGCGAGATGCTCGAGGGGCAGGTAGTCGAGCCCGTCGATAGCTGCGACCTCGCGGTTGCGCGCGGGCCGAGAAGCATGCAGTCCGCGTCGCGAGCGCCGAGTGCGTGCGCCAGCATGCCCGGGACGGGCCGAACGCGACCGTCGAGCGAGAGCTCGCCCACCGCGAGACTCGCTTCAGTGAGGCGGGTGGCAGCTGCCTGTGGCCGCCAGCATGCCGAGCGCGATCGGCAGGTCGAAGCCTGTTCCGTGCTTGCGCAGCGGGCCGGGCGCGAGATTCACCACGATTCGGGCGTTGGGCAAGTCGAAACCGGACGCGCGCAACGCCGAGCGCACTCGCTCGCGTGCCTCCTGCACCGCGAGTCGGGCAGGCCCACGATCGCGAAGGACGGCAGCCCGGGCCGACGTCGACCTCGACATCGACCGGCATCGCCTCGACCCCGAGTATCGTCGCTGTCCGGACCGTGCACTGAGTCGCGTTCACTGCACGTCGCCGGGACGAACGCCGCGCGGTGGTGCCGCAGCAGCGCCCGGTCCTCGGCGATCACCAGCAGCGTGATGACGTCGAACCGCACGGCGCGTCTCGATGACTCCGGCGTGCTGCATGTATGCGGCGGCCAGTCGGCGTACCGCCGCTGCTTCGCCGGCGTGACCGCGTCTTCCGGCGTGCCCTTCGTGGCTGTGCGACGCGTCTTGACCTCGCACAGACGAGCGTCTCCCCGTCGAGTGCCACGATGTCGATCTCGCCGGTCGGGCAGCGCCAGTTGCGCTCGACGATCGTCAGTCCCGACGCGCTCGAGATACGCTACCGCCGCGTCCTCGCCGCGCTCCCCCAGCTTCTTGCGTTCCGTCAGTCATCGCCACCACCTCCTGGGCGAGCGTGGCAGGAGGCGGGTAACCGGAATCTTGCCGCGCGGTTTACCGGACGAGCCGGCGATGGCGCTGCTAGAACAGCGACATGCGTGCCGCCGCCGGGCGAGAACGAGCGCCGAGTGCGGGGCTGAGCCCGAGTCGCGCGATGGCTTCGAGGTGCTCCGGGGTGCCGTAGCCCTTGTTGATCTCGAAGCCGTACTCGGGGTGGTCGCGCGCCAGTCGCGCATGAGTTCGTCTCGTGCGACCTTCGCGACGATGGAAGCCGCCGCGATCGCCGCGACCTTCGAGTCACCCTTCACCACCGCGGTCTCCTGCTCGACGACCCGAACGGGCAGCCCGTCGACGACCACGTGGTCGGGCTCAAGCTCGAGCCCCGCGAGCGCTCGGCCCATAGCACGGCGCGAGCGCGGCGGTGATGCCCAGCGCGTCGATCTCCTCGGGGGGCACGTGTGCGACGGACCAGCACAGGGCGATCTCCTTGATGGACAGCGCGATGCGAGCTGCTCGCGCGAGCGGGGTGAGCCGCTTGCTGTCGTCGAGGCCGGCGATGCGCGGCGCGCAGGCAGCACGCACGCGCCCGCGGTGAGCGGGCCGGCGAGGGCGCCCGCCCGACCTCGTCGACACCGGCGATGACCAGGTAGCCCTGGGCCCTGGAGCTGGCGCTCGAGCTCGTACAACCGCGCCAAGCGGGTGCGCTCCGCGCCGGCTGCCGCTTCCCGGGCCCGCGCCGCCGCGACGCGGCAGCGCACACCCGCCCGGTCGTCGTCGGCGAGCTCGTCGAGCGAGCCGCGTCGAGCGCGAGCGCCGGTCGCGCCGCGAGCAGGTCGCGGATCTCGGCGATGGAGCGCGGTCTCTCGGGCTCATCGTGGCTCACCTGCCGAGAAACGCACGAACGGGGCGCCGCTGTGGCAGCAGCCCCGCTCGGTGAGTCGCAGTGCTGCGTGCGTGCATGAGAGCGGCCTAGTAGCCCTTCTCCTTGAGGCGGGCGGCCTTGCCGACCTTGTCGCGGAGGAAGTAGAGCTTGGCGCGGCGGACCTTGCCGCTGGCTCACGATCTCGATCTTCTCGATCTTGGGCGAGTGCACGGGGAAGGTGCGCTCGACGCCGACGCCGAAGCAGATCTTGCGGACGGTGAAGGTCTCGCGGTTGGCCGCGCCGTGACGCCGGATGACGACGCCCTGGAAGACCTGGGTGCGCTCGCGCGTACCCTCGATGATCTTGTAGTGGACCTTGACGGTGTCGCCAACGGCGAACGGCGGCAGGTCCTCGCGGATCTGCTGCTGCTCGATTGCGCGGATGATATCCATGGTCTTGGTTGTTCCTGTTCTTTCGACGTGTCAGTGCGACCCTGAAGCAGGCGCGAGTGGGTAGTATAGACCACCGCCGTACGGCGGGCAATGGGGTTGGCAGACGCGCTCGGAGCCTCGCCGTCGGTGGTCTCGCGACTACTCGAGCGGCCCGAACGCCTTGGGCGGCCAGTACGTCCACATGGCTCGGCCCTTGATCGCCGAGAGCGCCACGGGGCCGATCTCCCGGCTGTCGCCGCTGTTCGTGCGGTTGTCACCCATCAACCACACGTAGCCATCGGGGACCTTGAACGGGTACGTGTACGCCGGGTTGAGCGGCTGGGTCGGCTTGCCGTGGGTGTATGGCTCGTCGAGCAGCTTGCCGTCGACGTAGACCCTGCCGTCCTTGAGATCGACCGTCTGGCCGCCGGTGGCGATGACACGCTTGATGAGGATCGGCGGATAGCCCTGTGGGTTCTCGAACACCACGATCTCGCCGGGTTTGGGCGGGTGGGAGAAGCGGTACGTGAGCTTCTCGGCGATCACGCGGTCGCCCAGCTGGATGGTCGGCAGCATCGAACCGGACGGTATGACGAACGGCTGCACGACGAAGGACTTGATGCCTTGAGCGAGCACGAACGCCAAAGCGACGAGCAGCGCGGTCTCGATGAGCCACCTCAGCGTCGAGGTCGGCTGCTCCTCATCGCTCACGTGCTCGGATGCCATCAGATCGACTCCTCAGATGCGGACAACGGGTCGTGGTCGGTGAATCAGTCTAGCGGAGCGAACTGGCCTAGCGGCCAATACGTCCAGAATGCCCTGCCGTGTACGGCGGAGATCGGTTGTGGCCCGAAGTAGCGGCTGTCGCCGCTGTTGGGCCGGTTGTCCCCCATCAGCCAGACGTATCCCCGCGGGATGACGACAGGCGTTGCGACTGTGCCGGGGGTAGTCGCCTTCCCGTGAACGTAGGGCTCCGAGAGTGGCTCCCCGTCGACGTACACGTCACCGTCACGGACGTCGACGGTCTGCCCTTCGGTTGCGATGACCCGCTTGATGAGCTGCGGGTGCTCGCCCATGGGATCATCGAAGACGACGATGTCGCCCTGCGTGGGCGTGCCCCCGAAGAGGTAGCTGATCTTCTCGGCGAGTACGTAGTCGCCGACACCGATCGTCGGGATCATCGACCCGGTCGGAATGACGAACGGCTGCACCACGAACGCCTTGACGCCTTGGGCGATGACGAACGCAACGATGAGCAGCAGCGCGGTCTCGACCATCCAGCGACCTACCGAGGTCTGGTCAGCGCGCGGCATCGAGAGGTCCTGCTCGGACGGCTCACCGCTCACAGAGCCCTCGCTCGGACTCATCGGCTGTCTTCCTGTCTGTCCAGGCCTTCGCGCTCGCTGTTCGCGACGGCCCTCTCCGACTCGGTCAGTGCGGCCTGAGGCAGCAGGTCGGGCCTCAGTCGCGCGGTCTTGCGCACCGACTGCTCCCTTCGCCACGCGGCGATCCTCGCATGATCGCCCGAACGGAGCACCTCGGGTACCTCGAGACCACGATACTCGGCGGGGCGCGTGTACTGGGGGTATTCGAGTAGACCTTCTGTGAAGGTTTCGTCCGCCGCACTCAGCTCGTCGCCCAGAACGCCCGGCATGAAGCCGCGCGACGGCGTCGACGACGACCATCGCCGGCAGCTCGCCGCCGGTCAGGACGTAGTCGCCGATCGAGATCTGGAAGTCGGCGAGCGCGAACACCCGCTCGTCGAAGCCCTCGTAGCGCCCGCACACGAGGATGAGGCGCGTCGCGCTCAGCCAGTTCCTCGGCGAGCTGCTGCGTGAAGGCGCTGGCCCGCCGGCGTCAGGAAGCCCACGATGCCGGGGTCTGCGTCGAGGCCTGCGTACGGAGTCGACGGCCTCGAAGATGGGCTCCGGCTTCATCACCATGCCCGGCCCGCCGCCGTAGGGCGCGTCGTCGGTGGTGCGGTGGCGGTCGTGCGTCCAGTCCCTCAGGTTGTGGAGCGTGCAGCTCGAGGAGGCCCTTCTCACGCGCCAAGCCGACGATCGAGGCCGACATCGGCGCGTCGAACATCTCGGGGAAGATGGTGAGGACGTCGACCCTCACGCGGTCGTCGTCCTCCAGCAGCCCCGGGAGCAGCGCTACCCGGATGGTGCGCTCCTGCTCGTCGATATCGAGCACGACGTCGTCGATCACCGGGATGAGCACCTCTCCGAACGCGCCGTCGACGACCCAGACGTCGTTCGCGCCTGTGATGATCGTCTCGACGCACGACGCCCAGGTCCCCGCGCTCCGTCGTCGCACACCGAGAATCCCGGCATCGTCACTCGTCATCCGCGTTCTCCCATTCGCGGGGAGATCCTCCGCGCGTGCGAGGATGCTGCAGCCGACAAGAGGAGCCGCTTGGTCAACCGTGGTCACGTCCTGAAACGACACCAGCGTCCCCTTGGGCCCTGGCCGAGTCTGCACGATGCGCGACGAACGTACCTGCCCGGGGGGTGGCACGAACCACACGAGAAGGCCCTCGCGAAGCAACAGGAGAGGCCTCGTCGTCGAAGACGACGGAGACCTCTCCGTTGAGTCCGTGCGTCTTCGTGACGCGCCCGATCGCGGCGTAGGGCTCCGTGGCCATGGGCATGTCAGCCTACGACGTCGACCTCGACCTGCCGGTTCTCTGTGCTGCCGGCAGCCCGGGCAAGAGTGCGGATGGCCTTTATGGTGCGCCCGCCGCGCCCGATGACCTTGCCGACGTCGGACGGGATCGAGCTCCACCATGAAGCTGACGGAGTCGTCAGTCTGGGTGACGGCGATCTTCACCGCCTCAGGCACGTCTACAAGCGACTCGACGAGGTAGCGGACAAGCGCTTCGGTGTCAGCACCGGTGCGGGACATTCGCGCGTCCCGCTACTCTTCGTCGGCAGCATCGGCGGCCTTCTCGGCAGCCTCTTCGGCGGCCGGGGCATCCTCTGCGGGGGCCTCCTCAGCGACCGGCTCCTCGGCGAGCCTCTTCGGCGACCTCCTCGGCAGCAGCCTCCTCAGCGGCGGCCTCTGCAGCGGCGCGCCTCCTTGGCCGCGGCTGCCTCCTCCGCTGCCTTCGCAGCAGCGTCGGCCTCGGCCTTGGCCTTGTCGGCGGCCTTCTTGGAGACCTTGGCCTCGGCGACCGGCGCCTGCTTCTCGCCCTTCGCGATGGCGATGAGCTTCGCCACGGCCTCGCTGGGCTGGGCGCCCTTCGCGATCCAAGCGTCGACCTTCTCAACGTCGACCTCGACGGTCGACGGGTTGGTGCGGGGGTTGTAGCGGCCGACTATCTCGATGAATCGGCCATCGCGGCGCGCGCGACCGTCGGCGACGACGATGCGGTAGAACGGGGCCTTCTTGGCACCGTGACGCGCCAGGCGGATCTTGACTGCCAACGGGTTCACCTCCGGACAAGGCGTCCGCGCGGATGCGGACGCTCCTTTCGAGCAAAGCGGTGGATAATGATACGGCAGGGTCGGGCTTCGGTCAAAGACGCGCCGGATGCTCGGCAGAACCACACCCGTCGCGCGCGCCTACATTCCCCCGAGCCCGCCCCCCATTCCGGGCAGGCGCATCCTGCGCTCGGCCCTTTCCCTGGGTGGCCTGGAGCTGCTTCATGAGCTTGCGGGCCTCGGTGAACTGCTTGAGGACTCTGTTCACGTCGGTGACGCTCACGCCGGCGCCTCTGGCGATCCGCTCCCGCCGCGATCCGTTGAGGAGTTTGGGGTTGCGCCGCTCCCTGCGGGTCATCGAGAAGATGATCGCCTCGACGCGATCGAGCTCGCCCTCGTCGACCTGTCCCTCGACGTCCTTGAGCTTGCCCGCGCCCGGCAGTGACTTGAGGATGCCGCCCAGCCCGCCCATCTTGCGCACCTGCTTGATCTGAGTGAGGAAGTCCTCGAGGGTGAAGTCGCCCTTGGCGAGCCGCGCGGCGGTCTTCTCGTCAACCTCATCGGCGCCGGCCGCCGCCTCCTGCGCCTTCTCGATGAGCGAGACGACGTCGCCCATGCCGAGGATGCGCTTGGCCATTCGGTCGGGGTAGAAGGGCTCGAGCGCGTCGGGCTTCTCGCCTGCCGAGACGAACTTGATCGGCTTGCCGGTGACCTGGCGGATCGACAGCGCGGCGCCACCCCGGGCGTCGCCATCGAGCTTGCTCATGATCACGCCGTCGAAGTTGACCTTCTCGGCGAACGCGGCGGCGACGTTGACGGCATCCTGACCGGTCATCGCGTCCACGACCATGAGTATCTGGTCGGGCTTGACGGCGTCCCGGATGGCGGCGGCCTCCGACATCATCTCCTCGTCGATGTGCAGACGCCCTGCGGTGTCGACGATGACCACGTCGCGCAGCGTGTCGATCGCCTCCCGAACGCCTGCGCGTCGCGATGGCGACCGGGTCGTGCCGAGTCGCCTCGGTAGACGGGGATGTCGAGTTCGCGGCCGAGTGCCTCGAGCTGGTCCATGGCGGCGGGACGGTAGACGTCACAGGCGACCATCAGCGGATGCTTGCCCTGCTTGCGCAGCAGCAGTGCGAGCTTGGCCGTGGCGGTGGTCTTGCCCGAGCCCTGCAGGCCCACGAGCATGACGACGTTGGGAATGCGGCCCGAGAGCGCCAGCTTGCTGTTCGTGTCGCCCAGCAGGTGGGTCATCTCGTCGAGCACGATCTTGATGACCTGCTGTCCCGGCGTGAGCGACGAGAGCACGTCCGAGCCGACCGCACGCTCCCGGACCTTGGCGACGAACTCCTTGACGACCTTGAAGTTCACGTCGGCCTCGAGCAGCGCCATGCGGATCTCGCGCATGGCGGCGTCGACGTCGGCCTCGGTCAGTCTGCCCTTGCCGGTGAGTCCTGCGAAGATCTGCTGGAGGCGGTCGGAGAGGTTCTGAAACATCGGGCGGGGGCCTTTCGTCGTTCACAGGTTGGGGTCGTGGCACGGACAACCCTAGTCGGCGTCGCTGCCACGGTCAATCGGTCAGCGCAGTGAGCGTGCGTGGCCGATCGGGGCGTACAGGTAGACCCCTTTGCCCTTGATGGCAGTGACCGGCACGGGACCGAGCGAGCGACTATCCAGCGCAATCGGCCGATTGTCGCCCATGACGAACACGCTGCCCGGTGCGATCACGAAGGGCTCGACGTAGGTGGGGTCGTACGGGCTCGTCAACAGGCCCCTCGTGGGCTCGACTGCGCCGTTGACCAAGGCGATACCCTGCCGCACTTCCACCGTGTCACCCTGAACTGCGATGACTCGCTTGACGAGGTCTTCCTCGCGGTTGCGAGTGTCGAGTGTCGCGAACACGACAACGTCCCCTCGAGCGGGCGTATCGTAGCCCTTGGTGATGAGAAGCCGGTCCCCGTTGCGCAGCGTGGGCTCCATCGACACCCCTCGCACCGTGATCGACGTGAAGAAGACGTAGAAGACAAGTACGACGGCGAAGAACAGGAGCGCGAGCGGAATGATCAGCCGTCTCGCGAGATTCCGTCTCGTGTCGCTGGCCCCGGGCGCCAACAGCGTCGGTCCGGTGTAGAGGTCGTCACTCTCCACGAACGAGGGCCCGGGCGAAGACGTCAGGTTCGAAGGGTCTGAGGTCCTCAAGCCCCTCGCCGACCCCGATTCGCAGAATCGGAATCTGCAGTTCGCGCGATATGGCGACGGCGATGCCACCCTTGGCGGTTCCGTCGAGCTTGGTGAGCACGATGCCGTCGACCCCGAGCGCGGCGTCGAACTCCCGCGCCTGAGCAAGGCCGTTCTGCCCGGTGGTCGCGTCCATCACGAGCACCGTCTTGACCGGCGGGGCGCTGCGGTTCTCGGTGACGCGCTTGACCTTCTGCAGCTCCCGCATGAGCTCGGTAGAGGTGTGCAGCCGGCCCGCAGTGTCGATCAGCGTGAGATCGGCACCGGCCTTCTCGGCGGCCACGACCGTGTCGAATGCGACTGCCGCAGGGTCGGCTCCCCTGTCGCGACGGACGACGGGCACCTGAGCGCGCTGGGCCCAGACGTCGAGCTGCTCGGCGGCCGCGGCGCGGAACGTGTCCGCGCTGCCAAGCATGACCGATCTGCCGGAGTCGACCGCTTGTTTGGCGAGCTTGCCCACCGAGGTGGTCTTTCCGGTCCCGTTCACCCCCACCATGAGGATGGTGACCGGTGCGAGCGCGAACACGTCCTCGCCCGGCTTGAACTCGGCGGCGATGCGCTCGATCAGCATCGTCGATGACGGCGGCCGCGTCAGGCAGCGCCTTGCGGGCGGACTCCTGGCGAAGGCTGTCGACGATCTCTGTGGTAGCGGTGAAGCCGATGTCTGCACCGATGAGGGCGTCTTCGAGGTCCGACCAGAACTCGTCGTCGAGGTCCGGACCACGGTTGAGCAGAACGTTGAGTTGCTCGCCAAGTCGCTCGCGGCTCTTGGTGAGGCCGTCAGCCAGCCGCCTAAACCACGGCGTGCTCATCGGCGCCCTCCATCGGCTGCGTCGTCCTGTCGAGCTTCTGGCTGACAACCTTGCTCACGCCGTCAGCCTGCATCGATACGCCGTACAAGACGTCGGCCGACTCCATCGTACGGCGCTGGTGGGTGACGACGACGAACTGCGTGTACTTGCGCATCGACTCGACGAACGCGACGAACCGTCTCAGGTTCGTGTCGTCCAGCGCTGCTTCGACCTCGTCGAGGATGTAGAAGGGGCATGGTCTGCGTCTTGTAGACGGCGAAGAGCAGTGCGAGCGCGGTGAGCGACTTCTCGCCACCCGACATCAGCGACATCTTCGCGAGCTTCTTGCCGCGCGGTTGCGCGATGACCTCGACCCCCGTGACCTCCGGGTCATCAGGATCGGTGAGTTGCAGCTGCGCCGCTCCGCCCGGGAACAGCACCGAGAAGATCTCCTGGAAGTGCGCGTCGACGGCTTCGAAGGTCTCGAGGAAGCGATCCTTCATCTTCCTGTCGATGGCTGCGACGACCTTGCGCGAGCGCCTTTCTCGACGAGTCGAGGTCGGCGATCTGGTCTGTCATGAAGTCGCGGCGCCCTCTGAGTGCCTCGAACTCCTCCACGGCCACCGGATTGACCGGCCCGAGGTTGGCGATCCGCTTGCGAAGGGCGTGAGCGCGGTCCTGCGCCTCCGTCCGGTCGTCAAGCGGCGCCGCGGCGAGCGCCGTCTCGAGCGGCAGGCCCTGTTCCTCCACGATCCGGCGCACGGCCTGATCGACCTGTATCTCGAGTTGCGCCTTGGTCACCCTGAGATCGCCCATCGCCTCGTTCTTCGAGTCGATCTCAGACTGGACCTCGCGTACCGCATCCTGGGCCCCGTGAATGGTCGAGCGCAGCGACTCCGAGTCGGCCTGCTCGAATCGCGCCCTGTCTCGGAGCTTGCTCGCCCAGTGATCGGCCCGCTCCTGCAAGACGAGATAGAGCTCGTGGACCGGCTCTATCCTCGCGCGCAGCAGCTCGAGCGCCTCTTCGGTGGCCCGCGACTGCTCGACGGTGTCGCCGAGCTCCTTGAGCTCCGCGGTGATGGTGTTGACCTGGCGCTTGAGATGGACCTCGCGCTCCGAGACGGTCGCGATCTCGACTTGGCACACACTGAGGCGCTCCGAGACAGCGCTCTCCTCCCTGAAGCGCGCGTCGCGGACCTCGCTTGCGCTCGCGAGCTCCTCTTCGAACAGCTCGATGTTCTTGAGGTTGCGGGCGATGCCGGCCTCGTACTCGTCGATCTGCGGGCGGTCCTTCTCGGCGCGCTCGTTGATCTCGGCGATTCTTCGCTCCACCGATGCGGCCTCGTTGTCCAGTGCGGTGAGCTGGGTCTCAAGCCGACCGACATCTGCGAGCAGCGAGTCGTGCTCGCCGGTGAGCGAGGCGATCTTCTGCGAGATCTCGAGGGCGTCCTGTTGTGCGAGCGCGAGCGCCTCCTCCGCCGTCGTGACGTCGGATTCGGCCTCCCCGACCTGCGCCACGAGCGCCGTGGATTCGTCGCGAAGTTCGTTGATGCGGCGCTTGCGCGTGAGTACGCCATCGGTATCCGAGACCTGGGTGCCCAGCGTGAGCTTGCCGTTGGGCCAAGCGACCGCTCCTTCGCGAGTCGCGAAGCGTGAGCCGGACTTGTCGGATGCCGATGCCGCAAGGGCATCTTCGATCGTGTCGACCAGGTAGACGTCGCCCAGAAGCGCCTCGATCGCCTGTCGGGCAGCCGGATCGCAGTCGATCTGGTCGAACAGCCGCTGTCCCTTGGGCGAGCGAGAAGTCGCGCGTGGACGCATGCCGTCCAAAGGGACGAGCGAGACCTCGCCTTCGACCTCCGCCGACAGAGCGCGTGCGACACGTGCCGCCGCGCCGGAGTCTTCCACGAGGATGCCGAACAGGTCTGAGCCCAGGAGCCGCTCCACCAGCGATTCAAGCTGCTCCGGGGCGCGAACGGCGTCGGAGAGCGGACCGACGATGCCGCTGAGGTCGCGCTCCTTGCTTATCGCCCATGCAAGGCCTGGAGACGCCGAGGCGAACGCCCGGTCGACTTCTTCGAGCCCCTTGGCCTCGCCGCGTGAGGCCGTAAGGGCCTCCCTGCGGGTGTCGAGTTCGCGCCGACGCGAGTCGAGCACGCGCACTCGCTTGTCAACGTCGCCGTCGGCGAGGGCCATGTCCCGCTTGAGACGCGCGAGCTGGGCCTGCAGTGACTCGAGCCGAGAGCGGCGTGCCGAGAGCGTGGCATGCGCAGACTGTCCGGCTTCTCGGACCTGGTCGGCGCGCTCGGCGAGCAGCTCCTTCTCGAGCGAGAAGGCCTGCAGCGCCTGTTGCCCCTTGGAGTGTGAGGCGCGGTCGTCCTCCAGCAGCTTGCGCGCCCGTCGCAACTCGGATCCGAGACGAGCGAGCTCCTCATCCGAGGCGAGCCGCGCCTTGCGTACCGCCTCCGATTCCTTGCGCAACTCGTTGAGTTGCCCGTACAGGGCCTTGAGGCGGCCGTCTGTCTCGCCGCGTTCCGCGCTGAGCGCCTCGAGCTCGCCACCGCGAGACGCCGCTCTCGTCTCGGACTGGTGAAGCTTGGCCCGAAGATCGGAGAGCCGGGCGACGAGGTTCTTGCCCTTCTCCTCCAGGAGCAGCAGTCCCGCGTCGAGGCGCTCGAGAATAGACTGCATGCGCCGACGTTGCTCCGAGAGGTCCCCGACGAACAGCCCCTTCTCCTCGAGCATCATCTGGAACTTCTCTAGTTCGCGCTCCTTCTCGCCCAAGCGGTAGCGCGACAGCTCGATATCGGCGTCGGCCTCGTTCTCGAGTTTGGCGAGGCTCTCCCACTCGGCCTGAAGTCGGCGAAGGTCGTCGACTGCGAGGGCACACTCGACGTCGCGGAGCTCCTTGACCAAGCCGGCGTGACTGGCGGCCTTGTTGGCCTGGCGCTCGAGCGGACGAAGCTGCCGCTCGATCTCCGAGGAGACGTCCTTTGCGCGCTCGAGGTGCGCGTCCATCCCGGTCAGCTTGCGAAGTGCGCGCTCCTTGCGCTTCTTGTGCTTCAGGACGCCGGCGGCCTCCTCGATGAGGGTGCGCCTGTCCTCAGCGCGGGAGTTGAGCACCTCATCCAGGCGCCCCTGGCTGATGATCGAGTGCGTGTCGCGGCCGAGCCCCGAGTCGTGGAGCAGGTCCTGGACGTCCATGAGTCGCGCCGGAGACTGGTTGATCAGGTACTCGCTGTCCCCGGAGCGGTACATGCGCCGAGTGATGGTTACCTCGGTGAACTCCAGTGGGAGCGTGCCGTCGGAGTTGTCGAGCACCAAGTCGACCTCGGCCACACCCACCGGCTGGCGTGCCGAAGACCCGGCGAAGATGACGTCTTCCATCGCATGGCCGCGCAGCGTCTTGGCGCTCTGTTCGCCAAGCACCCACAGTACCGCGTCGGAGATGTTGGACTTCCCGGAGCCGTTGGGGCCCACGACCACCGTGACGCCGGGCTCGAGGGAGAGCACCGTGCGGTCAGCAAAGGACTTGAAGCCCTTGAGTATGAGCGAGTTGAGATGCACGTTCCCCCTCGGAAAAGCGCAGGTCGACAAGGTGTTCCGCGCCGCGCGGACGTGCCGGACAGTTTACCACAGCGCTTGGTCGGCGCAGGCGGAGGAACTCAGCCCTGAACGGCCTCCAGAGCAGCCGTCGCCGCCGCGGCCTCGGCTTCCTTCTTCGTGCGTCCGGAACCGGTGCCGATGACTTCACCTGCGACCTCTACCGAGGCCGTGAAGACCCGTGCGTGCGGCGGACCCTCCTGGCTGTCGATGCGGTAGACCGCCGACTCCCCTCGCGACTGGACGATCTCTTGGAGCGCCGACTTGGGGTTCTCGGGATACGACGCGACCTCCTCTGAGATCAGCGGCCCGAGTGTCGCGAGCACCCAACGCCGTGCGACGTCGATCCCCGCGTCGAGGTAGAGCGCCGCGACGAGCGCTTCGAAGACGTTCTCGAGGGCCGAGTTCAGGCCGCGCCGTCCGGTCCCCAGCTCGCTCTCGCCCAAGATGAGAGCGTCTGAGAGGCCGAGCTCCGCCGATACCGACGCCAGCACCGAGCCGGCGACGGCGGAGACCTTGATGCGGGTCATGCCGCCTTCGGGCATGAGCGGGAAGCGGGTGTAGAGTTCCTCGGCGATGAAGAAGCCGACGATCGAGTCCCCGAGGAACTCCAGCCGCTCGTAGTAGCAGGTGGGGTCGCGGTCCTCCACCGCCGAGGGGTGAGTGAGCGCGCGCTGCAGAAGCTGCTGGTCATCGAAGTGGTGGCCGAGGATCCGCTCGGCGATCGCGAGCTTCGTGGCGAGGTCGGCCTCGGGGGTCTCGGGCTTGCGCTTCGCCACGTCACTACTCCGCTGCAGTGAACACCAGCGTGGCGTTATGCCCGCCGAACCCGAACGAGTTGCTCATCGCGACCGATACCTGAGCCTTGCGCGCGACGAGCGGGACGTAGTCGAGGTCGCACTCGGGATCGGGGTCAGTGAGGTTGATCGTCGGAGGGATGAGGCCGTGCTCCATGGCGAGCACGCATGCGATGGCTTCGGCCGCACCCGCCCCCCCGAGCATGTGGCCCATCATCGACTTGGTGCTCGAAACGAGCGGAGCACCGCCTCCGAAGACCTGCTTGATCGCGTTGGTCTCAGCAAGGTCGCCCACCGGCGTCGACGTGCCGTGAGCGTTGATGTAGTCGACGTCTTGCGGGGACAACCCCGCTTTGGCAAGCGCGATGTCCATCGAGCGAACCGCACCGGAACCGTCAGGAGCGGGGGCGGTGATGTGGTACGCATCCGCGGTGGCGCCATAGCCCGCGAGTTCCGCTCGGATGGTCGCGCCACGGGCCTTCGCGTGCTCCCACTCCTCGAGGACGAGAATGGCGCCGCCCTCGGCGATGACGAAGCCGTCACGGCTCGCGCTCCACGGCCTCGACGCACTTTGCGGGTCGTCGTTGCGTGTCGAGAGTGCGCGCGCTGCGCAGAAGCCCGCTAGACCGATGTGTGTCACCCCGGCGTCGAAGCCACCGGCGACGACTACGTCTGCGTCTCCACGCCGAATCACCTCGAACGCCTCACCCAGCGCGTGGTTGCCCGTGGCGCAAGCGGACACCGGCGCGTAGTTGATGCCCTTGAGACCATACTTGATGGAGATCTGGCCCGCAGCGAGATCCACGATCATCATCGGCACGATGAACGGGCTCACTCTACCGGGACCCCGCTCGCCCATGACGGCGATCTGCTCTTCCATCGTTCCCACGCCGCCGATACCGGAGCCCACGATGCACCCGGCGCGAAGCGCGAGTTCCTCGTCGATCTCCTCAGGCCGGCATCTCGCAGCGCCTCATCCGCGGCAACCATGGCGAACTGCTGGAACCGCGACATGCGCCGCGCCTCTTTGGGATCGAGCAGTGCCGAAGGATCGAAGTCGTGTACGTAGCCCGCGAAGCGAGTGGAGTACTCGGACACGTCGAAGTGCGTGAT
>CAVSCA010000001.1:0-167799 GCA_963726325.1 uncultured Actinomycetes bacterium | reverse complement strand
CGCCTCCACGCCGATCAGCACGGCTCGCGCACACTCCTCGCGTGTCATCGCCGGCCCCAGGGCCATGTTCTGCGTGCCCCTGGCCACCTTTCGGTGTTCTACGCCCGGAAGATGCTCGATCTCCGCCGCTACACCGACGTCGTAGACGACCACCTCGGCTCGGGCGCTGCGCGCGAGCGCGTTGATCGCCGCGCCCCCTGTCGAGAAGTTCGCCACCATCTGCCACGTCACGTCCTGCGGGTACGCCGACACGCCTTCGGCCACCACCCCGTGATCCGCCGCGGCGATTACGACGGCCTTCTTGTTCACCGCGGGGCGTGTGGTGCATTGCACCCGAGCCACGCGGGCAGCCACCTCCTCGAGCCGCCCGAGGGAGCGCGGCGGCTTGGTAGTAATCCAGTCGCTCCCAGGCGGCGTTCTCATCCGCCGGCGATGTCGGCTGAACCGACACGACCACTGATTTGAGTTGTGCTTCGTAGGTCGTGTCTTGCTCGGTCATCGAACCCCTTCGATCGTCAGTCCTCAGGCCATGATGCCTGGGCCGGTCTGGCGCGTAGGTCCACGAGTCGTCCGGCAACGCACAGGTACGCCGCGTCGGCACCGTCCACCAGGGCACGGTTCGCTCTGCCCAGAACGTCACGGAACACGCGTCCGAGGGCGTAGGCGGGACGACCCCGTCGCCAACCTCGTTCGTCACCACCACGGTGTCGCCGCGCCGGTTCACGAGCCAGGCGATGATGTCGTCGAGTACCCGCTCGACATGCTCCGCGAATGCGAGGGGCAACACGTCTGGGTCCGCAGACTCGGCCTCTGAACCTGCCTCATCCATGATGAGGCCCAGTAGAGTACCCATGCAGTCGATCAGTACCGTCTCGTCCTCGGGCACGCGAGCGGTCCACCCCGATGCGTCTTGCACCTCTAGGGTCGTCCAGTGCACCGGTCGCTGCTGACCGGTGGCGCGCGATCCTCTCGGCGAACTCATCGTCTTCGGTCTCACGTCCGAACACCACGACCGTGGCTCCATCGTCGCCGACGCGAGACATCACCAGATCGCGCTGGCGGCGCCCTCTTGCCGCTGCTCGCGCCCCCTGTGAACACGACGAGCGCCACCTACACCCCCATCTCCGCTGCCTCACGGAGCGCGGCGAGCTCCCCGGCATCGAGCTCGCCACGAACCGGGCTCCAGCATGCCCAGCTCAACGGGGCCGACACGGTGCGATGAAGCTGCGTCACCGGATGTACAGCGAGAACATCCGGCGCACCTGGCGCTTACGCCCCTCGCGGATCGTGATCTCGACCAGCCGCGCCCGGGCGGTTCTCGACCGCCCGGACCACCGCGGGCGCCGTCGTTCCGTCGTCGAGCTCGACCCCGGACTCGAGCGCCGAGATCGGGCCCGGGGGTGCCGTCGACCACGGCGACGTAGGTCTTTGGCACCTTCCAGCGTGGATGCAGCAGCCGGTGAGACAGCTCGCCATCGGTCGTGAAGAGCAGCAGCCCGGTGGTCTCGAGGTCGAGTCTCCCCACCGGAAACAGGCCGGGGTGATCGTCCAGGGGCACGAGCGTCGCCACCGTCGGCCTGCCCTGGGGGTCCCTCATGGTGGTCACGTACGCCGGCAGGCTTGTTCAGCGCCAGGTAGACCGGGCTCCCATGGGGACAACGCGCGTCCCTCGACCGCGACCACGTCCATCGCGGGTCGACCTTGCTCCCGAGCTCGGTGACGACAGCGCCGTTGACCGTCACACGGCCCGCCGTCATCAGGTCCTCGCTGCCGCGCCGCGAGGCGGCGCCGGCGCGCGCGAGGAACTTCTGGAGGCGCATGGGGCCGACCGCATCTGCGCGCCGCGTCCTGTGATGGCCTCGTTCGTCGGGTGTGTCTCCGGCCCGGGAATCAGTCGACCACGGCGATCTCGTCGTCCGCGTCCTCGTCCACTCGAGGGCTGGCTCCCCCGCCCCCGGAGAGCCGGTCACGAATGGCGCGCTCGGTCGTCGCGTCAGGAGCGAACTCCTCGAGCGGCGGCAGCTCGCCGAGGTCCTTGAGGCCGAACTTCTCGAGGAACGTGCGCGTCGTGCCGTAGAGGATCGCGTTGCCCTGGTTCTTGTCGCGGCCGACCTCGCGCACGAGGCCCTTCTCCACGAGCGACGCGATCACGCCCTCGGAGTTCACGCCGCGGACAGCGTTGATGCCTGCCCGCGTCACGGGCTGGTGGTACGCGACGACTGCGAGCGCCTCGAGCGCGGCCTGCGACAGCCGCCGGGTGTCCCACGACAGCACGTACTGCTCGATGACGTCGTGATGCGCCGGATGCGTGTAGAGCCGCCAGCCGCCTGCGACCTCGCGCAGCTGGAACCCGCGCTCCTGCTCGCCGGTACTCCTCGGCAAGGTCGGCGAGCGCCGACTCCACCGCCGCCGGGCGATGCGTCGATGATCTTGGCGAGACGCGACGGCCGAGACCGGCTCGTCGCTGACGAACAGCAGCGCCTCGAGCGCGCCCTGATCGCCGCGGTGTCACTCATGGTGCTCCTCCCGGCCACGCCGCGGGCGGCGGCCTCATCTTCGTCTGAGCTGCCTGACCACGATGTCGCCGAAGACCGCGTCTTGTGTCACGTCGACCAGCCCGCGCTTGTAGAGCTCGAGGACGGCCAGCAACGTCACGACGACCATCTCCGGCGTCGCATCGGCGCCGACAAGCTCGGAGAAGCGCGCCCTGCCGGAGTGGGCCACCTTGCGCCGCACGCTCTCGGCGTGCAGTTCGAGCGAGATCGGCATGCTGGCCACGTGCTCGGCCTCGAGCAAGAACACCTCGCGCCGGTGCTCCAGGTCCGCGCAGATCACCGCCAGCGCGTGCAGCGTCACTCCCTCGAGGTAGTCGGGCATCAGGCCGAGGAACTCGGGCTCCAGCCCGGCCTGGCGGGGGTGCATGCGGTCCTCGGTCTCCATGCGCTGCGCGAGCTCGGCCGAGGCGTTCTTGAACTGCTTGTAGCCGAGCAGTCGCGCGACGAGGATGTCCCGCGCCTCTTCCGGCGAGAGGTCGTCGAGCTCGTCGCCGATGTAGACGTCTTGCTTCGGGAGCAGCGACGACGCCTTGATCTCGAGGAGCGTGGCCGCCAGCAGCAGGAACTCGCTCGCGACGTCGAGATCGAGGTCGGCCATCCGGTCGATGTGCTCGAGGTACTGGTCGGCGACGTCGGATATCGAGATGTGCGCTCACGTCGAGCTTCTGCCGCGAGACCAGATGCAGCAGCAGGTCGAACGGGCCCTCGAATACGTCTGTCTTGACCGTGTAGCCCACGCTCGGAGCCGGCTACTCTTCGCCGAGGAAGGACGGGGCGGACTCGACGCGTCGCTGGCATCGTCTCGCGACGATGCCCGCCGAGAGCTCCGTGCGCGGATCGAGGCCCATGAGCTCGCGACACGTGGCGACGACTGACGTGGTGACGGGCCTGCGCCTTGGCCGCTCCGCCGGCCAGCACCTCCGCACGCGAAGCCCGGAATCGCCGCGAGCTCGGCGCGGCGCTCCTGGAACGGCGCGAAGTAGCGCGACGAGGTCGTCTGCGAGCTTGCGCTTGTGCGCGACGCACCCGCACTCGGCCACGCGGCAGCAGCGGTCCCACTCGGCGATCTCGTCGGCGTCGAGCGATGAGCTTGTGCACCTGGTGCAGCGGGCAGATGTCCGGGTCACCGGGGTCGGTCTTGAGCTTGCGGGCGGGGTCGGTCATGAAGCTCATGACCTTCGCGCGGATCTCGTCCTCGGGGTCGCTGATGAAGATCGAGTTGCCGTAGCTCTTCGACATCTTGCGGCCGTCGGTGCCCGGCACGCGCGCGCCCTCCGTGGCGATGATCGCCTGCGGCTCGACGCAGGAACTCGCCGTAGGTGTTGTTGAAGCGGCGCACGATCTCCCGGGTCAGCTCGAGGTGCGGCAGCTGGTCCTCGCCCACCGGCACGGCGTCGGCGAGCACGATCGCGATGTCGGCGGCCTGCAGGAGCCGGGTAGAGGAAGAAGCCCACGTTGCCGAGGTCCTTCGTGGTGATCTGCGCGCGCTGCTCCTTGTAGCTCGGCGTGCGCTCCAGCCACGGCATGGGCAGCACCATCGAGAAGAACAGCATCAGCTCGGCGACCTCAGGGACGTCGGACTGGCGGTAGATCGTGCAGATCTCGGGGTCGAGACCGGCCGCGCACCAGTCGAGCACCATCTCCTCGGTGATAGCGCGATACCGCTGGGGTCGGCCCAGTCGCTCGTGAGCGCGTGGTAGTCGGCGATGAAGTAGTAGGCGTCGTACTCGTGCTGCATGGTGCAGCATGTTCTGCAGGTTGCCGAACCAGTGCCCGATATGGAGCTTGCCGGTGGGCCGGTATCCGGTGAGAGTGCGCTTCTTGGCCATGGATGCGACGTGTCCCCTCGCGTCGGGTGACGAACGGTGCGGTTCATGATAGCGCAGGCAAGCGCCGCATCGCGCGGCAGCGTCACAACCCGGTGAAGAGGCGGAAGAGCGGCTCGACCGTCAGCGTTCAGATACCCGCTGAACGCGCCCGGGACGAGCCACGTGATGCCGATGAGAAGCATGAAACCGTACCGCTCGATCGAGTGGTACGCGTCGCGCAGGCGGTCCGGCAGGAAGTACTGCACGACGCGCGAACCGTCCAGCGGCGGGATCGGCACCAAGTTGAAGAACGCCAGCACGAGGTTGGCCTGGCAGAAGTAGAGCAGGAACCGTGAGCGACGATCCCGCTGACCGCGGCAGCGCTGAGCGGCCCCGCGCCCGACGAACAGACGCGAGAGCAGCCCGGACAACGCGGCGAGCACGATGTTGGTCACAGGGCCCGCCACGCCGGTCAGCAGCATGCCCTCGCGCTGGTTCTTGAACGCCCACGGGTTGATTGGCACTGGCTTGGCCCAGCCGAAGAAGTACCTGCCGCCCGACAAAATCAGCATCGTCGCCGGAAGGATGATCGGTGCCTACGGGGTCGACATGCTTGATCGGGTTGAGACTGAGCCGCCCGCGCGCTTCGCGGTCTCGTCGCCCAGCAGATACGCGACGTATCCGTGGGAGACCTCGTGCAGGATGATGGCCGGGAAGACCAAGGCGAACACGAAGCACGTACGACAGCAGAGAGGTCACGCCTTCTCCTCGGTTCGATCAGAGACGATGCCACGCTTGAGGGCGAGGCGTCGCAAGTTGGCGAGCTCGGCATCGCGACCCACGGCCCGGCCGTCGAGCCGGTCGTCACGAGCAGTGGCGAGTATAGCCGAGAACGCCTCGCCGGGCTGCGCCCCCATCTCGATCAGGTCCCGTCCGCTCACCGCGGGCTCGATGCAAGACACCTCGGTGCTGTAGCGCTCTACGCGCTCACGCACGGTCTCGCTCCCCGAGGCCCACAGGTTGAGTACCGTTTCGGCCGGCAACGGCTCGAGCAACCGGTAGAGGCGGCTGTCTCGCATCGGGCGGGCGTCCCCAAGCGCCCGCTGCACCGCAGGCCCTGCGCGACGCAAGTGCCTGCACCCCGAGCGCGTGCTCCCGGCCGATACGGAAGTGCCGCAGCCAGCGCTCGGCGCTGCCCCTGGTTCCCGATGCTCCCAACGCGCACAGGTACGCGCCGCGCTTCGACACGCGAGTCGGAGCGATCTCCTGCTGCGACTCCAGCGCATGCGCGACCGCGTCGAGGCGAGCCAGAACCGCCACGCGGTCAGCGCCCGATCGGCAGGAGTGGAGCGAGCGCCCCCAGGTCGTCGAGCCGCCTCAACACCGGCACGGGGGCGGGCTCGCCGAGGATGTCGTAGAGCTCCTCTCGGATGCGCGCGCCGGAGACCTCCTCGACGAGCCCCATGGCGACGGCTCGCCGCGCAAGCTGTTCGGTGTGCGGCTCCATCGCGAAGCCGTAGCGCTGCTCGAACCGCGCCGCACGCAGCACGCGGGTGGGGTCGTCGACGAACGACAGCGCGTGCATGACGCGCACGGTGCCGTCGCGCAGATCGGCCAGGCCCCCGAACGGGTCGGCTATCGCGCCGAAGCACTCCGGGTCCAGACAGGCCGACATCGCGTTGATGGTGAAGTCCCTGCGCAGAAGATCCTGTCGGAGGCTCGATCGCTCGACGGTGGGCAGCGCCCCGGGTCTCGTGTAGTACTCGGCCCTACTGGTCGCAACGTCGACGTGGAAGTCGCGCGACACAACGATGACCGCGGTCCCGAAGCGCCGGTGCGCCTTGATCCTCGCCCCCAGTCGCTGCGAGGCCGCTTCCGCGAACTCGACCCCGTCGCCTTCCACAACCACATCGACGTCGAGATTGGGCCGGCCCAGCATCATGTCGCGCACGAATCCGCCGACGAGGTGCGCGCCACACCCCTGTTCGCGTGCCACCTCGCCCAGCTCTCGGAGCGCGTCTCGCAGCGCAGGCGGCAGCAGGGTGTCCACGCCCTCCAGGAACCGCTTGGTTGCCCCGGGGTGAGCGCGGCTGGTCCCGCGATCCAAGTACGCGTCCCCGTGCTCGGCACGAAGAACGTCCTTGCGCGTGACGATGCCGACGATCGCGCCGCCCGAGACTACCGGCACCCGGCCGATGCCGCGCGTCGCGAGCGTCTCCTCCAGCTCTGAGAGGTCCATGTCCGGGCCCACCGTGACGACGCCCTTGCCGATGAACCCTCTGACCGGCGCGTGATCGAGGCGGTGCCTGAGCGCCTTGTCGACGTCCTTGCGCGTGACGATGCCCACCAGCTCGCCCTCGTCGACCACGGGCACGCCGCCGTGTCCCCACGTCGCCATCAACTCGCCGGCCTCGGCCATCGACGTGTCGGGGCCGATCGATGCGCACCGGAGCGCTCATGACGTCTCCGGCCCTGAGCGGCGGCCTGACCTCGGCCAGCAGCGCCTCGCGGACGCGCCTCAAGGCCTCGGCGGTCTCGAGGTCCCGGTATCCCGCCGACGCCGCCTGGGCGTGGCCGCCACCGCCCATCCTCGCCATGACGGCTCCGACGTCCACCTCGGCCATGCGGGAGCGAGCGACGACCTGCAGGCGCTCGGGCATGCTGACGATCGCAACCGCGACGCGGTAGCCCATGTCCTCCACCACGTAGTGCGTGAGCACGCTCGCCGAGTCGACGTACTCGTCGGCAGCCGCCGTCCCCACCGCTATCTGCTGCCCGTTGATCTCCCAGACCTCGAGCGACTCCTGTAGTTGCGCAAGAAGCTGCTGCTGGGCGGGTGTCAGCGCTCGCGAGAGGAACTGGTTGAGCACCTCCATGTCCGCACCGACCGACATGAGCCACGCGGCAGCCTCCGCGTCGAACGCGGTCGCTCCCGGGTAGGTCAGCGACCCGGTGTCCTCGTGCACGCCCAGAAGCATGAGGCTCGCCTCGAGCACGCTCAGCTCGATGTCGCGCTCGCGTATCTCGTGCACCAGGATCGAGGTCGTTGCGCCCACCTGCATGCCCCGGTCCTCGACGCCGGCTATGTCGCCCTCCTGCGGCGGATGGTGGTCGTAGACGACGACCTCCACACCCGGACGGGTCACGACGTCTCTGAACTCCCCCACCCGGTCCGGGTCGCGCGTGTCGACCATCACCACCGAGTCGACCGCCTCCATGTCGAGCCCGCGCAAGTCGACGAAGTCGAAGAACTCCTCGTGCAGGTTGTGGAAGGCTCGAACGTTCGCGTTCTGGCTGCCGAGAAAGACCGCGCTGCGCACCGGGGAACAGCTTGGTCGCCGCCACGGTGGACGCGTAGGCATCGAAGTCCGGGTTGGCGTGTCCGACGACGATGCGCACGACGGGCCGGACCTAGAGCTCGTGGAAGAGTGGCGGCGGCTGGGTGGGCTCGGCGCTGAAGCGCACCGACGCGAGGAATCGCTCCGCGCCTGCGTCGAGCAGCTCCTCCGTCGCTGCCCACATGGTGCACAGCAGGTCCCCTTCGCGAGACGGCGTCGCCAGTGCGCACCGCCAGCAAGCAGACCCGCCCCGAAGTCGATCGGGTCGTCTTTGGTGCGCGCGCCCGGCGCCGAGCAGCATCGCGGCCCGGCCGACCCCCTCGGCGTCGAAGCCGGAGACGAAGCCACC
This sequence comes from uncultured Actinomycetes bacterium, assembly GCA_963726325.1. Lineage (GTDB taxonomy): Bacteria > Actinomycetota > Coriobacteriia > Anaerosomatales > PHET01 > CAVPCY01. The sequence goes on along the minus strand of CAVSCA010000001.1, from coordinate 159,749 downwards.
CTCGCGGCGCGCGTACCTCCCGCGTGCAAGCAGCGAGAGGCAGCAAGTCGAAGTCATCGGTCACGCGCGCGTCGCCGCCCTGTGCAGCGACCCACTCGCCGAACTTGCGCAGCGCGCTGCCATCAGCGAGCGCTGCTCGGCAACGCGCCAGAGCCTCCTCCTTGTCCTTGCACACCCTCGCCATGCACGAGCATCTTGGCGCCGAGCGCCAGGCACAGCTCGGTGAGCTCCGCCGGGCCCTCGCCCCTGAGCGTCTCGATCGCTTCGCGGACCTCGAGCGCGTTTCCGACCGCCATGCCCAGCGGCTGGCTCATGTCCGACATCACGCACACGACATCGCGCCCGAGCACGTGCCCGACACGCGTCAGCTCCCCCGCCAGAGCCCGCGCGTCCGTCTCGGACTTCATGAACGCGCCCGAACCCACCTTCACGTCGAGCAGGATGGCGTCGGCGCCACCCGCGATCTTCTTGCTGATGATGCTGCCCACGATCAGCGGGATGCTCGGCACGGTGGCGGTCACGTCGCGCAAGGCGTAGATCTTCTTGTCCGCCGGGTCGACGTCGGGCGACTGCGCGATGACCGCGACGCCCGACGTCGCGGACCTGCTCCACGAACGCTTCCGGGCTCAGCACGACCGAGTAGCCCGGAATCGCCTCCAGCTTGTCGAGCGTCCCACCCGTGTGCCCGAGCCCGCGGCCGCTCATCTTCGCGACGGGAGCCCCGCACGCCGCGACCAGCGGCGCGAGCACGAGCGTCGTGGTGTCCGCGACACCGCCGGTCGAGTGCTTGTCCACCTTCACGCCCGGAATCGACGAGAGGTCCACCTGCCGGCCGGAGCGCACCATCGACTCGGTCAGCCACACGGTCTCATCGGCGTCCAGCCCGTTGAGGTACGCCGCCATCAGCCACGCGGCCATCTGGTAGTCCGGCATCTCGCCGTCGGTGTAGCCGAGGACGATCCGTTCGATCTCCTCGGCGGTGTGCGCGTGACCGTCGCGCTTGCGCTCGATGAGCTCCTCGAATGTCGGGCCGGCGCTCACGCGCCTCGCACCTCGGGAAGGAAGCTCGTCCCCCGGCCGCATCGCCCCGCCAGACCGTAGAAGTCCAGGACCGTCTCGCCGATGTCCGCGAAGGTCGCCCGCGTCCCGAGCGCCACGCCGCGGTCGACGCCCTTGATGTGGGCGATGAGCGGCGTGTGCTCGCGCGAGTGATCGGTCGAGTCGGTGGTGGGGTCGCAGCCGTGATCGGCGGTGATGATGAGCAGGTCGCCATCGATCATCGCGTCCGAGCAGCTCGGGCATGCGCGCATCGACGGCCTCGAGCCCGCGCGCGTAGCCCTCGACGTCGTTGCGGTGGCCCCACACCATGTCGAAGTCGACGAGATTCGCGAAGACGAAGCCGCTGTCGGTGTCGTCGGCGACCCGCTTCACGAGGTTGTCGAAGCCGTGCATGTTGTTCTCGGAGTGCGGCGACTCGCAGATGCCGCGCCACGCGAAGATCTCGCCGATCTTGCCGATGCCGTACGACAGGATCCCCGTCGTCGGCGAGGATGTCGAGGACCGTCGGCTCGAACGGCTCGACCGCGAAGTCGCGGCGCCGGTGGGTGCGCTGGTAGGCGCCGTCGCATCGGGCCCGATGAACGGCCGCGCGATGATGCGCCCGACCGCGTGCTCGCCGACCATGACCTTCGTGCGCGCGATCGAGCACAGATCGGTAGAGCCGCTCGATCGGGATGACGTCCTCGTGCGCCGCGATCTGGAAGACGCTGTCGGCGCTGGTGTAGACGATCGGCTTGCCGGTCGCCACGTGCTCGTCGCCCAGCTCCTGGATGATCACGGTGCCGCTCGCCGGGTAGTTGCCGAGCCACCCGAGACCCGTCTCGCGCGTGAACGCGTCCATGACCTCGGGCGGGAAGCCGTCCGGGTAGGTGGGAAACGCGTGCGTCAGCGTGAGCCCCATCATCTCCCAGTGGCCGGTGGTGGTGTCCTTGCCGGCGCGAGCGCTCGGCGTTGCGGCCCCAAGACGCCGTCGGCGCGTTCGGTGGGCGGCACGCCCAGGATGTCGGTGATGTTGCCGAGCCCCATCGCGCCCAGGTTCGGCATCGACAAGCCCCCGACGGCCGCTGCGGTGTTCGACGAGCGTGTTCGTCCCCTCGTCGCCGTAGTCGGCCGCGTCGGGCAGCTCTCCCGCCCCGACGCTGTCGAGCACGAGCACGATCGCGCGCGGCTCGGTTCGGGCCATCTAGACCACCACCCTGTCGACTTCCTCGAGGCTCGTGATACCCTGCTTCGACCTTGTCGAGGGCGTCTCGGCGCAACGTGCGCATCCCGCGGCCGACCGCCGCCTGCTGAAGCTCGAACGACGGCGCGTTGTGCAGGAAGAGGCTCTCGATGTGATCGTCGAACTCCATCACCTCGAACACCGCCGATGCGCCCGATGTAGCCGGTCATGCCGCACTCCTGGCACCCCTGCGCCTCGTAGACCACAAGACCCATCGCCTCGTCCTCTGCTCATCCCGGCAGCCACGAGCCTGTCCCAGGACATCGCCGCGGGGCGCTTGCAGCTGGCGCACAGCCGCCGCACAAGCCGCTGCGCCACCGCCCCGCTCAGACCCGACGAGGTCACGTAGGGCGGCACGCCCATATCCGTGAGCCGCGTCAGCGCCGACGGAGCGTCGTTCGTGTGAATCGAGGTGAGCACCAGGTGACCGGTCAGCGCCGAGCGTACCGCCATCTCCGCCGTCTCGGGGTCTCGGACCTCGCCCACCATCACGACGTCCGGGTCCGAGCGCAGGATCGTCCGAAGCCCCGCCGCGAAGGTGAGGCCGATGCGCGCGTTGACGGCGAGCTGGGTGACGTTCTCCATGCGGTACTCGATCGGATCCTCGACGGTGATGATCTTGCGGCCCGGATCGTTGACCGCGTGCAGGAACGCGTAGAGCGTCGTCGACTTGCCCGAACCTGTCGGTCCGGCGACCAGGATGGCGCCGTAGGGGCGTCGGAGCATCCTGCGCACGGCCTCGAGGTCGGTCTCGGCCATGCCCAGGTCCTCGAGCGGCAGGAACGCGACCTCGCGGTCGAGCAACCGGAGCGTGATCGCCTCGCCTTGCGGTGTCGGCAGCGTGGCCACGCGCAGATCGATGTGCTTGTCGTCGAGTCGGATGCCGAACCGCCCGTCTTGGGGGCGGCGCCGCTCGGTGATGTCCATGTCGGCCATGACCTTGAGGCGGCGACAGCAGCTCTGCCTGCGAGCCCTTGGGCAGCCCCGCCGCCTCACGCAGTACGCCGTCCACGCGATAGCGCACACGAACGCCGCCCTCGCTGGGCTCGAAGTGGATGTCGCTGGCGCGTTCGCGCACCGCTCGCCTGGATGAGCTGGTTGACGATGCGAACCACCACGACGTCGGCGTCGGTGTCGGCCTCCGGGATCGTCCTCGGACGCCTCGGCGATGCGCCCGACGATCTCGAGCTCCTGCAACGCGTCTGCCCCCGCCACGAACTTCTCGATCGCCATCTTGACCTGCGTGGCTGACGCGACCACCGGTCTGACCTTCAGCCCGGTGATGATCTCGGCCTCGTCGATCGCCTCGACGTCGAGCGGATCGGCCATGGCCATCACAAGCTCGCCGTTCTCGATATCCAGTGGAAGAATCTGCCGACGGCGAGCGGTGCGCAGCGGCAGCATCGTCACGACCGCGCGGTCTATGTGGTAGGAAGCCAGGTTGACGTGGTCGAGGCCCTTCTGTTGGGCGAGTGTCGAAGCGATCTGCTCATCGGTCAGTAGGAGATCCCGCACGAGGATCTCGCCAAGCTTGCCACCCTCGCGACTCTGAGTGTCCAGACACGCCTGCAGCTGCATGTCGTCGATCAGCCCTGCGCGCACAAGCAACTGGCCCAAGCGCTCCCTGGTGTAGGTCATTCCATCTCCTCGAACACGGTTGGGGTAACGCGGCCCCGCTCACTCTATCCCCTGGAACGCACCAGGCTGAGCAGGAACTCCAACGCAAGCATGGCGACGATTGTCAGTGCGGTGTCCACATCGAAGACGCCTCCGTACGGTGTCTTTATCGCCTCGACTCCGAACGAGATGGTGACCGGGTCCGTCAACGTGACCACGATCTTGCCCCACTCGGTGCCATACAGCTGGCCGAAGAACAGGACGATCAAGCGAACGACCTCGGCAATCGCAATGATGACGAGGACGTCCATGATGATGGTGAGTACAGTGCGAAGGGGCTTGGCCTCGGCCACGCTAGCCTCCCGTCGGGTCGAATCAGGTCGACCTCGATTATGGGCATACGTGAACGCGAGCGCCACCGACGGCGAGGGCTGTCAGCGTAGCCAGTCGGACATGATGCGGCACATCATCTTCTCGGCGATGAGCCGCGAATCGAGTTCGCCTTCGTTGAGCCACACCACGGCGTGCTCGATCCTGTCGGTCCGAACCTCTGGCGCTGAGAGAACCGCCGCGCGCACGGCCTCGAGGACGCCGGGTTCCACCTCACACCGCTTCACAGTGTCGGTGGTCTCCGCGCCCTCTCGGAGGCACTTGGCAACGAGCCTGGCTTGGTCGTCTGAGATGATCATGTGCCACGTATCGGCACTGGCCACGAACCGCTTGACGCACCGAGCATGTCGGTCATGAAGTGATTGTGACCTGTGACCATTATCGACTTCTGATGCGGTTTCGCGGCGCGCCCGCGAACGCGCACATGAGCCCGAGAAAAGGGGGAGCCCCAAGGCCGGCACCTTGAGGCTCAGGGGTAAGGGGTTGCATTTGCATGCAACTCTTGAAACGAATGCTAGCACCCTCGCAGCAGACCGTGCAATAGCGTTCATCAGACCGACACAACTAAGGAGAAAGCCCTTGAACACCTGACCGAAAGGCGCAATAAGCGGGGCAATCCCAAGAAGCAGCACCGCTGCAGCCGAGGCGGCAACCGCGAACTCCGAGATCAGGTCCGCGTCGCAGCAGAGTCGGGGCACGTCCGCGGCGGGCTCCGCATACACGGCGCGCACGACGGACCCGTAGTAGCCCACGCTGACGATCGAGCCTACGATTCCTGCCAGGGCCAGCACCGCGTACAAGCCCGCGAGACCGGCCTGTCCCATCTCCTGCAGAGCCAGGCCTGCTGCCACGGCCGACTGGAAGGCCTGCAGCTTTCCCCAGAAGCCGAGTAGCGGAGGTATGCCGGCGAGCGACAGCATGAGCACGGTCACGGAGAGCCCCAAGACCGGACGCCTGCGTCCCAGGCCACGCAGCCCGTCAACACTTCCATCCCAGTCGGGCTCGCAACCTCGCACCGCCCTCGACCCGAGAAACGCACCGGCGGAGCCGATCGCGTACGTACAGGCGAAGAACACAGCGGCGCTATGGTTGCGCGAGGCGACGGCGATCAGCGCGTAGCCCACCTGAGCCACGCCGGCATACGCGAGCATCCGGGTGTAGCTGCGTTGCCGCAACGCAGTGAGCGACCCCACCAGTATCGAGACCACCGCTACCGCTCCCACCAGCGGGAAGAGTCGAGTCCCAACCGCGCCGAGGGGTGCCGACTGAGTCGCCCCGACCCCTCCAACCACATACATCAGCGTGGACAGCGCGGTGAGCATGGCGAGCTTCACCGGGCCGGACAGAACCGCCGCCGCCGGTGCGGGCGCGGTCTCGTAGGCATCGGGAACCCATGAGTGGAACGGCGCTCCTCCCGCCTTGAACACCAGAGACGCCGCAAGCAGCGTCAACCCGAGGAGAATCGCCTGATCGACCGGCTGGCCGTCGCCCACGGCCTTGGCGATCTCAAGAAGCGACCCGCCAGGCGTGTAGCCGCCGATGAGGACCGCAATGCCGACAACCAGCAGGCCCGTGACCATCGCCCCTTGCACGAAGTACTTCATGGAGGCCTCTGCGGACCGCCTCGTCCGCGACGCGGCCACAAGCGCGTATCCACAGGCCGCCGCGATCTCCAGCGCGATCGCCAGCGTGATCAGATCGGTGGCAGCGGCCGCGATTCCCGCACCCACGACGGACAGCGCGACAAGCGCGCTTTGCTGCCCCACCGGGGCGCCGAGGTGTCCTCCGACGCGCCGCGACAGAACCGACACTCCCGCCAACACGCCGGCCAGACCGATCACTCCCGAATACGCCGCACCGATCACGAAGGTGTCGAAGACGACCGACACCGGCAGGCTCCATGCGGCGTACAGCGACACGGCACCGCCTGCCACGAGCGCCAAGGCCGCAAGACGCGATGAGACGCGTCCGAGGCCCAGCGCATCGCCGAGAAGCGCGCACAGCGGCGGCGACGCCGTACGCGGCGAACGTCACGCCGAAGGCGATCGCAGGCGTCACGCTCCCACCTCCAGCAGCGCGATGAGGTTGCGCACCGCCTCGTAGGAGACGTTCACGACGAGCCAAGGAGCCACGCCGAGGACCACGATGCCGGTCGCGAACAGGACGCTCGTCGCAGTCTGCCGCATGTCGAGGTCGGCCAGCTCACCGAACTCCCCTACCGGACCCTGCACCGACGAGCGCACCGCGCGCAGGTTGTACGCAGCGGCCAACACCACTCCGAGGCCAGCCAAGACAACGATCCATCCCCACGCCGAGTAGGCCTCGAGAATCGTCACGAACTCGCCGGGGAACCCCGACAGCGCCGGCAGTCCGGCTGAGGCGAGCGATGCGAACACGAACGCCGCCGCCCACCGCGGGGTGACGCCCCAAGCCCACCGAAGCGGGATAGCTCCCGAGTGTGCGCCCGCTCGTAGAGCGCTCCCACCAGGTAGAACAACATCGCCGCCACGAAGCCGTGGCTCACCATCGTGAGGAGAGCGGCGCTCATGGCATCGGGTAGTCCGGTCGAGATCGCGAGCACGACGAAGCCCATGTGCGCCACGGACGAGTACGCGACGAGGCGCTTCAGGTCGGTCTGCACGAGTGCGGTCGCGGCCCCCCAGATGATCCCGATGATTCCGAGCGCCGCAAGAACCGTCCTGCCAGAGGCGAACGCACTGGGGGCCAGCGGCAGCGCGATCCTCATCAGTCCGTAGCCGCCCATCTTGAGCAGTACGCCTGCGAGCACGATCGATCCGGCCGTGGGCGCCTCCGTGTGTGCGTCCGGAAGCCAGGTATGGACCGGGACGACCGGGAGCTTGATGAGGAATGCCGCAGCCATCATCCAGAACACGAGCTGAGGCGATCCGATCCCGGCACGACCTGCGATCATCCCGTCGATCGAGAGGCTTTGCGTCGAGATCGAGGCGACGAGTATCGCGACCAGCAGAAGCGCGCCTCCCGCGAACGTGTAGACGAGGAACTTCATCGAGGCCTTGCGCGCATTGGACGAGCCCCAGCCGGCGATCAGCAGGAACATCGGGAACAGGACCGACTCCCACGCGACGTAGAACAGAATCACGTTCTCGGCGAGGAAGACCGCGCTCACGGCGGCCTGCAAGAGCAGTAGCAGTCCGAAGTGCGCGCCGGGTCTCTCGGACACGCTCCAGGATGCCGAGACGGCCATCAGTCCGATGAAGACGGTCAGGACGAGAAGCGGCGTCGACAACCCATCAGTACCGACGCTCCAGACCGCGCCGGCTGCCCCGAGATCGGCACCAGCGACACTGCGCCCCGGAGAACACGCCGGACGGGGCAAGCGCGCCGAGCAGCCCCATCTGTGCGGCGACCGCCGCCAAGGCGACCCAGCGCGGCGCCTCGGGCCAACTGCGCGCGAGCAACCGCGCACACCACGGCGAGCAGCAGCGGAACGACGATCATCAGGTCGAGGGCGACCATCGATCTCACCGCCCCCCCATCGCGACCACGACCAGCATGACCACGACACCAACGGCAACAGCGAGGGAGTACGCCTGCGCGTCGCCGGACTGAAGACGCGACAGGCCGGCCCCGACTCGAGCTGCCAGACGCGCGACACCCTCGGCGGCGCCATCGGCCAGCAGCCGGTCTCCCCAGGCCCACAAGATGCGGCAAAGCGCCACCGTTGGGCCCACGACGAACCGGTCGATCAGCGCCGTCCCACCCGAAGCCCGACCGCAGCGACACGGGCGCTCCTGCCAAGCCGCGACGGTGAAGCGCTCGTCGCTGGCCACGTCTCGGCCCGCCAGCCAGCCGATCGCACCGCCGGCCAGCGCCAGCCCGACCGCGAGGGCCGATACCGTCAATGAGAGCGGCTCCGCCTCGGTCCCGAGGAACTCGGCCACACGCGGGCCGAACCACCCGATCGTCACCGTCAGTGCGGCCAGCGACGACCAGAGGCAGCGGCATCGAGAGCCGGACTCTCGTGCGGATGCGCCTCTTCGCGAACCGGTCGCCCTCCGAAGGCAAGCCTCGTCGACCGGGCCATGTAGAACGCCGTGAGCGCGCTCGCCGCCAGAAGTGCCCATCCTGCGAGCAGGCGCATCGTGCAGAACCGCTTCCAGAACTGCATCCTTGCTGAAGAAGCCGGCGAAGCCGGGAATCCCAGCGAGAGCAAGCGCTCCCACCGTCCACGTCGCGAACGTCACCGGCATCTTGGCGCGCAGCCCGCCCATCTCGTGCAGGTCCTGAGTGCCTGAGCCATGGATGACGCTTCCCGACGCCAGGAACAGCAGCCCTTTGAACGCGGCGTGGGTCATCAGGTGGAAGAATGCGGCAGCCCATGCGCCGGCGCCGAGCGCCGCGAACATGAAGCCGAGCTGGCTGATCGTCGAGTACGCGAGCACCTTCTTGATGTCACGCTGGACGAGTGCGATGAGTGACCCGCCAAGAGCCGATATCACCCCGACGACCAGCACCATCTCCCGCGCGCCGGTGGCCAGCTCGAAGATCGGCCACACGCGAACGATGAGGAACACGCCGGCGGCCACCATCGTCGCAGCATGGATGAGCGCCGAGACGGGCGTGGGGCCCTCCATCGCGTCGGGCAGCCACGCGTGAAGCGGGAACTGCGCCGACTTGCCCATCGCTCCGATGGCCAGACACACGGCGGCCGCAAGGAGCAGACCGGCGGGCATCGGTTCGATGCGCGCCACGACCTCTTGGTATGCCAGCGAGCCCGTCGCCCACCACAGCACCGCCAGACCCACCAGAAGCCCCACGTCGCCCACGCGCGTCGTGAGAAACGCCTTGGTCGCAGCGGCAGCAGCAGACGGCTTGCGAAACCAGAACCCGATGAGCAGGTAGGAGCACGCACCAACGAGCTCCCAGCCGATGAACAGACCCACGAACGAGTCTGCGATCACCAGCAGCGACATGGATCCCGTGAACAGCGCGAGCAGGGCGAAGTAGCGGTTCCAGCCCTCGTCCTCGGCCATGTAGCCCACCGAGAAGACCACGACACACAGGGCCACCGTACCGACCACGGCCAGCATCGCAGCCGTGAGCGAGTCGACCGCCCAGCCCACGCTCAGCACTGTGCCGGCCGGGGTGAACCACGCCACGGAGCCCTTCGCCACAACCGCGCTCGTCCACGGCTTCGCAGTCGCGCTCGTACCGATCGCCGCCTGCGCCGCCGCGTACGCGAGCGACAGCACGCCGAGCGGCGCAAGCGCGGCAAGCCAGGGCGCAAGGCCCCTTCCCTCGACGCCCGAGCAGTGCGATCACGGCCGCGAGGATCACGGGGCCGACGACCACTATCCACGGGATCTGGAGGATCAGCGGCATCAGCCCTTCACCTCCGTCATCTCGTCGATACGCGTGGTGCCCATCCGCCGAGCGACGGCGACCAGAAGGGCGAGCCCGACGGCCGCCTCGGCCGCCGCCAGCACCAAGAACAGCAGCGCCGCGCCGTGCAACGGAGTCGACGCCTTTGGCCGCGCTCCATGCCCCGAGGCCGTCATGAGAACGAGTCCGGCGCCGATCATGACCTCGACCGACGCGAGTATCGCAACCACGTCTCTGCGTGTGAGCACGCCGTAGAGGCCCAACGCGAGCATCGCGGCCGTGACAACGAGGACGCTCATTCGTCACCCCCGGCGATGGAGACGACAGCGACGAGGGCCGCCAGCAAGAGCACGCCTGCCAGCTCGAACTGCGGGAGCATCGGGCCAAGCAGCACCGAGCCGAGTCCGTCGACACCAGCCGTGACGCGACGGCACCTCGGCGAGCGAAGCCGGCACGAGGGGCCTCACCAGCGCGACCAGCAGCGTGGCGAGCCCCACCGCGGCCACGGCCGACAGGGCGTCGTGGCGCGAATCGAGTGAGGGCGAGTCCGGGCCCGGAGCGGTGAACCAGCATGATCGCGAAGAGCAGCAGCACGAGAACGCCGCCGGCGTACACGAAGATCTCGGCAAGCGCCAGGAACCCGAACCCGAACAGAGCGAACAAGCCCGCCACGCCGAGCAGGAACGCGCCCAGCCCGAGCGCCATGCGCATCACGTCTCGGCTGAAGGCGACGGCGGCCGCGCCGACGAGAGCGACAGCCCGAAAGACCCCAGAAGAGCGCGGTCATCGCGACACCTCCGTGGCTGAGTCGACGCTCTCTTCGTCGGGGAATGCCTCACGCCGAGTCCCGTCGGTCTCCACGACGATGCGCGCGCTTCCCGAGGCCGACCCCGGCGCGCTGTCCGCACCCGTTGCGCGCGACCCTTCGCCGGAGCGCACCATCTGGTCCCGACCGAACATCGTGAGGTCTCGCGTGTAGAACGACAGCTCGTACTGGCCCGTATGCTGCAGCGCACCGGTTGGGCACTGCTCGGCGCACAGACCACAGAAGCAGCATTTCGAGAGGTCGAAGTCGTACCGAGTGACCGAGCGCGCACCGGGATCGTCCACCCGGTCGACGACGATGCAGTAGTCCGGGCACGTGCGGGCGCAGAACGTGCATCCCACGCAGACTCCGGACTCGCACCTCAGGCAGCGTGATGCTTCGGCGAGCGCCTCGGCCTTGGTCAGCCCCAGCTCCACCTGCCGGAAGTCGTGGCAGCGCTCCTCGCCTGGAGTCATGGGCATCACGGCCCGCTTGCGAGCGCTCTCGACGCCGTCGAGATGGGCCGGGTGGTAGTGCGGGTAGACAGGAACGGGCCGGTAGACGCGCTCCTCGCCAAGGTCGCGCTCGCTCGAGATAGCGGTGAATCGACTCGGCGGCCTCGTGCCCGCTGGCGATGGAGGCGATGCACGAGCCCGGTCCTGTGACGACCTCTCCGCACGCGAACACGCCGTCGATATGCGTCGTCATGAGCGCGCCGTCGACGGGCAGCAGTCCTCGCTCCGTGAGCAGCAGGTCCGAGCCCCCCACGAGGTCTTTCAGGTCCGGCGCCTGACCGATGGCGAAGACGACGACGTCACACGCGAGGTCGGTGTAGTCCTCGGCGAACTGCGGCGCGAAGCGACCTTGCGCGTCGAAGACGGACAGACAGCTCTGAAGCCGCATCCCGGTCACACGACCGTTCTCCTCGAGCACGTGGTGCGGACCGTAGGAGCAGAGCGCCGTGATGCCCTCGTCGAGAGCCTCCTCGATCTCCCATGGGTGCGCGGGAAGCTCGTCCATCGATTCGAGCGACGAGAGCGTCACGTCCGATGCACCGCATCGCAGCGCAACGCGAGCGCAGTCCACCGCAACGTTGCCGCCGCCGATGACCAGCACGCGCTTGCCCTTGACGCCTGCGTCGCCCTTCCAGTTGCCCGCACGCAGGAACTCCAGCGCACCCGTGACGCCCTTCGCGTCCGTCCCAGGCAGCGGCAGGATTCGGCTCACCTGCAGCCCCGCGGCGATGAGCACGGCTTCGTACTCACCTATCAGGTGGTCGATCGGGACGTCCTCGCCGATCTTGACGCCCGTGAACAGCCTCATCCCCATCGTCTGGAGGTCGGCGATCTCCTGGGCGAGCACGTCGCGCGGAAGGCGGTACGACGGCACGCCCGAAAGGAGCGCGCCGCCGGGGGCGTCGTCCTTCTCGTACACGTGGACCTCGTAGCCCTGCTTCATCAGGTCGAATGCCGCCGCCAGACCGCTCGGTCCGCTACCGATGATCGCCACCCGCGCATCGCGCGTGACCGGCAGCGGCTAGTACCCGCGACTCGCGGTGCTCGGCGTAGCGTTCGTAGGCGACGCGGTGAAGCGGCCTGATCGCGATGGGCTCGTCGTAGTAGTTGCGCTTGCACGCCTGCTCGCAGGGGTGATGGCATATTCGACCCAGCACGCCGGGCATCACGTTGCGGTCGCGAACGAGTTCGTAGGCCTCGGCGGGCTTGTCGTCGGCGAGATAGTAGGACTGCCCTCGGGCATCCACGTTCGCCGGGCAGTTGCCCACACACGGCGGCAGCTCGTGGGCCCGGTACAAGCCATCGATGTGCGCGTTGTACTCGGACGATGGGGCCTGGATGACCTCGATACCCTCCCTGCCGAGAATGCCCGTGAGGCGCAAGGCGCCACGCCAGCGCGGTGAAAGCGTGAGCTTCTCGAGCGGATAGCGGAGTGTCTCGGGCTGGAGTGGAGGCCTTGCGTGCGGTGATACCCATGCCCGTGAGCAGGCTCGCCCACCGCTCCACGAAACCCCTTCACCCCGGGGCTGAAGTCGTTGGAGACCGATACCTTCAGCGGCACGCTCGCAGGCGTGCGGTCCGGCGCGGCGACGCTGCGGCGCTTGCGCTCTACAGCCACGGCAGCACCACCCCGACTATCAGCAGCTGCACGAGCGCCATCGGCGTGAGCACCTTCCACGCGAAGCCCATCAGCTGATCGGGCCGCATGCGCGGGAAGGTCCACTTCACCCAGATCATCGCGCATGCGATGAGGGCCGACAGCGCTACGAAGACCACGCCCTGCGACCGGTTCGGGAAGCCCCAGCCCGCCGCCGAAGAACATCGCAGCCCCGAAGAGCGAAGCGGCGACGATGCCGCCGTACTCGGCCATCATGAAGATCGCCCACCGGATGCCCGAGTAGTCGGCGAAGTAGCCGGCGACGAGCTCGGACTCGGCCTCCGGCAAGTCGAACGGCCCGCGGTTGACCTCGGCGATCGACGAGATGAAGTAGACGAGGAAGCCCACCGCGATGAGGGGCAGCCACCACACACCGCCACTCGGAGCGGATCGTTCCGGTGGACAGCGAGCCCGCCGAGCAGACACAGCGCGAGCACGGAGAGCGTCCTCGGCAGCTCGTAGGAGATCATCTGTGCGGCCGCACGGACACCGCCGATGCTCGCGTAGGTGTTGCGCGACGACCACCCCGCCAGCAGGATGCCAAGCACACTCAGCCCCGGCACCGCCAGGAAGAACAGCGCGCTCGTCGGGATGTCGAACGGCACCCACCCCGAAGCGTACGGAATCACCACGAGGGCGCTGGCGATGGGCACGAACACGAGAAACGGCATCGTCCTGAAGACGGCCACGTCGGCCTGCGCAGGCGTGATGTCCTCCTTGAGGACCAGCTTCACCGTGTCGGCGAGCGTCTGGAGCAGACCCGAGGGGCCCGCCTCTTGCGGCCCGTAGCGCAGCTGGATCCGTCCGGCTATCTTGCGCTCGGCCCACACCCCGATGAGCGCGGCCAGCGCGATGAGCAAGGCGGCAGCAAGACCCCACACCGCTCCGAGGGCAAGCGAGGTCACCGGTCCACCTCCCCGAACACGGGGTCGAGCGAGCCGAGAACCACGACGAGATCGGAGAGCGTGTGACCGACCGCGAGCTTTGGCAGCAAGCGCGAGGTTGCAGAACGCGGGGCTTCGCACGTGCATCCGGTAGGGCCGCGGCGAGCCGTCACTGACGAGGTACACGCCGAGCGAGCCACGGGCGCTCTCGATGTGGTCGTACGCCTCGCCGGGCGGCGGCGTGAGGAGCCGGGGGATCCCGTCGGCCATCACCGATCCGCCCGGCATCTGCGCGACGGCCTGAGCGATGATGCGGGCCGATTCGTGGCACTCGAACAGGCGGCATCGCCCACGGTCGTACGCATCTCCGTTGTCGCCGACGACCACGTCGAAGTCCATCCGCGGGTACACCGAGTAGGGGTCGTGCTTGCGCAGGTCCGAGTTCACGCCGGATGCGCGCGCCGTGGGCCCCGAAGCGCCCCACGCCACCGCGTCTTCAGCGCTCAGCACACCCACGCCCTTCATGCGGCCGCGCGCGATCACGTTTCCGAAGAACAGGTCGTCCATCTCGGCGAGCTTGGGGTCGAGGCCCGAGATGAACCCCGTGACCTCATCGGTCCACCCATCGGGAACGTCGAACGCCACGCCCCCGGGCCGAACGTAGTTGTAGGTGAGCCTGGCGCCGCACAACGACTCGAACAGCTCGACGATGCGCTCGCGAACGTCGAACGCGTAGACGAACATCGTGAAGGCGCCGGTGTCGGCCGCCGAGGCGCCGATCCCCATCATGTGGCTGGCGATCCGCTGCAGCTCGCACACGATCACGCGCAGGTACTCGGCGCGCTCGGGCACGCGAATCGCCGAGAGTCGCTCCACGGCTCGGCAGTACGACCAGTTCGCGTACATCGACCCGACGTAGTCCAGCCGGTCGGTAAGGGGTACGACCTGCAGGTACGTGCGGTTCTCGGCCATCTTCTCGATGCCTCTGTGCAGGTACCCGATCACGGCGTCCGCGCGTACCACGATGTCGCCATCGAGGTGCACGATCACGCGGCCCACGCCATGCGTCGAGGGGTGTGAGGGGCCCACGTTGACCACGAGCTCCTCGACCGGGGAGCCGTCCGGCGACTCGACCAAGGAACGTGACTGTATCTCTACCGGCAGCGCAGGCACCCCCTCTCAGATGTAGTCCGGGCGACGGATCACACGCGGGTCGTCGTAGTCTCGGCGCAGCGGATGACCCTCGAAATCCTCGGGCAGGAAGATGCGCCGAAGGTCCGGATGGCCCTCGAACTCGATGCCGAACAGGTCGAAGACCTCGCGCTCCTGCCAGTTCGCTGCAGGCCACACATCACACACGCTGGCGACGCGCGCATCGTCGCGCGGGATCTTCGTCTTCATCAGGACCGCGGCCGACCATGCGCGCGACTCGACGCGATGCACCAGCACGAACCACTCCTTGCGGTCGATCGCGGTGACCATGTCGAGCCGTTCGAAGCCGAGACGCACGAGCTCGACCGCAGACTCGTGCACCTGATCTCGTGCGACGCCGATGACCGCGTCACCGAACTCCGCCGAGAACAGCGGCGAGAGCATGGGCGAGAGCTCCGCGAGGCGCTCCTGGAGGCGAGACACGCTCATGCCGGGCCCTCCCCCTCGGACGCGGCCCCATCGTCATGCGAGTCCGACGTCAGCCAAGCGGGTCTGCGTTGCGGTAGGTGGCCGAGTCCGGGTGCGGCAACGACAGTTCGCGTTCGTGGCGCTTGCCCGGCGCGATGGACTCGGTTCGCACGAGTTCGCGTAGCTGCACGATCGCATCCTGGAGCGACTCCGGCCGCGGCGGGCATCCCGCGATGTACACGTCCACGGGCAAGAACTCGTCCGCGCCCCGCACCACCGAGTACGTGTCGTAGTAGAAGATCCCGCCGCTCACCGTGCAGTTGCCCATGGCGATGACCCACTTGGGGTCCGGCATCTGGTCGTAGAGCAGCCGCACGGACGGCTTCATCTTCTCGGTGATCGTGCCGGCGAGGATCATGACGTCGGTGTGGCGCGGATCGGGCCTGGGGAACGTGCCGAGCCTGTCGAAGTCGAACTTCGAGAACGACGCCGCGATCAGCTCCATCGCGCAGCACGCGGTGCCCATCGGAAACGCCCACAGGGACTGCCCGCGCGACCAGTCGACCAGCGCGTCGACGCTGGTCAGGATGATGCCCCCCGGACCGTTGGAGAGCGCGCTGCCCAGGCGATCGACTACCGCCACTCCAGCGCCCCCTTACGCCACGCATAGGCCAGACCCGCCGCCAGGAAGAGCACGAAGATGCCGACCTCGACGGTCGCAAGCCAGCTCCCACGCAGCCGAGACGCGACAGCGAACAGCAGAACCGCTTCGGCGTCGAAGAGCACGAGAAGCATCGCGACGGTGGCGAAGCGCATGCGCTGAGCCGACCATGGCTGACCAGCCTGCTCGATCCCGCACTCGTACGGTGAGTTCTTCGCGTCGCTTGGCGAGCGCGGGGACAGAAGCGTGTTCGCGACGAACACGACGCCGATGAAGGCCGTCGCCGAAATGACGAGGCCGAGCACGAAGAGCAGCGCTTGGGCGGAAGCCCCCTCCATACAACCCCCTGGCAGCTGTCCACTGAGCGACAGGATATCGCATCAGGCCGGCTAGACAGTCCCGCAGGTCGCCGCCGTGCGACCCTGCGGTCTGCCAACGGCTGCCGCCAGTCTAGAGAGAGTCCGAAACTTTGTAAACATTGTTACAAAGTGCGGCTCAGAGTGTTACAAAGTCCTGCTCAGGGGGGTCACGAGCCCGAGTCGGATTCGAGCCGCTCTATCTCCTCGCACAAGGCAAGCCACTCCGACTCAAGGCCCGGGAGCCGCTGCTTCAGCTCGTTGTACTCCCCCAGCGCCGCCTCGAAACGCTCGTTGTCCGAGTAGAGATCGGGCTCGCCATCTGAGCCACGAGTTCGTCATGTCGCGCCTGCGCGCTTGCGAGCGATCGCCTCCACCTCCGCGAGTCGCGCTCGTGTCAGTCTCGTGGCCCGATAGGCGCTGTTGCGCGCCTCGGCTTCGGCCCGCTTCTGTTCCTTGGTCTTCGGGCCGGTCGCCGCTGCGGGATCTGCCCTGCTCAGCCGTGACCGTGGGACCTGCAGGTACTGTGCACCCTTCGCGGCGTGAGACCTCGGCGAGTCGAGCTCGTCTGTCGGTGCGGGCGCCGGCCCGCTCGCAGGCGCGACGGTGGCCTGCGCCGCCGGAGGCTGCTCTCGCTTCCACAGGTAGTAGTCGTAGTCCCCGTCGTACAGGGTCGCCTTTCCATCGACGACCTCGACGATCTTGTTCGCCACGGCACGGATGAGATGTCGGTCGTGCGTGATCAGCGCGATCGTGCCCTCGAAGCGCTTCAGCGCCTGTTCGAGCACGTCGCTCGACGCGATGTCCAGGTGGTTCGTCGGTTCGTCCAGGCACAGGAAGGGCGCCGGCTTCACGAGCATCTTCGCGAGCGCCAGCCGCCCCTTCTCGCCACCCGAGAGAACCCTTACCTGCTTGTCCACGTCATCGCCGTGGAACAGGAAGGCGCCGAGCAGCCCGCGCACCTCGCCCTGCGTCCACCCCGGAGCGATGGCGTCGATCTCGCGAAAGACCGTGTTGCCCAGCCCGAGGGCCTGGAGCTGGTGCTGAGCGAAGTACGCGGTCTCGACGTGCGTTCCCAGTCGCCGCTCCCCCGCCTCGAACTCGAGCACGCCGGCGAGCAGCTTCAGAAGCGTCGACTTCCCCGCACCGTTGGGTCCGACGAGCGCCACCTTGTCTCCGCGGTAGAGCGAGAAGTCGAGTCCGTCGTAGACGACCAGGTCTCCATAGGCCTTGCGCACCTTGTCGAGCGAGATGACGAGCTCTCCGGTCCTTGGCGGCTGGGGGAAGTTGAAACGCACGCTCCTTGCGGGCCTCGGGCAGCTCGACGAGCTCGGCCTTGATCTTCTCGATGCGCCGGATGCGGTCCTGAGCCGCCTTCGCCTTGGTGTTCTTGTACCTGAAGCGATCGACGAACGCCTGCATGTGCGCGATCTCTTTGAGCTGAGCGTCGTGCTTGGTTCGAAGCTGCTCTAGCGAGAGCTCTCTGGCCTTCTCGTACGCCGCGTAGTTGCCGGTGTAGAGAGTGACCTTGCGCTGATCGATCTCGGCGACTCGGTCGACGATGCCGTCCATGAAGGCGCGGTCGTGGCTGACGATCACGATCGCGCCGTCGTAGGCCTTCAGGAAACCCTCGAGCCACGTCACGCTCTCCAGATCCAAGTGGTTCGTCGGTTCGTCGAGAAGCAGCACGTCAGGATGGGTGAGCAGCAGTTTCGCCAGTGCGAGTCGCATCTGCCAACCCCCGGAGAACTCGTCGGCGTCTCGCCCGAAGTCGCTCTCCTTGAAGCCGAGCCCGCCCAGCACCGCTCGGGCCTCCGCCTCGACGGTATAGCCACCCATGCTCTCGAAGCGATCGCGAATCCGACCGTACTCGGCGAGCAACGGTGCGTGATCCGCCTCGTCGGCCTCGGCTATCTGCTCCTCGAGGAGGTGTATGCGGTGCTGCAGTGAGGTGACGTGCTCGGCAGCGGTGAGCGCCTCGTCCAAGACGCTGCGCCCGCCCATCTCGATGGCCTCCTGCTCCAGGTAGCCCACAACGGCGTCCTTGGCGAAGGTGACACCGCCCTCATCGGCGTCTTGGCGCCGCGCGATGATCTCGAGCAGTGTGGTCTTCCCCGACCCGTTCGGGCCCACCAGCGCCACCCGGTCGCGAGCGGCGACGCGCATACACACATCCTTGAACAGGACGCGCTCGCCGAAGGTCTTGGTCACGTTGTCGAGGGAGAGTATCACGGCCGTTCAGCATAGCATCCGCTCGGGCATCTTCTGTTGTGACAACACCACTACTTGGGGGTCCCACATGGCCGAGAAAGGCACGGTAGTCGTTGTCGGATCGGGTGCGAGCGGCAATGCGTGCGCACGCTACCTCGCCAGACGCGAGTGGCGCGTCGTCCAGATTGAGCGCGACCGCTGGGGCGGGACGTGTCTGTGGCGCGGGTGCATCCCAAAGAAGGCCCTGTATCACAGCGCCTCGGTTGCGCGTGGCCTTCGAGACGCCGACCGATTCGGTATCGTCGCCGGCAACGGCTCGATTGACTGGCAGTCGGTGCTCGCCTGGAAATGGCACTGCCAAGAGACATTCGCCGGCGATCAAGAGGGACTCGCCGCAGGGTACGGCATTGAGCTTGTGCATGGTGAGGCGCGCTTCGTCTCGCCTGACGCGGTGGCCGTGGGTGACAAGGTCTACTCGGCCGATCACATCGTTATCGCAACTGGCTCGGAACCCGTCATCCCCTCAATCCCGGGAGCGGAGCTAGCCGACACATCCGAGGACGCGCTGCGCTATCCCGAGATCCCGAAGTCGCTGGTGATAGTGGGAGGCGGCTTCATCGCGATGGAGATGGCGGGGATCTACGCGTCCTTCGGCAGCCGTGTGACCGTTGTGACCAGGCCGGAGCGGGTTCTCGAGATGCTCGACCCCGAGCTTGCCGAGACGGCGGTGCGGTGCTTGAGGGGGTTGGGAGTGGAGTTCATCCCCGGGTGCAGCGTCAGCGCCATCCGTGGGGCGCCAGGTGCACTTGTGACTGCAGGGCTCAACGGACGCCGGCGGCAACGTGTCGATCGAGGCGACCAATGTGATTCTCGCGATCGGGCGACGGCCGTGCGTGTGCGGGCTAGAGCCGGAAGCGGCAGCCGTCGCCACCGACGACCAGGGACACGTGGTGGTGGATGAGTACCTGCGAACGACGAACCCGCAGGTCTGGGCGGTGGGTGACGCGGCCGGCGGCATGATGCAGACCCCTGTGGCGAACCTCGAGGGCCGCACTGTGGGGCGGTCGATCGATGAGGGCGTCGCGTCTCATCCCGACTGCAGTGCCATGCCTGTCACGTGCTTCACGGTGCCCCAGCTGGCCAGCGTCGGCCATACCGAGGCGAGCGCGCGAGAACGCGGGATCGATCCGAAAGTGACGAGGATCGGCCTGGACGGAGTGGGTGCTGCGATCATCGAGGGTACGACGGACGGGTTCCTGAAGCTCGTGAGTGACGCGTCGTCTGGCAAGGTGCTGGGTGCTCAGGTGGCGAGTTCGTCGGCGAGCGACATCATCTACTCCGTCACCGTTGGCATGCGCGACCGGCCTTACCACCGAGCAGCTCGGGCAAAGCCGTCGCCGTGCACCCCTCGCACGCAGAGATGCTCTACTACGCGGGAAGCTAGCATGTGCTGACCCCGAGGGTGTAGCGACACATCCGTCTGCTACTTCCACATGTTTCGGCACCGGCTACGTCTGCGGGCACCCGGCCTCGTGCCAGGCGCCCGTGTGCGCCCTTCCGTGGTTTCATACGATCTGATAGCGCGAGAGCTCGCACCTCAGGCCTGTGTACCTTGGGGCCGCGGTAGCAGGCGAAAGCAGCCTCCAAGCCAGCGGCTCTCGAGGAGAACGTCACGAAGCACCGGCAGATGCGCGACCGATCTGATCACGAGCCTCGCCTCGTCCCCAGAAACAGAACAGCACGGCCTCAACGATCTGAGACCGTGCTATGCGAGACGTGCTTCCGCGCTACGCCTTCGCGCGTCTCCTGAGCATGACCGCTGCACCCAGAACTCCGATGAGGGCCACCGCGGCTATTCCCCCGGGCGAAGACGCGGTAGTGCTGACAACGGGGGGATCGGGGACTGTAACGTCAAAGGCGTCAAGTGTGATCAGGTATGGGCTAGCAGCAGCGAGATTGTGCGTATTGGTTAGGCGAATGAGCACCGTGTGGGGACCGTTGGTTAGGCCACTCACGCTGTAGACAGCTTGCTGGTACTGGACTGTGCTCGTGTCTCCCACGATACCCGGTGCATACTGGTCAACCGGCTGCCATGCGCCCCCGTCAATCTGGATCTCTCCGATGCCGCGGTTGTACCACTTGGCGGCTATCCATGTGACGCCGGTCCCGTTGAAGGAGAAGCTCGCCGTCGATCCCAGCACGTCCGTGGTATACGCCAGATTGCCACCCGAGTGACCAGGGAGCGTCGATGGCGTCCATGTGCCGGAGTACACGACGGCCGGGTCGGTCTGTTCGTATCGTGTCACAGCAGCCAACGCGGAACCTGCAAAGACGAGACTGGAGAGCGCAAGCACAAGTGAAAGCAAGACAATCCTGCGCACTGATACTCTCGGTAGCGCCATATCTGCACCAACGCCTTCAAGTCGCGCCCAGCACATGAGTCCTGAACAACGTATATGGAGATTGTGCGCACATCTTTTGTAGGCGTTCGCAATATAGCTTAATCAAAGCTCGGCTGTCAACGCACGTTATGCCCCTCACCTCAGCCGCTGCGACTCGTGTTTGGCTCCGATCTCAGCGCCGATGTCGCGCATGCTCCAAGCACGGCGCGAGACCAGCATATTGCGGCACGCCTAGTCCAGGGCTTTGGTCCACAGAAGCGACGGCCTGCGACCTACGAACAGGACGAGCATCGCGAAGGGCACGGCCCACGTGACCGCGAAGTAGATGGTCGGCCCAAGCCCATACGGCGTGCGAGTCTCGTTCTGTTGCCAAGCGAGCTCTGACAAACCGCTGAGGCCGGCGATGACGTCAATCAACAGGCAAAGGCCAAGCGTCGCCAGAGCGTAGGTCAGGCGGTGCCTCAGACCAAAACCCCGGGCGCATAGCATGGCGCTGGCCGCCGGAACGGCGAAGATGATCGAGTGCACCGAGAACGGCGCTACAACCGACAGCGATCTGGTGAACACAATCCACATGACTGAGGACACCAGAACGAAACTGACGATGAAGATCAACACGTCACGGCTTCGCCGCATGGCGTCCCGCTTCCCAGAGGTATCCGCCCCAAAGAGCAATGACCACCGCGACCATGCCTATCTGGAACATGTAGTCGTGCACGAACAGGAAGGCGTCCTGCCCGAGACGCCCCGAGAGTTGCGCGACGGCGACGAGCCGCAGAAAGTTCGCGGCGGCCAGTGCAGGCAGCCCCACCAGCAGCCCGATTACCTTGCGTCTCCACGGGAGCGGATAGGCCAGGACTAGCGCCGTGTAGACGATCATCAGCGGCAAAGCCGTGCATCCCAGGTCAATTCGCAACGTGCGTGTGGCCAGAAACACGTCAGCGCCGACTGTCGTGGCCGATAGGCCGGTCGCTCTCGAGCATGCCCCAAGCGCTCCGGCGGTGCCGTTCAGCAACGGGGTGACGGCGCCCAACGCGACCAGCTTCTGCATGCCGACGTACAGCACTACGTAGAGCACGAGGAAGACTACAGCGACCTTGACGAGCTTCGCGTCAGGCCTGTAGCGGGAGTAGCTGCGCGTCTATCTGACTTCGGCTCCGGTCGCCGTTCGGATTGCTCGGCCATTCTCTCGCCCACCCCTCGCTCCCCTACTCGGTTCTCTTTGCCCGGCCCCCGACCAGAAAGCCGACTGGCCCGGACCGAAGGTAGGACCCACAACTGAGGAGCAGGTGCGGTTAGACCCACAGGCCCAAGTCTAAGTGACCTGCACATGCAGACGGAAGTAGGATGCGCGCAAGCAGCTCAAGAACCGCGCCATCCCGCCAGCGGATGCAATCGCCTCCCGGAACGCAACTCCACCCACGCAGGTTACACTGCATCGAAGACTGCCGAGAACTCAGCCCATCAATAGCCGCCGCACTGACGCCAACAGCGACGACCCTCAGACACACCTGGCACCTTTGTTATCGTCCGTGGCCACAACTCACAACAGCCCCGAACCTGTGCATACTCTCGGACCTCTGAACCCTGAGGCCGAGGTCGCCCAGATCACGCCCATGCCGCCACATGCCCGTGCCTCATTGCTGTGTGTGTGCCACACCGCGAGTTCGTCCCACGCGAAAGCAACTCTCCTCCGGGCTGGCGAGGTGACTGTGTCGACCACAGGATGTGTCAATCTGGTCAGCCGAACAGGCGCGCTGAGGTCGAACGACTCCCGTGAAGCGCCGCGCACGGGCTAGGGAGGCGCCTTCTCAGCCACCACAAGACAAGGACCGGGCTGAGGGACTCAAGTGTGATCGTGCTGGTGGGCGATACTGGATGGCTCTGTGGCCGTGAGGACGTGCTGACAGGGGAATCACCAGTTCCAGGCGATGGTCATGTCAGGCTGGCGGACGGAAGGCTAACGACACGCACATCTGTCTACTCAGATGTTGACCGGAGGCGTGAAGATGGCCGAAGCGCCGAGCCCGGCCTCGATCTCAAGCAAACGGTTGTACTTGGCGATCCGCTCACTCCGACAGGCTGAGCCTGTCTTGATTTGACCTCCGCCCATTGCGACCGTGAAGTCGGCGATGAAGGTGTCCTCGGTCTCGCCCGACCGGTGGGAAACCACGAACGACCAGCCGGCTTCACGGCAAAGGTCTATCGCTTCGACGGTCTCGGTGACAGTGCCGATCTGGTTGAGCTTGATCAGCACGGAGTTGGAGCTCTTTCGCTCCAAACCCTTGCGGATGAAAAGGGGATTCGTCACGTAGAGGTCGTCGCCAACGATTTGAATGCGGTCCCCCAAGCGCGCCTGTGCAGAGGCGAAGCCGTTCCAGTCATTCTCAGCCAGGCCGTCCTCTATCGAGACGATCGGATACGTTCGACCCACTCGGCATACAGCTCGACCATCTCGTCGCTGGTCTTCGTGCCCGGCTCCTGACTTCGAGAGAACGTATTTGCCGCGCTCGTAGAACGACGAAGCCGCCGGATCCAGGGCGAGGCAGATGTCCCTGTCCGGGCTTATATCCAGCCGCCTCGATTGCCTCGACGATGACTTCACACGCCTCCTCGTCGGTCTTCAAATCAGGTGCGAAACCACCCTCGTCGCCGACAGCGGTCGAGTAGCCTCGCTTCTTCAGGATCGCGGCCAGAGCGTGGAACGTCTCAGTGCCCGCTGCGCAACGCCTCGGCGAACGATGCAGCTCCGATCGGAAAGACCATGAACTCCTGGAAGTCACGCTGTTGTCGGCATGCTTGCCGCCGTTGAGGATGTTCATCATCGGTACCGGAAGCCTCGTGGCGCTGGCTCCGCCGAGATAGGCGTATAGGGGCAATCCGGCCGAGAGGGAGGCGGCGCAAGCTACAGCCATCGAAACGCCCAGCATTGCGTTCGCGCCCAGTGACGACTTGTTGGGCGTCCCGTCAAGCTCAATCATCACATGGTCGACGTCGGCCTGACTTGACGGGTCCAGCCCGATGATCTCCGGCGCGATCCGGTCCTCGACGTTGCGAACGGCGGTCAGAACCCCTTTGCCGCTGTAGCGCGAGGCGTCACCGTCACGAAGCTCGACGGCCTCATTCTCTCCGGTGGAGGCACCCGACGGGACGGTGGCAACGCCCGTCTCCCCACTGTCGAGGTCTACGTAGACCCGCACCGTCGGGTTGCCTCTCGAGTCGAGTACCTCAAGGGCGCGCACCCCCTGGATCTCTGACATCCGTGACCCCTTCCCGTCTCGACGGTCTCACCCTCGGCTGAACGCTACCCTCAGGCGCCAATCAGCCAGTTCATGGCGTCGCCCAGCGATGTGAATGCACTCACCTTGAAATGGGCTTCTCTCACATTACGTCACAAATCATCTGTTCCCGATTGCATCTCAGAATCCCGTTGGTGCTCGGCAACGCGAAAGGCCCCGGCGTTGCCGCCGAGGCCTCGGCTGTGGTGCTGGTGGGCCATCGTGGATGGCTTTGTGACCAGTGCACTTTTCGAATCACTCCTCGAGTGACTCTGGCTGCAAGTGAGCTGACCGCAACATGCGGGTAGATAGAAGGGGTTCTGGTTCTGCCGTTTGGGGGGGTGTGGCGAGAACCGTTGTGTGTCATTTCCACAATCACGCACGACCTGTCGTCTCGTGCTCAGTTCGGGTTGTACCTGCGCGGAATGTAGCTCGCTTCAAACGGCACAGCGGCCGGTCCAGCTGGGAATGGCGTCGTTGAGCGGATTCGTCCCAACTACCTGAACCTCCCCTGGCTTTGGGAGGTGGTCTTGATGCAACGAAGACGCTACTGGCGCCCCGCCAGCATCCTCCTCGTCGCGACTCTGGCGATTATGACCGCAGCGATGGTCGGTTCCCTCTCTGAACGCGCTGATGCCGCCACGGTATCGATCAGCGGCACGGTGCACTCTGCCGATGCCGCGAACTCCCTCTCGATCACCCTCTACAGGGAGGTTGGAGACCCAGGCTCCGGCGCGTGGGAGTGGGCAGGTTACATCGACCCCATGGAGGCGGGCGCCGACTACGCCTACAGCTTCGACGATCTTGCCGCCGGGAACTACAAGGTGGGATTCCAGAACTCGGCAAGCGGCTGGCAGCAGGAGTTCTACAACGACAAGCGCACGCTCGAAGATGCCGATGTGATCGCCTATGACGGAACGAATCCGCGCACGGATATCGACTGCACCTTCGACCCCGCACCCATCTGCATCGGAGGGACCGTCTACGCGGACTCGCCGGCGGGCTCGGAGAACAGCCTCGGGGTCACGGTCTACCGCGAGGTCGATGGTGCGTGGGAGTGGGCTGACTCGAAGTACGCCTATGTTCCCGGACCCGTCTGGGCCTATGCCTTCTATGGGCTTGCACCCGGCAACTACAAGGTGGAGTTCCACAACTATGCCGATGGATGGCTGCCGGAGTTCTACAACAACAAGCGGACAGCAGACGTCGCGGACATCATCGAGTACGACGGCACGACGCCTCAGACCGGCATCGACTGTACCTTTGATCCCGCACCCATCTGCATCGGCGGCACTGTGTACACGGATACACCCGCGGGCACCGAGAACAGCATCATGGTCACGGTGTACCGCGAGGTCGATGGTGCATGGGAGTCGACCGACTTCAAGTACACCATGGTTGGGGGACCCGTCTGGGCCTATGCCTTCTATGGACTTGCTCCCGGCAACTACAAGGTGGAATTCCACAACTATGCCGATGGATGGCTGCCTGAGTTCTACGACGACAAGCGGACAGCAGACGCCGCGGACATCATCGAGTACGACGGCGCGACGCCTCAGACCGGTATCGACTGTACCTTCGATCCCGCACCCATCTGCATCGGCGGCACTGTGCATTCGGCCGGTCCGATGGGCACGAGCGTCATCACGCTCTTCCGGGAGACCGGAGACACGGGTTCGGGCGTGTGGGAGACGGTGGGCGAACGCTATCTGTGGGATGCCGGCACTGACGCAGACTACGTCTTCTACGAGTTGGCGCCCGGCCGATACAAGGTCAAGTTCTCGAACGGGGAGTCTGGGTGGCTCGTCGAGTACTTCAACGACAAACGCACACTCGAGGACGCGGACGTCATCGAGTACGACGGTGTGACGCCACGGACCGGCATTGACTGCACGTACGATCCCGCGCCCGTCTGCATCAGCGGAACAGTGCATTCGGCCGACTCCCTGAGCACGACCATCGTCACGCTGTACCAAGAGGCCGGAGGTATGGGCTCGGGAGCGTGGGAACCGGTGGGCGAACAGTGGCTGTGGGACGTCGGTCCTGACGCCGACTACGTCTTCTACGAGTTGGCGCCCGGCCGCTACAAGGTTGGATTCCAGTGCTGGACCTATGGCTGGCTACCCCAGTTCTACAACTACCAAGCGACCCTGGAGGCTGCTGACGTCCTTGACTACGACGGGACTACGCCCCTCACTGGAGTCGATTGCACGTACGATCCCCTGCCCCCGGCACAGCAGATTGACGACTTGCTGGCGCGCTATCGCGAGGCCCTCTCCTGGGGTGGACTCTACGGAGTCGGCACGGAGAACACCGCCGCACAACGAGTTGCGGCGTTCGAAGAGATGATTGTCCGCGCCGACAGCCTCATCGACAGTGGGAAGACCCGAAGCGCGATAAGGCAACTGCAGGACATCTACTGGAAATGCGACGGCGCTGACAGACCGCCCGACTTTGTGGACGGAGACCTTCGGAACGAGCTGGCGGATCGTGTGAAACGGCTCATCTCCACGCTCGGCGGGTCAGTCTAGCGCCCAACGTTGTTCTCATGATGAAACAAGGGCCCCGGCGACGTCGCCGGGGCCCTGATGGTTGCTGGTGGGCCATCGTGGATGCGCTTCGAACGCAAGTCTGGCCGCGCACCAGCTCTCGACCCTACCTCACGATCACGTAGTCGGGCCTGCCCAGACTCCTAGCGTTCCTGCGATCGGCCGCATGATAGGCGACAAGCTTCCACGAGCCTGTCGACCCGAGCACAACCCTCGCCTTGTAGCGTGTCTTCGTCGACGAGTAGTAGGAGTAAGACGCGGTGAACGACTTCACGTAACGGTACTTGCCGTTCGCGCGCTTCTTGTAGGCGCGAATCTTCACCTTGTTCTTGTCGCCGGATGAATGCCTCGGCTCGATGAAGCCTTTGGCGTAGTAGATCGTGTCGTGAGAGATCGTCCGCCACGAGGTGGCACGGGTCATCCGAACCTTCGGAGTGACAGTGACGATGCCGCTGGTCGATGGCGCGTAGTAGTAGTCGCCGTCCCAACGCATTCTGTAGTAGCGCTTGGTGTAGCTCTTCACCTTCGGGTAGAACGTCCCCGACGGTGACGCGGGAGCGGGAGCCGGCTTCCAGGTCGTGCGGTCATCGGAGAAGAACAGGTCCGCGGTCGTGAAGTAGAGGGGGTACGTGGTGAAAGTCGGCATCACGGTGAACGCGAGACCCGTCTCTTCTCCATACGCAGGTGTCAGCGAGTACTTGGGTGAGACGTTGGCCTGGCTGTCAACACCCTGTGACCAGTGCGTCAAGCTCCCCGGGTGGTAGCAGCCGGTGACGGTCAGCTCGTAGTCGGCAAAGCCGGGGTACATGGTTGGCCAATGCACTGTGAAGTAGTAGATGCCCGAGACAGTCGGCGTGTAGGTTGCGGTGTGAGTCAGTTCGGTGGTCCGCGCGAGATACCCGCCTGGCGCACGCCATAGTGCGGCGTTGCACTCGGCATGCCCGAGTTCGTCGGGCTTCATTGTCATCGTAAATTCGTGGCCCGCGGCGAGGAAGGTGCAGTAGGTATTGCTGTCTTCCTCGAGGACCACTCCCTTGAGCACGCCGGGTCCCGCCGGAATACCGGGAAGGGAATCATCCCTTCCCTGTGGGTCAGCCAGCGCGGCGGCAGGAACGAGCAGACACAGGCAGACCATGCCGACAACGATCCACCAGAACTTCGGGGCCACCCGCGTCGCTAAATGGCGCTTCGCCGGTTCTCCGTTCATCGTCATCACCCCCAGCCCAGAACCCGGGTTGACCGGGCCCTCCGGTCGAGTATTCCCGCCTCCTGCAGGCAATCACCGGCTTGTCTGTGAGGCTGCCAGGTACGCTGCAAGAGAATCCGTCCCTGCCCGAGGTCTGCCCGGCGTTCATTCGGGCGCCGGTGCATCCTCTCGGCCGAAGGCCGCGCCTTCTGCCGCTGCTCACACACGCCAAGACCCCGGCATCGCCGGGGTCTTTTCAGTTGCTGGTGGGCCATCGTGGATGGAGTTGTAACCGCCGCTCTGGTTTCCTGGCGCGGTACCGCTTGAGCCGGGCTCACTGGCCTGCTGAGCGCATCGCGCTCGGCGTCCGCTCGATCCGCCTTCTAAGGCGGCGCACAGCTAGCCCACCGAGGATGCCGGACCTGAAGATGCCGCCTTCGCTCGCGCGCGCCTCGAAGCGAACAGGTCGTACACGAGCGCCGCCGCCGCGGTGAACAACGCCAACCATCCGAGCACGATCAGCAGGATGACGAACTGGCCACCGTCCGCCGGTGTCGTGTCACCGAAAAGCAGGCCGAGTGCGATGCCCACAATCGCGACAACACGCGCGGCGAACCGCTGCGCGCCACTCATATGCCCACTGGCGCCTCGGCGCTGCACGATCCGGGCAAACCAGATTCCCAGCACGAGCCAGACTGGCATCGTCATCCAGCCCAGCGACTCGTTGAGCCTGACGAGCAGACCGCCGAATACGGCCTGACAAGCCAGGGTGAACAAAACGGAATCACCGACCAGTACCAAACGTCTCGACATGACGCGCCCCCTTCGCTGAAGGAGCCCCCGCTCCCGGTCGCCCTCGAGTCTACCTACGTATGTTCCCGCCTTGAATCAGAGCCGGCGGGACGCGAAGAGGCCCCGGCGATGTCGCCGAGGCCTCGTGAGTCACTGGTGGGCCATTCTGAGCGCGCTTCGAAGGCCACTCACCGAAATATCGCCTGCAATTACCGTGGTCCGACGCGTCCGGGGTAGTGTCCCCGTGTGAGGCTGTCCGCGGCGGCCCCTTGGCCACCGCGAGCGAGCCAGCAGGGGGTAGGGTCGCCAGCGATTGCTCCGTCCCAGCGGGGAGGTGTCTCGTCATGTACGGTTCCGTACCTCAGGTGTCCACAGAGTGTCATCAGCATCACCGGGCCCCTCATACGCCGATGGGCTGGACGGGCGTGGCGCTCGGTCTCTTGGTGATTGGCGTGTTCCTTGTGATGTTCGTTGTGACCTTCACCGGGGCAGAGCTTCCGGGCTGGGCCCTAGCTTCGGCACTCGGGCTAATGCTTGCACTCGTCGTCACCGCAGTCGCGACCGGAGTCATCGCCCGCCGGACAGACCGATCCACCCTTGGCCTGATCGCCCTCGTCGTCGCATGCGCGACCGGACTCTGGCTGCTCCTTGGGTTGGCAGACATGCTCTTCTCCTAGCACCAACCCCCGGCCGGCGTCCTTGACACGCTACGAAGCGCCGGCTCTGTCGTCGGGGCCTCGTCAGTTGCTGGTGGGCCATCGTGGATGGAGTTGTAAGCCACGCTGCGCAGGTTCCTCCTGCGACTACCCCGCAGTCGGTTTCGCGATGGCTATCAACCCGGGTGACTCGTCGACGAAAGGCGACCTGTCGTAGTCACCGCTGAGGGTCACGATTCGGAAGCCCGTGCGGGCGAGAAGGTGCTCAAGTTCGTAGCGGAAGACGAACCGCATCGGGAACGTCTCGGACAAGCGTCTCGTTCGTGCCGTCCGCCTCCGTGATCTCGTAGGTGACCTCGCAGTCGTTGCACTGGATCGCGCGGTGCTGCTCGACCACGGTCGCCCAACCGCGAACCCGCCGGCCGGCCGTCCACGCGAGATCTTCCGCGGTCGCCTCGTCATCGGAGGGCCCGTCGGTCTCAGCGTCGCTCAGTGACGGACCGGGGCCTGGATCCGGGTTGATCAGGTCGAGCACGAGCATCCCGCCAGGCAGCAGGTGGGCGCGCGCCGCTTCGAGGCACTTGAGCTGCTGCTCGACGGTGCGAAGATGGTGGAAGCCTCCGAAAGCGCAGAACACCAACGCGAACCGCTCGGTCAAGCAGAAGGTCGTCATGTCCGCCTCGAGCAGTGTGATACGGTCGCGAACCTCAGGAGACTCTGCGCCGAGCTTCGCGCGGAGAGTGGTCAAGCATGTGCGCCGAGAGATCGAGACCCGTGACCTCGTGGCCGGCCCGTGCGAGCGGAAGCAGCACACGACCGGTCCCGCAGCCCAGTTCGAGCATCGGGCCGTCAACGGCTGCCAAGGCTGTCGCCTAGCCAGAACCTATGTCGTTCGTGGTGGCGTAGACCGCGTCGTAGACCGATGCGAGCTCGGCCGATCGGTAGGCGTCGTACTGGCTCATCGCACCTCGGCTGGCTCGCCAGGACAGGTCGCGGACTAGCGTAGCACTGGGGACACGGCCCCATGTCCGGGGATGAACAGAGGCCCCGGCACGATCGCCGAGGCCCCGTCAGATGCTGGTGGGCCATAGTGGATGGACTTGTTACCGCGCTCCGCCGCGCCTAGCGTTGGCGCGCCTAGCCTGAGCGCCGTGCGCTTTCAGGGCAGCTGCGGAGTTGTCGCGTCAGGTT
Source organism: uncultured Actinomycetes bacterium (assembly GCA_963726325.1). GTDB lineage: Bacteria > Actinomycetota > Coriobacteriia > Anaerosomatales > PHET01 > CAVPCY01. The sequence continues at coordinate 129,334 of CAVSCA010000001.1, read as the reverse complement.
GAAGCGCTTGTCAGGCACTCGCCCGCAGATTGGAGACTGCGGGGTGATTCAAACGAACAACAGTGACTCCAACTGAGGACACAGCTGGCCCCTCAACCGGGCTTAGGTAGAAGACGTATCGATGCAGTGCCGAAGCCGCCTCGAGCCTCGCGATGTCTTTGCGCAGCTTGTCATTCGAGCCAGGATGAGTGACCGCGAATGTCTCAGCAACGTACTCCCCGTTGCAAGACTCAATGTCGTAACCGGCCGACGTGCCCAGGTTGAGGTTCAGCGGCAGACATTCCGGGTGATGTGCCACCAGCCACCGAGCACCCGCGACGCTCGCGAGGTACGTAAACGTCTGATTCAACTGCTCGACCAGATTGAGTGAACGATCGACGTCCAATGGATCGCAGCCGCATTCGAGGAACTTCAGCCGTGCAAAAGCGCTAACCGCGGAGTCCGTCTCAAGAATCTGGCGAAGAGACGTCGCTGTCGCCTCAACCGACGCGAGGATGAGGGTCTCCAGCGCGTCCAGATCATCCTGCGATGCGACAGTCCGCCTCAAAATGGCTCCTGATGTGCCCAACGTGTTGCGCATGACCAGCAAACCGGCCTCGAGCGCCTCCCGGGCCGAGAATACCTCACCCGGCCGGCTTGTCTGTGTCGATGCGCTTGTTAGGCCGTGGACGATTCCAGCTCACCCAACGCGAGCCAGTCCCGCCAGTGATCCTCCACGTCCCATCCACCTTCTCCACCAGGTAGACGGTGCCCCCGGCACCGAGGGAAGCGATGAAGATGCTGCCCGGCACCCGTACCGAGTCCTCATCGATCCGTCTGATATTGCCGAGCTCGATGATGACGCCCCCGCCCCAGACGCCGCCTGTACGAGGATCTCGCCGGACACTCTCCGGTCCGTCGACCCACTCCACCTTGGACGGAAGGTCCTTGAGAGCATCGCTGACACCGTCGCGCACGGCAGGCGGAATCACTGTCGGCGTGCCCTCTCGTGCATCCGGACCGCCGGCCAGGTCGTTGGTGACGCCGGAGATGTAGACCACGGGCTTCGGAATCTGGCCCCCACCGGTGTCGTCGGGACCACAAAGACGTGTGACGACCGCGCTGTAGATTCCGAATTCGACTCTTGGACTGCCGGCATCTGCGGTTGCGGTGCACGAACGGGGGTGCGGCGCCCGTCGGGTGCAGGAACCGTGCAACCGCAGATGGTGAGGCATGCGATGACAACGGCGAACGCGATTGTCCACCGAAAGACCCGCGTCTCAGCCAGCGTGCCACCGCGAATCCCCCAGACTGCAGCACATCGGCCTAACAGCACATACACCGGTCTGTATATCAGGATATGACAAGGGCCCCGGCATTGCTGCCGGGGGCCTCGTGGGTTGCTGTTGGACCATCGTGGACGCGCTTCGAACGAGCGTCTGCTGCTGGCCGCGCGAGGCGACTCTCACGACCCTACCTCACCGGTCACGTAGTCCGGCCTGCCGAGACTCTTGGCGTTCCTGGTGTCGGCCGCGTGATAGGCGACGAGCTTCCACGAGCCCCTGGAACCGAGGACCACCTTCGCCTTGTAGTGCGTCTTCGTCGACGTGGTAGGAGTACGACGCAATGAACGACTTGACGTACCGATACTTGCCGTGCGCGCCCTTCTTGTACGCGCGAATCTTCACCTTGTTCGGGTCGCCCGATGAATGCCTCGGTTCGATGAACCCTTTGGCGCCGTAGACCGTGTTGCAAGTGATGGTCCGCCACGAAGTGGCTCGCGTCAGCCGAACCTTCGGCGTGACGGTGACGATGCCGCTGGTTGAGGGCGCGTAGTAGTCATCGCCATCCCAACGGAACCTGTAGTGGCGGCGGGTGTCGCTCTCCACCATCGGGTTGAAGTAGCCGGGCTCAGTGAAACGCGTGCCAAGCGATCTCCAAGTCTTGCCGTCATCGGAGGAGAGCATCTCCGCCGTGGAGTAGTACATAGGGTGTGTGGTGAAGGTCGGCATCAAGGTGAATGTGAGACGTGTCGCTTGCCCGTACTCCGGTGTCAGGGAGTAGCCCCTCTCAACACCCTGTGACCAGCGCGTCAGACTCCCCGGGTGGTAGCAGCCGGCGACGGTTAGCTCGTAGTCGGCGACATCAGAGGATGCGCGATAGGACATGTAGACGGGGTAGATGCCTGAAACAGCCGGCGTATACGTTGCCGAGGGAGTCAGTTCTGTGGTCTGCGCCACAGAACTGACTCCCTTGTCGTCACAGGCACCCAGCACTGCAATGCACTTTGCGCGGCCGAGGTCGTCAGGTTTCAACGCCATCGTGAATTTCCGACCGGCAACTAGATAGGTGCTGTAGACGTCAATGTCATCAAACAGGTCAGATGCCGACCCCTTGAACACGCCCGGTCCAATCGGAATGCCGGGATAGAAGTCATCCCTTCCCAGTGGGTCAGCCAGTGCAGCGGGAGGAAGAAGCAGACACGCGCAGATCATGCCGACAGCAATCCACCGACACCTTGTGGCGACTTGCATCGCCGCGCGGCGATTCGCCGATTCTCGAGTCATCGTCATCGCCCCCAGACGAGAACCCAGGTCGGCGGATCCTCCAGTAGAGTGTTCCCGCATTCTGTCGGCGACGCACGGCATGGCGGAATGGTAGCAAGGCGCGCAGTGAGAGAGGCGTCACTTGGCGGGCGCATTCGCGCGACGCCCTGCCCGCGGATTCGCTCAGCTGACGACCGCAGCTACTGCCGCGGCTCAACACAATGAAGGCCCCGGCGATGTCGCCGAGGCCTCGTGAGTCGAATGGTGGGCGATACTGGATTTGAACCAGTGACTTCCACCGTGTGAAGGTGGCACTCTCCCGCTGAGTTAATCGCCCGTTGAGCCGCTCGAGAGCGGCGAGCACACAGTCTACCGATACCCATTCGGGTGGGCAAGGTGCCAGCGCCACGCGTCGCCGATGATCGTCCCCAGCTCCGGGTACTCGCGTCTCCAGCCGAGTTCGCGCTCGGCTCGGCTCGCCGAGGCCACAAGTACCGCGGGATCGCCCGCCCGCCGGGGGCCGATAGAGACCTCGACCTCTCGGCCGGTCATCTGGGCGCACATCCGCACGACCTGAAGGTTCGTGTAGCCGGTTCCGTTCCCGAGGTTGTAGACGCCGCCTCGCGCCCCACCTACGAGCTGCTGCAGCGCGAGCAAGTGAGCTTGCGCCAGGTCCACCACGTGTATGTAGTCGCGCACGCAGGTACCGTCGCGAGTCGGGTAGTCGCCCCCGAACACGTCGAACCGGTCCTGACCCTCCCTCATCGCCCACAAGACACGCGGAACGATGTGGGTCTCGGGAGAGTGGGCCTCGCCGAGCGTCCCGTCCCGCCACGCGCCCGCGACGTTGAAGTAGCGCAACACCGTCGCCCGCAGGCCGCGCGCGCGAAACGACTCGATGGAACGCTCGAACCTGAGCTTGCTCTCGCCGTACGCGTTGAGCGGTCTGGTCGGCGCGTCCTCCATGATCGGGATCGACTCCGGCTCCCCGTACACCGCCGCCGTCGACGAGAACACGAGCGCCTTCACGTCGTGCTCCATCATGGCCTCGAGAAGCGTGAGGGGCGCCCTCGAGTTGTTGCGGAAGTATCGGTCGGGGTCGGCCTGAGACTCGGCGACCTCGATGTAGCCGGCCAAGTGCACCACGCCGTCACAGTCGCGCAGCGCCTGCGCGACCGACTCCGCATCCCCCACCGAGCCGATCACCAGGTCGGCGCGAGGATCGACGGCCTCCCGCCACCCCTTCTCGAGCGTGTCCAGAACCACCACCTGGTGGCCTCGCTCGAGCAGGAGCCTCACGGTGATCGACCCTATGTAGCCCGCTCCACCTGTGACCAGTACGCGCACGTCACTCCTTCTGTTGGCAGCTACGTCGCCAGCGGCACGATACCGCCGAGCAGCGCATCGACGACTCGCTGCGAAACACTGCGTATCCCAGCGCTCCGGAACCTCCCAATCGCGCGCAGACCGCAAAGACGCCTCGGCGGCGGCGAGAATCTGCTCGGAATCGGCCTCGACGAGCCGGTTGGCTCCGAGCTCGACGGTGATCTGCCGCTCGGTGTTCCTGTCGAACGGTCACGCAGGGCGTGTGAAGCATGCACGCCTCTTCCTGCATGCCGCCCGAGTCCGTTATCACGACAGCCGCGTCACGCTGCAGGGCGAGCATGTCGAGATAGCCCACCGGATCGATCACGCGCACGCGGGACTCGCCGTCCCGCAGCCCCGCTCGCTCGAGCAGCGGACGCGTGCGGGGGTGGGCGGGCAGCAGCACCTCGGCGTCGAGTGTCGTTCAGGGCCCGTGCGATCGCTCCGAGCCTCTCGGGATGGTCCGTGTTCTCAGGGCGATGGCACGTGACCAGCGCATACTGGCCCGGTGTCACGCCGAGCGCCCCCGCTGGGTCGCGATCGCCGATGCGCTCGATACTGCGAAGCAGCGACTCGGCCATGATGTTGCCCACGAAGTGTATGCGCTCCGCAGCGACAGCCTCGCGAACCAGGTTCTCCTCGGCAGAGGGTACCGGCGTGAGCAGCATCGCCGAGAGCTGATCGGTCACGAGGCGGTTGACCTCCTCGGGCATGGACATGTCCCCGCTGCGCAGCCCCGCCTCGAGGTGCACCACCGGGATGCCCAGCTTGACCGCGGCGAGCGCTCCGGCGAGCGTGGAGTTCACGTCCCCCACCACGAGCAGAGCATCGGGCTTCTCGGCGGTGAGCAGCTCCTCGAGCGCGATCATCGCCTTGCCGGTCTGCACCGCGTGCGTGCCCGACCCCACGCCCAGAAACCACCGGGGCTCCGGCAGATCGAGATCGCGGAAGAAGACATCCGACATCGAGGCGTCGTAGTGCTGGCCGGTGTGCGCGATACCGGCGTCCACGCCTGCTGCGGCCAGCGCCGGCATCAGCGGGCCTACCTTGATGAAGTTGGGCCGCGCCCCAACCACCACAATGAGTCTCACCGGTTCCTCCAGCCGCTTCTAGTACGCACCGCGTGCGAACAGCACCGCGGGGATCGTTCTGAGCATGAGCGTGATGTCGAGCCCAACGGACCAGTTCTCGATGTAGAACAGATCGAGCGCGATCATCTCGTCGAAGGTCAGGCTGCTGCGTCCCGAGACCTGCCACAGACCCGTCATCCCGGGCACGACCTCGAGCCGACGCCAGTCCTTCACCGAGTACAGCTCGACCTCATGCGGCAGCGGCGGTCGCGGCCCCACCAGCGACATCTCGCCCTTGAGCACGTTGATCAACTGCGGGAACTCGTCGAGCGAGAACTTGCGCAGCCATTTGCCCACCGAAGTGACGCGTGGGTCGTCCTTCATCTTGAACAGCGGTCCCGACGCTTCGTTGGCGGCAGAAAGCTCGGCAAGCCGAGCCTCCGAATCCACGTACATCGAGCGGAACTTCAGCATCTGGAAGGTCGTTCCATCTCGCCCGGCGCGAGGCTGACCGTAGAACACGGGCCCACGGCTCGTGAGCTTGATGAGCAGCGCGATAAGCAGCCAGATCGGCATGCCGAGGATCACGAACGTGCCGGCGACCAGCAGATCGAACGTGCGCTTGACGAGCAGGTTGCCCTTGGAAAGCGAGATCCCCTTCACCGTGATCAAGGGAACGCCGGCGACCTCATTGACCACCACACGGCTCGTGAGCACCTCGAAGAGGCCCGACGAGATGTGGACGTCCACATCCACGGCCCTGAGCTCGGCGATGATCCGAGCCAGCACGTCGTGATCGAACGCCGTCGACGCGATGATCACGCAGTCGGCGTTCGTGGCCGAGACGATCTCGGCGACCTCGCGCGCGGTTCCGAGCACCGGGATGTCGCCCGAGCAGAAGTCGAGGCCGAGCCTCTCGGCCTGAGACGACGCCAGGCAGCCGATCGGCACCAGACCCGTCTCGGGGTTGTGCCTGAGCACGCGGATGATATCCGCTGACTCCGCATTGCTTCCCACGACAAGCGTCGGCCTCATCAGGCCGCCGCGACGCCGAACCAGCGCGACCACGAGCGAGAGGACGGCTCGGGCCGCAAGCACCATGACGATCGCAAGCACCCACGTGAGCAGCGTCCAGCCACGCGACAGACCCGGCAGCTTGGCCACGAACGTGGCCAGGATCAGGACGACCACGCCCATCGAAAGGGCGCGAGCGATTCGGCCCGTCTCGCCGAGTCCCCACGACACTCTATCGAGGTCGTAGAGACCCGTGAGTCGCGAGCAGGGCCACCCAAAGTGGCACGACGATCAGCGCGAGCTGCCAGAACGCGATGTGCAGGTCGGCGGATTCCAGCTTGACCGGCGCCGTGAACGAGTCGAACCACAGCCACGTCGCCGTCAGAGCCGCACTCGAGAATCGCCAGGGCGTCCACGACGACGAGAGCGCCCACTGCGAGCCTCCGACGCCGCGTCCGCGGCATCGTCCGATAGCCTGTCTCGCTGCCCCTCGCACCAGAGGTCGGGTTCGGCATGCACCATTCCCTCGTCGTCTGCCCCCGCTAGCCGAGAGTATATACGAGAGCACGGCTCGGACAGGCTCCTGCGAATGCCCCTCCATGCTGGTGATTTGCATCACATTTCCCGAACGGAACACCTAAGGTTCGGCGCCTTCTCGTTCGATAACACACCTGTACGGAGAACGCGCGACGGACGAGAGTCGCGTGCTCCGTCATACGTATGTCTACCGAGGAGGCATCAGTGAAGGTCCGCCAGCTCTGGCTGCACACCAGCGTGACAGCCGCATTCGTCGCTATCGTGCTCGGCGCGGCGTGCATCTTCGCCACGAGTGCTCACGCCGTCTACGTCCCGAGCATCAGCGACACGCTGATGTACTCACGCTCGTACGCCGCGGGAACCGAAGCGTTCCCCGAGGCCATGACGCTCGGCCCGGGCAACGCCGTGTTCTACTCGCACAGCGACTACAACCGGCCTCCGCAACTGCCGGAGAGCTTCGCAAACTACGTCATCGGCCTGTCCTCGGCAGGTTCGGAGATCTTCCGCGCGGGGTCCTCGGACTACTCCGCGCTGATGTGGCCGTGCGCGATGGACTTCACTCCGCAGGGCGACCTGATCGTCGCCGACACGGAGCACCACCGGATCGTGAAGTACAACGTGAGCAACGGCAGCGTCATGCTGTCGTTCGGCTCCTACGGCAGTGACGCGCTGCAGTTCTCGTCGCCCGCCGGAGTCGTCGTCGCCCCTGACGGCACCATCTGGGTGGCCGACACCTACAACGACCGCGTCCAGCACTTCACGGCAGGCGGGCTCTACCTCGGGGAGTGGAGCACCGGCGTGGGCTCCTACCCCGACGGCATCGTCATCGACGCCAGCCGGCCATCTCTGGGTAGCCCTGTCCGGCATCAACATGGTGCGCCAGTACGAGCCTGACGGTACGACGATCCAGTCCATCTCCCAGTGGTACGAGCGCGACGCTTTCGGCAATCCCACCGTACAAGACGAGTTCTGGGGCCCGAGAGACGTAGCGATAGACCCGTGGGGCTGCGTCTATGTCGCCGACACCGAGAACGGTCGCGTGGTTCGCTTCACCCCCCAGGGCGAATGGCTCGGCGCATACAACCCGGGCGGCACCCTCACGAAGGCCGGCGACATCGACATCGACACGCTCGGCAACGTGTATGTCGCCGACTACCAGAACGACGCAGTCTTCAAGTACAACTTCGTCGCGGCAGCAAGCGACAACGTCCCGCCCGTGACCACGTCGAACATCCCGGCGGAGTGGCGCAACACGCCGCTTTCGGTGACGCTCCAGTCGCAAGACGCCAGCAACGCAGTCGAGGCCACCTACTACTCGACTGACGGAACCGACCCGACGACTCTCTACGAGGCGCCCTTCACGATCGCGCAAGAGGGCACCACGACCGTGAAGTACTACTCGATCGACGCGGCTCAGAACGAAGAGGCCGTCAAGACCGACCTTCTGCGGATCGACTCGGGACTGCCCACCTCGACCGTCAGCGTGGCGCCGCTCACCTACGGCTACTCCACGACCGTCAGCATGACGGCCACCGACGCGCTGTCGGGCGTGAACCGCATCGTCTACATCGTCGACAACGGGTATCCCGAGTACTACGCGGCCCCGTTCTCGGTGATGGGCCTGGGGAACCACTACGTCGACTACTACAGCCAGGACAACGCGGGCAACACCGAGCTCATCAGACGCGTCAACCTTCACGCTCGAGGCTCCCGACACCGCTCCCCCCACGACCACCAGCAACATCTCGGCGGGCTGGGTGAACCTGAACCAGTCGGTTGAGCTCACGGCGACAGACGACGTCAGCGGCGTGGCCGCAACGTATGTCTCCTCGGATGGCAGCAACCCGACCCAGCCCTACGTGGCGCCCATCCCTGTCACCACAGAGGGCATCACGACGTTCAAGTACTACTCCGTCGACCGCCGAGGAAACGTCGAGCCCGTCAACACCAGCTACGTGAAGCTCGACAAGACCCCGCCCTCATCCACGAGCGACATCGAGGCGAGCTACGTCGACAGCGCCACCGTCACCTTCGACGCCACCGACTCCGATCTCCGGCGTGCTCAGCATCGCGGCGAGCCTGGACGGTGGCCCTTGGGACTACGACCGCTCGGTTCACACGAACGAGTGGGGCTCGCACACGATCGTCTGGCGAGCCACCGACTACGCCGGCAACCAAGAGATGCTGCACACCGATTCGTTCATGGTGCTGCAGCCCGACAACGAGCCGCCGATCACCGCGGACAACATCTCCAGCAGTTGGACGCGCGGCCCCTACCGTGTCGAACTGACCGCCTACGACGTGATTTCGAGCGTGGAGGCGATCTACTACTCGACCAACGGCAGCTTCCCAACCACTCGCTACACGGGCCCATTCGACTTCAACACCGAGGGATCGCACACGATCAAGTTCTACGCGGTCGACACCCGCGGGAACGCCGAGACGGTCCAGAGCCGCCTGCTGCAGATAGACAACACACCGCCGGTATCGTCGTCCAACGCGCAGTCGAACTACCTTGGCGCGGCCACCATCACGATGACCACCTCCGACGCGCTCTCTTCGGTCAGCGGCCTGTGGTACCGCCTCGACGGCGCCGCGTGGACGAAGGGCGCTTCCGGCTCGACCGTCACCACGACCGCGATCGGGCCGCACCTGCTCGAGTACTACGCGGTCGACGCCGCGAGCAACGTCGAGACGACGCGCTCCGCCGCGTTCACGATCACGCCGCCAGACACCGTTCCGCCCGTAACGACCTTCGTCGGGTCCCTCCGGACTGGGTCAGAGGGCCCGTGACCGCGACGCTGCAGGCCACCGACACGAGCTCGACGGTCACCGGCACGTGGTACTCGCTCGATGGGAGCACCCCCTCGATCCCCTACCCCGGGTCGATCGGAATCTCGGCCGAGGGCATCAACGACCGTCAAGTACCGGTCGAACGACTTCTGGAACAACCTCGAGGACGTGAAGACCAGTACGGTTCGCATCGACAACTCCGCCCCGGTCACCACCTCGAACGCGCTGACCAGCTATGTCGATCAGGCCGTCATCACGCTCTCGCCCACCGACCCGTACTCCGGCGTGGCCACCACCAAGTACCGCGTCGATGGCGGTGCATGGCAGACCGGCACAGAGGTCACCGTGACCGGCTACTGGACGCACACCGTCCAGTTCTACTCGACAGACGCGATCGGCAACGCCGAGAGCCCGAAGTCGGTCACCTTCACGATCCGCCGGCAGGACCGCACCTACTACCACAGTGACTCGCGAATCCTCTACAAGGGGACGTGGGCGTCGGGCTACGGCGATGCTGCTCGCAAGACCTCCGAGCCCGGTGCGGCGGTGTGGTTCTACACGCAAGCCAGCCGAATCCGCTACCTGGCTGTGAAGGCCCCCGACGCCGGCATCATGCGCATTCGAATCGATGGCGGCTCGTGGACCAACGTCGACCTCTACAGCGCCAGCACGTACACCTGGCAATATGTCTACGACTCCGGCGACATCGACTTCGACTACCACCTCGTGCAGGTGGAGTACACCGGGCAACAAGAACGCATCGAGTTCGGGCACCGCGGTCAACCTCGACGGACTCGTGATCGAGGGCAACCTGCTGCAGGTTCCCGACACCGCCGCGCCGGTCACCACATCCGACATCAACACGGCGTGGCAGCGCGGACCGGTCACCGTCAACCTGACGTCGACCGACGCTACGACGGGCGTTGCCGCGACCTACTACTCCTCGGACGGCACGACTCCGACGATCGCCTACTCCGGCCCGGTACAGATCACCGCCGAAGGGACGACCCCGTTCAAGTTCTACTCGGTCGACAAGCGCGGCAACGTCGAGTCCGTCACCACGCAGAACGTGCGCGTCGACAACTCCGCGCCCATCACCTCCCTGCCGGGCAACATGCCTACGAGCCTCTCGACCACGACCTCGGTCAGCCTCACCGCGGCAGATCCGTACTCGGGAGTCGCGTACACGAGATGGCGGCTTGACGGCGGAGCCTGGAACAACGGCACGTCCGTGACGATCCCCGGAGCCTCGCTCGGCCAGCACCAGATCGAGTGGTTCTCGGCCGACGCCATCGGCAACATCGAGACCGTCAAGTCGGCCACCGTCACGATGCTCAAGCGGTTCGAGCAGTCCGACCCGGCGCTGTCCTACCGGGGCCAGTGGACGACTTCGAGCGGCGGGACGCTGCTCGGGCGGCACGTACAAGTACGGCTACTCGTCCAGCTCCAAGATGTACTGCCACCTTCACGGGCACGCGCGTCGACTGGGTCACGTCGAAGAACTCGAGCTACGGCAAGGCCAACGTGGTCCTCGACAACGGGGCGCCGGTCGAGGTCGACCTGTACAACAGCGTGCTCGCACCGCAGCAGCGCGTTTGGAGCAGCGGCAATCTCGAGATGGGCGTCCACACGCTTCGAATCGAGTACACGGGCACCAAGAACCCCGCGTCCTCGGGCTACATCGTCGGCGTCGACGCGATCGACGTGGTCGGCACGCTCGACGTCGACCCTGCGCCGCCGACGACGCAGTCGACGTATCGACTCGGCCTGGCGCAACACGCCGCAGACGGTCACGCTCACCGCAAATGACGCCCATAGCTGGGTCGCGCCACCTACTACAACGTCGAACGGTGGCCCGCAGACGGCCTACTCGGCGCCGTTCACGGTGTCCGGCGAAGGCACCTCCACGGTCCAGTTCTGGTCCGTCGACGGCGTCGGCAACGTCGAGCTCGCCAACACCGCGTACGTGAGGATCGACAGGGGTCTGCCGACGGTCGCTCACGACGCGCCATCCGAATGGACCTCCGGCACCGTGGCCGTAGCGCTGCAGGCTTCCGACGCGCTCAGCGGCATCGACCGCGTGCTCTACAGCACCGACGGCTCGAACCCCACCACCGTGTATGGCTCCCCGATCCCCGTCACGGCCGAGGGCACGAGCACGCTGAGGTTCGCCGCGGTTGACGTCGCCGGCAACATCGGATCGACTTCGGCCGCCACAGTGCGCATCGACAACACCGCACCATCGACCACCGACGACGTCGGTCGGCTGGGCCGCGGGACCGGTCACCGTCACGCTCGCCTCCAGCGACGCCCTGTCGGGTGTCGCACAGACCCTGTACCGCATCGACGGCGGCCAGCCTCTGCCCTACGACGAGCCCTTCGTTGTGAGCGGCGAGGGCGCGCACTCCGTGGAGTACTTCTCGGTCGACCGCGCGGGCAACGCCGAATCGCCGCGGACCGCGACGGTGCGCATCGACCAAACGCCGCCGACCACGTCGTCTGACGCTGTCGCGTCCTACACGACGACGGCGACCGTCACGCTGAGCGCGACCGACGCCGGATCCGGCGTGGCTTCGACGCAGTTCTCGCTCGACGGTGGCCAGTGGCAGAACGGCACGACCGTCTCGACCACTCTCGGAGGCGTCCACGAGCTCCAGTTCCGATCCACGGACTCGGTCGGCAACGTCGAGCCCGTCAAGACCGTGAGCTTCAGCGTGAAGGCCCGCTCCGAGCAGACCGCGAACGGCATCTACTACAAGGGCACGTGGACCACCTCGTCGAACGCGCTTCGCTCCGGCGGCAACTGGGCGTACACGAACACGTCCGGCTCGTACGCGCAGTTCCGCTTCGCGGGCACCGCGATTCGATCTCATCGGCTCGATGGCGCCGAACCTTGGCAAAGCGCGCGTCGTGGTCGACGGCGCCGAGGCGGGAATCGCCGACTTCTACCTGTCCGGCTACGTGCACAACCGCAAGGTCATGGGGGTATCGGGTCTCGCGAACACCGTCCACACCGTTCGAATCGAGTGGACCGGCACGAAGAACGCCGCATCCTCGGCCACCGGCGTCGGCGTCGACGCGCTCGACATCGTCGGATACCTGGTGCCGGACCTCACCGCACCCGTCACCGAGGGACAAGCGAACTCGGCATGGACGCAAGACGCCTGAGCTCGTCACCCTCTCGGCCACCGACGAGGATTCGTGGATTACGGCGACCTACTACCGCATCGATGGCGGAGCCGAGACCACCTACACGGCGCCGTTCAGTCGTGAACGCCGAGGGCGCGCATACGGTCGAATACAGGTCCGTCGATGCAGCCGGAAACGCGGAGGCGTTCAAGGCTCTGACGGTGCGAAACGACACGACCGCGCCGGTCACTACGGCGGACGCCCCGAGTGGGTGGGTTGCGGACAGCGCGCAGGTCACGCTCTCGGCATCCGACGCCCACTCCGGCGTCGCGAGCCTGCTGTACTCGACCGACGGATCTGAGCCCTCGGCGCCCTACGCCGGACCGATCACCATCGACACCGAGGGCGTGCATACGGTCAGATATCCGCGCGGCCGACAACGCCGGCAACGTCGAGACTGCCGGGAGCGTCCAGGTCAAAGTCGACACGCATGCTCCGACCGCCACCGCATCCGCCCCGGACGGCTGGGTCAACACCGCACACACTCTCTCGATCCAGGCAACCGACACCGCTTCGGGCGTCGAGCACATCTTCTACGGAATCGACGGAGCAGACCCGGTCACCGAGACAACGGGCACGGTGAGCCGTCGCCGGCGAAGGCGTCCACACCGTTTCGTACCGTGCGCAAGACGGGGTGGGTCGCTTCAGCACCACCGGGCAGCGCGACGGTGCGCATCGACCTCACAGCCCCTACGACGACGAGCAACGCAGTCGCGAGCTACACGACCAGAGCCGACATCTCGTTCACCGCGACGGACGCGCTGTCCGGCGTCGCATCCACCGAGTACCGCCTCGATGGCGGTTCGTGGACCGCCGGCGGCGCCGTCTCGACCACGGCGGGCGGCTTGCACACCCTGGAGTTCCGCTCCCGCGATGCAGCCGGCAACGCGGAGGCCGCTGCAGACCGCAACGTTCACCGTCAAGACGCGCTACGAAGATGACGACCCGCGGATCGCCTACGAGGGCGCGTGGACCAAGGCCGCCAACTCGAAGCGCTCCGCGGGCAGCTGGTCCTACGTCAACGCGGCCGGTTCCAGGGCGGTCATCAACTTCACTGGCACCACTGCGGAGCTCTTCGCCTCGACCGCACCGACATACGGCAAGGCGAACCTCACTCTGGACGGCGGCTCGCCGGTAGCGGTCGACTTCTACACGGCGTCGTACCTGCACAACGTCAAGGTCTGGGGGCGCACCGACCTTGCCGAGACGACCCATACCGTTGTGATTGAGTGGACCGGCACCAAGAACGCCGCCGCCAGCGGGACCGGCATCGGCATCGACGCTCTCGACATGAAGGCGAGCCTCCAGCAGGTCGTTCAGCGCTACGAGGAGACCGACGCGCGGATGACGTGGTACGGCGGATGGGTCTCCGGCGCGAGCTCCAAGCGCTCCGGCGGAGCGTGGAACTTCGTGAACGCCGCCGATGGCTCCGTCAACGTGAGCTTCAACGGCACGGGCATCGACCTGATACGGTTCGACCGCCCCCAACTACGGCAAAGCGAAGGTGACGATCGACGGCACGACCACCATGACCGCCGACTTCTACACCTCGGGCTACCTGCACAACCGCAAGGTGCTCGGAGTCGACGGGCCTTGCCAACGGCTCGCACACTATGACCGTCGAGTGGACCGGCACGAAGAACGCCGCCTCGACCGGTACGGGCATCGGCCTCGACGCGGTGGACATCACCGGCGGCATCAAGCAGGCGCCGCCCGCCGGCCCGGCGCTCACACGATTCGAACAGACGAACACCAAGATCGTCTACGACGGGACAGTGGGCCACGTCCAGCAACGCTTCTCGCTCCGGTGGGAGCTGGGCCTACTCCAATGCGGCCGGCTCGGCTGCCTACGTCGCGTTCACGGGCACCCGCATCGATCTCATCGGCTCGACTGCGCCCACCTACGGCAAGGCCAAGGTGACAATCGACGGCACTCAGGTGTTCACGGCCGACTTCTACACGTCCGGCTACCTCCACAACCGCAAGGTCCTCGGGCATCACGGGCCTGGCCAGCGGCCCACATACTGTCGCCATCGAGTGGACCGGTACGAAGAACGCCTCGGCGACCGGCACGGGAATCGGCCTCGACGCGTCGACATCGACGGCACGCTCAGCCAAGCCGTGCTTCCGGGCTACCCGGTCGTCACCTACGAGGAGACCGACCCCAAGATCGCATGGGCGGGCACGTGGCAGTCCTCGGCAAGCGCTGCACGCTCGGGAGGTGCGTGGGCCTACTCCAACACGCCGACGTCGACCGCCTCGTTCAGCTTCAGTGGCACTCGCCTCGAGTACTACGTCTCCAAGGCGCCTACGTACGGCATCGCCCGCCTGACGATCGACGGCGTGTCACACGACGTGGACCTCTACTCCACAGGCTACGTGCACAACGTGCTCGGCATGGTCGTCGGGCAAGATCGCCGACGGCGTCCATACGGTCACTATCGACTGGACCGGCACCAAGAATGCGGCCTCCACCGGGACCGGCATCGGCGTCGACGCGCTCAAGATCCAAGGAATGATGCAGTAGACTGGCGGGCACTATCGATACGCAGCGACGACAGGCCCCCGATCGGGGGCCTCTTTGTCGCATCCGATCGCGGGCGCAGCTACTGTCGCCCTCGAGCGACAGAGAACGCGCTCCCGCAGTGCGATCACAACGAACCGCGAGTTGCCGACCAGGTAGCGCCGCCACATCCTGCCCGGCTCCTGGAGCAGTCGGTAGAACCACTCCAGCCCGGCGCTCTGCATCCACACCGGCGCCCGCTGGGTGTGGCCCGCCCACACGTCGAAGGTACCGCCGACGCCCATGGCGAACACCGGGCCCATCTCTGACAGGTGCGCCGCGAGCAACTCCTCCTTGCGGGGAGAGCTCATGCCCACGAACAGAATCCGGGGTCGGCGTCGCGTACCTGCTCCGCGACGGCCGCATCATCGTCGAAGTACCCGTTGCGAGCACCAGCGATGTCAAGCGTCGGGAACCGGTCGCTGCACCACGCGAACAGAACTCGTCGAGAACCTTCTCGGTCGCGCCGAGGAAGTACACAGGCCATCCGCGCTCCTCGGCGAGCGCCGAGCAGCCGCTCCATCAGGTCGATCCCCGCGACCCTCTCGGGAACCGGAAGCCCCAAGCATCCTGCCCGCCCACACGACCGACATCCCATCAGCATTCACCAGTTCGCAGCGGTCGATGATCTCTCGAAGCCCGGTACGTCCTCCATCAGAACGACCTTCGAGCGTTGAGGACCACGTGCTGGACCGGCCGGCGCTCCTCGACAGCTCCTCGCACCGATCGACGGTCTGCTCCATGTCGAGCAGATCCAGCCAGACCCCGAAGATCCGCGCCCTGCTCATCGGCGTGCTGCCTCGGCGACCGCGCGCCTCGAGCGGCGGCTGCACGCCGGCGTCGAGCACAGAAGCGACCCGAGCCCAGCGCGACGTGCGCGTCACCCCATCGGACGAAGTGCCGCCGGTCCACCCGCCGCGGCGACCACTGGTAGTACGTCGTGCCGTCCGGCGCTACCAGGTGCTCGCGCGTCCATTCCGCCACAGCTCGCGCGCGAGATCGCCGGTGTCGAACCCGAACGCCGCAAGCCTTGATGCAACATCGATCGCGGTACCCGCACTGTGTACGTCGTACGGCTCGCGCGGTGCGGTCGAAGTAGCGAGGAGCGCCGTCGGCTTCGAAGAACGCCGGCACCCAGTACTCGCACCCCCGCCGCAGCGACTCCTCAACCTGCTCGTCACCGGACGCGAGCCACACGCTGAGCAGACCATCCAGGTTGTACGCCGTGTGGAAGTTGTCGCACCACTCCAAGTCCGCGCGGCGGCCGTACGGCCACGAGCCGTCGGCTCGTTGCGACTCGATTGTCACCCGCGCCGCGCGCAGCGCGCGCTCGAGCATCGCGTCATCTCCAGCCAGCGAGCGCCGACGCAGCCACAAGGCCGGCACCGAGCAGGTTCGCGTTGTGTACGAGCACGTCGCTGTCGAGTGTGTAGCGGAACCAGCCCTCGGCGGCGACGCAGCCGGTCTGTCGATGAAGCGTGCGCTCCCGCCATCATGCGGACGCGCCACTGCGGCTCCGAACACGCCAACCCTGCCTCACCCAGCCCGCGCGCACAGAAGTACGTCGCAATCAGATTCGCCGAACCCGCAGGGTAGAACGCCCATCGCGTCTGAACGTCGAACTCGTAGCCCCATGCGCCATCATCATGCCGAGCGATGGTCGAATCGCCGAGAAGTACCTCAGCCACACCGTACGGGTCGGCGTCTGACCGCGCCCGCTGCGAAGCGTCTGGCCTCGGCGGCCAAGAACGATCCGACCGTCTTGGCCATGAGAAAGGGCCTGACTCCCAGAACCGGGGCCAGGTCCACCCGGGACCGCTTCCGCAACTGGATGACGGCCTGCCGCGCCCTGCGACTCCGACGAACGAAGCGTGGAACCCTCGAACCCAGAAGCGCGTCGAACGGGTCGTAGCCCGTCATCGACTGAGCGCTGGGACTCACTGCTCACCCCCACCGGGTGGCGGCAGGAGACGCGTTAGCTCTCTCTGAAGCTTCTCTCGGTCGCACCGGTCGAGAGGGAACAGGTCGGCCGACAGCGGCAACGACTCGTCGCGCACACGCTCGGCCCACTCCTCGAACAGTGCAGAGAGGCCGTGCGGGTACGCCCGCAGCGACCACTCCTGCGCCGATCTCGCCGCTGACGACGGACCCGGCACCGATCACCGAACCGTCGCCGACACTCGCGCCGGGAAGCAGCACACTCCGGGCGCCGATGAAGCAGCCTTTCCCGACCGTGATGCGCTTGAACCGATTGAGGGTGGGCTCCTCGGCCCTGAAGGACCCACACGGCGCCATCGTGCGTGTAGAAGGCGACATCAGCAGAAATGAGCGTGTCGTCCCCGATCGAAACGAGATAGGGCTCCGACCCAAGTCCCGCACGAGGATCCGGGTCCCATCCCCGACGGTGGCGCCCTGTGCGCGGAAGTGCTCGGCGATCGTGTAGTTGTTGTAGCGCAGCCGCAGCCACAGCCTCTTGAACGACGCGCCCCAGTGAAGCCATCACCTAGCTCCGCCCCTTGCGCGCCCTGATCGTATCGGGCAGTCGCCGTAGTCCCGCGAGTCGACGTCGGTCCGAATCACCCTCGCAGGCACGCCCGCCACCACCGTGCGCGCCGGGACGTCCTCGATGACGACAGCGTTCGCGCCGATGACGGCGCCTCGGCCGACCCTCACCGGACCGAGGATGCACGCGCCCGCACCGATGAAGACGTCATCCTCGATGATGGGCACCTCCTCGAGGTGCGATCGCCCGCCTATCGTGACGTGCGACCCGATCATCACGTTGCTCCCGATCACGGCGCGCTGATGGACCACGGACCCAAGACCAGAGTAGCCGAGCATCGTCCCCTTGCCGATGGACGCTTCGCTCGGCACGTGGGCGCAGAAGAACAGCCGCGTACAGGCCTTCATCACCTGCGGCATCAGCGGAACGTGGTGCCGGTGGCACCAGTGCCCGATACGGTAGAAGCCCAAGCCCGTCCATCTCTCGCCTACTCGCCCCCCTGCGTGGCCTCGCACCCGAGCGACCGGTAGAGCCGCTCAAGCTCTGCCACGACCTTGCCTACAGCGTACCGCGACTCGATCGTCTCTCGCGCCCTGTCGCCCAACGTGACGCGCCGTGACGTGTCACTCAGCACCGGACTTCAGGTTCTCAGCTAGTGCATCGGCATTTCTGATCGGAGTCAGCACCCCGTTCTGGCCGTCAACGATGACCTCAGGGATTCCGCCCACGGGAGTCACTACGCAGGCCAGCCCGTACGCCATCGCCTCGAGAAGCGCCATCGGGACGCCCTCGTCGGTCGACGGGAGGCAGAAGACCGAGGATTCGCTCAGGAGTGCCAGCCGTCGCCTCTCGGCCAAGCCAACCCGGGACACTCACCTTGGCAGGCGCGGGAAGCCCTTCGACGAGCTTGGATACGGCTTCGACGTCGCCGTCGCCCGCCAATACCCACTGTGCGTCCACCCCATCCGATTGCAGTTGCGCGGATCGCCTCTACCAGCTCGTAGATGCCCTTGCGTTCTCCCAGACGGCCGAGGAACACCACGGTCCGTCCGTACGCCCCTGCGACACCGTCGGCGGGACGACTGCGGGATTGGGTAACACCACCGCGTCGGCCCGCCCGGCGAACTGGCGCACCCGCTCCGCCCACGAAGCCGACAGCACGACCACGGCATCGGGCATCGCGAAGACACGACGAACCGTGCGCTGACGAGTCGCCGATCCCGACGTAGCCCAGGTGTGGAAGCGCGACCCGTGAAGGTGCAGCACCGACGGACGCCCCAGCGCCCTCGCCCAGGCCAGTACGCACGCCTTGCGCCAGAAGCTGCCCCCGAACGACATGTGCACGTGGACGAGGCACGACCCCTCGGCCGCGATCGTCCAACACGCACGCAGCACGCCGAGCCACCCATGCACGTGCCGCCAGGCGCCTTGGCCGCGCACCGTCTCGACCACCCGGATGTCCCAGCGAGTCGCGAGCTCGGAGTCGCGATAGGCTGCCACGACCGACGCGATGCCACCTGGATCGGACAAGCTCGGGGTGACCATGACGACCGGGCAGCTCCGGCTCATCGGATACGCCCCCGTCGCGCAGCGACTGCCGCCGCGATCAGCGCCTCGTAGGAGTCGATGATCCGCTCTGCCGAGAAGTAGCGCGGCACACCGTCGACGCCGATCGCTGCGAGCCGACCGCGCTCCGCCTCGTCACCCAGAAGCCGTCCTACCTCGCGGGCGACCGCGTCCGCATCGCCCACAGGCACGAGCACCCCGCCCGGTACCAGCTCCACGATCGAACGCGGACCGTACGGCGCATCGGTCGCCACGAAGGGCGTGCCGAGCGCCATCGCCTCGACGAGCACACAGCCGAATCCCTCCCAGCGCGAGGTGTGCACGAGCAGGTCGGCGCCGGCGATCAGCGCCGGAACGTCGTGGCGGTACCCGACGAAGTGAACGCGCTCGTCGAGGCCCAAGTCCGAGACGATCCGCTTCAGGCTATCGAGACTCGACCATCTCCCGCGACGACGAGATCGTGCTCGACGTGCTCGGACAGCAGCGCGAACCCTCTGAGCAGCGTCTCGTGGTCCTTCTCGGGGCTGAGCCGGCCCACCGAGAGCAGGTACGGCCGCGGCCACACGGGGCCGGTTCGGCGTCTCAGCAGGCTTGTTCGGGAAGTACACCGCGTTCGGGATGCACGCGCAGGCCATGGTCGGCGACCCGAGCTCGGCGATCGCCTGTCTCGCCACACCCCACGAACAGCCCACCACCGCTTCCGCCGATCGCTGCGCCCGACGAGCGAAGAACCGCCGGCCGCCAGTGACGCCGTCTGCCGACGGGATGCCGCCAAACCGCGCGATCCGCAGCGAGCCCGGGACGGCGAGCTGGGTCACCACGTGCGGATACCAGTTGAAGCACAGCACCGGATCGTCCGCCGGTATCATCTCCCGCGCACGGCGCACGACGTTGAGCAGGTCGCCCCTGCCGCGCTTGCCCAACACCACAGTCCGGGCAGCAAGACGGCGTCGGCGTAGTCGTCTCGCCCCAGCATGGCCACGACACGAACGTCCCAGCCGCGTTGGGAGAAGCCCGCTGCCGATGAACGCCGCCTGCTTCTCACTTCCCCCGTGGCCCAGGGAGTTCGTGACCAGCGTGATCCTACTCCGGCGCCATCAGCAATCACCGCAACGTCGTCATGAACAGGGGGAACGCCGCGGACCACGAGAAGGCGTTGAACGTGCCAATGTTGACCAGCCACGCGACCAGCACGCCACACATGCGCCGGAACCAGCAGCGCACTGCGAGTCCGCCATACCAGCACGAGGCCACGGACGCCCATCAGCACGAACGCAAGCAGAAACAGGCCCACCGGACAGAAGGAAGTTAACGTACTCATTCTCCGTGTTGGAGAATCGGAATCCTTGGGCGAAGACCTCTTCCAGGTACGTGCCGAACCCGTAGCCGAGAAGTGGCCGTTGCTGCCAGATCGCCAACGTCGACGCCAGGACCCCGACCCGCTGGGCCACCGATGCCGGTCGCGACCGCCGTGCCGAAGAGCCGCTCGTAGACGATGCCGACCAGGCCGAGGAACTCCAGCGCCATCCACGCGACGACCGAGCCACGCCCAGTCGTAGCGCGACTTTGTGTGACTCGGCCGCCGGGGTGATAGCGAGCATCGCGATCACGCCGATCAGCGCCCCGAGCCACGCCCCTCGTGCCCCGCTGATCAGCAGGCCCAGGCGCACAGCACGATCAGCACCGACGCGACACCGCCGTCCCGGCCGCGCGTTCCCCCGATCAGCCCGACCCCGCAATCAAGCCGCTCATCTCCATGACGCCCAGTCGCAGCGGGTGCCCCGCAAGGCGGTCGCCCGGCTGCCCAGCGTGAGGCTGAAGTCCTTGAACGCCGGCGCGTAGGTCGGGACCAGCGAGGCGAAGCTGCCGGGCCCCCAACGTGCGCTCGGCCACCGTAAGCCGCCCCTGGGAAGATGCCGACCTACAGAAGCATGCGTCAGGAAGAGAGCCGCGGGTCCGTGCCCGCCTCGGGTGCGCTCGCCGCACGTATCCAGAAGTAGAACAGCACGCCGGCCACGAGCATCACCGCCTGCCGGATACCCCCCTCGACACCGTTGATGCTGAACGCAACGACAACGATCGCCAGCGCGAAGACCACGACGTCCCAGCTCGACCGTCGACCAGTTGCCGCAGGGGTCTTCGGGGCGAGAGCAGCGAGAGCGAAGCGCGCCACGACCGCGACGCCAAGAACCGGCATCCCTCGGAAGTCTTCGCGAAACGGGCCCAGATGTCGAGCGGAATCAGCGAGCAACAGCCCAAGAGAGACGATGGCAGAGCAGCGAGCGCTCGAACAATGAAGTACAGGCCGGCGAAGAGCGCCGCGACAATGAAGATGGCCCGCGAAAGCGGGCGCGAGCCCGTCACCACGACCCCAAGACCACGGCGAGCACGGCCGACAGCAGCGACAGCGCGCGACTGTGAGACCGGACGCCCTCATGCTCCGCTGACCCCTGCCGATAGCACGCGCCGAGTCCTGCCGCGACACCAGATCTGAGTAGCGATCACGCCGCCACGAACACCGACGACCCGCCACGACCGCCGAGAGCCACAGGCCGCCGCCCGCCGCCAGGATCGCCCGACGGCACGCGAACAGACCACCGCGCCAGCAACACCGCTCGGACGCGACCACGTCCACCGTGAACGCATCCGCCAGCCTTAAGCGGCGAACAGAGCACGCCAGATGCCCACCGCAGAGCCGATCTCGGTCACCACCGTGGTCGCCGCTGCAGCGTACATCCCGAACACGGGGATGACGACCAGATTGACCGCGATGTTGGCCACGGCCGCTGCCGTGGCGACCGCGCCCGTAGGCGCGCTCGTGACCCATAGCGATCACCGCGTTACCCGAGCGAGAGGCTCATGACGATGAATCCGCCCGCTACCATCAGAACCGTCGTCACGCCCGACGCTGGAGCGTACGCCGCACCCATCAGTCGTGACCCGGCCATGCCCGCGATCGCCGCCCCTCCGGCGCTGACCGCCATTCCTATGAGCATCGTCGCCCGGAAGCTCGCCCGCACCACCGGCTCTGGCGTCCCCGGCCGCTGGCGCGCGCGACATCCGTGGGAAGCAGGACCGTAGCGTAGAGCCCCGCCAAGGCGTTGACGAACAGCACCAGCCGGTATGCCGCGGAGTAGTACCCAACCGCACTGCCGCCGTCCCGAACGCTCCTAGAATCAGCAGGTCGGCATTGGTCTTCAGGCGCGGTGGCCAGACCAGCAGTGCCCACGTGCACGGAGCCCCTTAGATGCGCCCACATCCCCTTGAGGGTCAGTGATGACGCTCAGAACAGTCCATCCACGACCGTGCATTGCCACCCACATCATCACGGCATCAACAGCGCCTCGATGCACCAGCGCGATACCCGGCAAGCCGCAGGTCCGCCGGCATCGACACCACGTCACCACGAGGATCGCGTACGCGGCGCGACCGACGTGCGAGCGACCGCCGGCCACCGCTGGTCTTCGTGGGCGCTGTACAGCCAGTCGACGTTGCCGCCGTCAGCGGGATCGCAAGCGCCATCGCGGCAAGAGCGGTGAGTGTCAGCGGGTTCTGTCATGAATGACGCAGACGACGGCCAAGCCCGCCGGCCCCACGAAGCCCGATAGCAGGCCCTCATCGCAACGACCGTCCCCGCGAGCTCGGGAGTCCCATCCGGGCGCTTGCGCAATCGCACGCGACGCGGTCACTGTGATTCCGAACGAGGCAGGAATCAACGCGTATTCGACGAGCGTCCTGCGCCAGGTTGAACGAACCGAAAGTCACTGAACGCCCAAGCGCGCGCGCAAGGTGGGCAGTCGCCAACAGAGCCAGCACGCGCCCGACGATCGACGAGACCGCCCAAGCTCGAGAAGTTGAGACCACGACACGACTTGCGCCCGTCGCCCGGAGCGGTGTCCTTCGCGACCGCGCCCTTGTCCCCCATGGCGTCGTCGCCGGCCAAAGGCTAGGGGATCAGGTCGCTGACGATAGCCGCCAAGGCCCCAACCGAAGTACTGATCAAGGAAGTAGGCGGCAACCGCGATCACGGCGATCACGGCCAGGAAGACAAGCACCCCTGTCAGGACACGCCCGACCACTCTCGCAATCCGCCGGCCCGCCGACTCCTGCACCCAGTTCGGGCCGGTCTGGGCGACACCCTCGGCGCTCTTCGCCGGCGTCGCCGAACCGTACTCGGAGCGGTTGTAGTAGTAGCCGCCGGTGTAGTAGCCGTATCCGTAGCCCGGGCGGTTCTTGGTCTCGTCGAGACCCCACACCACCACACCGATGATGCGCGCGCCCACCTTCCCAAGGAGCTCGACGGCCTTCTGCCCGGCTTCGCGCGTGGACTCTCCGGCCTTGCTCACGACGACCACGCCGTCGACCCAGCGAGCCACCGACACGGGATCGGCCACCGCAAGCACCGGGGGCGTGTCGATGATGACCCAGTCGCCCCACTCCTCGAGACTCTCGATGACTTCCTTCATCTTGGTCGAGCCGAGCAGCTCGTTGGGGTTCGGGGGCATCTTGCCCGCGGTGAGCACCAGCAACTGCTCGCCGCCCGGCCTTTGAAGCGCCGACTTCAGCGAGTGGGTGCCCAGGAGCACTTCGGACAGACCGACGGTGTTGTTCACGGGGAAGAACTGCTCGGTGGTGGGCCTGCGGAAGTCGCACGACACGAGCACGACCTTCTTGCCCGTCTGCGTCAAAGACATCGCCAGGTTGGCGGCGACCGATGACTTGCCTTCCGCCGGCGCGGAGGAGGTGATCATCAGGGTATGCAGGTCGTGCTCGAAGTTGATGAAGTCGAGCGAGTTGCGGATGACCCGGTACGCCTCAGAGGCCGCCGACCCGGGCGCCTCGACGATGGTGAGACGGCGCTTGACGCCCTTCTCGAACCTCTCCATGGGAACGATGCCGAGCACGGTGGTCCCGTAGACCCTCTCGGCCTCGTCTGTCGACTTGATGGTGTTGTCCAGGTACTCGTAGAGGAACGCCATCCCCAGGCCGAGCGCGAGTCCAACGAGCGCACCCAGGGCGGTGTTGCGCAGCGGCTTGGGCGCGATCTGCTCCACCTCTACGACAGCCGCCTGCACGACCACGCCCGAGCCGGTCTCGAGTTGCTCGTTGATCCGCAGCTGCTCGAGCTTCTCGGCGAGCGTCGAGTAGGTGCCGGTGGCGATGCCAAGCTCCGCGGTCAGTTCGTCGGACTTGCCGCTTTCCTGGACCCTCCTGCCAAGAGCCAGGATCTCCGCACGCGCTTGCTCGAGGCGCTGCTGCACCTCGTCCGCGGCCGCCTTCAGTGACGCCCGCTTGCGGTCCTTGGACGCGGCAACGTACTCATCCGCGACGGTGTTCGCGATGTCGGCGGCCTGTTCGGGCTTGGTGGCGGTCGCCTGTATCGCGATCACGTTCGTCTGACCGATCGCGCCCACATCGACTCTGGACAGCAGCTCCTCGGGAGTCTGCTGCAGCGCGAGCTTCTTGATCGTGGCCTCTATGACCGGCCTGACCTCGACGAGCTGCACCTGCGTCTGCAGGGCACGCTCCGGCTGGCTGGAGAGTTCCGGCAGCACGGTTCCGAAGAGCGCGGCGCCGGTGTCCTTCTCGGAGATGAGTACCTTCGCCTGTGCGGTGTACGTTGGCGGCTGAAGGAGTGAGACCGCGAGCGCCACGCAGGCCACGATGAGTGTCGCAAGGATTATGATGCCGCGCCGCGCGCTGATTACGTTGAGGTAGTCGCGTAGTTCCAAGGCCTGCTGGCACCCTTCTTACAAGGGGACTGGGCGAACTAGTCGTCCGTGCTTGAGCCGGTCTCGTCGAATCGCGCGATGAACCACATGTCGTCCCCGTCGACCTGGGTCTGGATCGCTACCAGATCAGCGTACCTCTTTTCGGCGCCGAACATCAGTTCCATCGGGATGACCATGGAGTTGGATCCCGGGACGCGCGCTGCCGAAGCCGATCGACTTGATCTCGCCGCCGACCAGCCCGTTGGTCACCTCGGTCGCCTTGGCCTGCTCGGCGATGACCGTTTGCAGCAGCAGGGCGTCGACGTCGGCCAGCTTCGCAACGTCCCGCTTCTCGCCACCGGCGACATCCGCCGTGGTGCGGGAGCTGATGTAGCCGACGTACCAGACGTCGCCGTACTTGCGCAGCCCGATGGTGCCCGGAGCAGTCGCGCCGTTGGCGAACGTCACATCGGCATAGACTGTGGCCTTGTTCCCGTCAACCACCACGCGCTCCACGGCCAGAGACGCCACCTCGCCTTCGATCATCTGCATGATGATCGACTGCGAGTCGATCTGTTCCTCCCACACACCCAAGGCGAAGGCGTTGGGCATTCCCTTGGGGAGCTCGAGCGCGTCGGCAGCGGTTGCGGGCCCGGGTGCCGGCGTCGCCTTCGACGAGGCCGACATCACTCGCCCGACCAGGTCCTGTGCGAGCGACATCCCATCGAGGAAGTAGAAGGCCGCAGCGAACGCCACGGCAGCGAGAACGACCACGCCGCCCGCGACGATCACCGGCCACCGCTTGTGCGTCCCTCGGCTCCTAGCCAACGCGTATCACACTCCCGAATCCACCGAACATCGCAGGTCGCACCCGCGAACACGGCGACAGTATAGCCGCTCGGAAAGACGGCCCGATTGAGGTATCGGCATGCCGTCCGGCGCAGCATGAGGATGTGACGCCCGTCACTGCACGGAAGAGAGCGCGGGTATCTGCTCGGCCGGCAGCGAGCTACTCGCCTTCGACTGCCCGACCAGGTCGCGAAGCGTGGATCCGCGCGCCCCTGCGATCGCCGAGACACCCGCGGTCAGCTGCCGCAGTACCTCCCGCTGTTGCTCGGGAGTCCCCGCGTAGCGAATCGCCGTGGCGAGCGCCACGGCTTGCGCGCCTGTGAGCTCCTTGCGTCCGGGCGCGAGCAGTGTCAGCTGGCCGTTCCCGTACGCGCTGACGCCCACCGGGACATCGACGGTCACGCCCCCGGCCTGGTCGACGAGGCGCGCCCACTGCTGCGGAAGGAATCAGAATCCAATCCAGGGCCTCACCGCCGGTCTGGGCCTTGAGCGCGCTCGCCACGGCGGCACCGCCGCCGAAAGCCAGGGCCTCCGCCGCGGTCTTGGCACTCGTGCCCGACACCGTAGCGTCTTCGAGATTGTCCAGCAGCGTGACCTGCCCGGTCGCCGGGTCCGCCATGTAGGCGAGCGGCGCGAACTCCGACCCGTCCTCGGCCGGAGCCGTCGCGATCACGACCACCTTGGCGGGCGCTGAACTGCTCGTTGGAAGTGCCACGATACCCGTCATGAGTGCAGCAATCGCACCGACCGCCAACACAACGGCGACGACCCCACCCGCGATGGCCGCCTTGGCGGCGCCGCTCATCAGCGTCCCGACCCTTCCAGATACTCCATGATCCCGGCGGCCATGCCCTGCGCGACCTTGTCCTGGTAGTGCGGACTGGACAAGAGGCGGTCCTCGACCGAGTTGGACAAGAAGCCGGTCTCAACAAGGATCGACGGGACCTTCGCGTAGTTGAACCCCGAGAGATCCTGTCTGGCAACGATCCCCCGGTCGACCGCTCCGGTCGCACCGATCGCCGCTGCCTGGACCATCCTGGCAGCCTGCTTCGACTGTGCCGTGATCGCCTTCGTCCATCGGTTCTTCCCCGGGTAGAGTGTGGAGATCCCCGCGGTCTTGGAGTCGGGGCTCCCGTCCCCGTGCACTCTCACGAACAGGTCGGCCTTCGCCCTGTTGGCGATATCGGCCCGCTCCGAGTTGGAGAGGTTCACGTCGTTGGTGCTCCGCGTCATCACGACCTTGACGCCCTGCGCCTCGAGTCGCTTCTTGAGGTTCATGGAGATCTGAAGCACGATCTCGTACTCAGGTATGCGCGTCTTCACGCCCGTGGCACCGCCGGAGACCTTCGGCTTGACCTCCTTCGCACCCGGGCCTATCGGCTCAGGTGCCGAGTTGGATCGTGCCTGGTGTCCGGGATCGATGACCACGACATACGCGGGCCGCTTCGGCTCACGCTTCTTCGGTGTCGTTCGACGGCGTGGCAGTCGGGGCAGACGAACGCACCACCACGCACCACGGTGGTCGCCGCGTCGGCGAGCACTCCGGCCTCGGGCTCCTGATCCACCACCGTGTCCACGCCGCCCGAGGCGTTCGGGTCCTCGGAGCGAACCTGCACGGCCATGCCCGCGGCGGCGAGCACGGTCTCGGCTTCTTCCAGGCTCAGTCCCGTGAGCGCCGGAACCTCGACCATGCCCGGCGTGACGGTGGCTGTCGGCTCGACCGCAGGGCGCCGCGACCACGCGCTGAGCCGGCTTCCCGGGGTCACCCGTGGCCGAGAGCGCCCATGACCCGAGAGCGATGGCCGCGACGCCGACCAGGGCTATCGCCGCGACACCGAGCAAGCGCGCCGGGCGTGGCCGCTCGGCGACGCAGTCGTGGGCGACGCACTCCTCGGGACTCAGACTCGCTGCTCACCAACACCTCCCGTGGTGGGCCCGGCAGGATTCGAACCTGCAACCAAGGGATTATGAGTCCCCTGCTCCACCATTGAGCTACGGGCCCCGGGGTCACATCCAGTGAATGATAGCGCAATGCCCCGGTCGCACCGCACCCTTCCGGGCTTCTTGCAAACCCCGCTCCGCCTTGCGTATACTTCCGATTCGCGCCTTGAGCGCTCCAGACTCCTCGGTAGCTCAATCGGCAGAGCATCCGGCTGTTAACCGGAGGGTTGTAGGTTCGAGTCCTACCCGGGGAGCCAAGCACACACCGAAGGCCCCGCAGCTGCGGGGCCTTCGTCGTTGTCGACTCATGCGCCGCCCGCTACTCCAGATAGTCGCGCAACCTGCTCGAGCGGCTCGGGTGACGCAGTTTGCACAGCGTCTTGCTCTCGATCTGCCGGATGCGCTCGCGGGTGACTCCGAACTCCCGGCCGACCTCCTCGAGCGTCCGAGGATGCCCGTCCACCAGTCCGAAGCGAAGCTCGATCACCTTGCGCTCGCGCTCGGACAGCCCGTCGAGCACCTTCGAGAGCTGCTCTTGCAGCATCGAGAAGCTCGCCGCGTCCGGCGGCACGACCGCTTCGCCGTCCTCGATGAAGTCCCCGAGCTGGCTGTCCTCTTCTTCGCCGATGGGCGTCTCGAGACTCACCGGCTCCTGGCTGATCTTGAGGATCTCCCGGACGCGCTCGGCGGTCATCTCCATCTTCTCGCCGATCTCCTCGGGAGTGGGCTCTCGGCCCAGCTCCTGAAGAAGCTGCCGCTGGATACGGATCAGCTTGTTGATCGTCTCAACCATGTGCACGGGAATGCGGATCGTACGCGCCTGATCGGCGATCGCGCGGGTGATCGCCTGGCGGATCCACCACGTCGCGTACGTCGAGAACTTGAAGCCCTTGGTGTAGTCGAACTTCTCGACGGCACGGATCAGCCCGAGGTTGCCCTCCTGGATGAGATCGAGGAAGAGCATCCCGCGGCCCACGTAGCGCTTCGCGATCGAGACCACGAGGCGCAGGTTCGCCTCGACCAGCTGCTGCTTGGCGTCCAGCCCGACCTGCTCGATGCGGTTCAGTCGCCGCTTCTCGGCACGGTCGAGATCGGCGCCGAGATCCTCGGCCTGCTCGAGCCTGTCGGCGGCCTCGAGACCCGCCTCGATCTTCATCGCGAGGTCGATCTCCTGAGCGGCGGTGAGCAGCGGGACCTTGCCGATCTCCTTGAGGTACATCCGGACAGGGTCACCGGTCAGCGGCGCCAGGTGTGATGTGTCCGAGGCGCGCTTCTTGGGCTTCTTCTTGCCGGCCTTGGGCGCGACCTTGGGCAGCACGATGTCGACAACGGCGACCTCGGCCTGCGCGTCAGCGTCCTCGTCGATCTCCATCACCGCGTCAGCGGGCTCGGCATCCGCGACGGTGTCGGCAACGGCGTCCGGATCGAGAATGTGCGACGGGTCCTCGACGATCTCGATCCCTGCCGCCTTGAAATGCGAGTAGACGCGCTCGAACTGGTCCTCTTGCAGGTCCACGTCGGACAGCGCGCCCTGTATCTCCTCGTCGGTGAGGTTGCCCTTGGACTTCCCCATCTTCACGAGCATCTCGATCTCGGGCAGCGCCAACTCAGCCGGAGTGTCGGCCGCCATCTCGGCCTTGCTCTTCGGCGACTTCTTCTCGCGCGCGTGGAGCAGGTCTCGCCCGCTGTCTTCTTCGCCCTTGCGGGCTTTGGAGCGGTCTTCTTCTCCGCCTCAGCCACGGCGTCAGCCGCCGCGACTGCTTTCGACTTCGTCTCTTTGGCCACGCTTCTCCTCGGTCGGTAGGGCTGCTAGGCTTCGCTGCTCGAACGCCGCAGGGCGTCCAACTCGCGCTGCAGCGATGATGTCTCCACAAACAGCCGGTCGTACTCGCCGGGTTCCTGAAGCGTCTCCGGCGCTTTGAGTTTGGCCTTCCCAACGGCTATTCGCCGCTCAAGCTCCAACTCCTTGAGGCGACGAGTGAGGTCGTCGGCAAGCGCATCCGCGTCAGCATCCTCTTCCTGCTGCATGACCGCAGATGAGAGCAGTTCAGCGGACCCAGGCACACGTTCCTCAAGCTGACCCATGAGATCGCCGGGCGAAACGGCCTCGCCCGCCTCCGCGACGATCGAGGCGATACGGCGATGCTGCTCGTCAGCCAAGGTGTCTGATGCAAGCAACTCCCGTGCCCTGGACCGCAATCTGGGTGTACTTACCAGCAGCGCAAGCACATCACGCTCGACTCTGGTTCGAAGCGACAGGTTCAGACCCGCCCGCGCTGTCGGCCTGCTCGGCCTGCGGCTCCCGCCGCCCGGCTTGCACCGGCCGGGCCTCGGCGAGCCGGGCGAACACGATGCGCGGCTCGGTGAACAGCTGCCCCGCAACGTAGGCGGCGTACTCCCTGCCCGTCTCGGTATCCTTGATCGGCGCCAGCACCTCGACCGCATCCCGCAACGCTCGCTCTCGCTCTTCGGGCCGCTCGAGATCCCATCGCGCAAGACGGCGATCGATGGCGAACCTCAGCAGCGGAACGGCATCGTCGATGACCTTGCGCGTGGCCTCCCCGCCGTGCGACTCCGACGAAGTCCGCGGGGTCCTTGCCCTCGGGGATCATGGCGACGTCGAGGAGCACGCGCGACGCGTACGCATCGGTTGTGACATCCCTGTCGACGAACTCCACGGCCCGGTCCGCCGCACGCATCCCCGCCTCGTCGCCGTCGAACAGGTAGACGACCCGCCGAGAGAACCTTCCCAGCAGCTTCACGTGCTGCTGGGTCAGCGCGGTGCCGAGCGTGGCAACGGCGTTCGTGAGCCCGGCCTCGTGCAGCGCGATGACGTCGGTGTAGCCTTCGACCACCACGCTCGTTCCGGTCGAGGTCATCGAGCCTTTGGCTCGGTCGATCCCGTACATGTTCGCCGACTTGCGGAAGACGGGCGTGTCGTTCGTGTTCAGGTACTTGGGTTCGCCCTTGTCCAGGACTCTCCCGCCGAACGCCACCACACGCCCCTGCAGGTCCGCGATCGGGAACATGATGCGCCCGTAGAATCGGTCTTTCGCCGGGCCGGCGTCGGGCCGCAGCGCCAGGTTCGCCTCGACCATCTCCTCGACGGTGAACCCGCGCTCGGACAGGTGCTTCACGAGCGCGCCGCGCCCCGGCGAGAAGCCGAGCCGCCAGGTCTTGGCGACCTCGCTCGTGAAGCCGCGCTTCGCCAGGTACTCCCTCGCCTGAGCGGGAGCCGAGTCGCGCGATCCGGTCAGCACCCGATGGTAGTACTCGGTGGCCGTCTCCAGCGCGGCGTAGAGGCGCTCCTTCTTGCCCCGGGGCACTCCGCCCTCGGCCTCGTGCAGCTCGATGTTGGCCCGATCCGCAAGCAGCCGAACCGCATCCGGGAACTCCACGTTGTCGATCTTCATCACGAACCCGAATGCGTCGCCTCCGAGTCCGCAACCGAAGCAGTGCCACAGCTGAGTGGCCGGATCGACCTTGAAGGAGGGCGTCTTCTCGCCGTGGAAGGGGCACAGCCCCCAGAACAGGCGGCCCTTCGGCTTGAGCAGGACTCGCTCGTTGATGAGCGCCACGAGGTCTGTCGCATCGCGGACTCGCGCCACGTCTTCATCTGTGATGCGACCCAACCGACCCTCCCCTGAGAAGCGCGTGAGGCGGGGGCCGAAGTGGCCCCCGCCTAGCGGTACTACCCATTCTCGGCCAGACCGCGCTACGCGCGGCCGAGATGATCTAGCCGTGAATCCTCAAGAACAGCGGAGCGAACACCAGCGATACGACGGTCATGAGCTTGATCAGGATGTTCATCGCGGGACCGGAGGTGTCCTTGAACGGGTCGCCCACGGTGTCGCCGACGACGGCGGCCTTGTGAGCATCGGAGCCCTTGCCGCCGATGCGCGCCGCCCTCGATGTACTTCTTGGCGTTGTCCCACGCGCCGCCCGCGTTGGCCATCATGATGGCGAGCAGGAAGCCCGAGACGACGGCGCCAGCGAGGAACCCTCCGAGGATCTCGAGGTTGAGGATGCCGAGCCCGATCGGTATCGCCACGGCCAGCACGCCCGGAACGACCATCTCCCTGAGCGCGCCCTTGGTGGCGATGTCGACGCACTGCGGCGTAGTCGGCGCGCGCATTCGGGATCCCCGGCCAGCAGGCCCGGGATCTCCTTGAACTGGCGGCGCACCTCACCGATCATCGCGAACGCTGCGCGGCCAACGGCGTTCATGGTGAGCGCGGCGAACAGGAACGGCAGCATCGCGCCGATGAACAGGCCGACGACGACGTGCGGGTTCTCAAGCGAGAGGTCGAGCGTGATGCCGCCGGCGGCGATCGTCGTCCGGAAGGCGGTGAACAGCGCAAGAGCGGTCAGGCCCGCCGAACCGATCGCGAAGCCCTTGGCGATGGCAGCGGTGGTGTTGCCCACCGAGTCGAGCGAGTCGGTGATCTTGCGGATGCTGGGGTCCATGTGCGCCATCTCGGCGATTCCGCCCGCGTTGTCGGCGACCGGACCGTACGCATCGACGCCGACGGTGATCGCCGTGATCGAAAGCATGCCGAGCGCGGCCAGCGCGATGCCGTAGATGCCCGACGTGCGCTCCACGGCACGGCGAGGTTGCCCATGTAGTAGGAGCCCCAGATCGCCGCGGAGACCACGAGGATCGGGCCGACCGTCGAGATCATGCCGACGCCCAGCCCGTTGATGATGTTGGTCGCAGCACCGGTCTCGGATGCCTGAGCGATGCCCTTGACCGGCTTGAAGTGATCCGAGCAGTAGTACTCGGTGATCTGACCGATAGCGATACCGGCGACCAGACCCAGCACGACCGAGCCGAAGTACCACATGCGCGACATGTCGCCCACGCCTTGGCTCCACCAGTAGAACAGGCCGGCCATCGCGACCACTTCAAGACCCGCGGCCACGTAGGTGCCGATGTTGAGCGCCGTGTGAAGGTTGCTGCCCTCTTTGGCGCGAACCGCGAACAGGCCGATGATCGAGGCGATGATGCCCAGCACCGGCGATGAGCAGCGGCATCGACCACGCCGAACGTCAGGTCCTTCGGAGAAACCTCGACGATCTTCTGCAGCACCGCCGTCCCACCGGGAACCTTGAGTACGGTCAGCTTCTGAACGCGTGATGCCGCCCCACAGCGCGAGCGCCAGAACGATCGGCGCGAGGATCGAGCCCGACGTAGCTCTCGAACAGGTCCGCGCCCATGCCGGCGACGTCGCCCACGTTGTCGCCCACGTTGTCGGCGATGACAGCCGGGTTGCGGGGATCGTCCTCGGGAATACCCGCCTCGACCTTGCCCACGAGGTCGGCGCCGACGTCGGCGGCCTTCGTGTAGATGCCGCCGCCGACACGCGCGAACAGCGCGATCGAGGAGGCGCCCAGCGCGAAGCCGTTGACGATCTCGGGCTGCGGCGTGGTCGCCGTTGATGATCAGGAAGATGGTCCACAGCGACAGACCGAAGAACGCCGAACGACGCGACCGTCAGGCCCATGGTCAGACCAGACCGAAACGCCACGTTGAGGCGCCTTGGCGATGCCCGTGGTCGCCGCCTGCGCGGTACGGGTATTGGCGCGCGTGGCGACGTACATGCCCACGTAGCCGGCGAGCGCCGAGAGGAAGCCGCCCGTGAGGAAGGCGAGGCCGGTCATCACGCCCTTCGTGAGGTCGCCTGCGCCCATCGAGAACGTCATCAGCCACGAAGACGCCGAGCGCAGAAGACGTATCAGAACCCGCCACTCGGCCTTCAGGAACGCCATCGCGCCCTCTTGAGTCGCCTTCGAGATCTCCTGCATCTTGTCGTTGCCCGGGTCCTGCTTCAGCACCCAAGTGCCGAGGAACGCCGCGACTCCGAGGCCCACGATGGCCGCTAGAGGCGCAAGCCACGCTACTGCCGGGTTCATTCACCCTCTCCTTCCGCGCTGTGCACACGCCGAACGCCGCACCGCTGTGCGGCAGTTCCAACGATACGGATACGGAGCCCCTCCCTGGCGCTCTTGGCGCATAAGTATCGCATACGAAACGCGCCTGTCATACAAGCCATTTCTTCGGGCACGAACAGGCGCTCGAACTCGCGAATGGCGAAGCGGTCGGTCATCCCTGCGACGTAGTCGATCACGCACCACACCAGCTGCGTCTCGTCGCTCGGGCACGCGTCCTCGGGCAGGTCCTCCGGGTGCTCCAGGTAGTGCTCGAACAGCGCCTGGACGACGCGGTACGCCTTGGGTTCCTCGGCCTTGGCCCTGTCCGAGAAGTAGACGGTGTCGAACAGGTACTGGCGCAGCTGCATCATCGCGTCCCACACGCTCGGCGACATGCGAATCGTGTCCGCGTCCGCAGCTTGTCGCGATCATGTCGTCGACCATCGTCTTGATCCTGGCCCCGTGGTTGTGACCGAGCACCTCGCACGCCGCCGCGGGAAGCGCCGCCTCGGTGATGACGCCCCCTCTGATGGCGTCGTCTATGTCGTGGTTCACGTAGGCGATGCGGTCCGCGATGCGCACGATCTGGCCCTCGAGCGTCTCAGGCAGGTGGCTCCCGGTGTGTCCGAGGATGCCGTCGCGGACCTCCCACGTCAGGTTGAGGCCCTTCCCTTCGTACTCGAGGTGCTCGACGATCCGCAGCGACTGCCGATTGTGCCTGAACCGCTCCGGCGCCCCGGGGTGCGTCCCGCTGAGACCGGCGAGCGCATCGTTGAGCGCATCCTCGCCCGTATGGCCGAACGGCGTATGGCCCAGGTCGTGCCCGAGCGATATCGCTTCGGTGAGGTCCTCGTTGAGGCGCAGCGCTCGCGCGATCGAGCGTGCGATCTGCGAGACCTCGAGCGTGTGCGTGAGGCGCGTGCGATAGTGGTCGCCCTCCGGCGCAAGGAACACCTGCGTCTTGTGCGAGAGCCGCCGAAACGCCTTGCAGTGGATGATGCGGTCCCGGTCTCGCTGGAAGCACGTCCGGTAGACGTCCTCGTCGAGCGGGCGCTCGCGTCCGCGGCTCTCGTCAGCGAAAGCCGCCCGGGACTGCAGCCGGCGGTGCTCGTCGGCTTGGGTCTCGACTCGCGTCATCACACTCGGTTGGGTCATCGCCCCATCCACGTGAACTCGTATCTCACAGCGCGGACTCCCTCGGGCGTCTGCACGGCGTCTAGAGCGCGTTCAGCACCCAGGTGGCGACCACGGCAAGAATCCCGGATGCGATCGCGCCGGAAACCCAACGAGGGTGCCAGCCGAAACCGGACGCCACCCAGACTCCCCCCGCGGCGCCCACGGCCGCGCCGAGAACGATACGACGCAGCAGCCGATGTCACGGCGCGTCAGAAGCGTCACGCCGGCAGGCGCCAGCAGCGTGCCCGCGACCACGGCGCCCACCACGACACCCACGCTCACGGCGGCGAGCCAGTCGGCCCAAAACGGCCGCTCGCGGCGGGACCGCCCCTGGATCAGGGGCGAGCGCGGTTGGTTCCACAGCCTGGTGCCCTTCACATCGCCCCCTGCACCAACGAGGCCCGGCCGACAGCCGGGCCTCGCGGTCACCTAGCGGTTGTCGGACGCCGCCGTCTTCGAAGCCAGCGCCGCCTGCGCCGCAGCGAGCCTGGCCAGCGGCACTCGGTACGGAGAGCACGACACGTAGTCCAAGCCGATCTCGAAGAACTTCCTGACCGACTCGGGGTCTCCGCCGTGCTCGCCGCACACGCCGAGCTTGATCTTCGGATTCGTCGGACCGCCCGCGCTCGCATCCCATCGCCACCAGCATGGCGACGCCCTCGTCGATGGTCTCGAAGGGGTTTCTCGGCAGGACCTTGCGCTCGAGGTAGCGGGGCAGGAACTTCGCTTCGATGTCGTCGCGCGAGAAGCCGAACGCCGTCTGGGTGAGGTCGTTGGTGCCGAAGCTGAAGAAGTCGGCGACCTCGGCGATCTCGTCGGCGGTCACCGCGGCGCGAGGCAGCTCGATCATGGTGCCGATGGGGATGTCGATCTCGACACCGCACTCGGCCTTCACATCGGCTACGACCTTCTCGCACTCGGCGCGCAGGATCTCGAGCTCGGCCTTGACCGAGACGAGCGGGATCATGATCTCCGGCCGCGGGTCCTTGCCCTGCTTCTTGAGCTGGCACGCCGCAAGAGTGATCGCACGCGCCTGCATCGAGTAGAGCTCCGGGAACAGGATGCCCAGGCGGCATCCGCGCAAGCCCAGCATCGGGTTCATCTCGGCCATCGAGTCGATCTGGGCCAGCAACTTGCGCTTGGCTGCCAGCTCCGAGGCCGGCGCCCCGGCGCACTCCGCCTTGACGATCTCGACCTCGAG
Organism: uncultured Actinomycetes bacterium; assembly: GCA_963726325.1. Classification (GTDB taxonomy): domain Bacteria; phylum Actinomycetota; class Coriobacteriia; order Anaerosomatales; family PHET01; genus CAVPCY01. Next base: position 93,400 of record CAVSCA010000001.1, on the reverse strand, counting down.
CTCGCGCGGCGAATCGAGGAACTCGTGCAGCGGCGGATCGAGCAGGCGCACCGTCACCGGCAGCCCGTCCATCGCCTCGAAGATGCCCAGGTAGTCGCCGGTCTGCGCCTCGAGCAGCTCGGCAAGCGCGGTGACGCGGATCTCGCCGTCTTCGTTGAGCACGAAGCGCTGGATGATGTCTTTGCGCTCGCCCAGGAACATGTGCTCGGTGCGGCACAGGCCGATGCCCGCTGCGCCGAACGAGCGTCCGAGCGCCGCGTCGTCGGGAGTGTCCGCGTTGGCGCGCACGCCCATCGTGCGAAACTCGTCGGCCCATCCCAAGATGGTGTCGAAGTCGCCCGATACCTCCGGCTGCACGAGCTCCACGGCGCCGAGGACGACGATGCCCGTCGTCCCGTCGATCGAGATCACGTCACCCTCGCGCAGCACGATGTCGGTCCCGTCGACGTGCGCCTGCTTCTTCGCCGCATCGATCTTGAGCTTCTCGGCGCCGCACACGCACGGCTTGCCCATACCGCGGGCCACGACCGCCGCGTGGCTCGTCTTGCCGCCATGCGAGGTGAGGATGCCCTGGGCGGCGATCATGCCGTGCAGGTCATCGGGCGTGGTCTCCCACCGAACGAGGATGACCTTGCGCCCTTCAGCGGTCGCCTCCTCGGCCTCATCTGCCGAGAACACGACCTCGCCCACTGCGGCGCCCGGCGAGGCGTTCAGGCCCTTGGCGGCCACGTCGTAGGTCGCCTTCGTGTCGAACTGCGGGTGCAGCAGCTGGTCGAGTTGCGCCGGGTCGATGCGCTGCAGGGCCTCTTCGCGCGTGATCATGCCCTCGGCGACCATGTCGACCGCTATCTTGAGTGCGGCGCGCGCGGTGCGCTTGCCCACACGCGTCTGCAGCATCCACAGCTTGCCCTGCTCGATGGTGAACTCGATGTCGCACATGTCCCGATACGCCTTCTCGAGCGTCTCGAAGACCCCGTCGAGCTCGGCTCCCGCCTCCTCCAGACTCGGAACCTTCTTGAGATCCGAGATCGGCTCGGTGTTCCGAATACCGGCGACCACGTCTTCGCCTTGGGCGTTGGTGAGGAAGTCGCCGTAGTACTCGTTGGTGCCGTCGGCCGGGTTGCGCGTGAAGCCCACGCCGGTGGCCGAGGTGTCGCCCTTGTTGCCGAAGACCATCGTCTGGACGTTGACGGCAGTACCGAGGTCGTCCGCGATCTTCTCCATGCGCCGGTAGTCGATAGCGCGGCGGTTGTTCCAGCTCTTGAAGACCGCCTCGATCGACGAGGTGGAGCTGCTGCGTGACCTCTTGCGGGAACGCGATCTTGCCGTCGGCGCCGACGAGTTCAGGGAACTCGGCAGGATCGACGTGCTCGGCGACGATCGTCTTGAACGTGGAGGTCAGCTCGCGCATGTCCTCGGCGGACAGGTCGGTGTCGTCCTTGACGCCGCGTGCCTGCTTCATCGCCGTGATCGCGTTCTCGAACAGGTCACCCTCGATGTCGAGTACCACCTTCGAGAACATCTGCACGAAGCGGCGGTAGCTGTCCCACGCGAATCGCTCGTTGCCTGTCTGGCCGATGATCCCCTGAACCGAGACGTCGTTGAGCCCGAGGTTGAGGATGGTGTCCATCATTCCCGGCATCGAGAACGGCGAGCCGGAGCGCACCGAGACGAGCAGCGGGTCGTTCGGGTCGCCGAGCTTCTTGCCCATCTTGGCTTCGAGCTCGCCCACGTACTCGACGATCTCCTCGGCCAGGCCGGGCGGGAAGCCGGGTGGATTGGAGTTGTAATACTCCATGCACGCCTGACAGCTGATCGTGAAGCCCGGCGGAACCGGCAGCCCCATGTTGGCCATCTCCGCGAGGTTGGCCCCCTTGCCACCAAGGACGAACTTCATGTCCTTGTTGCCCTCGGTGTGGCCGCCGCCGAATGCGTAGACACGCTTGACGTCCGACAACTCTCTCTCCCTCACGTCCGGGGAACCAAAGCGAATCGCATCATACCGTACCGAAGTCGTGCTCCCAGTGCATGCCGGTCGACGGCTCAGTCCTTCGTGACGACCGCTGCGTTGACATGGCGCAGTATCTCCTGCGCCGCTTCTTCCACGGCTCGGTTGTCGGTGTGCACCACCAGACACCCGATACGCCTCATCAGAGCGCGGGCCTCTTCGAGCTCCGCCTCGATCGCCTCGCGCTCCGCATAGCGCGGGACCCACATGCCGAGCTCGCGCATGCGCTCCTTCCTGATCGCAAGGAGCACCTCGGCGTCGGTCACCAGCCCGAACACCTTGCGCCGGTCGACCTCGAACAGCTCATCGGGAGGCGGAGAACCGGGAGCGAGCGGGATGTTCGCCACTCGGATTCCCTTGAAGGCCAGATACATGGATAGCGGCGTCTTGCTCGTCCTCGACACGCCGATGAGCACGACGTCGGCCTCGGCAAGCCCCTCGGGGTTGCGCCCGTCGTCGTGCTTGACCGAGAACTCCATCGCCTCGATACGCTCGAAGTAGTCCTCGTCGGTCCGGCGAATGGCGCCCGCCTCGCCGGTGGGACGGTAGCCGGTGACCTCCTCGAGCAGCCGTACGGCCGGACTGAGCAGGTCCACGCCGTTCGCGCCCTCGGTGCACAGCTGCTTCATCTCGTCGCAAAGCGCTTGGTCCACCAGCGTGTAGAAGAACAGACAGTACTCGCCGCAGTGCGCCTTGACCTCGGCACGCAACTGCTCCGGAGTCCTGATCTTGAGCAACCGCTCGATTCGGAACGCATCGCTCTCGAACTGCCCCGCCGCCGCCCTCGCGACCATCTCGCCCGTCTCGCCGAGCGAGTCGGAGACCACGTGTATCGATATCGGCACACGATTCATCGCCGAGTGGCCCTATCCCGAGAGTCGGCTGAAGTCGGCAAAGACGCCGAACACGGCCACGAAGCGATTCAGCAACCGAAGGCGGTTGGTGCGCAGCGCCTCGTCGTCGTCCATCACCAGTACCTTGTCGAAGAACTCGTCGATGGGCACGCGCAGCCCGGCGAGCGCTTCGAGAACGGCCGAGTACGCGTGCTGCGCCATCAGGTCGCCAGCGACAGACTCCGCATCGGCGAGCGCATCGGCGAGTGCTGCCTCCTCGGCTCCCATCAGCGCGGCATCGGTCGACGTCCCCAGCTCGGGCTTGGCCAGGTTCTTCGCACGGGTGTAGGCGACGGACAGATCCTCCATCGCGTCGTTCGAACCGCGGAAGAACGTGAGCGCCTCGCATCGCGCAAGCGCGTCGCCCGGGTCGTCTGCGGCCGTCACGAGCACGGCCTCGACCGTGTCATAGGCGTGCCCGCGATCCTTCAGGATGTTCTCGAACCGGCCCAGGAAGAACTCCCGCACGGCCGACCCGGTGGCCTCGACATCGAACGCCACCTTGGACTCAAGCGGCTCGAGCGCCTCTCCGATAAGCGCGTCGAGCGTGACGGGCGTGCCGTCGAGAGCCATCTGCAGAATGCCGATAGCGCTGCGGCGCAGTCCGAACGGGTCGGCAGAACCCTTGGGAGCGAGCCCGGCGGCGAAGATCCCGCAGATCGTATCGGCCTTGTCGGCGATGGAGACGATGCGCCCCGCAACCGTCGACGGGAGCTCGTCGCCGGCGAACCGCGGCCGATAGTGCTCCTCGATGGCGAGCGCGACCTGCGGCGCCTCACCGGCGGCCAGCGCGTAGTAGCGGCCCATGACGCCTTGCAGGTCGGTGAACTCCACGACCGCGTTCGTGACCAGGTCGGCCTTGGCCAGATGTGACGCACGGGCAGCGAAGGCGGTCTCGTCGGCCGGCGCATCGATCATGGCCGCGACCTTGCCCGCAAGCCTCTCGACACGCGCAACCTTCAGCGCGGCCGTGCCCAGCCGTTCCTGGAACACCACGGTCTCGAGTTTGGGCAGCCACTCCTCGAGCGTGAGCGCGAGGTCTTCCTTGTAGAAGAAGGCCGCGTCGGCGAGGCGGGCACGAATCACCCGCTCGTGACCGCGCACGATCTGCTCGGTTCGCTTGGGGTCTCCGTTGTGCGCCACGATGAAGCGGTTGTCGAGCCCGCCATCCGTCCGCTCCACCGGGAAGTAGCGCTGATGACTCGTCATCGCGTTCTCGAGCATCTCGCGCGGCACCGACAGGAACTCCTCGTCGAAGCTGCCAACGGCCACCGTGGGCCATTCGACAAGGTTCACCACCTCGGCGAAGGTCTTCTCGGGCACGACCGCGCGCCCACCGATCCCGGCGGCAACCGTCTCGATGCCCTCCTTGAGCATCGCGGCGCGAGCTTGCTGATCGACCGCCACCTTCCCCTTGTCCAGCTCGGCGAGATACTCGAACGCCCCAAGGACCTCGATGGGTTCTGGCACGAGGAACCGGTGGCCGAAGGTATGGCGGCCGGCGGTCAGGCCGGCGAACTGCACGGGGATGACGTCGGTGCCGTGGAGCGCGAGCATCCAGCGCACAGGCCGCGGAAAGCGTGCCGTACCGCTTCCCCAGCGCTGCGACTTCGCCCACTCCAGCTCCTCGGCCAAACGCCCGAGCAGCGCTGGCAAGACCTCTTGGGCCGGTGCCCCGGTGGTCTCGACCGTCGCGTACACGTACGCCCCCGAGCCGTCTTCGACGACCTCCAGCGACTCCACGTCCACGCCCTTGCCGCGAGCGAAGCCGATCGCAGCCTGCGTGGGCTTGCCCTCGGCGTCGAACGCCGCTTTCGCCGACGGGTCCCTTGTGCGTGATCACCGAGTCCGACTGCCGCTCGGACAGCTCTCTGACGAGAACCGCCAGACGCCGGGGTGTGGCGAGTACGGCGATCTCGCCGTACTGCAGGTTCGCACCGTCAAGCGCCTTGGGAACCGCTACCTGCAGTTGGGCGATGCCCGAGTACACCGCAGAGGACGGGAGCTCCTCGGTGCCGATCTCGAAGACGAGGTCACGGCCGCTCACGAGCGCTCACCCCCCTCGGACGGCGAACCTTCCTCGACCGGCTCGTCGCGGCGGTCACGAGTTCCAGATACGCGGCGCAGCACGCCTTGGCAAGCGCGCGCACGCGCAGGATGTAGCCTTGGCGCTCGGTCACGCTTATCGCGCCGCGCGCGTCGAGAAGGTTGAAGGCATGACTGCACTTGAGCACGTAGTCGTAGGCCGGAAGGACGTAGCCGGCTTCGAGCGTGCGACGGCACTCCCCCTCGTAGGTGGTGAACAGCGAGAGGAGCATGTCGACGTCGGCGATCTCGAAGTTGTACGCCGAGTACTGCTGCTCGTTGCGCAGGAAGACGTCGCCGTAGGTGAACACGTGCCCGTCCGGACCCACCGACCACACGAGGTCGTAGACGCTGTCCACGCCTTGGATGTACATCGCGAGCCGCTCGAGGCCGTAGGTGATCTCGGCGGGCACGGGGCGGCATTCGAAGCCTCCCACCTGCTGGAAGTAGGTGAACTGCGTGCACTCCATGCCGTTGAGCCAGACCTCCCAGCCCAGGCCCCACGCCCCAAGCGTGGGTGACTCCCAGTCGTCCTCCACCAGTCGCATGTCGTGCTCGGCGGGCTCTATGCCGATGGCGCGCAGCGAGTCGAAGTACAGGTCGAGCACGTTGTCGGGGCTCGGCTTGAGAATGACCTGGTACTGGTAGTAGTGCTGCAGCCGGTTGGGGTTCTCGCCGTAGCGCCCGTCGGTTGGCCTTCGGCTGGGCTGGACGTAGGCGGTGCGCCACGTGTCCGGACCGAGCGCACGCAGTGTGGTCGCAGGATGGAAAGTGCCCGCGCCGACCTCCGTGTCGTACGGCTGCAGTACCACACAGCCCTGGTCGGCCCAGTAGCGCGACAGCGCCAAGATGATGTCTTGGAAGGTGGTCGAACCCATGGAAGTGAATTCCCCTCGCACGCATCGATGCCCGGCACCTGTGCCGAGTGTCCAGCCATTCTACACGATGAACACCGCGTGACCTGCCCTTCTCGGCCGGTCGGAGAGGCTCGCGGCTACGCCATCAGCCCAGCGTAGAAGTCCAGCGCCTTGAGGCGCGCCGGGAGATGGTACGTCACGAAGCTGCGCACGAGCGCGAAGCAGTCGCGCACCGCGGGGCTCGGCACGTCCATCTCGGCGATCTCGGCCATCGTCGAGCCGAGGAGCACCACCAGCCATGCCCTTGCTCGCGCGGGGAACTCGAGCGATGCGGGATCGAGCGATCCGCAGGCAGGCGCATAGCGAACCGCCCGCCGTGGGAGAGAACGCGGAGGACTCGCCCACCTCGCACGCACACGCCGCGCAGCTCTCCAGCTCGGGACGGTAGCCGTGCATCGCCATCGCCTTGGCGAGAAACGCCACGACCAGCTGCGGCACGCGCTCGAGCGGCGCGACCTCGAGAGCACCGAGGCTGGCAGACGCCAGCCCGTAGAGCCGCGGCTCCGCCTGTCCTTGCACCGACACCTTGTCGAGCAGGTCGGCCACGACGGCAGCCGCAGCCGATCGGTCCAGGTCCTCGCGCAACGCAGCGTGCGCGTTCACGGTCCGGGCCTCGCTCACGACCTCGAGCGAACGCCCGGTGTGAACGAGCAGGTCGACCTCGGACAGCGGTTCGAGCCGACCGCCGAATCGCGAGCCGGGTTTGCGCAGCCCCTTGGCCACCGCACGCACCTGCTGCCCGTCTTGGGCGAGCAGGGTGAGGATGATGTCGGTCTCGCCGAGTTTGGTCTTGCGCAAGACGAGCGCGGTGAGCGGGTAGCTCGGCATCGCGTGGATCAGGCTTCGTCTGCGGCGGCAGCTACGATCTCGAGCCCGGCCGAGGTCCCGATCCGGTTCGCACCGGCGGCGAGCATCTCGCGCGCCGCGGCGAGATCCCGGATGCCTCCGGCGGCCTTGACTCCCACCTCGGGGCCCACAGCAGCGCGCATGATCTCGACATCGCGAGCGCTCGCCCCGCGCGGACCGAACCCGGTCGAGGTCTTGACGAACGCGGCGCCGGCCTTGACCGCAAGCGTGCTCGCTCGCTCGATCTGATCCTCGTCCAGGTACGCGGTCTCGAGTATCACCTTCACCAGGCCTTCGCCGCCCGACTCCGCGGTAACCGCCAGCACGACCGCCTCGATGTCCGCACGCACGAAGTCCTCGTCGCCGCCCAGAAACGCCGCGACGTTCATGACCATGTCGACCTCGGTACAGCCCAGCTCCACGAGGTGCACCGACTCCTCGGCCTTGGTCTCGGTCAGCGTGTAGCCCAGCGGGAAGCCGCACACCGAGCAGACCTTCGTCGAGGTACCAGCGAGGTGCTCGGCGGCGAGAGGGACGAGGAACGGCGAGACGCACAGCGACGCGAAACCCGCATCGCGCGACGCCTCCATCCACGCCGCCGCCTCAGCGAAACCCGCGGTGGGCTTGAGCAGCGTCTGATCGAGCGAGCCGGCAAGCGCGGCGATCTCCGGTGGCGTCCATCACGCACCATCTCCGTATCCGAAGCGGCGGATCTGAGACGCATCCCGCCGCCAGTCCTTCTTCACCTTCACCTTGAGATCGAGAAACACCTGCGTGCCGAGAAGCCGCTCGAGATCCTCTCGGGCGTCGCTGCCGATGCGCTTGATCGACTCGCCACCCTTCCCGATGATGATGCCCTTCTGCGAGTCACGCTCGACGTAGATGACCGCCCAGATGCGGGTGAGATCCTTCTTGGGGTCCACCACCAGATCCTCAACCGCAACGCCCACGGCGTGAGGCACCTCGTCAAACGTGGTGCGCAGGATCTTCTCGCGAATGAACTCCGCGACCATGACCTCGACCGGCTGGTCCGAGGGCATGTCGCGCGGGAACCATCGTGGCCCTTGAGGCAGGAAGCGCACCACCGCCTCGTAGAAGCCCTCGAGGTTGAAGCCGTCCACTGCCGAGAGCACGACCACGTCGTCGAAGGGCGCGAGACCCCGCGCGATCGCGAGTTGCCGATCGACCTGCTTCTCGTTGGCGATGTCGGCCTTGGTGATGACCAGAACCCGCTTGCCGGTGCGCGCCCGAGCGACGTGCTCGCCCACCCACCGGTCGCCGCCTCCTACGGGCTGCGTCGCGTCCACGAGCATGGCGACGACGTCGACGTCCTCGAGTGCCTTCAGGGCGCTGCGGTTGAGCTGCTCGCCCAACGCATCCTGAGGCTTGTGCAGTCCCGGTGTGTCGACGAGCACCACCTGCGCGTCATCGCGATCTATCACAGCGCGGAGCCGATGCCGTGTGGTCTGGGGCGTGTCGCTCGTGATCGCGACCTTCGTGCCCACGAGGGCGTTCGCGAGTGTGGACTTGCCCGCGTTGGGCCGCCCGACCAGCGCCACGAACCCGCTGCGGATCTCGTCCTCAGACCGTGATGCGGCGCATGTCACGCTAGGGCGTCTCGTCTTGGTCGAGGTAGCCGCGGACGAACGCCTCGGGCAACAGCTCCTCGAGGGTCATCACCCGCACGTCGTCGCTTTGCGCCCCCATGATCACTCGCATCTCCGGATTGAACTCCGCGAGCACTTGACGACAGCAGCCGCACGGCACCGTCGGTGCCTCGGAGTCCCCCACGACCGCGATCGCCTGGATGTCGGTGAATCCGTGAGTCACCGCTGCGGTGAGCGCCGCCCGCTCCGCACAGACGGTCGATCCGTAGGCGGCGTTCTCCACGTTGACGCCGCGGAAGATCTCCCCCTCGGCGGTGAAGACCGCGGCGCCGACCCTGAACCCTGAGTACGGCGCGTATGCGTTCTCCTGCACGTCGCGCGCCTGTGCGAGCAGGACGAGATCCGCGGGTGTGGGTGTATGCATCGTCATGCCCCTTCTGAAGATGAACCGGTCGGTCGTACGGACAACTGGCAGATACGCGTGCCTTGAAGCTCGGTCACGGTGAATCGGACTCCTTCGATGTCAACGGACTCTCCAACCTCGGGTATCCGACCCGCAACCTCCGTGAACAGTCCGCCAACCGAGTCGGCGTCGATGTCGAAGTCCATGCCCAGCAGATCGTTGAGGTCGTCGATGGGCAACCGGGCGCTGACTCTGTAGTGCTCGGCACCGACCTCGACCACAAGCGGTTCCTCACGGTCGTATTCGTCGCTGATGTCTCCGACGATCTCCTCGAGCAGGTCCTCCAGGGTCACGAGGCCGGCGGTGCCCCCATACTCGTCTGCGACGATGGCGATGTGCGTCCGGGACCGCATCTCGACGAGCAGCTCCTGCGCCGGCTTGGTCTCGGGAACGAAGTACGGCTGCCGAGCAAGGTCCGCCACGGTCTGGTCGACACCGCCTGTCCACTATCGCCTTCAGCAGGTCTTTCGCATAGAGCACTCCCCTGACGTCGTCGATCGTCGAGTGATAGACGGGGATGCGCGTGAATCCGGTCCTCGGCGATGAGCGCCACTGCATCCGATGCGGTCGCGGTGTCGGGCAGTGCCTTGGTGTCGGTGCGAGGGACCATCACCTCACGCACCACCTTGTCGGCGAAGTCGCTCACCGCCTCCAGCAGCGCCTCCTCGGCCCCCTCGCGCTCGGCCCGCTCATCGGAGTCGGCTCCGCGCCATTCGGGGGTCACCGCCCACGGGCTCACGTCGGGCTGGCCACCCGCCACCGAGACGCCCCACTTCCACGGCGCCCCGAGTGCCCGCGCCAGCGGATACAGCAGCCGCGTCATGGCCAGCGCGTAGCCGGCGGTGCTCAGCCCCAGCCGCTCGGGGTTCGCGACCGCGAGCGTCCTGGGCAGCGCTTGCGTGAGCGCGTAGCTCAGAAGCACCACCAGCGCGGCCCCCGCGATGGTGGACGCCGCCCCCAGCGTGCCTGACACCGCGTCTGTTCCGGCGCCGAAGTCAGAGGCCCAGAACACCTCGCCAAGCATCCAGCCGAACGCGGCGGCGGTCGCGAACGCCGCACCGCCCACGAGCGTCGTGATGGCCCGCAACCGATGCCGCTGATCCGAGAGGCGCTCGAGCGCCGTGCGAGCCATGCCGCTCCGCCTCGGCAAGCCGGTGCACGCGACCCGGCGTGAGCATCAGCACCGCGGTTTCCGACGCGCACAGGAAGGCAGACGCCACAGCGGTCGCGAGGTAGACGATCAGAGCCACGTAGAGCACCGTTCACCCACCTTTCGCCGCTGTCGCGTCGCTTCTCGGCCGCGTCACCGGAAGAATACCTGAAAGACAACGGTGACGATGAGCACGCCGAGAAGCCCGCCGACTATCACCTGCGGAATCGTGTGAATGTCGCCCTCGACACGGCTTTGCGCCACGAGGAATGGCGATGAAGTACCCCAACGCGAGCGCGCCGGCACTCCCGGTCATGAAGCCGAGCATCGTGGCCGCTCCGAACGCGATGGCCGCATGTCCGCTCGGCCACCCACCCTGCATCCACGTGCCCTCTCTCGAGACCGCCTTGAGTATGAGCACCGCGAGCATCGTGAGGCCCAGCGCGATGACGGTCAGATCGGCCGAGGAGAACGTCACGAGGTCCAGCCCGCGCTGCATCAACGCGCGCACCGGTTCGTAGAGCACCAGGTAGGCGACGATGAGCGCGTTCACCGCCGCACACAGCACGGCCCCGGCAGCCACGTCCTTCGCGATCTTGGCGAGAGGGTCGAACCGCTCGACCGAGAGGTCCACCGCCGCCTCGATGGCGGTGTTCACGAGCTCGGTGACGAACACGAGGCTGATGGCGAACACCACGGCGACGAGCTGCATCCGTTCGATGCCCAGCAGAAGGCAGCCGGCGCCCACGAGCACCGCCAACACCATGTGCACGCGCATGTTGCGCTGCGTGCGCAGCGTGTAGACGATGCCTTCGATCGCGTAGTTGAAACTCCACAGGATGGAGCGCGCCTTCTTCATCGACGCACGCTACATCGTCGCCGCCCACGCCTGAAGCAGGACCCGCTCTCGAGCCTGCATCGCGGCGGCGTCCTCGTCGGAATCGTGATCGTAGCCCAGCAGATGCAGCACACCGTGGACGAGCAGGAGGTTGAGTTCCTCCTCGACCGTATGTCCGTACTCGACGGCCTGGGATTCAGCCACCTCAGGAGCGATCACGACGTCTCCGAGGGTGACCGGCTCGTCGGGACCCACGACCGCGCAGGGATCGTCGCACCCGAACGACAAGACGTCGGTGGGACCCTCCTTGTCGCGGAACCGAAGGTTCAGGTCGGCCATCTCGTCCAGCGCAACGACCGCGATGGACAGCTCGATCGCGTCCGGCGCCTCCTCGCGTTCCAGCACGAAGCCGGCGAGTCGCTCGAAAGCCGACAGGTCCAGCGGCTCAGGCTCGCGATGGCTCACGACGCTGATCTGCATACGCTTCCCTCCTCGGCGCCGAAAGCGGCTGCGGGTACTCGCAGCGTGCGTGAAGCATGCTCACGAGCATCTTGGCATACGTCTCGGTGACGGCGCCTATGTCCTCCGAGCTCAGCCCGGAGTCCTCGAGCTGTCCGTCGAGCAGCTTGTCGTCGATGACGAACCTGACGGACTTCTCGACCCCATCGATCGTGGGCGCCTTCAGCGCGCGGATCGCCGCCTCGCACGAGTCGGCGATCATCACGAGCGCGGCCTCGCGAGTGCTGGGCTTGCCGCCGTGGTACCGGTAGTCGGCTTCGAACACGTCCGCATCCGCCTCGGTCGCCTTGTTGAAGAAGTACCGTATGAGCGAGGTGCCGTGATGCTCCCTGATGATGTCGCGCACACGTTGAGGCAGGTCGTACTCCGCGGCCAGCTCGAGCCCGTCGGCGACGTGAGAGGTGATGATCAGAGCCGACAGCGAGGGCCTCTGCTCGTCATGAGGGTTCTCGCCCTCGGCCAGGTTCTCGAAGAAGTAGCAGGGGCGCCTGATCTTGCCGACGTCGTGGTAGTACGCCCCCACACGCGACACCAGCGGGTCGGCGCCGACCGCATCCGCGCCCGCCTCGGCCAGGCTCGCCACCGCCAGCGAGTGGGTGTAGGTGCCGGGCGCCTCGGTCATGAGCCGACGAATCAGCGGATGAACGGGACTCGCCGCCTCCACGAGACGAACGTCCTCCCGACTGATGAGCATGCGTCGGGCTACCGGAACCACGGCGACACCCACCGCTGCTGCGACAAACGCGCCCAAGGCCCCCCACGTTGCGGCGACAGACGCGGACTGAGCGCCGTCACCGGCAAGCACGGCGCCGACATAGGCGACGAGCGCACCGAGAGCCGTTGCACCGACGATCGCCACGCACGCCGCGATCGCCAGCTTGCGGCGGCTTTCGGGGCGCATGGCAAGAGCGCGCGACGTGACTCGCGGAATGTCCAGCACGCGCGTGTCGGTGCGGCTAGCCATCGGCAGGACCGGCGTGCGCTTCCTCATAGGTCTGATACGCCGTGACGATCCGTTGAACGAGCTTGTGGCGCACGACGTCCTTCCCCGTGAGTTCGATGAACGCGATGTCCTTCACGCCGGACGAGGATGTCGCGCACCTGGCGCAGGCCGGAGACTCCGCGCGGCAGGTCGATCTGGGTCACGTCGCCGGTGACGACGATCCTCGACCCGAAGCCAAGACGTGTCAGGAACATCTTCATCTGCTCGGCGGTGGTGTTCTGCGCCTCGTCGAGAATGACGAAGCTGTCGTTGAGGGTGCGCCCGCGCATGTAGGCGAGCGGCGCGATCTCGATCACGCCACGCTCGAGCATCGACGCGGACTTCTCGGCGTCCATCATGTCGAAGAGCGCATCGTAGAGCGGGCGCAGGTACGGGTCCACCTTCTCGGTCAGCGTGCCCGGCAGAAAGCCGAGCGACTCGCCCGCTTCGACGGCCGGACGCGTGAGGATGATCCGCCCGACCTGCTTTCGCTTGAGCGCCTCGACGGCCATCGCCATGGCGAGGTAGGTCTTGCCGGTGCCGGCGGGACCGATGCCGAAGGCCACGGTGTGCGTGCGTATCGCGTCGACGTAGCGCTTCTGCCCGCCCGTCTTGGGCCGGATCGCCTTGCCCTTGTGGGTCAGGATGACGTCGCCGTGCAGCGCCGTGGGCGTGCACTCGCCGTGCGTGAGCAGCTCGATGGACCTTTCCACAGCGTCCGGCGTGAGATGCTCGCCGCGCTCGATGAGCCCGATCATCTCGGAGAAGAGCGCCGAGACGGTCGCGGAGTCGGCGGCGTCCCCGGCTATCGTGATCTCGTTGCCTCGCACGGAGATACGGGGGTCGAACTGGTCCTCGATGACTCGCAAGAGAGAGTCGCCCTGCCCCAACAGGCGCGTCATGTCGAGTTCGGGCGGTACGACGAGACGGATCTGGGTGGGTTCCACGATGTGTCGATGCACCTCGGTTCGCTGCGGTTCGCTTCACAGGACGCGCTGATGACCTGCGCTCCCTCGCCTCAGATTCTACCACCGGTCGGCGCCGGGACTACGCGCTGCAGCACCTCGGGCACGCGACTCGCGGGCAGCGGCTCGGTGTCCCCTTCGCCGAGCGACACCTCGACGATCTCGCCCGGAGTGAGTCCTTCAGCCGCTACCGAAGCGCGTATGTACTCCCGAGTGGTGCCCGTCGCCAGCCCGTTCGCGCACCGTCTCGACGAGCAGCTCGGCGGTCTCGCCCGACCTGGAGGCCAGGTAGTCGCGGCGCATCGACTCGCCGAGCGCGCGAAGCTCGCGCAGCGCGTCTCGCGCGAACCCGAGGCGCCACCTGCTTCACGCTCGCCGCCGGCGTGCCCGCACGTTCGCTGTAGCGGAAGACGTGCATCTTCGCGAAGCCCATCTCCCGCACGAACTCCATCCCGTCCGCGTGGTCGGCGTCGGTCTCGGTCGGGAAACCCGCGATGAGATCGGTCGTGACCGAGAGGCCCGGCAGAGCTGCGCGCGCCTGCGCGATGGTGTGCGCGAACTGCTCGGTAGTGTAGGAGCGGCCCATCAGGCCGAGCACCCGGTCGCTGCCGCTCTGAAGCGGTACGTGGAGATGAGCGCAGACCGCCGGCGTAGAAGCGAGCACCTCCAGCAGCCTCGCGCTCAGATGCTGCGGTTCGATGCTCGACAGACGCACGCGCGCAACGCCGGTTGCCGCGACCGCCGCCACGACGTCGGCCAGATCGCTCTGGCCGTCGCGGTAGCGGCCGATATTGATGCCGCTGAGCACGATCTCTCGCGCTCCCGCGCTCACGAGCTCGCCGGCCCGCTCGGCGATCTGCTCGCAACGGCATGGACCGGGGCACACCACGGGCGTAGGGCACGATGCAGTACGCGCAGAAGCTGTCGCACCCGTCCTGGACCTTGAGCATCGCCCGAGCACGGAATCGCTCGCCCCACGGCGCTACCGGCGTCCGGGGTGACTCCGCTCCACTGGTCGGCCACGCCGAGCGCTTCGCCGACCGCCTCGGCGACGCGGCCCTTGTCCGGCTCCACGACCACCCGCGGCGAGAGCGCGCGCAGGGCAGCGGCGTCAAGCGACGCGAGACATCCGGTCACCACCACGACCGGTCTGCCCGGGCGTCCCAGGGCGTGCCTGACCGCCTTGCGCGCCTTCGCGTCGGCCTCGCCGGTGACGGTGCACGTGTTCACGACGATGACCGCCGCATCGTCCTCGTCCCCGATGGCCACACCCCTGCCGAGCAGCTCCGCGGCGATCTCGTCGCTCTCGAAACGGTTGACCTTGCAGCCCAGCGTGCGCACGGCAACCGGCAGCAGCATGCCGAGGAGGCGTTCTCATCAGCCATCGCCCGCGCCGGCCTCCTGCAGCGCGGCGATGACGAGGCTCAGCCCCACCACGGCGGCGGTCTCGGTACGCATGATCGACGGGCCAAGAGACGCCACGAGCGCGCCTCGGTCCCTCAGCTCCGAGACCTCCTCGGCGGACTAGACCGCCCTCGGGACCGACCACCACCGCCACCCGCATGTGAGTGGTCTCGAACGAGCCTCGAACCACCGACGTGACGAGCGACCCGGCCTGCTCCTCCCACAGCACGATGATTCGGTCGAACCCTTCGAGGAGCCGGCACGCGTCCGCGAACGTGACGACGTCGTGCACCTCCGGCACGTTCGCGCGCCGTGACTGCTCGGCAGCGGAGCGCGCGATCCGGCGCCAACGCTCGACGCGCTGTGCCCGCTTGGCGCCATCCATCCGCACGACACTTCGCGAAGTGAGGACGGGCACGACCGCCGCCGCGCCGACCTCGACCGCCTGGCGCACGATCGACTCCATCTTGTCGCCCTTCGCGACGCCCTGGAACAGCGTCACGGCCGGCTCGACCACCGCAGGCGACTCCCCCAACACATCGGCGCTGATGGTCTCGTCGGACACGTCCCGGATGCGCACGTGCCACACGGTGCCCGAAGGTGCGACGACGTCGAGATCCTCACCGGCGCGAACCCGCAGCACGCGCAGCGCATGATGGTGGTCCTCGGCGGTGAGCGGCAGGACCACTACCGGTCCTGTCGGCATCTCCGCATTCAGGAAGAATCGCGCTCGCGACACGGCTACCCTCTCAGCCAGTCCTTGAGCTTCTCAAGCGGGGTCTTGTCGGACCTGGTGGCGTCGCCGAACTCCTCGGCGAGCTCGGCGAGCAGCTCCTTCTGGCGCTTCGAGAGCTTCTTGGGGACATCGACCCCGACGTGCACGATCAGGTCGCCACGCGAGCCTCCGCCGCCCACTCTCGGCATGCCTCGATGCTTCACCCTCACGGTGTCACCGTGCTGGCTGCCTGCGGGAATGCGAACCTCGTTGTCCTCCAGCAAGCCACACACCTTCAGGTCCGCGCCCAGCGCCGCCTGCGTGATCGACACGCTCGCCCTGCAGTGCAGGTCGTCGCCCTCCCGGTGCAAGAAGTCGTCCGGCTTGATGTGAATGGTGACTATCAGGTCGCCCGACGCCGCACCGCGGATGCCGGCCTCGCCCAGACCGCGCAGCCTGATCTGCTGACCCTCGCGGATCCCTGCGGGGACGCTCACCTGCACGTGCTGGCGGTCGGGCACGCGTCCGGAGCCCTGGCACTCCTCGCACGGCTTCTCGATGACCTTGCCTGTCGCGCCGCAGCGCTCGCAGGGAACCGCCGTCTGCATGTTGCCGAGGAAGGTCCTGCGCACCGTGACACGCTGACCGCTGCCGCCGCAGTCCGGACACGTCACGACGGAGCTGCCCGCCGACGAACCCGACCCCCCGCACACATCGCAGGGCGCGAGCCGATCGAGCACGATCTCCTTCTCCACGCCCGTTCCGGCTTCCTTGAGCGTGATCGTCATCGCCATGGCCATGTTGCGGCCCTCGAGCCTGGCCCCGCGTTGCGCGCCGGTCACACCGCCGAAGAACGCGCTGAACAGATCGCCCATGTCGAAGCCACCCGACCCGCCCCCACCGAACAGGTCGTTCAGGTCGACGTACTGGTAGCCGCCGCCGGCCGGGCCTCCGGGGCCGCGCCCCACGCTGCCGAAGGTGTCGTATTGCTCCCGCTTCTGGGGGTCCGAGAGCACGTCGTAGGCCTCGTTGACCTCCTTGAAGCGCTCCTCGGCGTCGGGCGCCTTGTTGACGTCCGGATGCAGCTCCCTCGCCTTGCGGCGGAATGCCTTCTTGATCTCCTCGGCGTTGGCCGAACGCTCAACGCCCAACGTGGCGTAGTAGTCACGGGTACTCGCAGGCACGCGGATTCCTTTCACACAGCGCTCGGCGTCTAGCCGAGCACATCCTCAAGACCGTCGGCCATCGACCGTACGGCCGAGATCGCGCGATTGTAGTCCATCCTTGTCGGGCCGATGACCCCCACCACACCGTCGGCCGAGTCATTCCCGTAGTTGGTGGCCACGAGGCTCACGTTGCCCAGCTCGGCCTGGCGGTTCTCATGTCCGATCCGTACGACGAGCCCGCGATGACCGAGCACGTCCGACAACGCCTCGAGCATCGCGATGCCGTCTTCCAGGAACTCGATCAACGGCCGAGCCCGCTCCGCGTCGTGGAACTCGGGCTGGGCGAGCAGCGCCGGCACACCGACATGGTAGAGGCGATCGCGGTCCGCTTCGGCGAGAGCGTCGAGGATCTCATCCACGACACGTCCGACGACCCCATCGGACCGGCCGTCTCCGTGCCGACCCGACTCGGCGAGCTCGAGCGCGTCGCGCAGCGGCCGGATGTCGCGAGCACGCTTGCCCACGAGCGCCGCGTTGAGCGCACGCTCCACTTCGGAGAGCCGCTCCGGGGCCGTCTCGTCTGCCAGCTCGATCGAGCGGTTCACGACCCGGCCCGACTCGGTGATGAGCACGAACAGCGCCCGCCGCTGGGCCATCGACAGCAGGTCGATCCGCTTCACCCGTGCGGTTGCCACGCTCGGCGCCACGCTGACCGCCAGACAGCTGGTCAGGCGGGTCAAGGCGGCGGACGTCTCGCGCATGAGCTCGTCGACCTCGGCCGCCGCATGCAGGCGCGTCTGGGGAATGTCGTTCTCCATCCCAGCACCCCGACGCTCGAGCAACTCATCGACGAAGCTCCGGTAGCCGGTGTCGGTGGGAATACGGCCCGCCGACACGTGCGGCTGCGTGACGTACCCGGTCTCTTCGAGAATCGAGAGCTCGTTTCGAACCGTGGCCGGACTGCAGCCCAACTCGTAGCGGGCAACCAGGGTCTTCGAGCCCACGGGCAGCGCGCTCGATATGTACTCCTCCACGAGTGCCCCGAGCACCCTGCGGCGGCGGTCGTTCAGCATGCTCCGTACGCCTTCCTGAAGTACCTGCGTGTTTGGCACTCAAGTATAGCGAGTGCCAAGCGATGATGGCGAGTACCGCGGCGCGCGCCTTGGTTCACTCGCCCGCCCAGATGCGGCCGAACACCTCGTTGCCCAGCAGCCACCCGCGCTGCGTCGCCGACCACCTGGAGCCTTCGAAGCTGCACCAGCCCGTCCTCGGCCAGCGATTCGAGCACGGCGACCACGCCGGCACGTCGTGCGAGCTCGTCGTCGATCCCGTCGACCAGTCGCATGCCCAACATCGCATCCTCACGCGCCGCCTCGGCACGCGTCATCAGCTCGAGCGTGTCCCCCTTGCCCACGAGCCAATCCGAGATGTCGGCGGCGCCCGCGTACCGCAGCCGTCCCACGTCTTCTCCGACATCGCCGAATAGGCACGACTCGCGTGCCGCCGCACCATCGACCATCCCGTGCGCTCCGGGACCCAGACCGATGTACGGGCGCCCCGTCCAGTAGGCGAGGTTGTGTCGGGCCCGAGCCTCGCGGCGGCGCGCGTAGTTCGCGACCTCGTAGCGCTGGAAGCCGTGGTACCGAAGGGCCGCCTCGGCAAGAACGAGGTGCTCGGCGGCGACGTCCGAATCCACAGCCTCCACCAGCCGAGCGTCGACGGCCACCTGCATCGGGGTGCCGTCCTCGACCGTGAGCGGATAGACCGACACGTGCTCCGCGCCCGTATCGGCGGCACGCTGGAGTGTCGTGGACCACGATGCCCGCGACTGCCCGGGTATCGCGCACATCAGGTCTATCGACAACGCGAGGCCGGCCTCGGACACAGCGCTGCAGGCTCGCTCGGCCGTCTCGGCATCGTGCGCCCGACCCAACACGCGAAGCTCGTGGTCGGAGAAGGACTGCACGCCCAGGCTCACCCGGGTCACGCCCGCTTCAGCGAGCATCGCGACCGCCGCTGCGGTCGAGGCTGTCGGGGTTGGCCTCCACCGTCACCTCGGCACCGGCATGCACGAGGAACTCCTCTTGGATGAAGCCGAGCAGGTCGACGACCTCACCAGCGACGAGTGACGGCGTACCGCCGCCGAAGTAGATCGACTCCAGCACGCCGTCCAGACCGCTTCGCTGCCACTGGAGCAGTTGCGTGCGCATGGCGCGAAAGACGATCCGCACCGTGGTCTCGTCCGCTCCCGCCACGCTCGCGAAGTCGCAGTACGCGCATTTCGAAGCGCAGAAAGGAACGTGGATGTAGAGGTGTGACGGCAGCCGAGCAACCATGAGGTCGGCTGCCGTGTTCGCGACGTCGCTCATCGTGCGCGATCGGCTTGGGCGACTCGCGAGCACTCCGGCGGCCGCTCAGACAACATGGCGCTCCTCCACGAACTCCCGGTACTCGACAAGCAGCGCATCCAACTCGGCGTGAGTATGGCACGCATTGATGCGCGAGCGGGCATGTGAAGCGCCGGGCATGTCGGCGAGGTACCAGGCCACGTGCTTGCGCATGCGCACGACACCGCGCTCGCCAGCGAACTCGACGAGTGCCCTCGCATGCTCGCGAGCCATGTCGATGCGCTCCAGCGGCGTGGGCCCGGGCAGCTCGACTCCGTCACGCAGCAGCGAGAGCGCCTCTCGGAAGATCCAGGGGTAGCCTTGTGCACCTCGGGCCACCATCACCCCGTCGGCCCCGGTCTGCTCGATCATCGCTCACGACACTGCGAGCCGACAGGACGTCGCCGCTTCCTACGACCGGAACGTCGACCGCCCGCTTCACGTCGGCGATGACGCTCCAGTCGGCCTGACCGTGGTAGAACTGATCGCGAGTTCGGCCGTGGACGGCAAGCGCCGATGCGCCCGCGGCCTGCATCTCTTGCGCGAACTCGACCGCGTTGACGCTCTCGCCGTCCCAGCCCTTTCGGAACTTCACGGTCACCGGCACCGGGCACTCCGCCACCACGGCGGCCACGATCTGCGCGGCCAGTCTCGGAGTGCGCATCAGAGCGCTTCCCTCGCCCTTCGCGACCACCTTCGTCACGGGGCATCCCATGTTGATGTCGATCAGCGCGACGTCGTCGCCGTAGCGCTCCACGATGGTTCGGGCCTGCCGGGCCATGATCTCGGGATCCGAGCCGAAGATCTGGACCGCGCACGGCGTCTCCTCGGGGCTGAACGTCAGCAGCCGCTTCGAGACCGCTGAGTCCGGGTTGAAGTGCAGGCCCGTCGCACTGACCATCTCGGTGCAGGTCAGGCCGGCGCCCATCCGCTTGCAGATGCCGCGAAACGGGGCCTCGGTGACGCCCGCCATAGGACCGAGAAGCACCGGGTTCTCGGCAAGCAGAGCGGCAACCTTGTCGCCTGAAGCCACTCGTCCGTCGCCTCTCGGCTACTCGTCCACCTTGAGTATCGCCATGAACGCCTCCTGGGGCACTTCCACGCTGCCGATGTTCTTCATGCGCTTCTTGCCCTTCTTCTGCTTCTCGAGCAGCTTGCGCTTGCGCGTGATGTCGCCGCCGTAGCACTTGGCGAGCACGTCCTTGCGCTTGGCCCTCACGGTCTCGCGCGCGAGTATGCGTCCGCCGATCGCCGCTTGGATCGGCACCTCGAACATCTGCCGAGGAATGATGCCCCGAAGCTTCTCGGTCAGCACCTTGCCGCGGTCGTACGCCTTGTCCTTGTGAACGATGAACGACAGCGCGTCCACGGGCTTGCCCGCGAGCAGGATGTCGAGTTTGACGAGCTGGCTCGGCCGATAGCCCAGGTACTCGTAGTCGAGGCTCGCGTAGCCCTTCGTACGGCTCTTCAGCTGGTCGAAGAAGTCCATGATGAGCTCGGAGAGCGGCATCTCGTAGTGCATCTCGACCGTGGTCGCCGAGAGATACTGCATGTCTTTGAACGTGGCGCGCTTGCCCTGCGTCAGCTCCATGACGGCACCCACGAAGTCCGGCGGCACCAGCACGGTCGCCCGCAGGTAGGGCTCCTCGATCCGCTCGAGCTTCGCCGGGTCCGGCATGTCTTGCGGCGAGTGCACCAGACTCATCTCGCCGTTGGTGAGATAGGCGTGATACTCCACCGACGGAGCCGTGGCGAGCAGGTCCAGATCGAACTCACGCTCGAGGCGCTCTTTGACGACCTCCATGTGAAGCAGGCCGAGGAAGCCGACCCTGAAGCCGAACCCGAGTGCGTGGCTCGACTCCGGCTCGTAGAGAAGCGCAGGGTCGTTGAGCTGCAGCTTGTCCAGCGCGTCGCGCAAGGCGGGGTACTGGTCGCCATCGATGGGAAACAGGCCGGTGTAGACCATCGGCTTGACTTCGCGATAGCCGGGCAGCGGCCCCTCGGCGCCGTGCTTGGCCAAGGTGACCGTGTCGCCCACCCGCACGAGCGCAGGGTCCTTGAGCCCGGTGATCAGGTAGCCGACCTCGCCCACGGTCAGCTCGGAGACCGGCGTGTTGGCCGGTCGCCGCACGCCTACCTCCTCCACGTCGGTCACGGTGTCGGTCGCCATCATCCGAACCTTCAGGCCCTTCTTGACCGCACCATCGACCACGCGGATGAGCGCAACCACTCCTCGATACTCGTCGAAGTAGCTGTCGAAGATCAGCGCCTTGAGGGGCGCTTCGCGCTCGCCTTCGGGTGCCGGAACTCGCCGAACGACCGCCTCAAGCGCGTCGAGTATGCCCGCACCCGACTTGCCGCTTGTCAGCACGGCCTCGTCGGCAGGGATCGCGAGCCCCTCTTCGATCTCGTGGCGCACGCGCTCGGGGTCGGCCGCAGGCAGGTCGATCTTGTTGATGACCGGGATGATCTCCAGCCCGGCGTTCATAGCCATGAGCGCGTTGGCCACCGTCTGCGCCTCGACGCCTTGGGCCGCATCCACGACCAGCAGAACACCCTCGCATGCTTCGAGAGAGCGCGAGACCTCGTAGGTGAAGTCGACGTGACCCGGCGTGTCGATGATGTTGAGCTGGTACGCGTGCCCGTCGCTGGAGTCGAACATGACGCGAACCGACTGCGCCTTGATCGTGATTCCGCGCTCTCGCTCGATGTCCATCGAATCGAGCACCTGCTCGACCATGTCGCGGGACTCCACGGTGTGAGTGAGTTCCAGGATGCGGTCGGCCAGTGTCGACTTGCCGTGATCGATGTGCGCAATGATCGAGAAGTTGCGTATGTAGGTGGGGTCGGTAGTCATAGCGGTACAGTCTAGCAAGGGCGGCGCAGCGTGCGGAAGTTCGCGCTCACCGGACGGGCGGTTTGACCCCTCTCGCCGGCTGTTGGCGACGCTCGGTGGCGTGTGCTAGACTCGCAAGGTTCGTCGACACCCCACTGTCGAGGGCACCATCTGAATCGAAAGGGCAAGACCACTGTGGCAAACATCAAGAGCCAGAAGAAGCGCGTCCTCACGAACGAGAAGGCGCACCAGCGTAACAAGGCGGTCAGGTCAGAGCTGAAGACCGCCATCAAGAAGGTGCACGTCGCCATCGAGGCCGGCGATGCCGATGCCGCGAAGGCCGCCGCACTCGAAGCATCCGCACTGCTCGACAAGGCCGCCAGCAAGGGCGTCGTCCACAAGAAGCAGGCCGCCAACCGCAAGTCGGGCATCATGAAGGCCGCGAACGCGGTCGGCTAAGCGCCGCACACCCTGACTATCCAGCGTTCGAAGACGAGCCGGGCATCCCGGCTCGTTTTCATTTGGGCCTCCCCCGCGGCTGCGGCCCGAAGAAGATCGACCAACTCGGCCGAGTCGAATGCGCGCGCCTGACGCGGCAGCCGCCTGACCTGCCACTCCTGCCTGCCCAGCCTGCGGGCGAGCGCATCGGCTGAGGTCTCGCCGCGATCGATCAGGGCCCGAGCGGTCATCAGCTCCCGCACACGTACGAAGCGCCGTCGCGTGCAGGGCGAAGACCGACTCTCCTTCGCCGCAGGATGCTGGCGGCCAGCACGAGCGCCCTGCGACAGTCTCGGTCAGCGAGTGCCTCCCCGAACTCCCAGCTCTTGGCCTTCGCAGCGTTGGCGACGACCTTCTCGACGTCCTCGCGCGTGATCTCCTCGGCCTCGTCGACGTATGCGATGAGCTTGTCGAGCTCGACGGAGACGAGCCGCAAGTCCTCTCCGGTCGCCGAGACCAGCGCCTGGGCCGCATCGGCCGACATGCGCTTGTTTCGATCCGACGCCAGGCCGATCACCCCGCGGACGAACTCGGCCCCTCTGGGGGCCTTGCGCTCGAGCACACCGCCCAAGCGGTCCACCGCCTTGTACAGCCGCGTGTTCTTCGCGATCTTGGGGGCGGCCAGCGCCAGCACGCAGGTGGGCGATGGATCCGCGGCGTAGGCGACCAGCGTCTCTGCCGCGTCCTTCGAGAGCTTGTCCACGCTGTTGACGATGACGAGGCGGTGATCTGAGGCGAACGGCAGCGTGTTGCAGGCTGCAACGATCGCATCCACCGAGGCGGAGTCCCCCTCGAAGGTCTCGAGGTTGAAGTCGAGATCCGCGACCTCTCCAACCCGCGCGCGCAACCGATCGAGAGCCTGACGAAGCAGGAAGTCCTGCTCGCTCAAGATCAGGTAGATGGGCTTGAGATCGGGTGATGACACCGCTGATGACCCCCAGACAGGCCTTGAGGCCGCCACGTACGCTCGCTTCTGCCAGTCTCTCATACATGCTTGCGGCCGCTAAGCCGGACGATGTCGATACGCGCCATGAATCCTCGCCGAACTCGATCCGTACGTCACCGACCCGGTCGGTCCGCAGGACGCGGACCCCTGCGCCCTCCAGCATCTCGACAGTCGAGGGCGCCGGGTGGCGGAAGCGGTTGTGTGCACCCACGCTGATCACGGCAACCTCGGGCCTGAGGTGTCTGGAGCGTGCGGGGACTGACCGCATCCCTGCTGCCGTGGTGACCCACCTTGATCACATCGATGTCGCCGATCCCGCCGCCGGACGCCAGAGGATCGAGCACGTCGGCCTCGGCATCGCCGGTCAGCACCGCCGAGAAGCCTCCAGACTCGCACGAGCAGTACGATGCTCGCCTCATTGGAGGCGCAGTCGACCGGCTCGGTCAGCGGCGACACCACGGTAAGCGAGATTCGACCGCAGCGAAGGGTCGCCGGCGCACTCACCTCCTGTACCGGTGCACGCAGTCGCGAGATCGCCTCGGGCAGCTCCGAGGCGGCACCCCGGGCGACTGTGACTCTGCCCACTCTGATCGTGCCCTCGAGCGCGGGCGAGCCGCCGTAGTGGTCATCGTGCAGGTGAGTGATCACCACGTTCTCGAGCGCTCTCACGCGATTGCGCAGCAGCGCTTCCCGGAGAGCGGACGCATCGGCGGCGGTGTCGACAAGCATGGCGTGTGGACCGTCCCGGACCAGAACCGCGTCGCCCTGCCCAACGTCCATGACGACCATCGACGTTCCGGACGGAGGGCGCGGACCCGCGACGACGCCTGCCGTGATCACCAGCCCCGCCGCGACGCCGAGCCGGGCGTACAGCGTCCGAGGCGCGGGCCACAAGACCCATAGGACGACAAGCTCCCGCCAGCACGACCGAGCATGCCACGAGCACGGATCCACTCCACGGTATGGAGGCATACGGCATCCCCGCCAGCCGGCCGGCGACGGCCTGCGCGACAGCCGCCGTCGCGCAGGCAGCGTCGAGCGACGCCTGCGAGACGGCCCGCCAAACGCCGCCCGTGCCCACTCCCACAAGCCCGAGCACCAGCACGACAGAGACCAGCGGCCCGACCAGCAGGTTCGACAGCGGGGCAACAAGCGAGAGCGACCCGAACGCCGCGGCGACGAGCGGCGTCGTTGCGGCTTGGGCGGTCAGCGTGAGGGCAAGCGGTCCCGACAGCGCGCGAAGCGGTCCGAACAACGCAGACGCCAGCCACGCGTCGACCAGTCGCGAGAACACGATCAGACCCGCGACAGCCGCTACTGAGAGCTGGAAGCCCATGTCGAACGCGACGGGGGGATACGTGGCCAACGCGAAGCACACCGCCGCGGACAGGCCCGCGACCGAATCCACCCTGCGGCCCGTCGTCATCGCAATGGCCGCGAACGCCGCCATCAGCCACGCACGCACGGCCGATGGCTGCACGCCGCTCGCGATGACGTAGAGTCCCACGACACCCACGGTCGACCGCCACGACCCCGACCCGGGGCATGCGGAGTCGGCCAAGCAACCACGCGACGAGCGCGGCCACCACGACAAGATGGCTGCCGCTCACGGCGACCAGATGCGTGAGCCCGGTCGTGCGGAAGTCGCTCTCCGCCTCTGTGCCCGTGAGGTCTTCTCGATGGCCGAGCACCACGCCCGCGACAAGCGCGCTCCCTTCGCTGGGTATGGCACGCACGCGCGACCACGCGCCCTCCCGCCAGGGCCCTACAGCGCCACGGAGACCCCGAGACCAGCCCCGGACTCGTAGGGTCTTCGCCGAGGCCGTTGCCGCGACCCCGGCGCGATGGCGTCTACGCGCCCATTCGTCACGCGCGCCGACTCGGAACCTGAGTCTCGCCGTCGACGAGCGCGCCCGCCGGCGGCGCGTCGACCCGCGGCCACGCGGCCTCGACCGTAGCGCCCGCACGCACCCACGAGCCGCAGCCTTCGAACGGTCGCCGTAGGCGCCGCTCGCCGCATCGCTCACTACCTCGGCTGCGAGCTCCCTGCCGTTGAGCCCCTCGAGCTCCAGGGCCTGAGCGGCCAAGTGGCTCCAGAACAGCGTGCCAAGCGCCATCCCCGCCGCGAGACCCACGGCGACGGCCGCCATCCACCCGCGTTTCCGAAGCCCGAGGGCGACCAACCCGGCTGCGGCCGAGACAGATAGCCCGATCACGGGACTCGGACCGCTCGTTCCACACCAGCGCCTCAGCGCACGCCACTCCGATCCACGTGGCCGCGGCCACCCAAGCGAGCGGCGGAATCGAGGGCCTCATCGGGCAGCGGCCGCTACCGGACACGAACGAGGTCCTTCAGTTGCTCGATCCGTTTGGGACCGATGCCCGAGACCCTCGCCAGGTCCTCGACTCCGGTGAACGGGCCGTTGGCCTCGCGTTCGGCCACTATCTTGGCTGCGGTGGACGGCCCGACGCCGGGCAGCGTGTCGAGCTGTGTCACGTCCGCCGTGTTGATGTCGACGGTGCCGACGCTCCCTGCAGCACCGGGAGCCCCCGGCGGCCCTGCGCCTCCGCCCGCCCCTGCTACCGTGGCAGCCGCCTCCTCGGCGGATGGAACGACCACCTGCTCGCCGTCGACGAGTACCCTGGCCAGGTTGAGCGCATCCGGAGCCGCGTCCCCTACCGCGCCCCCTGCCGCCTCGATCGCGTCCACCGCACGCGAACCTAGCGGCAGTTCGTAGACACCGGGTCGCCGAACGTGGCCCGCGACGTGGACGAAGACGGTGTCCGGGACCGGGGCCGCGCTCGCGGCGGCGGACGGCGCCGACGGGTCAGCTCCGGCCCTTCCCGCCGACGCATCGGCCATGTCAGCCGAGAAGACCTCGGCTCCGCCCGAACCACCAGCACTCGCGTCCCGCGGCCACCAGCGCCACCCCGCCCACACGACGGCCGCCAACGCAACGCACATCACCGCGGCCACAACACCGGCCGGCACGTCTCGCAGACCGGCACGTCGGCCGAGATCGCGCAGTGTCCGCTCTATCAGCTCGGACATGAAAAGGCCCCCTGCCGACGCGACGGAGGGGGCCGCTCATCATCGGTGATGCGGGCCGCCTTCACTCGACCCGCGAGGAGCATCATCGCGCGACGCAGGTTACCGGGCGCATACCGATAGCCTGCTCGGAACTGACCGTGGCATCAGCCGGCAACGACCACGCTGACGAGCTTGCCGGCAACGACCACGACCTTCTTCACGTCCTTGCCTTCGACCCAGTTCGCCACCTCGGCAAGCGCGGCGGAGACCACAGCATCTTCGGGGGCATCGGCGGCCACAACGATCTTGCCGCGGACCTTGCCGTTCACCTGGACCGCAAGCTCGATCTCGTCCGCCGCAGCAGCCGAGGCGTCGAAGGCGGGCCACTGGGCGGTGTGCGCAGACCCCGGAGCGCCGAGCACCTCGCGCCACAGCTCCTCGGCCATGTGCGGGGTGAACGGAGCGAGCAGCAGCGTGAGCCTCTCGGCGACCTCCTTGAGCAGCGCGAGGTCACGCGAGCCCGACGCGAACGGCGTTGCGGTAGTCATACGCGGCGTTGGTGAGCTCCATCATCGCGGCGATCGCCGTGTTGAACTGGAATCGCTCGACGTCGTCGGTCACCTTGCCGGTGACACGGTGCATCTCGCGATGGAGCGTCTTGGCTGCGGTGTCACCCGATGCAGCGACGCCGCATCCGGACGCCACCTCTTCGGCCGTCTCGGTCACGAAGCGCCACACGCGCGACAGCCAGCGGTGCATGCCCTCGACGCCCTCGTAGCTCCACTCGAGGTCCTTGTCGGGCGGCGCCATGAACAGGATGTAGGCGCGCAGCGTGTCGGCGCCGAAGCGCTCGATGATCTCCTCGGGCGCGACCACGTTGCCCTTCGACTTGGACATCGTCTCGCCGTCCTTCTTCACCATCCCCTGGGTCAGCAGGTTGGTGAAGGGCTCGTCGAAGCCGAGCAGCCCCAGGTCGCGCAGCACCTTGGTGAAGAAGCGCGAGTACAGGAGGTGCAGGATGGCGTGCTCGATGCCGCCGATGTACTGGTCGACCGGCATCCAGTAGTCGGCCGTTGTCGCGCGCGAACGGCGCCGAGTCGTTGCGCGCGTCGCAGTAGCGCAGGTAGTACCAGCTCGAGCAGGTGAACGTGTCCATCGTGTCGGTCTCGCGCCTGGCAGCGGCGCCGCACTTCGGACACGTGGTCTCGTAGAACTCGGGATGGTCGGCGAGGGTCTCGCTCTTGGTGATGTCGATGTCCATCGGCAGGATCACGGGCAGCTCGTCCTCGGGCACCGGCACGAGTCCGCAGGCCGGACAGTGAACCGCGGGTATCGGGTTGCCCCAGTAGCGCTGCCGGCTGATGAGCCAGTCGCGCAGTCGGAAGTTGATCGAGAACCGGCCCATGCTCGCGCTGCGTCGAGCCACTCGGTGACCGCCCGCATCCCCTCGGAGTTCTTGCCGCCGCGCAACCCGGTGAACTCGCCGGACTGCACCATCACTCCGTCACCGGCGAAGGCCTCTGCCCACGGCACGTCGTCGCGCACGCGCTCGGAGACGCCCGACAGCTCGCCGAGAAGCGGATCGTCATCGGCAACGACGACCGGCGGAATCGGCAGGCCGTACTTGCGCGCGAACTCGAAGTCGCGCTGGTCGCCCGAGGGGACCGCCATGACCGCGCCGGTGCCGTACTCCATCAGGACGTAGTCGCTCACCCAGACCGGGAGCTTCTCGCCGTTCACGGGATTGACCACGTAGCGTCCGGTGAAGGCGCCGTTCTTCTCACGCTCGCCCAGCTGCCGCTCGACCGCGGTCTCTCGCGCGGCGGCGTCCACGACCGCCATCACGTCGGCCTCGTACTCGGTGCCCGTCGACGAACTCGCGCACGCGCGGGTGCTCCGGCGCGAGCAGGAAGAAGGTGCAGCCGAACAGCGTATCGGGCGGGTCGTGAAGACGGTGATCCGCTCCCCGCTCGGCTGCGCCGTCCGCGTCGCACAGCTCGAAGTCGACCTCGGCGCCCTCGCTTCGACCGATCCAGTTGGCCTGCATCGTCTTGACGCGCTCCGGCCAACCGGGAAGGTCGTCCAGGTCGTCCAGGAGCTCCTGGGCGTACTCGGTGATCTTGAAGTACCACTGCTCGAGCTCGCGCTTCTCGACCACGCTCTTGCAGCGCCAACACACTCCGTCGCCGAGCACCTGCTCGTTCGCGAGCACCGTCGCGCAGCTCGGGCACCAGTTGACCGGCGAGCTCTTGCGCTCGACGAGCCCCCTCTCCCAGAACTTCAGGAAGATCCACTGGCCCCAGCGGTAGTACTCGGGATCGCACGACTTCACGGTGCGGTCCCAGTCGTACGAGAAGCCCATGCGCTTGAAGGAGGCCGCCTGCGTCTCGATGTTCGCGTAGGTCCACTTCGCGGGATGGCTGTTGCTCTTGATCGCCGCGTTCTCGGCAGGCAGACCGAAGGCGTCCCAGCCGATCGGGATGGAGCACCGAGAAGCCCTTCATGACCGCTTGGCGAGCAACCACGTCACCGATGGTGTAGTTGCGCACGTGCCCCATGTGGATGTCGCCCGAAGGGTACGGGAACATCTCGAGCACGTACTTCTTGGGCTTGTCGGGGTCCTCGGTGGCCCGATACGCGCCCTCCCGCTCCCACACGGCCTGCCACTTGGGCTCGATGTCTCGCGGGTGATACCGGGCTTCACTCACTGTGCAGGCCCTCCAAAGGGTCTTTCGCCGACAGATTCCGATGCGAGTGATTCTAGCCGAGGGCGCGCACGGGCGCGAAACGGGCTGTGCGGCGACACCGACACGACAGACGCAAGAACGCCCGCCGGAACTCCGACGGGCGTGAGGTTCGTTTGGTGGAGCCTAGGGGGATCGAACCCCTGACCTCCTGGCTGCCAGCCAGGCGCTCTCCCAGCTGAGCTAAGGCCCCACATCTGGGTGCCGCCCGAAAGCGGCAAGCGGTAGTATACCAGCGGCTAGAAGCCGGTCAATAGCGCGCTCAGGCCCGGCGTCGCAGCACATTTCGCGGCCCCTCAGCTCACTGCTCCTCGAACAGCCCGGACGGCTTGTGGCCGTCGTCTAGGACCGGTGCCGGGATGCCCTCCATCGCCGGCCTCGAACGTGACCCCCTCGGCCTGCGGAGCCATGGCCGCAACGGCCTCACTGGTGATCATCCCGCCGAGCATCATGGCCGCACCGATCACCTCGCGAATCGGCCACACACCCGCCGTCCACCACCCGAACAGACCCCCGAACGCCGGCTCGGTGACCAAGATGAGCGCGACGCGCGCCGGCGGTATGCGCCGCTGGGCCCACGTCTGCACGACGAACGCCACAGCGGAGGCGAGAACCCCGCACACCAGGATGGCGAACCACACGTAGCCGTCCGTCGGCATCGAGGCGTTCTCGCGCAGCAGGGAGATGACGCCACACACGACCGCGACCGTGAGCAACTGGATGAGCGTGAGCGCGGCGGTGTCGTGGCGCTCGTCCGTAGAGCCCAACGCGATCATGTGCAGTGAGTACGCGACCGCGCAGACGGCCACGAGCGCGTCGCCGGTCGACCAGCCCCCGCCGGGCCCCGCATTGGACAGCAGCCACAGCCCCGCCAGTGCCATGCCCGCACCCGCGAGCGTGGCCTTCCTCGGCAGTTTGCGCAGGTAGACCGCTTGCATGAGCGGCACGATGATCACGTAGAGCCCCGTGATGAAGGCGGCCCGGGCGGGAGTGGTGCCCACGTCCGGCGCAAGGCCCCACGTCTGGAAGATGTAGCCAGCGGACAGCAGCAGCCCGGCCAGCAGTCCCATCCTGAGGTTCTGCGCGTCGAGCTTTCGCAGCACCCGAGGGAACAGAACCACGAACGACGACCGACGCGACCGCAAAACGCCATGCCAGAAAC
This sequence comes from uncultured Actinomycetes bacterium, assembly GCA_963726325.1. GTDB lineage: Bacteria > Actinomycetota > Coriobacteriia > Anaerosomatales > PHET01 > CAVPCY01. Next base: position 63,238 of record CAVSCA010000001.1, on the reverse strand, counting down.
GCGAACATCGGGTAGCGGGAGATCGCATCGGCGACGATGACGAAGGTGAATCCCCAGATGCCCGCAACGCCCACGAGCGCCGCGGGCACGCCGAAGCGAGAAGCGCGATCTGTGCACGGACCTACTCGGCGTCTTCGCTCGGAGCGGGCTGAGCTGGCGGCGACGCTCGCCGGCAGCTCCAGCCGCGGCGCATCGCTCCACAGGTTCTCGAGCCGGTAGAACGCTCGCTCCTCAGGCTGGAACACGTGCACGACGAGATCGCCGAAGTCGAGCAGGACCCACTTGCCCTCGTCAACACCTTCTCGGCCGATCGGCTTGATCGCGCACTCTTCACGAAGCCGGTCCTCGACCTGATCGGCGATGGCACGAACCTGGATGTCGGTGTTGCCGGAGCAGATCACGAAGTAGTCGGTCACGACGAGCAGCTCCGACACCTCGATGGCGACGATGTCGACCGCCTTCTTGTCGCTCGCCGCATCGGCGGCGACCAGCGCGAACTCCTTGCTCGAGTTCACTGCGCTCCTTCCCCTTGTGCGGGCGTGGCCTTGAAGTCCTTGCCCACGATCACGATCACGTCGGTCACGTCGCCGGTGGAGGGGTCCGAACTCACCTCTCCGACGCCCAGCGCGGCCTTGACGGCCTCGCCCTGCGCCGCGGTGCCTCGCCGAACGATGACCTTGGTCTTGTCGTAGTTGAAGCTGTCGGCGTTCTTCGTGTCGACCACGCGGAACCCGCCACGGATCAGTTGCTGAGCAGCCTCGCCTGCAGCCCCGGGCTTGCCCACTCCGTTGTAGACGATCACACGTACGGCGCTCACCTCTCTGCTCGCGTCCACACCCCACCACTGGCGAAGCAGGTCGGCGATCTCCTTGCGCTGAGGCTCGAAGTAGGTCTGGTCGCCCAGCTTGATGGGCTTGACCGGCATCGGCACGAGCGCCACGTTCTTCTGGTCGATCCGCCCGAGCGTCGTCCCGAGCTCCTTGAGCTCGGCGGCGTTCAGGTTGCTCTTCGTCGCCGCGGCCACCACTCCGTCGACCGACATCTCCCTGAGCGCAGCCGAGTAGGCGGACTTCGGCACCACGACGTAGTTCTTGAAGGGCACGGTCAAGTAGTTCGAGACAGCCGAGAGGGCGACATCAGCACCGGCCTCATACGCCTCGCCGATGCGTTCGAAGCCCTGGCCGGGTACGTCGATGAACGCGCCGTCGGGTATCGCTATGCCGTAGACCTGCCCGCCTTTCGAGTCGATGCGCATCGCGAGGAATCCGGTCGCGCGATCCCCCTCGGTCGCGATCACCAGCACGTCTTCCTTCTCGTGCAGGGCCCGCCGAGCAGGTGTGACGGCCTGCTGCGCTTCGCGCTGCGCGCTCCACCTCGCGATCGTGTTGACGGCGGTCACGACCAGCAAGACAGCGAGCAGCGCCAGACCGATCGCTCCGAGCGCCCATGCGGCCACGTAGAGCAGGTTCCGCGCGCTCTTGCCCAGACGGCTCAAGCCAGTGAACACCCGATGCTGCCGATCGGCGCGCTTGGCCGACTTGGCGGCCTTCGATCCCCGGCGTGACTGTCGGTAGCCGGAGGGCACCTCGGGAGCTTGGGACGCCTTGTATCGGCGGGGGCGCTCCTCGCTCATCGCGCCTCCCCGGCCACGTGAGCGTTCCACACGGCGACCGTGTCGGGGTGGATGACCTTGCGCTCGCGTACCAGATACATGAGCGAGTGCTGGTACGCGCGAGCGAACAGCTCGTCGAGGGTCAGCGTCCCTACCGCCTCGCGAAGGTCATCCGCGCCCTCGAAGTCCCGTGCCGGCTCGAGCATGTCGGCCAGGTAGACGATCTTGTCCAGATCGCCCATTCCGGCTTCACCCACGGTGTGTCGCGCGACCGCCGAGACCACCTCGGCCGGCAATCCGGGGAACTCGCGTGCCAGCGACGCGGCTGCCGTGCGTGCGTGAAGCAGCCTGGGCTGGACCTCCTCGGCAGTGGCAAGAGCGAGACCCTCGCCCCGCGCGCTGTCGAGCAGCTCGTCGTGGCTCGCCTCGCGGTCCCAGTCGTGCAGCAACCCGGCGAGCCGAGCCGACTCGACGTCGACACCGTAGATGGCGGCAAGGCCCTCGGCCGTATCGGCGACGCGCTCGCTGTGGGCGAGAGCCTCTTCGCCGAGACGCTCTCGGAGCGCGGACGCCGCGCTTTCGTAGACGGCCGTGGTCACTGGCCGATCTCCCGGTAGAGCCCGTGCTTCTCGATGTAGGCGACGACCGACTCCGGAGTCAGGTAGCGGATCGGGCGGCGCTCCGCGACTCGGCGGCGCAGGTCGGTCGAAGAGACCGCCAGCGCAGGCACCTCGATGTACTCGATCCGGAATCCTGTGGCGGCCTGCTCGTGCAGCCCGCGCGCCGCCTCGAGATCGTAGCCGGGCCGCGTAGCAGCGATGAACGTGGCGAGATCGGCAACCTCCTTGGCGTCCTTCCACGTGACGATCTCCCACACGGCATCCGCGCCGGTGATGAAGTACAGCTCCGCCGAGGGGCCGTACTCCTGGCGCAGAGCCGTCAGCGTCTCGATGGTGTAGGTCAGACCGGGGCGGTCGACTTCCATCCGGCTGACGTCGAAGTCCGGGTTCGCCGCGGTGGCGAGCACCGTCATCAGGTAGCGGTGCTCCGCCGGCGAGACCACCTCGTGCGCCTTGGCCGCCGGGTTCCCGGTCGGCATGAAGATCACCCGATCCAGGTTGAACTGGACCAAGGCCTCCTCGGCGGTGACGAGGTGGCCGAAGTGAATGGGATCGAACGTCCCACCCATGATTCCTAGGCGTGCGCCGCGAATCACGACCTGATCTGCCCGTCTCCCATCAAGATGAACTTGGTCGAGGTGAGCGCAGTGAGGCCCATCGGGCCGCGAGCGTGCAGCTTCTGCGTGGAGATGCCGATCTCCGCCCCGAGCCCGAACTCGCCCCCGTCGGTGAAGCGCGTCGACGCGTTGACGTAGACCGCTGCCGCGTCGACCTCCTGCAGGAACCGGCGCGCAGCCGCATAGTCGCCGGTGATGATCGCCTCGGAGTGCTTGGTGCCGTACCGGTTGATGTGCCGTATGGCCTCGTCGAGACCGTCAACGACCTTCACCGACATCTTGAGCTCGTGGTACTCGGTGGCCCAGTCTTCCTCGGTGGCCGGCTCGATACGCATCACGGCGCCCAGGGAGCGGGTCTTGTCGTCGGCGTAGAGAGTCACGCCGTTTTCCTCGAGCTCCTTGAGAATCGAGGGCAGAACCGTCTCGTAGATCGGCTTCGTCGATCAGCAGCGACTCGGCGGCGTTGCACACGCTGGGACGCTGGCACTTGGCGTTGATGACCACCTTGCGAGCCATCTCAGGGTCGGCGGCAGTGTGGATGTAGACGTGGCAGTTGCCCGTACCCGTCTCGATGACCGGCACCTTGGCGTTCTCGACCACGCTCTTGATCAGCCCCGCGCCGCCCCTGGGAATGAGCACGTCGATGTAGCCGTGCAGCCCCATGAGTTCCTCGGCGGCGGAGTGATCGGTCGTCTCGATCGCCTGGATGCAGCCCTCGGGCATGCCCGCACCGCACGCCGCCGACGCGAGCACTCGGGTCAGCGCCAGGTTGCTGTTGTGAGCCATCGACCCACCGCGCAGGATCACGGCGTTTCCGGTCTTGATGCACAGTCCCGCTGCATCCGCGGTGACGTTGGGACGCGCCTCGTAGATCATGCCGACCACGCCCAAGGGCACGCGGATCTGGCGGGCTTCGATGCCGTTGGGGAGCGTGTGGCCCTCGATCACCTCGCCGATGGGGTCGGGCAGCGAGGCAAGCGCGCGAAGCGCCTCGGACATCGACTTCAAACGGGCGGGCGTGAGCTCGAGTCTGTCGAGCAGACCCGCACCCGTGCCACTCTCCCGCGCCGCGTCCATGTCGGCGCTGTTGGCCGCGAGTATGTCGTCTTGCTTGGTGATCAGCGCATGCGCCATCACCAGGAGGGCCTTGTTGCGCTGCTCGGTGGAGGTGATCCCAAGTGCGGAAGCGGCCTCGCGGGCCTGCTCGGCCATGTGGAGTACGCTCGACATCTACCCGCCCCTTCTGTGCTGCGATCGCCGTCTACAAGATGACGAGGCTGTCCCGGTGGACGACCTCTTTGCCAGCCAACTGCGGGTACTGCACCGATATCTCCGAGGTCTTCATGCCCTTGACCCGATCGAGATCGGCCGCCGAGAACCCGCTCAGCCCCCTGCCGATGACCGCGTCCGATTCGTCCTTCAATACTACCGCATCGCCCGCCTTGAACCCGCCGCTCACGCGCACCACGCCTGCAGGAAGCAGCGACGTCTGCCGCTCGAGAAGTGCCGCGCGAGCGCCGTCGTCGACGACGATGTCGCCCGCGGGCCTGCGGCCCAAGGCGATCCACAGCTTGCGAGCGCCGAGCGTGCCCTCTCCCGGCGCGAACACGGTGCCGCACTGGCGCCCTTCGGCTGCGTCCGCTATCACGTTGGGTCGTGCGCCGTCGCAGACGACCATCGGGATGCCGGCCTTCATGAGCACGCGAGCGGCCTCGATCTTGGTTGCCATGCCCCCGCTGCCGGATTCGGTTCCCGCACCGCCGGCCGCCGCAACGAGGTCGTCGGTGAGCTCCGCGACGTGCTCGAGCAACTGCGCTTCGGCGCTGACACGGGGGTCGGCGTCGTAGAGCCCCTCGATGTCCGAGAGCACGATCACGAGGTCCGCCCTGATCATCGTCGCCACGAGCGCGGCCAGGGTGTCGTTGTCTCCGATGCGGATCTCATCGACCGCCACCGTGTCGTTCTCGTTGACGATGGGCACGGCTCGCATGGAGAGCAGCCGCTCGAAGGTGTCCCGTGCGTGGAGGTACGCTTCGCGGTGTCCGGTGTCGTGACGCGTGAGCAGTACTTGCCCGACCACCACCCCTCGCGCCGAGAAGAACGACGCGTAGGTCTCGATCAGTGCCACCTGACCGACCGACGCCGCCGCCTGCAAGGAAGGCATGTCCGTGGGCCTCGCGGTCATCCCCAGCCGCTCGAGGCCGGCGGCGATCGCGCCGGAGCTGACGATCACCGGCTCGTGCCCCTTGCTCGCGCAGCCCGCACACCTGGCCGACCAGAGCCTCGACGTACTCTTGGTCGATCGCCCCGCCCTCGGGTGCGAGCGTCGACGAACCGACCTTGATGACGATCCGCTTGCCGCTCACTGTACCTCCTCGTCGAGCTCGTCCTCGATGTAGGTGACCTCGACGTCATCGACGAGCCCCGAGTCGAACTCGAACGACCTGCCAAGGATCCGGACCTCGTCGCCGTCACGTGCGCCCGCGTCGATCAGCGCCTTCTCGACCCCCGCCTTGACCAGACGCTTCTGGAGGAACGCGACGGCCTCCTCGTTGTTCCATTCGGTCTGGACGACCATGCGTTCGATCGCCCGACCGTCGATGCGGAATACGCCGCCGCCCATGTTCACGACTGCGAACTCGCGACCCTTCCGGCGGTCGTGCTGCCACACTCGCTCGTAGGACTCGTCGGCCTCGGTTGCCGTGCGCCTGAGCTCGTAGACCAGCTCCGCGACGGCTCGCGTCATCGCGTCGATGCCTTCTCCGGTCACCGCCGAGACCGCGAAGTAGCGCAAGCCGTCAGCTTCGGCCCGTGCGCGGAGCCGTTCGTCCGACTCCTCCACACCAACGACGTCCGCCTTGTTCCCCACAACCACCCTGGGCCGCTCGGCGAGATCGACGGCGTGCAGTTCGAGCTCCCGGTTGATGATCTCGTAGTCCTCGATGACGTCGCGCGACTCGTACCCGCCGGTCAGATCGACCACGTGGATGATGAGTGCGCTGCGCTCGATGTGCCGCAGGAACGCGTGCCCGAGCCCCTTGCCCTCGTGCGCGCCCTCGATGAGCCCGGGCACGTCAGCGATGACGAAGCTGCGCTCCCCTGCCTTCACGACGCCGAGGTTGGGCACGAGCGTGGTGAACGGGTAGTCGGCGATCTTGGGCCGCGCAGCGCTCATGCGCGCGATGAGTGAGGACTTGCCCGACGCTTGGCATCCCCACAAGCGCCGCGTCCGCGAGCAGCTTCATCTCGAGCTCGATCCAGCGCTCTTCGGCAGGCTCGCCGAGTTCCGCGAAGGCCGGGGCGCGCCGCGTCGGCGTCACGAAGTGGATGTTGCCGCGGCCGCCATGACCGCCGCCCGCCACCACCACGCGCTGACCCTGGCGCGTCAGGTCGCCGAGGAGCTCGCCGGTCTCGGCATCGCGCACCATAGTCCCAAGCGGCACCTTCAGCACCAGGTCGTCGCCGCGCGCGCCATGGCGGATGGCACCCTTGCCGTGCACGCCCTTCGGCGCCTTGAAGTGACGCTTGTACCGATAGTCGATCAGCGACGAGAGCGCGCCGTCCGCCTCGAGCAAGACGTCGCCGCCGCGCCCGCCGTCGCCGCCGTCGGGACCGCCCTTCGGCACGTGCGCTTCTCGGCGAAACGACATGCAGCCTGCGCCGCCGTCACCCGCCTTGACGTTGATCTTCACCTCGTCGATGAACACGTGGCCTTCAGGTCCTTCCTCGCGGCGGTTGCCGCCATGATATGCGAACGAGCCCCCCGCCGGTTCGTGGTGGCGGAGGGCTCGCGACTGATCGAGTGGTGCTCGGTCTGCTTCGGGCCGTCAGCCCTCGAGCGGTCGAACGTGTACGCGGCGCTTCATGCCGCGAGTGAACTCGACGACGCCCTCGCGAAGCGCGAACAGCGTGTCGTCCCCGCCGCGGCCGACACCCTCACCCGGATGGATGTGCGTGCCACGCTGGCGAACGATGATGGTGCCCGTGGTGACCGTCTGGCCCGAGAACCGCTTGACACCCAGGCGCTTGGCGCGGGAGTCGCGGCCGTTCTTCGTCGAGCCCAGACCCTTCTTGTGAGCCATGTCTGGTGATCCCTGCCTTACTCGGTCGCAGCGACCGCGGCCTCAGCTGTCTCGGCTGCGGCCTCCTCGGTCTTCTTGGGGGCCGCCTTCTTCTTGGGCGCAGCCTTCTTCTTGGGCTCGCCCGCAACCACGTCCGTGATGCGCACGCGGGTCAGGTTCTGGCGGTGACCCTTGAGGCGCTTGTAGCCCTTGCGCTTCTTGAACTTGAAGATGATGGCCTTGTCGCCCTTGTACTGCTCGACGACCTCGCCGGTCACCTTGGCGGCGGCGAGCGCGTCGCTATCGACGACGATCTCGCCCTCATCCGCCAGGAAGATCACGTCGAACGTGACACTATCCCCTACAGCGGCATCGAGCTTCTCGACCGAGACAACATCGCCTGCGGCGACCTTGAGCTGTTTGCCACCGGTGGAAACGATTGCGTACATCGAAAACCTTTCATCGCTTGGTAAACACGCGAGGAGATATGCTAACAGGGCTGCCGAAGTGCGTCAACGCGCCTCAGGGCCCAACACGGCACCGGGCGTGTCCGTCCGAATCAGGACTATCCCCTCGAGCGCCACGGTGCGCGTCCGAACAGCCCCGTCCTGCCCTCGATCAGCACTCTGACCTCGGTTGGAGCCGCCTCTTCGTCCGGCACGATCGTCACCTGTGAGCCGGTATCGGCCCGCAGCGCGGCCGCAACGTTGAGGCCCGGCTCCGTGATCAGCTTGAACGTGTCGGGATTCAACCCGAACAGGTACGCTCCGGAAGCACCGTTTCGGAGGATCTCGCGCATTCGTCGCTCGACCGCGATGCGCCGTGTCTGCCGAGAAACGACCCGCCCCTCCCCGTCGCAGCACGGGCAGCGCTCCGTGAGCACGCCGTATAGGCCGTCGGTGACGTTCTTGCGTGTGAGCTCGACGAGGCCCAGGCGCGACATCTCGCTCATGCGGGTGCGGGTACGATCCTTGGCAAGAGCGGCGCTGAGACGCTGGGCGACCTGGGTCCTGCTCGCCGGCTGCTCCATGTCGATGAAGTCGATGACGATGATCCCGCCCAGGTCACGAAGACGCAGCTGTCTGACCGCTTCCTCGGCCGCCTCGAGGTTGGTGCGCAGTATCGTCTCCTCCAGGCTCCGCTTCCCGACGAACTTGCCCGTGTTGACGTCGATCGAGGTGAGCGCCTCGGTCTTGTCGATGGTCAGGTGTCCGCCGCTCGCAAGAGGAACGGTGCGCCTGAGCGCCGACTCGATCACGTCGGTGATTCCGAACGACTCGAGCAGCGGCGTGCGCTCCTTGTGCAGCTGGACGCGTTTCGCGAGTTGCGGAGAGGACTTCTTCAGAAACGACACCACCTTCTCGAAGGTGGCCTTGTCGTCAACGACCATCCGTTTGAACTCGTCGGAGAACACGTCCCTGACCAGGCGAAGAGCCAGATCCATCTCGGTGTAGATGACCTCGGGGGGAAGCGCCTCCTCGGCCTGATGCTTGACGCGCTTCCACAGGCGCGACAGGAACTCGAGGTCGGTGGTGAGGTCGCGCTCGGAGGCGCCGTTGGCCACGGTGCGCACGATCACGCCCATCCCCTCGGGCACCAGGTCGTCGATGATCGCGTGCAGCCGGTCGCGCTCGCCGTCCGGGAGCTTCTTGGACACGCCCACGAAGCGCGAGAACGGCATCAGCACGAGGAACCGCCCGGGGAGCGTGATCTCGGTGGTGACGCGAGCGCCCTTCGTGCCCATCGGGTCCTTGAGCACCTGGACCATGAGCTGTTGACCGGGCTTGAGCAGCCGCTGGATGTCGCGTTTCGGAACGCCCTCGACGCCCTCCGGGGCGACGACCTCGTCAACGTAGAGGAAGGCGTTCTTCTCCAAGCCGATATCGACGAAGGAAGCCTGCATCCCGGGCAGCACGTCGCTCACCCGGCCGAGGTAGACGTTGCCGACCACGCTTCGCTTGGGGCGTTCGATGTAGAGCTCGACGAGTTCCCGGTCCTCGAGCAGCGCAACCCGGGTCTCGTTGCTGTCGTGCGAGATGAGCATCTCGCGGGCCACGTCGGCCACCTGGTCCACTCCCGTCACAACGGTTGCGACCAGACCCCCTCATCCGATTCGACGAGCGTGTCCAGCCGCGTCGTGTGCACGGCGGTCAACTCGGTACCGGTCGTTTCGATGGCCGCTCTGACGAGTGTTTCGGGGCGAAGGGACCCTTGCGGCCCCATTCGGATGGCGAGCTCTACGCTCACACCACCCTCTCGATCGGTGACACGAACGTCCTTCGGGACGCAGCGCGTCAGATCGTAAGCCTTGTTCTTGCCCTTGTTGACAACTGTCAGCTCGCCCGCCGCCAGGACCTTCTCGAGCGCCGCGCGCACTGTCTCCGAATCCAGCTCCCTTCCGTCCAACCCGACGTCGTACAGGCCTATCGTCAGAGCCGCCGTCAACGAAGGCTCGTCTCCCGCGACGTAGCGGGCGGCCGTCGGAGCCAGGTCCTCAGGCGAGACCTCGGCAAGCCGCGCCGCAACGCGCGCTGCATCAGTGTACTCCCTCAGCCACACGTCGAGGTACTCGTTCTCACCGGCCGTCCCCACCGGCAGCGCGGGGCCGAAAGCGGCCTTGAGGTGGGGGCTGAACCCCTGGGTCACGGCGAACGGCAACTCGGCCCGGCGAATCATCCTCTCCAAGGCGTGCACCACCTCGAGATGGGACAGCCACCGCAGCCTGCCGGTCTTGCGATAGCGAACCCTCAGTCTGTACTCGCCCGACGTCACCGCCTCGAACCTCCCCCGAGCACGATGTCGACCCCCAGATCGTCGCACGCGTCGCAGCCCGTGCAGCCTTCGAAGCTGCAGTCGGCGGTAGGGAGTGCCGAGTAGGCACGCTCCCGCTCGCGCAGCAGGTAGCGCCGCGATACGCCGGAGGACAGGTGGTCCCAGGGCAAGGCCGACTCTGCGTCGCGCTCCGTATGTGCGAGCTGCTCCGGCGACACACCGCACGATTCGAACGCCGCCATCCACGTCCCGAGACCGAACCGCTCGGTCCAGGCGTCGAAACGGGCGCCCGAGCGCCATGCGGTCTCGACCACTTGGGCGAGCTCGCGACCCCCTCGCGCCATCACGCCCTCCACGAAGGAGACGTCCGCGTCGTGCCAGTGAAGGTCGACCCCCTTGCGCGGCATCGACTCGCGCAAGACGGCCTGCTTGTGCCGAACCGCCTCGGGAGTGGCCTGGGCCTCCCACTGAAACGGCGTGCCGGCCTTCGGCACGAACGTCGACACGCTCACCCCGATGCGAATGCCCCCTCGCTGCTGAGGCGGAGTCGCCGCCCTGGCCGTGTCGAGCACCAGGCGGACGAGCGCTCCGATCCCGCGGATATCGTCGTCGGTCTCCGTGGGCAGGCCGAGCATGAAGTAGAGCTTGACGCGGCGCCAACCCGCCGAGAACGCCAGATCCACCGTGGAGAGCAGATCGTCCTCGGTCACGTTCTTGTTGATCACATCGCGCAGCCGCTGCGTTCCCGCTTCAGGAGCGAAGGTGAGCCCGGTCTTCTTGCCGGTCGATATCAGCCGAGCCATCTCGACGCTGAAGCCGTCGACACGAAGACTCGGCAACGATACCGACACTCCGGTACCAGCGGTGCGGCGCTGCAGCCGACGCAGGATCTCCTCGAGCTGGCTGTGATCCGCGGTCGACAGCGACGTGAGCGACGCCTCGTTGTAGCCCGTGCATCTCAATCCGTCGAGCACTTCGCGAACCACGGTGTCGGCACTGCGCTCGCGAACGGGTCGGTAGACCATGCCCGCCTGGCAGAACCTGCATCCTCGCGTGCAGCCTCTCAGCACCTCGACAGCGAAACGGTCGTGCACCACGTCCATGAACGGCACGATCGGGCAGCTCGCCACCTCGTACTCGTCAAGATCGCGCACCACGCGCTTGCGCACCACGACAGCCGAGCCCTGCGTGGCCGCCATGCCCGCGAATACCCCGTCGTCGAAGCGCGGCGTATACAGCGAGGGCACGTACACGCCGTCAACCGCCGCGAGACGCTGCAGCGTCTCGGCTCGCGAGAGCCCGGCCTCTTTCGACGCTCGGTGCGCCGCAACGATATCGACGATCGCGTCCTCGCCCTCGCCGATCAGAATCGCGTCGAAGAACGCGGCGAACGGTTCGGGGTTGTAGACGCAGGGACCGCCACCCACAACGAGCGGCACGTCCTCGCCGCGCTGATCGGCGCGCAACGGAATCCCGGCCAGATCGAGCGCCTCGAGGATGTTGGTGTAGGACAGCTCGTGGGGGACCGTGATCCCGAGCAGGTCGAGATCGGCGACGCGGCGTACAGGACTCCAAGGTGAACAGGGGCACGTCGTTCGCGCGCATGAGATCGCCGAGGTCCACCCACGGGACGTAGACGCGCTCAGCGCTCACCCCATCAAGACCGTTGAGGATCGCGTACAGTATCCCGATGGCCTGATTCGCTTGTCCGATCTCATACGTGTCGGGATAGAGCAGCGCGGTCCTGTACTCGGCATCCTCGTGGCGCGAACCCCACTCACGGTTCAGATAGCGGGCAGGACGCTCTACCTGAGCGAGAAGCGACTCGACTCGGGGCCACAGGTCGTCGCGGGTCACATATCCCCCGGCTCGACCGCGACCTCGCCGCCTTCCTCCCACGCCGCCTCGAGCACCAAGTCGGCGGGCTCAGCAGGCTCATCTTCGACGACCCAGCCGTGTGCCGGGATCGGCGGCTCTTCAGCTCCACCACGCGCCCGCACCTTCTCGAGCATGCGCTCCTTCGTCTCCCGCAGCTTCGTCGCGAGACCTCGGACATCCCCGCCCTCTTCGAAGTACTCGAGCGCGGCGTATCCCATTCCGAGCGTGGCGGAGTACCCCATGCCCGCCTTGATCGCCCACCCCAGCCCGGGGACGAACGCGAGCGCTTGGCGCGCTACCGCTCTGAAGACGAACGCGCCGCCCACCACAGCCGCAAGTTCCTTGATGCGCTCGGGTCCCAGGGGCTCGCCGTACGCGGCGGCGATCTGCAGCACCATCTTGCCTTGGTTCGCCGTCATCACCGGCATGTCCGCGCCCGGGAGGATCATCACGCCGCCGACGACGGCGTTCTGGAACGCCGTGTTCTTGATCGCCTCTTCGGCAACGGCTCGACGGACGAAGGCGAAGTTCGCGGCCAGCGCGAGACGCTTTCCGCTGACCCGGTCGGCCAGCCAGCGCCCCAGCTTCTTGATCAGCTCTTCCGCGTCGTCATCGGCGACCGTGTCCAGCACGGGGTGCTGAAGCCGCCTGGCAGCATCGGCCTGGGACTCGCCCAGCGACAACCACGACCGTGGGGATGAACCGCTCCCTCGCCTGGGCAAGGGAGGGTGCGAGCGAAGCGCCGGGGCCGGCGAGTGCGATGACTGCGTCCGCAGACTCCTCGACCACAAGAACGTCGCCCGGCACAACGGGCTCGATGTGCAGCCGAGCAGTGCTCATCTGGGGCTGCAGCGCATCCTTGAGTGCGTCAACGGCCAGGTCGGACGCCTCAGCGTCCACGAAGACGGCGATGCGAAGGTTCTTCTCACGCTCGGTCCTGAGAGAGGCGCCGGAACTCATCATGTCTTTGATGTCGAACAGAAACGCCATCGACGACTCCCTAGGTCCGACGTGTCCAGACTGACAGAAGCATACCCACCGCGGCCATGTTGGTGACCATGAACGAAGAGCCGAAGCTCATGAAGGGCAGCGGGATTCCCGTAATGGGCATCAGGCCCACGGTCATACCGACGTTCTCGAGAATCTGGAACGTCCACATCGCGATGATGCCGACTGCGATCAGGGACCCGAACAGGTCCCGCGCGGACGCCGACACCTCCAGGGCCGTGATCAGCAGAGCCAGATACAGGCCGAGAAGCAGGACCGCTCCTGCGAATCCCAGCTCCTCCCCCAGCACGGCGAAGATGAAGTCCGTGTGACGCTCGGGAAGGAAGTTGAGATTGCCTTGAGTGCTCTCCCCAAGACCCTTGCCCGCGAGCTCACCCGACCCTATCGCGATCTTCGACTGTTCCAGGTTGTATCCGGCACCGCTCGGGTCGAGCGTCGGGTCGACGAAGACCATCAGCCGATTCACCTGGTACTCCTGCAGCAGGTCGGCCTTCAGGACCACTCCCACGGCCACCGCGCCCACCAGCGCGAACACCAGGAACCAGCGAGCACGCAGCCCGCCCACGAGCAGCATCCCCAGCGTGATGGCTATGAACACGAGCCCGGTCCCAAGGTCGCCCACCGCCACAACCAGTACGAACGGGATGGAGGCGATGCCAACGACCTTCAGGACCTGCCGAGGCGTCTCGATGACGCCCTTGAAGCCGGCTATGACCGCGGCCATGGCAACGATGTATACGAGCTTCGCCGGCTCTGATGGTTGGAAGAGCCGGAATCCGGCGACCTCCAGCCACAACTGGGCCCCCTTCGCCTCTCCTCCCAGCCCGGGGATCAGCGGCGACACGATCAGGAAGCATGTCAGGGCCATCAGCGGGCCGACCCACCCTTGGAGCTTGCGGTAGTCGATGGCCCACGCCACGACGAGCGGCACGACTCCTATGGCAAGCCCGATCAGGTGACGCCGGAACATGGCATCGCCGGCGTCCATGCCCGAGACCGCCGAGCGCACCATCACGCTGCCGAACGCGGCAAGCAGCACCACCACCGCGAGCAGTACGGGATTGACGGGCCTGAGAAACGAGCGATCGGCAGAGCCCGTCATCGTGATGAATCCGATGCGGTGACGTGTTCGATCCGCTTGCCGAGCAGCGCAGCAAGGATCTGCCGGGCAGCCGGCGCCGCGACCGAGCCGCCGTGGCCACCCTGCTCGATGACGACCGCCACAACGTAGCGAGGATCGCTCGCCGGCGCGTATCCGACGAACCACGCGTAGTCGTCCTTGCCGGCCACCTGCGCGGTACCCGTCTTGCCCGCCACGGGCGTGGAGAAGCCGCGAAACGCGGCGGCACCGGTGCCTTGCTCTGTCACGTTGCGCAGCGCCGTCTGCATCGTCTTGATGTTGCGCTTCGAGACCTTCGGCGCGAACGCGACCTCACGCCCCTGCTCGAGCACGGGCGCGCCGTCGCCACCGAGCACCTTCTTGAGCACGTGCGGTCGCATCACCTTGCCGTCGTTCGCGATTCCGCCGTATGTCGCGGCGACCTGGAGTGGGGTCACGAGCAAGTCGCCTTGGCCGATCGCCATGTTCACGGTGTCGCCCGGAAGCCACCGCTGGTACTCGGGGTAGTCCTCGTTGTACGCCTTCTTCCAGGCGGCATCAGGGACACGGCCGTCAGCCTCACCCGGCAACTCTATCCCGGTCTGGGACCCGTATCCGAAGCTGCGAACGAACTGCTGCAGCTTCTCGCCCTTGCGCTTGTAGAACGCGTAGCCGATCTCGTAGAACACCGTGTCGCACGAGTCCTGGATTCCGGCCATGAACGACTCGCTGCCGTGTCCCGAGTGGTTCCAGCACCACTTCGACCATTGCTTGCCCATGCCGGTCCACCGACCGGCACAGTGGTAGGTCTTCCATGGGCTCGTGACGCGGTACTGCAGACCGGCGAGCCCTGTGAACGCCTTGAACGTCGACGCCGGCGGATACTGCGCCATCAGAGCGCGATTGGTGAGCGGGAACTCCGAAGAAGTGGTCGTCAGCGAGCGCCACTGCTTCTGCGAGACGCCGCCGAGGAAGATCGAGGGGTCGTACGTCGGCAGGCTCGCAAGCGCCAAGACCTCGCCGGTGCGCACGTCGAGGGCGACCGCGGCCCCCGCCTGTGCCTTCGGATAGTCGTCCTTGTGTGCATCCTCCATCGCCTGGCGCAGCGCCCGTTCGGTGACGCGCTGCACTCGGCTGTCGATGGTCAGCACGACATCGCGGCCCGGTTCCGGCTCCGTCTCGCTGATGACGCGTTTCGGACGCCCCGACGCGTCGACCTCGAGCACCTTGCGCCCGCGATCGCCTTGGAGCACCTTCTCGAACGCCCTCTCGGCTCCGGCCTTGCCAACGAAGTCGGTGGGGTCGTAGCCCTTGAAGTCCGGCTCGCCCAACTCGGCATCCGCGATCTCGCCCGCGTAGCCCAGAACGTGCGCCGCGACCTTGCCCTGCGGATACTGGCGAATGGCGCGGGTCTGAATCTCCACGCCGGGGAACTCGCTCTCGTGCTCGGCCAGATAGGCCACGGTGTCGAGTGGGACGTCGATGGCCACGATTCGAGGCGCGAGCGCCGCCTCCTTGACGCTGTTGACCCGCTCCTGGATCTCCGGGAGCGGGACGTCGAGCAGCGACGAAAGACGCGTGAGCATCTCCGTGTCGCCCTTGGCCGAAGGCGCCACCACTACAGCAAGCGTCGCGCGGTTGGTGACGAGCTCTCGACCCTTGCGGTCGAGGATCCGACCGCGCGGAGCGACCGTGGTTATCTCACGTACTCGATTCTCGACCGCCTGTGCCGCATAGGCATCGCCGCTGAGAACCTGCATGGTCCACAGGCGAAGCAGCAGCAGACCCAGAACGCCGATGACGACGCCGGCGAGCACGGCGAAGCGAGGCTTGAGTCTCTGGCGGAAGTTGGGCATCTGTGTCCGATTGGGTCGTCGCTGCGCTCGTCACAGCCGCAGCGGATACGGCACACGTGTTCTACGCCAGCCGTCTGAAGGTCTTCATGGGCCGCTCGTGGCGCAAGAAGCGAGCCAACCAAGGGTAGATGAGCAAGGCCAAGACCGTATTGTACACCGCTGCCGGTAGCATCTTGGTGAAGAAGCTCTCCCAGAACGGCCCGCCCTCGCCCAGCAAAGTCAGCAACAGACCGTAGGCGACCTCGGCGGAAAGCGCCGCGATGGCCAGCACGGTGAGGGGCAGCAGCCAGCCCTCGGCGAACATCTGCTCATGAAGCAGCCCGGCGAAGTACCCGGTCGCCGCAAGCACGAGCGCCATCGGTCCCAAGGGGCCCGTGCTGACCATGTCGAACAGCAGGCCGGCCGCAAAACCGGCAACCGCACCCTCGGTGGGGCCGGTGGTCAAGGCGAGAGTCACGACCACGAGCAACAGGAAGTTCGGGGTCACACCGCCGATACTCATGTAGGGCGCCAGGCCGACCTGGAGCAGGGTCGCGACGAGCAGCGCCGCGATCGCAGGAACCGCGCGTCTCATCACTCGCCTCCCTGCGGCTCAACCGAAGCCGGCACGCCCACGATCACCAGCACCTCTTCCAGCCCGGAGGGATCGCTGGCCGGCTGAACGCGAATCGACTGGTAGAGCGCGTTTGGTTCCCGCTTCACTTCGCTGACCTCGCCGATCGGAAGCCCCTTCGGGTAGACGCCGCCGATGCCCGATGTGATCACCACATCGCCCTCCTTGACCGGCGTGTCCATGCTCACGAAGTCCAGCGTCAGACGCCCGTCGAGGTTGCCACGAACGACTCCCTCCGCGCGAGTCCGTTGGATCATCGCCGCCACACCGCTTCGCTGGTCGGTGATGAGTCGGACCTTGGAGCTGCCGGGCGCCACCGTCACGGTCTGGCCGAGAAGCCCCTGGGGGCCGATGACCGGCATCCCGGTCCGAATACCGTCGGCGGAGCCTCGGTCGATCACGATGACGCCGTCCCACGAGTTGGAGGGGCGGCCGATGACGTGAGCGGCGGCCGACTGCAGCTCCCCCGCCATCGGCAGATCGACGAGCGCGCGAAGCCGCTCGTTCTCCAAACGCGCCTCCTCAAGCTCGGCGACCCGAACCCGAAGCGACTGGTTCTGCTGGCGAAGCTCCTCGAGTTGGCTTCTCGTGACGCCCAGGTCGCCGGCCCAGGCGAACAGGCCGCGGATGGGGCGCGTGAGCAACTCGCCGCCTGCCTGGACCGGCGCCGTGGCGGCCTGCATGCCGATCTTGACCCGATGCAACGGGCCCGTGCTGCCCTCGCGGTACCACGCGGTGATCAGCACTATCGCGAGCGCCACGAACAGGATGAGCCAGCCGGGCCTCGGTCCTGGTGTCTCGGTCTTCTGGATCTTCATGGCCTCACAGGTGGGCTAGCGCCCACCCTGCAGCACCTTCTTGAGCGCGTCTATCTCCTCGAGCGCCTGCGCGGAGCCGTCGACCACGTTCGTGAGCGCACTCTCGGAGACGTGCACGGGCATCCCGGTCTCGTGCCGGAGCCGTTCGTCGAGCCCGCGCAGGAGCGCTCCGCCGCCGGTCAGCACGATGCCGTACTCCATCAGGTCGCTCGCGAGTTCGGGCGGAGTCTGCTCGAGTGTTCCCTTCACCGCGGCGATGATCGCGAGTGTGGGCTCTTCGAGCGCCTCTCGAATCTCCTCGGACTCCATCGCGACGGTGCGCGGCAGGCCGGTGAGCAGGTCGCGGCCGCGAACCTCCACGTCGACCTCTTCGAGCAGTGGCCATGCGCTGCCGATCTCGAACTTGATCTCCTCGGCCGTACGCTCGCCGATCAGCACGTTGTAGACGCGCTTGACGTAGGCGATGACCGCATCGTCGAACTCGTCGCCCGCTATTCGGATCGACTGCGCCACGACGATGCCGCCGAGCGATATGACGGCGACCTCGGTCGTGCCGCCGCCGATGTCCACGACCATCGACCCGGTCGGCTCCTGAATCGGCAGCCCCGCGCCGATCGCTGCGGCCATGGGCTCCTCGATCAGGAACGCCTGGCGCGCGCCCGCCTGCATGGTGGCCTCGAACACCGCGCGCTTCTCGACCTCGGTGACTCCCGAGGGCACGCACACGACCACGCGCGGCTTGGGCTGCCAGGGGAAGCGCTTCACGCGCGTCTTGTTGATGAAGTACCGAAGCATCGCCTCGGTCACCTCGAAGTCGGCGATGACTCCGTCCTTGAGCGGTCGGATGGCAACGATGCTGCCCGGCGTGCGGCCGAGCATCCGCTTGGCGTCGATCCCCACGGCAAGCACGCGCTTCGTGTCGCGCTCGACAGCGACGACCGAGGGCTCGATGAGCACGATTCCGCGCCCGCGGACCGACACGAGCGTGTTCGCTGTGCCAAGGTCCACGGCCATGTCGCCGCCCCACGAGTTGAAGAACATATCTACGAGCGACACAGTCGCAGTCTCTCCCTTCGGCGCGGCACGGTGCCCCGGCGTTGCCGCCGGCACAGGCGCCGCATGCCAAAACCGACCCTTGACCTGTCGTGGCCGGGTCGGTCGTTCGCAATGCGCCCTGCAGTCTAGCATAGCGCGCAGCAAACCCACTGGCAGCGGCGACGTCCTCGCCTCACATCAGCCCGAGGTCGCGCAGGCTGGCGTGGGAGCCCCCGTCACCCAGGACGACGTGGTCCAAGACCTCCACTCCGAGCACGTCTCCTGCCTTCACGAGCCGTCGGGTGAGCTGGATGTCGGCTCCGCTGGGAGTGGGGTCGCCGCTCGGGTGGTTGTGCACCACGACGACTGAGGCCGCCGAGACACGCACCGCATCCTTGAACAGCTCGCGCGGGTGCACGATCGAGGCATTGAGCGACCCCACGGACACCTCGATGACGCGCAGAAGCCTGTTCTTGGTGTTGAGCGCGAGCGTCCAGAAGTGCTCGCGGTCGAGCCCCCTCAGGTGGGGCGAGCACAGGGCGGCGACGTCGTCCGGAGTGGAGATCGTGGGTCGCCGATCCTCACACGGCCCTGATGCCCTGCGACTCATCTCCAGCACGGCGAGTATCCTCGCCGCGCGCGCAGGCCCGACCCCCTCCAGGGAGATCAGCTCCTCGGCGTCCATCCGCCAAAGCCCCTGCGCAACGGGTTGATGTCTCCAGCAGGCGGCCGACGCCGGCCGCGCCCGTCTCCCCGACGAGCACGGAGAGCAGCGCCTCGTCGGTCAGTGACTGAGTCTGGCCTTGCAGCAGCAGCTCGCGGGGACACTCGCCGCTTCGAGGGTACGTGGGCTCCATCGCGTTCGCTCCTCGTCGATCGGTGACTTGAGCCACCCTCTCACGAGCGCGGTTGCCTGCGGCTTACTTCGCCCTTGCCAACGAAGTCACGAAGGGCCGCCGCACCTTGAGTGCGACGGCCCCTATCGTGACGATTCGAGCCAGCGCTCGACGCTGCGGCAATCAGTCGCCGAAGAAGATGGCGATCTCGCGCTCGGCGGACTCGGGCGAATCCGATCCGTGAATGACGTTCGCGTCCATGATCAGGCCGAAGTCACCGCGGATGGTTCCCGGGGCGGCGTCGGCAGGATTCGTGACGCCCATGAGCTTGCGACACACGGCGACCGCGTTGGGGCCGCTCACGACCATCTTCACGACAGGTCCGGAGGTGATGTAGGCAACCAGCCCCTCATAGAACGGCTTGCCCTCATGCTCGACGTAGTTCGCCGCAGCCTGCTGCGGGGTCACCATGCCGTACTCGAGGCGCTCGAGCTTGAGACCGGCATCCTCGAAGCGCCCGACGATGCGTCCCACGAGGCCGCGGGCGACCGCATCCGGCTTGATCATCAAGTACGTGCTCTGTTCCACTCGTCTTCCTTCCATCGCCGACAACAAACGGGCGGCTGCATCAGCCGCCCGTGGAACGCCAATCGTTCTCCACACCGGTCACCTTCCACCCCACGCCCTCGCGCGACAGGGTGATCGTGTAGCGCAGCGGAGCGCCCTTCTGGGGCGTGATCGTGACGTACGCCGTCGAACTGGTGCGCCCACGGTCGACCGAGTCCACCGAGAACGTCTTGACCGGCGGGATCTTGGCCATCTCGCGTGCAACGTCCTTGCCCGGGACTGCGACCCAGTACTGCTCCACCGGCTGTCCCTCGGCGTAGGATGCGATCAGCCCGTTGACGGCAGCTGCTTGAGTCGGCCAGCCGAACCCCATCCAGTACAGCCCGCCGAACAGCGCCGAGACCAGCACGACCACCACGGCGGACACGATCGCGATCTTGACCCAGCTGACCGAGGAGCGCTTCTGCTCTCGATCGGCTCGACGCGCCTCACGATCCCGGGCCCGCATCTCGTCCTCCGTGAGCGCGAAGAACTCGGTCACGGCCTCTTCGTCGCCCATCCCCAACGCGGCGGCGGCCTTCTCCGCGCGCAACTCGTCATCGCTCGGGCTCCGCATCCGACACGGCGTCATCGGCGAGTGCCTGCAGCTCGTCCGCGTCCCATCCTGTGGGCTGCGCCTGATCGATGCCGATCTCGCCGGTCTCCCAGCCCTCCACCGTCTCCACGGGCGGCCGTGCCGCCGCACGGGCGTCGTCGTAGGCCTTCTGGGCAGTGGCGTTCAGCTTGTGGCCGTGCATCTGCGTGGCCTTCTCGAACGCGCGCACCGCCTCGTCGTACGCCCCCATCGCGGCATACGCCTGGCCGATGTTGGCGAGCGCCTTGCCCCGACCCTGGTAGTCGTCGAAACCCAGCGCAGCCTGATACGCCTCGACCGCGTCCTCGGGTCTTCCGAGCGCCATGAAGCACAGCCCCAGGTTGACCAGCGCCTTGCCGGGATCCGGGTTCGCCGTGTCGAGGGCCGCGCGGCGGTAGGCGACGGCAGCGTCCTCGATCTTGCCCCGCTCCACGAGCGCGGCGGCCATGCCCTGGTAAGCGCGATAGGGCGTGGGATAGTCGGGCTCGTCGATGGCGGCCTCGTAGGCCTTGACCGCCTCGGCGTACTCACCCAGAGCGACGTAGGCGGCGCCCAGGTTCGCCTCGACAGAACCGCGCTTGTCGTAGGTCTCGTCCCTGAGCGCGTGTCCGTAGACCGTCACCGCGTCCTGGTACCGGCGCAGGCGCATGAGCGAGTTGCCCGCCATGTGATAGGCGCTGCCGTTGCCGGCCGCGCCCTTGCCCGCCGAAGCGAGGAACGACTTCGCGGCAGTGCGGAAGTCGCCCGCGTCGTAGGCCTGTTGTGCTTCTTGGTACTTCGACTGGTCCACTGGTCGTATCTGCTCGGTTCGCTTAGTTCGCGTTGTCGATGGTGACCGACTCGATCGTGTCGCCGACGCGCAACTGGTCCGCGACATCCTGGCCCTGGGTGATGGTTCCAAACACCGTGTACTGCCCATCAAGCGCAGCCAGCGGCTCGAGCGCGAAGTAGAACTGGGAGCCCGCCGAGTCCGGGTCGTTCGTGCGCGCCATACCGAGCGCGCCCTTGACGTGCTTGTTCGGGTTCACGGCCGGGTCGAACTCGCCCTTGATCACGTATCCCGGCCCACCCGTGCCAAGCGGCGGGTTGCCGGTCTTCACCGCCTGCTGCACCTGCTCGGAGGTCAGCGACTGTGTCTGCGGATCGCCGCCCTGAACCACGAATCCGGGCTCGTAGCGGTGGAACTTGGTGTTGTCGTAGAAGCCCTTGCGCGCAAGCTCGACGAAGTTGCCAACGTGAATCGGCGCATCCTTGCCGAAGAGCTTCACGACGACCACACCCTTGCTGGTCTTGAAGGTGGCCGTCTCGTTGCCATTGGGCACGTAGGCTGGCGTATACAAGGTTTCCCCCTGGGAGTTGGTGGCGGGCTGCTCGGCGGGCTGGCTATCGGCGGCCGGCTGCTCGGAGGCCGGTTTCTTCACGGCAGGCTGCTCGGCCGACGAACACCCGCTCACGGCGAACGCCCCGGCCACCAGCAGAGCCACGAGTGCGGCGAGAAGCGTGCGAGTGCGGCCGTTCACGAGCAGGCAACCTCCTTCGATGCGCCGTGGCGGCGCCGAACGTGCGGGAACGCTCGTGGCATTCTACCAGCCGATGCCCGCAGTGGTAAGAAGGTGCGTCGGAGGCCGCGCTTTCAGGGTAGACTGTCTGCGAAGAGGGACCCGCGGGGTGGGGCCATCCTTCCCGCGTCGCTTACGTACGCGCCACGACGGTGTGGCGCGTTACTCACCAAGGAGGCGATGTACTTGGGAGCACCAAGCACTGACAAGGTCCGCAACGTCGTCCTAGTCGGACACGGCGGTGCGGGAAAGACCTCGCTCGCAGAGGCGATGCTCTATCTGTCCGGCGCCACGAAACGACTCGGGAGTGTCGACGGAGGTCACTCGACCCTCGACTACGACCCCGAGGAGATCAAGCGCTCGTTCTCGCTCAACCTCTCGCTCGCACCGGTGGTCCACGATGGCGTGAAGATCAACGTGATCGACACGCCCGGATACGCCGACTTCGTTGCCGACGCTATCGCCGGCATGGAGGCCGCCGAGATGGCGCTGTTCGTCGTCGACGCGGTCGCTGGTCCGCAGGTCCAAACGGAACGCCTGTGGAAGATCGCCGGCGAGATGGGCATCGCCAGAGCCGTCTTCATCAACCGGATGGACAAGGAGCACGCCGACTTCGACGCGTGTCTCGCCAAGCTCACCGCGACGTTCGGCGACCGCGTCGTGCCGATACAGCTCCCCATGGGCGCCGAGGCCGACTTCCACGGCGTCGTCGACATCATCCGCATGAAGGCCTACCACCATGAGGACGATGGCGAGCACGCGGAGGACATCCCTGCCGAGTACGCCGCCGCTGCCGAGGCCGCTCGCGAGCAGCTCGCCGACAAGACCGCCGAGGTCGACGACGACTTGATGATGAAGTACCTCGAGGGCGAACCGCTGACCCAGGCAGGACCTCGAGAAGCTGCTCGGGCTCGCCATCGCGGAGAGCAAGGTCATCCCGGTGTTCGTGGGCTCGGCACTCAAGCTCCAGGGCGTCGAGGACCTCATGGACGAGATCGTCACGTTCTTCCCCGAGCCCACCGCACACGGCCCGATGCACACGACCGACGGCACGGAGATCCCGTTCTCGAGCTCCGGCGACTTCTCAGGCCACGTGTTCAAGACCCTCTCGGACCCGTATGTCGGCCGGATGTCGTTCATCAAGGTCGTCTCGGGCACGCTGACGCCCAACTCCGAGGTAGTGAACTCCCGTACCGGCAAGAAGGAGCGCGTCGCGCACATCTTCAAGATGACCGGCAAGGAGACCGCGGACGTGGATGCCGTTCCGGCGGGCGACATCGCCGTGCTTCCGAAGCTCACAGACACCGCCACGAACGACACGCTGTCGGCGAAGGGCGGCATCGCCTTCGACGCGCTTCCGCTGCCCGAGCCGCTGTTCCCGGTCGCCATCGTGGCCAAGACCAAGGCCGACGAGGACAAGCTGGGCACGGCCCTCAAGTCCATCGTCGACGAGGACCCGGCGCTCCAGCTGCGGCGCGACGAGGAGACCCACCAGACGATCGTCTCGGCGATGGGCGACACCGCGGTCGACGTCGTGATCTCGAGGCTGCACGAGCGCTTCCACGTCGAGGCCGAGCTCACCGAGTTGCGCATCCCTTACCGGGAGACGATTCGCAAGAGCGCGACCGCACAGGGCCGCCACAAGAAGCAGACGGGCGGGTCGGGGCAGTTCGCCGACTGCTGGCTGCGCCTCGAGCCCAACCCCGGCGGCGGCTACGAGTTCAAGGACGAGATCGTGGGCGGCAAGATCTCGAAGCCCTACATCGTCGCGATCGACAAGGGCGTGCAAGACACGATGACGTCGGGTGCGATAGCGGGCTATCCGGTCCAAGACGTGAAGGTCGCGGTCTACGACGGATCGATGCACGCGGTCGACAGCAACGAGATGGCGTTCAAGACCGCCGCGCGCATCG
Source organism: uncultured Actinomycetes bacterium (assembly GCA_963726325.1). Taxonomy (GTDB): domain Bacteria; phylum Actinomycetota; class Coriobacteriia; order Anaerosomatales; family PHET01; genus CAVPCY01. Next base: position 39,740 of record CAVSCA010000001.1, on the reverse strand, counting down.
GCTTCCGCGCGGCCGCCGAGAAGGCCGACGCCGTGATCCTCGAGCCGATGGCCACCCTCGAGATCACGGTGCCGGACGCCTACGCCGGCGCGGTCATGGGCGATATCAGCTCTATTCGCGGTCGCGTTCTCGGCATGGACGCCCCCGACGCAGGAGTCCAGCTCATCAAGGCCCAGGCGCCATACGCCGAGGTCGTGCACTACTCGCCGCACCTCCGTGCGCTGTCCAGCGGCACCGGCAGCTACACGATCGCGATCACGGGGTACGAGCAGGTCCCCGGAGACGTTCAGAAGAAGCTCGTCGACACGTACCTGAAGGAGCGCGCAGAGGGGCACTAGCGAGCCCGCTCGCGCAAACAACGAGAGGCCGGTCCCGCGAGGGTCCGGCCTCTTCTCATGTGGTGATATGGCGCCCTCTGCAGGATTCGAACCTGCGACCTTCTGCTCCGGAGGCAGACGCTCTATCCACTGAGCTAAGAGGGCACGTGTCGCGCGGCAACGCACTGTATCATACCCGCCAACCTCGACCAACACGGCTCTGCCTGCGGTATGCTTGCGACGCTCGACGGCGTGTCTGTCCGGGGGAGGTCAAGCAGTGCATGGCTCGACGCTCGTCATCGCCAATCCGGAGGCGAAGCACGGCGAAACCGCCAAGCTGATACCCATCATCGAGCAGCTGCTCGTGAACCTGCCGCACGACCTCGTGCAGACCACGGCGATGGGCGACGGAGTGGCTCTCGCACGTGACGCCGCAGAGTACGACGTCGTGGTCGCAGCGGGCGGCGACGGGACCGTCCACGAGGTGCTCAACGGCCTCATGGCCATCGACGCCTCCCGCCGTCCCGCCCTCGGCGTTCTTCCCACCGGCTCGGGCAACGACACGCGCCGCACGCTCGGCGTTCCCGACGACCTCGCGCAAGCCGCACTGGCTCTGGCGACCGGCGTGCGCAAGCGCTTCGACGTGGGCGTGTGCAACGGCGTCTACTTCAACAACAGCTTCGCGGCGGGCATGGACGCCAAGGTCACCGCGAAGGCGGTCGAGTACAAGGTCACCAAGCACCGATCCGGACTGTGGCTCTACCTCACCGCGCTGCTGCACGTTCTCTTCAACGAGCTCGAAGGGTTCTCGCTCGACATCTCCTTCGACGGATCTGCTGCCGAGAAGCACGACACGTTGATCGTGGCCGTCACGAACGGGCCCACGTACGGGGGCGGCTTCTACATCACGCCCGACGCCCTCCCCGACGACGGCGTCTTCGAGGTCTGCATGATCGACCCGCTCTCTCTGCCCGAGGCGCTCTGGCGCCTCCCGTTCGTCGTCACCGGCAAGCACACGAAGATGAAGCCGGTCCACATGTCGCGCCACTCGTCGCTCGTCATCGACTGCGACAGGCGCCTCCCCGCGCAGATAGACGGCGAGGTCCTTCTCGAGAGCCGCTACGAGATATCGATGCTGGCGGGAGCGATCGAGTGCATCGTCCCGGCGGGTGGCTGACGTGAGCGCGTGGTACCTGGTCCCCCTGTCGTTGCTGCTGGCCTATCTCGTCGGCTCGATTCCCTTCGCCTACATCATCGTCAAAGCCGTCACCGGCGAAGACGTGACTCAGCACGGGACGGGCAACGTGGGCGCGATGAACGTGCGGCGTTCCACGGGATCGTGGGGATGGTTCGTCGTCGCGATGCTCGCCGACGGCTTCAAGGGGCTGATCCCCGTAGCCGCGGCCAAGACCCTGATGTTCACGGCCCCGGCGCTTCTGCTGGTGCCGACGGGCGAGATCTGGGAGATGGGCCAGGAGTTCCACTTCGTGGCCGCGATGTCCATGGCGGCCGTGGCGGGCTGCGTGTTCGGCCACAACTACTCGTGCTGGATGGCGCTGATCAAGCGGCACTTCACGCGCACGGGCAAGGGACTCGCCACCGGAGCGGGGGCGCTTCTCGCCTACGACTGGCGCTACTTCGTCGCGGTGGTCGTGGTCGGACTGCTCGTCATCGCCATCACGCGCTACATGATGGCGGGGCAGGTCGCCGCGGCGATCACGCTGCCCGTGGCAGCGATACTGCTCGGCTCGCCGGACTGGCCGTTCGCACTCGCGATGGGCGCGGTCGTCTACGCGGCCCACCACAAGCGATTCGTGGGGATGCTGCAGGGCAAGGAGCCGAAGCTCTACGTCAACGACCGTATGGGGCCTCGCGGCTGAGACACGCCAGGCGATGTGAAACGCCGAAGGCCGGGCATCGCCCGGCCTTCGATTGTGCGTCGGTTGGCTCGGCGCTAGTCCATGGAGATCGAGCCGTTGGGGCACGAATCCACGCAGATGCCGCACTCGGTGCAGTCATCGGGGCGATTCAGCTTGGCGATGTCCTCGAGGTCGTAGCAGCTCGACGGGCACTCGTCCACGCAGATACCGCACGCCGTGCAGAGGTTGGGATCAACGACAGGCAGCGACATAGTGAGTTCCTTTCGCCCGGGTCAGCCGTGCTCGATTTGGGTCGCACGATGATAGCGCGCCCATGGCGACCCCGCAATCACGTGCGCTCCGGGCCCCGCTCGCGAGTGATGCGCCTACCAGACCTTGTCGGCGATCTCGGAAGGGTCCCAGAAGCAGAAGGGATACGTCCGGTCGGTGAGTATCTCCGCTGCGGCCCTGGCCGCTTCGAGAGCACCTAGCTCGGCCTCGTATGCCGACCTGAGTGGCTCCAGGACCCGCCCCAACTCGGCGTTCACCTCGCGAATGCGGGTACCAAGCGCCTTCTTGTCGGCGTCCGGCTTGGCGATCTGCTCGACGAGCCGCGTCTTCTCGGCGGCAAGGTCCATCGCTCGATCCCGCTCGGCGTCGGAGTCGAACTCCACCTCGCCGAGAAGCGCGTCGGGGTTGTGCTCGAGCCGGTTGAGGCGCTCCCGAGCCGCCCCCACCTCCTCGTCGCTGACGACGTGGGCGCCGAGCGGCAGGTACATCGTCATCGACGCCACCACGAACGCGGGCGGCTCGACGCCGAAGTAGTGCCTGATGACGCCGTCCGTGACCTGGTCGTACCGGCCGCCGCCGACACCGTGGATGAAGAGGTCGCAGCAGAACAGGCGCACGAACAACGTGAGCACCAGCGCTTTGGGCGCGATGAGGGCGTCGGATGCCTCCAGCGCGTCCAAAGCGCGCTCGCGATCGGCGGGCAGCTCGGCGATCGGCTCGCCGCCGGCGAGCAGCGTCGTCCCTCCGTCGGGGCGCGGCTGCGCCCACACGCTCTGCCGGCGGTGTCGAGCCAAGTGCCACAGCGGCAGCTCAACGCCGTCTTCGCCGATCGCGAGGTTGGGGAACGGCTGGGCGAGGTTGCGCGTCTTGGAGATCGCGCGGTACCGGTCGAGTTCCGCGTTGTAGGCCGCGGCGAAGCCCGCCGCATCGAGCACGATGCCGCACACGAACCGCCGGAAGGCCCGAGTGCGCGCGATACGCGTGAGCGGCGCCTCGAGGTAGCTCGTGCGCGCCGACGCCTCGTAGCGCCGCCGTGCGATGGTGATCAGTTCGGCGAGGTTGTCCGAATCGGGAGCCGAACCGCGCAAAACGCCGCAGAACGCCGCGAAGTGCCGCGCCACCGCCGGGGCGGGAAGTGTCGCGAGCATCGCATCTCCCGATGCGCAGAACTCAGCCAGCGCTTCGTCGTCGGGAACGGGAGCGAACGCGTACGCCGTGTCCGTCGCGCCGACGGCCAGGTACTGACGGCAGCGGCCGATACCCGGCTGCATGCACGGGGACGTGACCGCCACCGAGTCGAAGCCGTCGGAGTCGACCACGATGTCGACGGCATCGGCGCCAACCTCTCGGGCCAGCCGCTCGAGCAGGAAGTCCTTGACCCACACGCCCGGGTGGTAGAGGTCGGGTTGGTGACCGGTAGCCACGATCGGTGCTTGCCCGCGCGCTCGGCGCACCCACGCTCGACGCCCAGCCTGGCCGAGAAGCCCTCGGCCACGTCCAGCAGCTCGGTGCGCGCCTGCCGCCTGAACTCCTGCGCCCCGAGGCCCGCGAACTCGAACGTCCAGCCCATGCGCACGCGACCGGTTCTCCGACATGAGCGCGGCCCACTCGCCGAACGCCGGCCGTTCGACGACCTCACCGTGCCCCGCCGGGAGTGTTGGACGGGCCCTTACCACCGTGCGCCCCTACAGGATCTCGTCGGGAGACGACAGCGCTATGGTCTCCAGCGCGAAGAACGGCTCGCCGGCTTCGACGTTGGCCAGACTCCCCCACATCCGCGCTGCCGCTTCCATCATCGGCATGATTCCGACGTTGGCGGCGTTGACCACGAACTGGGACTCGTAGCAGCCGAGCGCGTCCATCTTGGCCGGCAGCTGCTCGGTGATGTCGATGACGAACGACGGCTCGGCGATGATGCGCTGGTGGACCGCCATGTAGCGCAAGACACGGCTCGGGTAGAACGGCTCGTGGGCCATGTCGGTCTTGGTGAACTTGCTGTAGAACCGCGCAGCCAGCGCGATCTGTGCGGCAGCGACGTGATCCGGGTGCGCGTCGACCGGATACGGCACGAACAGCAGACGTGGTCGGAGCTCCCTGAGCACCGTCGCGAGTTCGATCCGCGCCTCGACCGTGTCCATGAGATAGCGGTTCTGCTGAGACAGCGTGCGGCGCTCGGCGCGCAGCACCTGCGCAGCCGCCGCCGACTCGAGCGCGCGCTGCTCGACGCTGCCGTGCGGCGTCGGCTCGCCGTTGGTGAGGTCCACGATCGCGACCTTCAGCCCGGCTCCGGTCATCTTGGCGATCGTCCCGCCCATGCCGATCTCGACGTCGTCAGGATGGGCACCCACGCAGACCGCGTCGTACGAGTGCGACATCTACTCAGCCTCCAGCGCACGGTTCCAGACTTCGAGATAGTACGTGTAGCGCTTCTCGGGGTCGTCGAGTGATGCCCCGAACGACCGGTCGCGGTCACAGTAGATCCGCTCCACGGCAACCTCGGTGACAGCAAGCCCCGCACGCCACGCCTTCGCCCAGAGCTCCAGCGGCATCGCGTAGCCCGGCTCCGTCAGAGCCAGTCGCCCGAGAGCCTCAGCACGATACGCCTTGAACCCGCAGAAGGCGTCGGTCAGTCCCCACCCGGTCACGGCGTTGATCAGGGTGGTCACCCGCGCGTTGATCTCGCGGCGCGCCGGCGGCACCGTGCCCGAACTGCCGCTCTCGGGCAGGTATCGGCTGCCCGAGACGATCGCCGCTCCGTCGTCGAGCGCCTGCAGGAACTCCGGGATGTGGGCGGGCTCGTGCTGCCCGTCGCAGTCCATGGTCACGAGGCGCGACACGCCGAGCTCCCGCGCGACGTCGAACCCGATGCGCAGCGCGCAGCCGTAGCCGCAGTTGCAGTCGAGTCTGACGACCGCCACGTCACTTCGGGACGCGAGCACGCGCGCGGTATCGTCGGTCGACCCGTCGTCGATGACGATCACCTCACCGGAGTAGTAGCGCCGAACAGCGTCGAGCACCGCGCCGACGGTGGACGCCTCGTTGTAGACGGGCATCAGGACCGCGTCGCGCACCGGCTACTCGACACTCTCGTCCGAGACCGCGGTGCCGGCCGCAGCGGCCTCGACCACGCGGTACGAGGTGGTGACGACGGACCTCCTCGGAGAACATGCCCTTCACCGAGCAGTACTTGCTCTCGGACAGCTCGATCGCCCTGGCGACCGCCTCGGGCTTCACGCCGTAGCCCGTCACGACGTACTCGACCGCCACGTCCGTGTAGATCTTGGGGTACTCGTCGGTGCGCTGGACGCCCTCGACGTTGATCTCGAGACCCCGAACGTCCTGTCGCTTCTTCTCCAGGACGGAGATGACGTCCATGCCCGTGCATGCGGCGAGCCCGTGAAGCACGAGCTCGACGGGTCGGAACCCGGATCCCTCGCCCTTGTACTCGGGCTTGGCGTCCATGACGACGCTGTGCCCCGCCTCATCGGTCCCGATGAACTGGCGCTTGCCGGTCCATTTCACTCGCGCGACGTCCAACTTCCACCCCTCCATACATGACGACGGGCCCGAAACCGGGCCCGTCGTTGGCGGTTCCTGGTATCGGAAGTGATGCTATATCTTGCGGCCCACCATTGCAGCCAGCTCGCGCGGGTTCTTCGCCTTGCCGATCGCTTCCTCGAACGTCACCTTGCCCGCGGACAGCAGATTCTTCAGGTGCTGGTCGAGCGTCTGCATGCCCAGCTGCGCGCCGCCCTGAATGATTGTCTCCATCTGGTGGGTCTTACCCTCGCGGATCAGGTTGGCGATCGCGGGGATGCCGAGCATGATCTCCATGGCGAGCGTGCGGCTCCGGCCATCGGTCGAGCGCAGGAGGACCTGCGACAGCACGCCTTCGAGCGTGTTCGACAGCTGCATGCGCACCTGCTGCTGCTGGTGCGGCGGGAACACGTCGATGACGCGGTCGACGGTCTCGGGACCGCCGGTGGTGTGCAGGGTCGCGAGCACCAGGTGCCCCGTCTCGGCGGCGGTGATCGCAGCCGAGATGGTCTCGAGGTCCCGCATCTCGCCGACGAGGATCACGTCGGGGTCCTGCCGCAAGACGCGCTTCAGAGCGGCCGCGAAGGAGTGCGTGTCCTCGCCGACCTCGCGCTGGTTCACGAAGCACCGCTTGTTGCGATGCATGAACTCGATCGGGTCTTCGAGCGTGACGATGTGGTTCGCTCGCGTCTCGTTGATGTGGTCGATCATCGCGGCGAGCGTCGTGGACTTACCGGAACCGGTCGGGCCGGTCACGAGCACCAGCCCGCGCGGGCGGTCGGCGAGGAACCGGCACACCTTCGGCAGACCCAGTTCGTCCATCGTCGGGATCTTGATCGGGATGACGCGGAAGACCGCGCCCATCGAGTTGCGCTGCTGGAACACGTTCGCGCGGAAGCGCGAGACGCCCGGAATCGAGTAGGCGAAGTCCAGCTCGAGCTCGGTCTCGAAGCGGCGGCGCTGCTCCTCGGACAGCAGGCCGAGAATCATCTCCATGGTGTCGCGCGGAGTGAGCGGCTTCATGTCCTCGACCGGCACGATGTCGCCGCGCTGGCGTATGCCGGGAGGGCTCCCGACGGTCAGATGAAGGTCCGAGCCGCCCCGCTGAAGCATCAGCCGAAGCAACTCGTCGATGTGCGGCATCTCCGACCCGCCCGGAGCAGAGCCCGCGTCGCCTTCGGCACGTCGACCGCGGGCGGCGCGTACGCAGGCACCACGGGCGCATCGCCGACCGGCATCGGCGCCCCGTAGCCTTGAGGCGAGGCCGGCGCAGCGGCGCCGCCGGGGCCGGCGCACCCACCGGTACGGTCGCTGTGGCCACGGCGGCCGGAGCGGTCGCCGCACCCACGGCAACCGCCGCAGGAGCCGCCGCGGGCGGCTGCACGGACGCCGGCGCGGCGACAGCGCTCATCGGCTCGCGCGCGGCGAAGCCCTGCTCGCCGGCGGGCGCCGCGACGGGCGCACCGGCGGAATCGGCTCCGGCAAGCGACACGACCTTCTGAACGATCTGATCCATCGGGCCGCTCGCGTTCAAGTGCGCCGCCGCGCCCGCCGAGCGCGCCTTGAGCGCGGACGACTCGTTGGGCGACAGACTCACGATGACGACGGGCGTGTCCTTGGTCTTGGGGTCGGCCTTGAGCTGGTGGGTGAAGGCGTAGCCATCGACCCCCACGAGCTCGGCATCCACGACGATCACGTCGGGAACGGCCTGCGAGACGACCCCGAGGGCGCGCGGAGCCGACAGCGCGTTGGTGACCTCCACGCCTGGAGCGGCGAACTGTAGCCCGGACGTGAGGCCTTGGACGAACGCCGCGTCATCGTGAACGATGAGGATCCTCTTCTGCGACACAGGTGACCTCCTTCGTGCGGGCATGGGTACCCCGCACGCCTCAACTCGTGCGCCAAGCGTGCACTCAGGTTATCGGCCGTAATCCCCCGTGACTGAAACAGCGTCCGTACGCTCGGGTACCATGGGTAGCCGAACGGGCGGCCGACAGGAGCGCAGGCAGTGCTCGAAATCCCCATCCAGAGCCTAGCACACGGTGGTGACGCGGTCGGTCGCCTCGCCGACGGACGCACGGCCTTCGTGACGCGGCGGGTGCCCGGGCGATGTTGCGGCGATCGAGATCACCGAGGATCACGGCCGCTTCGTGCGCGCGCGCCTCACCGAGGTCGTCGAGCCCTCACCCGACCGCGTCGAGCCCCCTTGCCCCTACTTCGGGCAGTGCGGCGGCTGCTCCTGGCAGCACGTCTCCTACGGGCTGCAGCTCACGTCGAAACGGCAGAGCGTCGTCGACGCGCTCGAGCGGATCGGCCACATCACCGACGCCGAGGAGATCGTGGCTGCCACCGTCCCCTCGCGCGCGGAGTACGGCTACCGCAACAAGATCGAGCTCGTGCCCGACCCCGGCCAACCCCGGCCTTACCTGGGCTTTCACCGGGCCGGGAGCGAAGACGTCGTGCCGGTGGACGAGTGCCTGCTGTTGCCGAAGAAGCTCCGCCGAGCCCCGCGCGCGCTCGGTGGCGCGCTGCGCTACGTGGCGGGAGAGCGTGACCTCGAGCTGGTTCGCGTTGGGCTGCGAGTCGCATCCCACACGAAGGACGTCGAGATCGCGCTGTGGACCGCGCCCGGCCCCTTTCCCCGCGCTGCGGCCGCCAAGACGCTCGGACAGGCCCTGCCCTCGACGAGCCTCGTGCGCGTGCTGTCGAAGGACCCCGCGAAGCGGCGCAGCAACGCCAGCGTGGAGGTGCTCAGCGGCCGAGGGTTCTGGCGCGAGCGGCTGGCGGGAATGCAGTTCGCGGTCTCCGCGCCCTCGTTCTTCCAGGTCAACACCTCTGCCGCCGAGACACTCGTCGAGCTCGCCTTGGCGTCCCTCGCGCCCGACGGCTCGGACCGGGTTCTCGATCTCTACGCCGGCGCCGGGACGTTCACGCTCCCCCTTGCCGAGCGCGCCGGAGAGGTCATCGCCGTGGAGGCGGCCAGCAGCGCGGTGCGCGACCTGCGCAGGAACCTCGAGGCCAACCAGGTGTGGGCGGAGGTCGTGGGCGGAGACGCGGCACGCGAGATCTCGGCCATCGGCAGCTTCGACCTCGCCGTGGTCGACCCCCCTCGCGCCGGACTGCCCGCCGAGGTCCTCCAGGCGCTGGCCGCTGCACGCCCTCGCAGCGCTCGCCTACGTCTCGTGCGATCCCGCGACGCTCGCACGCGACTGCGATGACGCTCGTCGCCGTCCGGCATGCGCCTCGTCTCGGCGACCCCCGTCGACCTGTTTCCGCAGACCTACCACGTCGAGACGGTCGCCGTCTTCGAGTCGTAGTCAGCGACGCGGCGGTGCCCGCCGCATGCGACGGGCACCGGTCGACGCTTCGCAACTGACGGACTAGACGAGCCGTCCGACCTGGGGAAAGTCGGTCACGTACACGTCGTGCGGAGCATCGTCGTGCTCGTCGGTCAGGTCGGCCCCGGCTTGATGCATGCCCTCGTGATCGCCCGCGGACCACATGCCGCTGTCGCTCACGTCGTAGACGATGCCGTCGTACGCAACGTAGGCGGGCTTGCCGTCACGACCGTCAAAGGCCTTGAGCTCCTCCAGCGTGAAGTCCTTCATCGTTCCTCCGTCCGGGTGCACAACAGGTCTCGGTCTCTATGTACCTGAAAGCGGCCCGTGGTGAACAAGGTCCCCAACAAAGGGCAACGACGCCACCCGGCAGTAGCGTCGTTGCCTTACTCCTGCGCCGTAGAGCGCGGCTCTCACTCTTGTTCGAGCCTGGCGCTGAGTTGCTCGAGGGAGACGATGATTCGGCGGCCCTTCGTCGTGACGATCCCGTCGCGGGCCAGCTGAGAGATCACTCGGCTTGCAGTCTCGCGCGAGGTGCCCGCGAGGGTGGCGATGTCGTAGTGGGTCATGCCCTGGATCACGGGGGCACCGCGCGTCTCGTAGCCGGCGGTCGCGACGTTGAGGACCACGCGCATGACGCGATGGGTCGCGTCGTGGAACGCCATGTCCTCAAGGCGCGCGATGGTGTGGCGCAGGCGGCGCGACAGCGTCGCGATGAGCGAGAGCGCGAGCCGGGGCTGAAGCTGGATCGCGGCGGACAGGTCGCGCCCGTCGAGCGCGAAGAGCTCGACGTCGCTGACGGCTATCACGTCTGCCGAGCGCGGCTGCGCGTCCACAAGCGCCATCTCGCCGAAGTGCGCCGGGGCCTCGAGGTAGTTCAGGACGAGTTCGCGGCCCTCCGGGTTGGCGAGCGACACCTTGACGCGGCCGGACACGAGCAGGTACATGGCCGTGCCCATCTCTCCCTGGCCCACGATGAAGGCGCCCTTCGGGAAGCGACGGTACTGGACCATCGTCGCCAGGGCCTCGAGGCTGTCCGAGGACAGGTCCGAGAACATGGGGATGGCAGCAAGGCGAGACAGTATCTGCTCTTTGGAGGCTGTCATGTTCATGCACTCATCATCGGGCTGACGCCCGTGTGACTTGAGACACAATCTGGAGCTATTCGTCACACCAGGCGGCGACGCGACGCGAGCGCGCCCCTATGACAACGCCTTCGCACCCGACCGATCAGGCCGCCGCGACCTGCTCGTCATCGATGGTGCGGATGTAGTCGATGAACAGCGGCACGAGGTGCGGGATCAGCTCCGGCAGGTACGTCGGCATGAGCGAATCCATCGTCTTGGGCAGCAGGTCGGGCATGAGCGCAGCCATGTCCTCGGGCATCTCGCCGATGTACTCCTCGACCTCCCGGACCATGTCGGGCATCACCTTGCCGAGAATACCCGGCGCCATCGACGGGAACATGAGCGGCATCATCTTCTCCATCATGGCGAGCCCGCCCGGCACGTGCCGCATGCCGAGCATCATCGGCTTCATGCCGGCGGGCATGGCGTCCATCATCTGCGGGAAGATCCGCGTCATGAACGTGGCCATGTTCTCGGGCTTGAGCAAGATGATGAACTTCTCGAAGTAGCTCCACATGTACATGGAGTACTCGGTCGTCTCGGGGATGTCGTAGCCGGCCGCCTCGGCGACCACTCGGGACAGGTCGTCGATCTGCAGGCCGAGGTCGTTCTTGATGTTGGAGTCACGAAGCTGAACCTGGCAGCACGGACACAGCGCGACCACCGTATCGGCGCCGGCATCCACGGCCTCTTGCAGCCGGTGACCGCCGAGAACCGGGGCGACGGGCATCTCGCCGACGAGCGTCAGCACCGAGCCGCAGCACAGACCCTCTTCGCGGTTGTGCTCCATCTCGACCATCTCGACGCCGGGAATCGCCTTGAGCATGTCGCGCGGCGGCTCGTAGTTGCCCTGCGCGCGGCCCATGTGGCACGAGTCGTGGAAGGTGACCGTCTTGCCCTCGAACGGGTTCGACTTGAGCTCGAGCGTGCCGTCCGCGAGAGCGGGCGCGACGAGCTCGGAGTAGTGCTTCACCTCGAACTCGAACTCCTCGCCGCGCTCGGCGGCGAGGTTCGCGTAGAGCTCCTTCCACACCAGGCCGCACGCGGGGCACGACGTCACGATGGTCTTCGCTCCGCGCTTTCGCGCCTCGGACACGTTGTGCTCGTAGATCTCCTCGAACAGGTCCCACTTGCCGGCGACCTTCATCGGGATGCCGCAGCACGCCTCGTCCTTGCCCATGTAGCCCACCGAGTACCCGGAGTCCTGCAGCAGGCGGATGGAGGCCTCGGCGATGTCGGTCTCGACGAAGCTCGCCGTGCAGCCGGCGAAGTAGAGGATGTCGGAGCTGCTCCGGGATCTTCTCGGCGACGTCGGCAGGGACCCACGCGTCGCGGTTCTCGGCCTTGCCGGCCCAGATGTCGCGCTCGCCACGAAGCGAAGCGGCCATCATCTCGAACGGCGGGAACGTGCCGCGCTTCTCCTCGTTGATCAGCTTGCCGCGCATCTCCATCCAGTTGTGCTCGATGGGAAGCTGGAGCTGGCAGCGCGTGTTGCACACCTCGCAGGTCGTGCAGACCAGGAACGTGTCGATCGCCTTTCGGTTCCACTCCTCGCGACCGGCCATGACCTCGCGCAGGTAGGCGTACTTGCCGCGCGGCGAGTGGCTCTCCCACCCGCGGCCGGTGTACTGCTCGCACGTGGGCACGCAGTAGCCGCAGCGTGCGCAGGCGTACGCCATGAAGGCGACGTCGCCGGGCACCCCGTTGACGTCCTTGCTCAGATCGCCGGGGCCGCTCGGCGCCTTGAACGAGTTCGCTATCGGCCGCACGATGCCCTCGAACGTCGACGCCGTACCCATGATGAAGTCGAGCATGCCGCCGGAGCCGTGGACCTTGCCGGGATTGAGGATGCCCTTCGGGTCGACCTTCGCCTTGAACGCACGCAACTTGGCGAGGCGCTCGGCACCGAGCACGCTTTCGGCCTCTCGGCGGAAGTACAGGCCGGTGGAGTACGCCGCCCCCTTGTGGGCCTTGGCGATCTTGATCACCGACAGCGAGAGCGCGAACGCCACGTTGAAGCCGAAGCGAGCGCTCGTCGTGCGGGATGAAGCCGAGCAGGACGACCTTGTCACCCCTGCCGACCATGCCCTCGAGGATGAAGGGCTGGTCGATCTTGTCGTCGATCTCGCCGAGCACGGCGGGCATCTCGGCCAGCGGGACGATGACCTCGGTGGGGATGATCGACGGCCCGACGCGCTTCAGGCGCATCGGAGCGAACCGCTGCTCCCACTCGTGCTCGGCCGCTTCGGCGTCGAGCTCGCGGCCGCCATGGGCCTCGACGATACCCGCCAGCCCCGGGTCGATCGCACCACGACGAGACTCGGGGTAGGCGATGACCGCAAGGTACGCTTGAGGGATCTCGGGCTCGTGGTGGCCGTGCGCCTCTTCCCACGGGTGCCCGTGCCGGTGGGGCAGCTGCTTCTTGAGCCTGGTCGATTCCGGGTTGAGGAACGTGATCGACCAGATCGGGAGCTTCTGGGTCGAGACTGCCGAGAGCGCCGCACCCAGCTTCGCGGCGCTGTCGAACGCGACGAGGCGATGGACCTCGGCCTCGAGCGGCGCGAACGCTGGAACTCCACCTCCGTGATGAAGCCGGTCGTTCCTTCGGCATCGGCGATGTAGGTCAGCAGCTCGTCGCCGGTGAACTCCCGCGCTTCGCCGTTGGGCAGCACGACACGAGCCGCCGTGACGTTGTCTTTGAACTGACCGTACTCGTAGGAGCCGAAGCCGGAGCCGCCCTGCGCAAGCCAGCCGGCCGCAGAGGAGCTGGGATAGCTCGACGGGTACATGCGCAGCGTCAGTCCCTGCTTCTGGATCTCCCGGTCCACCATCTCCCAGACCGCGCCGCCCTGAACTCGGACGGTGAGATTCTCGGCATCGACCGAGAGAACCTTCTGCCAGCCCGAGAGGTCGACGACGATCGCTCCCTTGCCGGGCAGAACGCCGCCGTAGCCACTCGTCGCCCAGCCGCGAGGCACCAGCGATACGCCTTCCCGCTGCGCGAGCGCGACCAGCTTCACGAGCTGTTCCTCGCTTGTCGGGCGCACGACCGCGCCGGCCACACCGGCAGGCACGAACGGCTTGACCAGTGACGGCATCGCCCCGATGTCGAACGAGTACATCTTGCGTTCGACTCGGTCGGTCCTCACTCGGTCGGCCCCGCAGATCTCCTGCAGGGCTATCTCGATGCGCTCACTGACAGCGGGCATGGCGTCTCTTCCTCTCCTGTGACGGCGCGCCGTCAACGGTACGTCGGCACGATGCCCCCTAGGGTATCTCGCACTGAGTGCAGGATACCCCCTTAGGTATAAGGCTTGTCAAGGTGCGTTCAGGAAACACCCCGAGCGACCCATGAGATGCTACCCACGAGCGCGTGCTACGATCGCCTCTGCCCGCCACCCGGAAGGACGCATACGTGATCCGCGCAGTCCTGTTCGACCTGGATGGAACGCTCCTCGACATCGACATCGACTCGTTCCTTCGCGAGTACTTCAGCGCCCTCGGCCCCGTGCTGGCCCAACTTGCGGGAACCGCGGACCCAGCCGTCGCGATTCGGGCGATCCTTGCCAGCACGGACACGATGTGCGAGCCCCACGCGGGCCGAACGAACCGCGACGTGTTCCACGAGCGCTTCCGCGCGCTCACCGGCGTGGATCTCGACGAGCCCGAGACGGCGGGTGCCGTGAGACGCTTCTACGCCGAGGTCTTCCCCACTCTTCAGCGGACACATGGACCGAGACCGGGGGGAAGCGCGGCGGTCGGCGCGGCACGCGAAGCAGGGCTCGCGGTCGCGCTCGCGACCAACCCGATCTTCCCGCGTGCGGCGATCGACGAGCGCATGCGCTGGGCCGAGCCTGCGACAGGAGTGGTTCGACGTCGTGACGTCGTACGAGAACATGCACGCGTGCAAACCGGCGTCAGACTACTTCGCTCAGACAGCGGGCTTGCTTGGAGTGCGTCCCGATGAATGCCTCATGGTCGGCGACGATCCGAACCTCGACCTCGCCGCAGACCGAATCGGCATGAGCACCTACTACGTCGGAGACGCAGATCGGCGTCACCGGGACGTGGAGCGGGTCGCTCGACGAGCTGGCGCTGCCTCATCGGCGAGCTAGCGGCCTGACCGCTCCGCTTTGGGCCGCAGAAGCGCGACCCACGCGCCATCCGAGCGCCGGTCGTACGTGAACTCGAACCGGCCGCGAGACTCCTTGCGAAGGTCGATCTGGTAGCCCAGTCCGGCAGGCTCGTGATCGCACACGAGCAGCAGCTGGTCTTCGGAGCCGAGCTTGAGCAAGGTGTCCACGATGCAGAAGACAAGCGACCGCCGCAAAGCGGGATCGAAGCCCCTGATATCCACAACCAGTCCCGCCGACCTGCTCGGCATCGAATACACCCCCCGCGGTTTGCTTCGCCGTGACCCTGCGTCTCCCCTGCCGCCCACTACGGTACCCGTAGAGCCGCCGACAAGCCAACTCCTGCGCCGTGCCAAGCGCGAGGTCTCACGTCCGCGGCACGCGCGGTACAACCGTTGGCGCTGCGCAAGCTGCATGTGTAGAATCATTTACGAGCGTGAACCGTGCCGGCGGACGATGCTCTGTGCTGGCGCGGGTCGACATGGTGGGATGTCCGATCCGACGGGGGGAACTGCCTATATGTGCGGTCGCTGAACCGCCTCTCGTGCCGGCGCGTGTCGCCGGCAGGCGCACACCCCTCAGATCACTCTGCGTGGCCCCCACCTCACCCTTCTGTCGCACGAGCCGACGGTCTCGCGTCTGCACGACGCTACCCCGGCCTGCACTATGCGCGATCTTTCACCCCCTGAGTCCAGCGAGAGGAGGTCCGCCGGAGAGTTAGGAGTCGGTGCTGGCGATCACTCCGCTCGCCTGGAGACTGGAGTGAGACCGCGTGTCGCCACACATGGAGGAATCGGAATCACACAAGGAGGTGTATGGCATGGCGAATGAGATTCGAGCGTTCGAAGACCGGCTCGCGGATCGCGGCGTAAGCCGTCGTGACTTCCTGAAGTTCTGCGGGTCGGTCGCAGCGATGCTCGGCATGTCCGAGGCGATGGTGCCTCAGATCGCTGCGGCGGTCGAGAACGCTGCGGGCTCGAAGCTCTATCCGGCGGTCTGGATCAACGGCGGAGCGTGCACGGGATGCACGGAGTCGATGGCGCAGGCCACGAACCCGGACATCGCTCAGATCGTTCTCGACATCCTGTCGCTGAACTACATCGAGACGATCATGATGGCGACCGGCGACAGCGCGAATCAGGCGCTGCGCGAGACGGTCGAGAAGAACGAGGGCAAGGCCATCATGATCTACGAGGGCTCTGTCATGACCGGCTGGGACGGCAACGCACTCCGCGTCGAGGGCAAGCCCAGCCTCGAGGTCCTCGACGAGTACGCCCCCAAGGTCGCCGCGATCATCGCGGTGGGCTCGTGCGCGGTGGACGGCGGCTGGGTCAAGGCCAATCCGAACCCGGCGGAGGCCACTGGAGTGTCGCAGTACCTCGCATCCAAGGGCATCAAGACCCCGGTCATCAACCTCCCCACCTGCCCGGTCAATCCGGAGTGGGTCGTCGCGATGGTGATCGACGTGCTGCTTCTCGGCCAGCTCGAGAGCGGCGCGATCCTCGAGGGTCTCGACGCGCAGGGTCGCCCGAAGCTCATCTTCGGCCAGACGATCCACGACAACTGCCCGCGTCGCGGCCACTTCGAGAACGGCGAGTTCGTCTACCAGTTCGGTTCCGCCGAGGAGGCCAAGGGCTACTGCCTGTATCCCGTCGGCTGCAAGGGACCGCAGACCTACACGAACTGCCCGATCGTTCGCTGGAACAACGAAGTCAGCTGGTGCGTGGACTCCGGCGCGCCGTGCATCGGATGCGGCGACTTCAACTGGGTCGACGAGAACGCTCCGTTCCTCGGCCGCATGCGCAAGATCGGCCTGGGTAGCGGACCCGAGACCGGCGGCTGGAACCCGGGTGTCGCCGGCGCCCTCGCCGGCGGAGTGGTCGTCGGCGCGCTCGGTGTCCACGCCATCGGCATGGGCGCGGCAGGCCGCATCGGCAACATGCCGCCCACCGAGGACATGAAGGCATACGACCGCAAGAGAAGGGAGGCGATAAGTAGTGGCACGCACAGTCATCGATCCGCTTACCCGAATCGAGGGTCACCTGCGCGTCGAGTGTGAGGTCGAAGGCGGCGTCATCACCGATGCTTGGGTGTCCGGTGGCCTGTTCCGCGGCATGGAAGTGGTCATGAAGGGCCGTCAGCCCTCCGACGCCTACTACATCGCTCAGCGCATCTGCGGCGTCTGCCCGATCTCGCACGGTCACGCTTCGACCATGTCGGCCGAGGCGGCTCTGGGCGTAACGATCCCCAACGGCGCACGCATCGTGCGCAACATCATCGAGGCCGCGCAGTACCTGCACAGCCACATCCTGTGGTTCTACACGCTGGCCGCGCTCGACTACGTCGACCCGGCCAAGGCGCTCGAGGCCGACATCGCCAACACCTACGCCCTCGCGGTGCAGGCAGGCACGTCGACAGCGAACTTCGGAGCAGTGCAGGAGAAGCTCAAGACGCTCGTGGCCGGCGGAGATCTCTCCATCTTCACCAACGGCTGGTTCGGCCACCCGGCCTACTCGCAGGACATGCCGGCGGAGCTCCACCTCATCGCCGTCGCGCACTACCTCGAGGCGCTCGAGATGCAGGCCGAGGCGTCGCGGGTCATCGCCATCATGGGCGGGAAGTTCCCGCACTTCATGACGTCGATCCCCGGCGGCACCGCATGGATGCCCACCGAGGAGAAGCTCGACGACATCCTGTTCCGCCTGATTCGCGTGAAGGACTGGGTCATGAACACCATGATCCCGGACACGCTCGCGATCGCGCCGTTCTACACCGACGCGCTCGCCTACGGCGGCGGGTACGGGCAACTTCCTGGCGTGGGGCGTCTTCAACGACGAGTCGATGGAGATGACCAAGCGCTACCTGCCCAACGGTATCGTCACGGTGCCCACCAGCGGGCTGACCGTCGCCGACGCCGACCCGGCCAAGATCGCCGAGTACGTCACGCACTCGTGGCTCGACGGTGAGAACGGCCTGAACCCCGCCGAGGGCGAGACCATCCCGCCGGTCGAGTTCGCAGGCTACGACGTCAACAAGCGCTACACCTGGGCCAAGGCGCCCCGCTACGACGGCAAGTCGTGCGAGGTCGGTCCGCTGTCTCGCATGATCGTCGCCTATCTGCGCGGCGTGCCCGAGGTCAAGGCGATCATCGACCTGGCGCTCGACGAAGCTGGGTGCCGCCGGCAAGCCCGAGGTCCTCGTCTCGCTGCTCGGCCGCATCGCGGCCCGCAACCTCGAGACCGCGGTCGTCGCCGGACTGGGCCATCGACTGGACCAACGAGCTCGTCGGCGCCGTCAAGGAAGGCGGCGTGGAGTTCTTCAAGCCGATCGAGGCCGATCAGGGACAGGGCGCCGGCATGTGGGAGGCGCCGCGTGGCGCTCTCGGCCACTGGATGAACGTCCAGGGCGGGCTCATCGCCAACTACCAGATCGTCACCCCGTCGACGTGGGACATCAGCCCTCGCGACGAGAAGGGCGTCCGCGGTCCGATGGAGGAGGCCCTCGTGGGCACTCCGGTCCTGGATCCCGAGAAGCCCATGGAGGCGTGCCGCGTTGCCCGCAGCTTCGATCCTTGAATCGGTTGCGGCGTTCACGTGATTGAACGCAAAACCGGCAAGCAGGGCATGGCGTACACCCGCAAGTGGGGGGTGAAGTAGATGTCTCACAACCTCTACCGAGAGCAGCATCCGCTGGTCTTCGTCATCACCCACTGGATCAACCTGCTGGCGATGTTCTTCCTCACGCTCTCGGGCTTCTACATCCACTACCCGATCTTCCCGGGTGCGATGGGCCTGGCCCGTGGAACGCACTTCTTCTGGATGTTCGTGCTTCTGATCAACCTCATCGTGCGCATCGTGCTGGCCTTCATCGTGAAGGACGCCGTGGTGCAGAACACGCGTGAGGTCGACAAGGACTATCAAGAACTGGCTTCCCCAGAAGGAGAACCGCCACCAGCTGTTCCCGTGGATCAAGTACTACCTGTTCATGAAGAAGGACCACCCGATCTCGGCGAAGTACGGCGTTCTGCAGAAGATCGCCTACATCGCCACCGTGCCGCTGACGCTGCTCGCGGCCTACACCGGCTTCTGCCTGTGGGGCCCGACCAGTGACTGGCCGTTCTTCCTGGCCGGCACCACCTGGGTGGCCAGCCTCTTCAACGCAGGCGGCGGCGCCGACCCGATGCCGATGCGCATCCTGCACTACTGGACGATGTGGGCGATCATCATCTTCACCTTCGCCCACGTCTACCTGGCGTCGATCTACGGCTTCGCCCCGCTGCGCATCATCTTCGCGTGGCAGGAGACCGTCGACGAGCACTAGGCACTCCGCCGAGAAGGACTCGCGTCCTTCGCAGGCCCGCTCGACCGAACAAGCCCCGGCAACGGGGCTTGTTCTTTTTGTGCAATCTCCGCGCTTGCCACGAGGGAGAGCGGGGTACGATGTCGTACTCTAAGATAGGGACGTGAGTAGCCCCCGCGGACGCCGGCACGCCGCACCCACCGATCGCGCCATGAATCGAAAGGCCAGCCGTGCTGTCCGAACGCTGCATCTCCACCGTTCTCGGCATCCTCAACCGCCGCTACCTGGCGACCGGCCCCGCTCGCATGGAGCGCCTGCCGGCACCGAAGCCGGGCCACGGGTACGTGCTCTACGCGCACGTGCCGTTCTGCGAGCGTCTGTGCACCTACTGCTCGTTCAACCGGTTCCTGTACAAGGAGAGCTGGGCGCGCGACTACTTCGCCGACCTGCGCGAAGAGATGCACATGGCGGCTCGGCTGGGCTACGACTTCGCCTCCCTCTACATCGGCGGAGGGACGCCCACCATCCTTGTCGACGAGCTGTGCGAGACGATCGACCTCGCGCGCGAGCTCTTCCCGTCGATCCGTGAGGTCTCTGCGGAGACCTCGCCCAACCACCTGTGTCCGGAGCTCGTCGAGGCACTCTCGCACAGGGTGCAGCGCCTCTCGGTGGGCGTGCAGAGCTTCGACGATCGCCTGCTCATGCAGATGGACCGCTACGGCAAGTACGGTTCGGGCGAGGAGGTCTTCGAGCGCGTCGCGAGCGTGGCCGGGGAGTTCGACTCCTTCAACGTGGACATGATCTTCAACTTCCCGAGCCAGACCGAGGACATCCTCGTTCGCGACATCGAGCGGGTGAAGGCGACCGGCGCGAACCAGACGACGTTCTACCCGCTGATGGCCTCACCCTTGCGCAGGCGCGAACTCGCCGAGACCGTCGGGGCGATCGACTTCGCACGCGAGGCGCGCTACTACTCGCTGATCTGCGCAGAGCTCGCACCCGAGTTCGAGCCCGCCAGCGCGTGGACGTTCTCGCGAGATCCCGGACACGATGGTCGACGAGTACATCGTCGACTTCCCGGAGTACGTGGGCATCGGCTCCGGCGCCCTGTCGTTTCTCGACGGCACCATCTACGGCAACACCTTCTCGCTCTCCGAGTACCATCGCAGGATCTCCTCGGGCGTCATGGGCGTGGTCAAGAAGGGCCGCCGCTACCGCCGAGGAGCGCTCATGCGCTATCGCTTCGTGACCGACCTGTTCGGACTGCGTCTGGACAAGCGCCGCTTCGCCGCCGACTTCGGTGTCCCCGTCGAGATCGGCCTGCCCGCCGAGATGACCTTCATGGCCGCGGTAGGCGCATTCGCGACCAACACCCCCGCCGAGGCGACCCTCACCGAGAAGGGCCGCTACCTGCTGCTCGCGATGATGCGCGAGACGCTCGCCACCTCAAACGACGCTCGCGATCAAGCGCGCGCCGAGTTGCCGCTGGAAGAGCGCGTCTTGCTTCTCGAGGGCGACACGTCGGCGCTGTTGGCCGAGCCCGCCTTCGCAGGCTGAGCGAACCGCTACACTGGGCAGCGAGCCTCTCGGGCCCGCTGAGCCCTTCCCCACCGTTGAGGAGCACGCCTGCATGGCTGAACCGCGCATCCTGGTCATGGGAGTCGGAAACCCGCTGATGCGGGACGAGGGCGCCGGACCACGCACCGTCGAGATACTGATGAACGCCTTCGACTACCCGGACAACGTCGAGGTGGTCGACTGCGGCACGATGGGCTACACGATCCTCGACGTGCTTCGGGGAGCGGACCACCTCATCGTTGTTGACGCGCTACGCGCCGACGACCTCGAGCCCGGCGAGGTGGTACGTCTCGAGCCCTCGGACTTCGCGGCCAGCCAGGTCATGCACTCCCTGCACGACATCAGGCTGCCCGAGGTGCTCCAGGCTGCCGCCCTTATCGGCACGGCGCCAACGACCGTGGCGATCGGCATCCAGATCGAGGAGATCGCCGAGTGGGTCGTCGAGCTCTCCGAGCCGGTCGAGGCGGCCCTGCCTGTCGCGGTCGCAGCCGTGCTCGAGGAGTTGGCTGCGCTGGGCGTCCACCCCACGCCACAGGACCGACGCGAACGTGGACGCAGCCATCATCGCGGCCGTCCGCAGCTACGCGCCGATCCCCGCAGTCGGCGCTCCGGCCCGCCGATCCGACAGACGACTAGCTCGCCGCCAACACCTCACGCACGCGTGCTGCGATGCCCGCTTGCATCCAGTCCCGCCGCGCCGAGCAGGTCGCTTGCGGCACCCGAGCTCTGGTAGCCGTCTACGCCCAGGCGGCTGAAGCGCGTGCCGGCCCCGTTGAGGGCCAGCCACTCGGCGACCGATCCGCCCAGGCCGGTATGCACGTTGTGGTCCTCGACGGTGAGCAGGAACGGTGCGACCGAGGCGCGTCTCATCGCCGCCTCGTCGAGGTGGAGCGGGCACGACACGACGCCGACGGCGATCGAGATCCCTTCGTCTCTGAGCGCATCCGCAGCCGCCACCGCCGGCCCCGCGAGCGCTCCGAGCGCCAGCACGCAGCCCTGAGCGCCCTCGCGCGCCCAGACGATCTCGCCGTAGCGGAACGCCCGCTCGCCGCCGAAGAGCGGCTCTCCCTGCTCGTCCACGACGACGTCGAGCTTGCTTCGGCCCATCGCGATAGCCACGTTGCCCTGCATCGCGGCAGCGGCACGCACCGCACGATCCGTCTGGTTCGGGTCGGCAGGCACGATGACCTTCCACCCGAAGAAGTTGCGCAGCGCGCCCACGTAGTCCAGGCACTGGTGCGTCTTGCCGTCCTCGCCAACGTCGAGGCCGCAGTGGGTCACCGCCACCTTCAGCGCCGCGCCGTTGATGTCGTTGAGCCGCTGCTGGTTGTAGACCTCGTCGATGCCGAACACCCCGAAGTCCGACCAGAACGCCAGCACGCCGGGAACGGTGGACAGCGCGCCGCCGGCTGTCGCCGCGTTGTGCTCGCCCACGCCGAACTGGAAGAAGCGGTCGGGGTGCGCGGCGGCGAACCCGTCGGTCTTGACCGAGACCGCGAGATCGCAGTCGAGCACCGCACACAGCGAGGTCGGGATTCTCTCCGGCGAGATCGACAAGCGCCTTGCCCCAGGCGCTCCGGTTGTCGGTCTTGGTCTCGCGTGTGTACGTGCGGCGGCGTGCCGGGCACCACCGGGACCGCCGGCGTCAGGTGTTCGAGCGCTTCCACCGTGCACGGACTCGTCCTGCGCTCGGCGGCCCTGTCGAGCGCGCCGCCGTCCGCGCCGATCTCCACCATCGCCCGCGCGTACTCGTCGCGCGTGAGGCCGCGTCCGTGGAACTCCGGCTCGTCCTCCATGAACGACACGCCCTTGCCTATCACGGTGTGCGCGAGCACGACACTCGGCACTCCGTCGGCAGCGGCGGCCAGGATGGCCTCGTGCAGCGCGGTCACGTCGTGGCCGTCGCACTCGTAGACGCGCCAGCCGTCCGCTTCCCAGTCCTCGAGAATCGGCACGGGCATGACCTCGTCGGTGTGGCCGGAGATCTGCACCCGATTCCAGTCGAGCACCGCCGTCAGAGCCGCCGAGCCCCTCGCGCACCGCGACCCTGCGCGCCTCGCCGACCTGCCCCTTGTGCTGTTCGCCGTCGCTCATCGCGACGATCGTGTGCCATCCGGCACCGGTGATGCGCGCGCCGAGCGCCAGCCCGACTCCCGCCGAGAGACCCTGGCCCAGGTTCCCGGTCGACCACTCGACTCCCGGCACCGAGCGCTCGACGTGACCCTCGAAGACGCTGCCGGCCTGTCGGAAGTGCGCCTCGAACTCCTCGGCGGGAAAGAACCCCGCCTGCGAGAGGGCGGAGTACACCCCCGGGGAGGTATGCCCGTGAGAGACCACGATGCGGTCGCGCTCGTCCCATCGGGGGCGCTTCGGGTCGATTCGGGCCATGGCGTACAGGACCGAGTAGATCTCCATCGACGAGAACGAGCCTCCCGGGTGTCCCGAGGCCGCGAGTGAGGTCGCAGTCAGAACAGACCCCCGGGCTGCGGCAGCGCGTCGCGTGACCTCGGCGATGTCGGCGGTGTCGAGGCGTGCGTCGAGGCCGGCGTTGAGCATCGCGTCTCCTTAGCGTTGGGGCCATGTCCGCCCGACGGACGGGCGTGGCACGGGTAGACTGAGCGAGAGACTCCGTGCTGATTATCCCCGAGGAGACACCGATGCCCACCCCCCTTGCGATCGCTCGCGACGCCGCGCTGGCAGGCGGAGCTGTCCTGTCGCAGCGCACGGCCAACGTGGGCGAGGTCCGCTCGAAGAGCTCAGCCACCGACTTCGTGACCGACACCGACATCGCCGCCGGTATCGCGACGGTACGAGCCATCCTCGCGCACGACCCACGCGCACGCGTCGTGGTCGAGGAGCCCGAGGTCTGCCAGCAACTGGGCGTCGAGCCGGGCTCGCTGCTCGACGATGACTCGGTGTGGGTCATCGACCCGCTCGACGGCACGACGTCGTACCTGCACGGGTTCCCCTGCTACTCGGTTGCGGTCGCGCTGGTCCGCGGCGGCGAGCCCGTGGCCGGCGCCGTCTACAACGCCGCGCTGGGCGAGCTCGCGAGCGCCGCCAAGGGTGCCGGAGCCACCGTGAACGATGCCTCCATCCGCTGCTCCCATGCCAAGCGTGTCCAAGACGCCCTCGTCGTCACGGGATTCCCCTACGATCGGGGCGCGCCACTCGACCGTCAGCTCGCCGTACTCACGGCGTTCCTGCGCGCACCGGTGCACGGGATCAGGCGCGACGGCTCGGCGGCGATCGACTGCTGCCACGTGGCCATGGGACGCGCCGACGGCTTCTGGGAGTTCGAGCTCAAGCCGTGGGACATGGCCGCAGGCGCCATCATCTGCCGAGAGGCCGGAGCGCTGGTCACCGATACCGACGGCACCGAATGGACATCGGCATCGACCGGCATCCTCGCCGCGAACCCCGAGCTTCACCCGCGCATGTGCGAGCTCATCGCCTCGGCCGGGATCGGGTAGCCGGTCCGTGAAGCGCGAAGGCCGCCCGGCGGGCGGCCTTCGGACGAGGCTGTCGCGCGAGCCTCGATAGCGCCTAGTAGGCGCGCTTCTCCTCGACCTTGTCCTCGTCGAGCTCGATACCCCACTCGCCGAGCACCTTGGTCACGCCGCGCTCGCCGCCCTCGATGCAGTTGGGCAGGCCAACGCCGCGGTAGCCGCCGCCGGCAAGCGCAAGTCCCGGAATCGCAGCGCAGCGCTCCTC
Source organism: uncultured Actinomycetes bacterium (assembly GCA_963726325.1). Lineage (GTDB taxonomy): Bacteria > Actinomycetota > Coriobacteriia > Anaerosomatales > PHET01 > CAVPCY01. The sequence goes on along the minus strand of CAVSCA010000001.1, from coordinate 15,547 downwards.
GATGGTGTCGACCCGGTCGAGGTGGCCCATGGTGTACTGCGGCATGCCGAGGTGCCAGCGGAACACGCGCTGGAAGAGCGGCTTGGCGTCCTTTGGCACGCCGATGATGCCGCGAAGCTCCTCGAGCACGATCCCGGCGAGCTCCTCGTCCGACTTCTCCATGATCGCCTGGTTGTGCGGTCCTCCCACGAAGCCGCGCATCAGCACCTTGCCCGCCGGCGCGCGCCCCGGCCATTTCGTCGACGAGAACGTCGCCGCCATCAGGGCCCGGTTCTCGACGAGCGGACACAGCACGCCGAACGCGTTGGTGTCCACGCCGAACCCCTCCTCTTCGAAGGCCATCGACACCGTCGCCGAGGAACTCGAAGGGATTCCCGAGAGTGCGACGGTTATGTCGTTGTCGACACCCCGCACGAGCTTCTCGGCGGCCCACGACTCCGTCGCGACGATGACCGCGTCTCCGGTGTCGGTCGACCCGTCCTCGAAGGTCACGAGCCACGCACCGTCATCGGCCCTCTCGATCTTCTCCACGCCCTTGCCGGTGGTGATGTGCTCCCGGCCCGCGGCGTCGGCCATCCCGTCGGGGAGCACCCGCATGCCGCGGGTGAACGAGGTGAAGAAGGTGCGCGGCTTGGCACCCGGCTTGGGCGGGTACTTCTTGCGCATCTCCTCGACCTTCTTGCGAGCGTTGAGGAAGCCACGCATGAGCGAGCCGTAGTTCTGCTCCATCTCGAGCAGGCGCGGGAACGTGGCGGCCAGCGACATCACCGCGGGGTCGGACGCGTGCACGCCGCCCACCAGAGGCTCGGCCAGCCGGTCGAGGCACTCGCGACCCATTCGGCGCACGACGAAGCTCTCGAGCGTCTCGTCGTTCAGCTCGCCTTCCGGGACCGTCTTGGGCGGGATGAACAGGTCCATCGCCCATTCGGAACTTGCCCGGCCACGAGAACAGCCCCGTCGTGGCGAAGGGGACGAACTTGGTGGGTGCGAACATCATGACGCCGTCGGGCATCTCGTAGAGCCGGCCCCGCGACAGGATGAGCGTCTTCTTGCGGCTGTCGTCGGTGGGCAGCTCGTCGTCGAAGATGCCGAGCAGCTTGGCGATGCGGTGGATCGCGGGCTTCTCGGTCAGGAAGCAGTCGGGCCCGCCGTCGACGATGAACTCGGAGCCGTCGACATCCACGTACTCGGTGGCGATCTTGCCTCCGATCACGTCCGCCTTCTCGTACAGGCGAAACTCGACGTCGTGACCGGCATCGGCGGCCCGGCGGACCTTGTACGCCGCACCCAGACCCGCCACGCCCGAACCGATGATGATGATCTTCTTCATGTCGTCCCTTCACGCCGCGCGTCGCGGTACCTCGCAGTAGGCAGACTAGTAGATGCGCTTCTCTTCGGCGCTGTCCTCTTCGAGGGTGATGCCCAGATCGCCGAGCACCTTCGATACGGCCTTCTCGCCGCTCTCCAGACAGTTGGGCACGCCCACCCCGCGGTACCCGCCGCCTGCAAGCGCGAAGCCTGCCATGTCGGCCGAGAGCGCCTCGATCTCGTCGACCCGGTCGAGGTGCCCCATCGTGTACTGCGGCATCCCGAGCGTCCAGCGGAACACCTCGGCGTAGAGCGGCTTCGCGTCCGCCTTGACTCCCAGAAGCTCCACCATCTGCTGTCGGGCGATCTCGATGAGCTCGTCGTCGCCCTTCTTGAGGATCTCCTGGTCGCGAGGTCCGCCCACGAAGCCGCGCAGCAGCACGCGGCCCTGCGGCGCGCGGCCCGGCCACTTCGAGGACATGAGCGACACTCCGGTGACCGGACGATGCTCGACCATCGGGGACAGGATGCCGTGCCAGGCCTTGTCGAAGGGGCAGTCGGCCTCGTCGAACGCGAGCGCCACGGTCGCAGATGACGAGCACGGGTATCTGACCGAGCACCTCGCCCAAGCGCGCGTCGGCGCCCGCGCACAGCCTCTGCGCCGCCCACGTCTCGGTCGCCACCACGACAGCGTCGCCCCGCAGCCGCTCGCCGTCTTCCAGCGTGACGGTCCAGCCGCCGTCGTCCGGCTCCACCGACGCCGCGGCAGCCCCCGTGCGGATGTGCTCGGCACCGGCGGCCTCAGCGAGCCGATCGGTGAAGTACTGCAGCCCCTGTTCGAACGAGGTGAAGAAGGTGCGCTTCTTCGCCCCGGGCTTGGGCGGATACTTGCGCTTCATCTCCTCGACCCGCTTGCGCTGAGCGAGGAACCCGCGGATCAGCGAGCCGTTCTTCTGCTCCATGTCGAGCAGCATGGGATAGGTCGCCGCGAGCGACATCGACTTGGGGTCCGAGCCGTTCACGCCGCCTACCAGCGGCTCTGCGAGGCGGTCGAGGCACTCCCGCCCCATTCGGCGCACGACGAAGCTCTCGAGGCTCTCGTCGGGACTCGCTCCCGGGGCGACCTTCCGTTTCGGGAATCACGAGGTCGAGCGCCATGCGGAACTTCGCCGGCCACGAGTAGAGCTTGGTCGTGGCCATCGGCATGATCTTGGTGGGAGCGAACATCATGATGCCGTCGGGCATCTCCACGAGCTTGCCGTCCTTGACGATGAACGTCTTCTTGCGTCTCGTCGTTGGTGGGCGTCTCCTCGTCGAAGATGCCGAGCAGCTTCGCGACGCGGTGGATCGCGGGCTTGTCGGTGAGGAACGAATCCGAGCCGCCGTCGACGATGTAGCGTCCCGCGCCCTTCGGGGTCATCCACGTGGCGAGTGAAGAGCTTGCCGCCCAGGCGGTCGTCCTTCTCCACGAGCACGAACTCGACGTCGTGACCGGCATCTGCCGCTCTGCGAACCTTGTAGGCGGCGCCGAGTCCGGCGACTCCCCCGCCAACGATGATGACGCGCTTCACAGGTATGGCTCCCGTTCGTCGGTGGTCGTCGAACGCTGCTGGCGAGTCCGGCCGCCGGCGCCGTGGCCGCGACGGCGCTCAGGCGAGTTCGGCGACGCTTCGTGGCGACCGCCTCGATGAAGGCCGGGGTGGTCGTTGGGAACCACGGCCCGCACGAACTCGAGTCCGGCATCGAGCGCCTTGCTCGGCAGCCACGATGTCGAGGTCGTAGAGCGTCTCCATGTGATCGGTCATGAAGCCGATCGGGACGACGACGACGCCCTTGACCTCGGTCCCGGCGAGCGCAGCGATCGACGTCGTCGAGATCCGGGCCGAGCCAAGCGCCCGGGCGGTTCCCCTTCGACTGGTACGCCAGGATACCACGCCCGGGGCGCGTCGGCCGAGCCGAAGGTCTCGATGCCGCCTGAGCATCGGGAACGACCGCGTCGGCGCCCTCGGACAGGCCGAGCCGCAGCGCGACCGAGTTCGCCGTCCGCCTCGAGGCCGGCAACGTACGGGTCGTCCTCGACGAGGTCCGCCTCGGGCAGGCTGTGCGCCGAGAACACGATGACGATGCCCTCGTTGGGCTGCGATGTCGGTGAGCGAGACCGCCGTGGCGCCCGCGAAGAACGCCGCGTACTCGTCGAGCTCGGATACGAGCGGCGCCTCGACGACCTCGAGGCCGCCGATCGACTCCGCCGCCTCGTCGATCGCCTCACGGTACTTGCCGTGCGCGACCTTGCTCTCGAACGGCGACAGCGAGACCGCGATGACCCGCGTCGCAGCCCTGCGTCTTTGAGGTGCGCAAGCGCATCGGCGATGAAGGGCTCCCAGTAGCGCCATGCCCACCGCCGACCGGCATCGGGTGACCCTGCTCGCCGAGCGCCGCATGCCGAGCCCGGCGGCGATCTCGCTCGGCGATGCTCGGTGAGCGGCGACGCGCCGCCGATCGCGAGATAGCGCTCGCTTGACTCGCTCGACCAGCTCCGGCGTGGGCTCGCAGCCCATCAGGTTCTTCATGAACGGCCCGACGGCATCGAGCGAGTCGGGCCCGCCGTAGCCGGTCAGGAGCACGCCGCTCTTCATGTCGCGCCTACTCCCCTGCCCGAATGCGCTCGGAGTGCTCGTGCACGAAGCGGATCATCGCCTTGGCCTTCTCGGGATCGCTCGTCTTGTGGATGCCGTGGCCCAGGTTGAAGATGTGGCCCGGACGCGTACCCACCGCCTCGAGGATCTCGACGACCTGACGCTCCAGCTCCGCTTCGGGTGCGAACAGCGCGACCGGGTCGATGTTGCCCTGGATGCCGAACTTGGGATCGATCTGCTTCACGGCGTTGCGCATGTCGAGACGCCAGTCGACACCGATGATGTCGCCGCCCGCCTGCTGGGCCAGGTCGAGCATCGAGGTGGCGCCGTTCGGGAAGTGGATCACGGGCACGCCGCCGTCGGGCACGACCTTGTCGCCGTGCGCCTTGACCGCTTCGAGCACCCGCTTGCTGTACGGCAGGACGAAGCGCTCGTAGTCGCGCGGCGCGACGTAGCCCACCCAGCTGTCGAACATCTGCACGGTCTGCGCGCCGGCGTCGATCTGGGCGCACAGGTACGCGATGACGGTCTCGGTGAACTTGCTCATCAGGCCGTCCCACGCCTGCCGGATCGCACCACATGAGCGCCTTGCAGTTCTCGTAGTCACGCGTGCCCTTGCCCTCGATCGCGTAGCTCGCGAGCGTGAAGGGCGCACCCGCGAAGCCGATGAGCGGCACCTTGTTCTCGAGCTCGCGGCGAAGGATCTTGATCGACTCCATCACGTAGCCGGTGTCGTCGATCGGATCCGAGATGCCCAGCTTGGCGACGTCTGCCGCAGAGCGAACCGGGTTGTTGATGATCGGCCCCACACCGCTCTTGAACTCGAGGTCGAGCCCCATGCCCGGGAAGACCACCAGGATGTCCGAGAACAGGATCGCAGCGTCAACCCCGACCAGATCGACCGGCTGGAGGGTGACCTCGACGGCCAGCTCCGGCGTGCCGCACATCTCGAGGAAGCCGTGCTTCGCGCGGATCTCTCGGTACTCCGGCATGTAGCGTCCGGCCTGGCGCATCATCCAAACGGGAGTGCGCTCCGTCGGCTCGAGGCGAGCGGCTCGCAAGAATAGGTCGTTGAAGGCCATCGGGTGGTCGTCCTTTCAGTGCGTGAGCAGGCAGACGGCGCAAGAGCGCGCCGAATCGGAATATTACCATGCGAGCGCAAGCGGCGCGGTCCGGCGACCGCACCGGGGCCGGGCACACGAAGACCCCGCAGCTCTGCCGGGAGCCACGGGGTCGTCGTGTCGTTTCGCGCTCAGGCGCTAGGCGTCCGGCGCGGTGTCGAGAATCGTCTGGACGATCGACGGATCGGCCAGCGTCGAGATGTCGCCGAAGGCATCCATGTCGCGCTCGCCCGCCGCGACCTTGCGCAGGATGCGGCGCATGATCTTGCCCGAACGGGTCTTGGGCAGCTCGGGCACGAAGTGGATGTGGTCCGGGCTCGCGATCGGCCCGATCTCGTTGCGCACGTGGCCCACGAGGATCTTCTGCAGATCGGCGCTGTGCTCCTCGCCGGCCTTGAGGATGACGTAGGCGTAGATGCCTTCGCCCTTGATCTCGTGCGGGAAGCCGACGACGGCCGCTTCGGCCACCTTGGGGTGGCTCACCAGCGCAGACTCGACCTCGGCGGTACCCATGCGGTGGCCGGAGACGTTGATGACGTCGTCCACGCGTCCAAGCAGCCAGTAGTAGCCGTCCTCGTCCTGCCGGCATCCGTCACCGGTGAAGTACTTGCCGGGGAAGGTCGTGAAGTAGACCTCCTTGACCCGCTTGTTCTCCGGGTCGCCCCACGTGCCGCGGAGCATGCCCGGCCACGGGAACTTGAGACACAGGCGCCCGCCCGAGCCCCGGGGCGTCTCGGTCTGGTCCTCGTTGAGGATGACCGGCTGCACCCCGAAGAACGGCAGGGTCGCCGATCCGGGCTTCATGGGCGTGCATCCCGGCAGGTTCGTGATCAGGTGACCGCCGGTCTCGGTCTGCCACCACGTGTCGACGATCGGGATCTCCGAGCGGCCGATGTTCTTCCAGTACCACAGCCATGCCTCGGGGTTGATCGGCTCGCCCACCGTGCCCAGAACACGCAGGCTGGTGAGGTCGTACTTCGCGGGCCACTCGTCGCCGGCCTTCATGAGAGCGCGGATGGCGGTCGGAGCCGTGTAGAACTGGTTCACGCCGTGCTTCTCGATGATCTGCCAGAAGCGGCCGGCGTCCGGATACGTGGGCACGCCCTCGAACATGAGCGAAGTGCCGCCCAGCGACAGCGGGCCGTAGACGACGTAGCTGTGCCCGGTGACCCAGCCGATGTCGGCGGTGCAGAAGAAGACGTCCTCGTCGTGATAGTCGAACGTGTACTTGAACGTCATCGTCGCGAAGAGCAGGTAGCCGCCGGTGGTGTGCAGAACGCCCTTCGGCTTGCCGGTCGAACCCGAGGTGTAGAGGATGAACAGCGGATCCTCGGCGTCCATCCACTCGATCTCACAGTGCTTGTGGATGTCGGGCGAGCGAGTCTCCTCGTGGTACCAGTAGTCGCGGCCCGGCTCCATGTCCACGACGTTGCGTGTCCGAGAGACCACGATGCAGCTCTCGACCGACGGGCACTCGCGAAGCGCCTCGTCGGCCATGGCCTTGAGCGGGATGATGCGGCCGCCGCGCAGGCCCTCATCGGCAGTGACGAGCATCTTGCACTCGCTGTCCTGGATGCGGTCGCGCAACGACTGCGCCGAGAAACCGCCGAAGATGATGGAGTGGATCGCGCCGATACGCGCGCACGCGAGCATCACGATGGGGAGCTCGGGGATCATCGGCAGGTAGATGGCTACACGATCGCCCTTCTTGATGCCGTGCTTCTTGAGCACGTTGGCGAAGCGGCAGACCTTGTAGTAGAGCGACTGGTACGTGTAGACCTTGCTGCGGCCCTCGTCGTCTTCCCAGATGAGAGCGGCCTTGTTGCGGCGCCACGTCTTGACGTGCCTGTCGAGGCAGTTGTACGCGACGTTGGTCTTGCCGCCCTTGAACCACTCGACACGAGGCGTGTCGAACTCGTAGTCGAGGACCTTGTCCCACTTCTTCTCCCAGTGGAGATACTCCTCGGCCATCTCCCCCCAGAAGCCCTCGGGGTCGTTGACCGAGCGGTCGTACATCTCCTGGTACTCGTCCATCGACTTGATCCACGCGCGCTCGGTGACCCATGCGGGCGGCTCAATGACTTGAGACTCACCTGCGAGTGATCGGATCGCCTCGGACTCTTCAGCCATACCGGCCTCCTTCTGTCTCTCCTGCGGCATGCGGAACGGAACTCGTCGTCCCACGCTTGTCCCCGAACCGATAGCCCCACCCTGTGAAGACGGCGGCCCCGTTCAGGGACCGTGCGCTCATACTACGTTGGCTACCCGAGCAGGCACGCCGCCCAAACAGGCAGACGGCGCATCTTGGTCGGTGGACGGCGCGACCGCACGCCCACGAGCGGCACGGTCACGCGGCGCCGCGGAGCAGATGCCTGGACTGCGCGCGCTGTGACAAGCGTCACAAACAAGACCTTAATGATTTTCTTTGTAACAAATGTTGCAGAGCCCTTGCGCGCAGAGTATTGTCACGCATTGACAGGTTTCCCTTCCCTCAAACGCCCTCTATTGTCCACGGCATTGACAGGTTTCCCTTCCCTCAAAACGCCGCTTCCGGGGGATCCGGACGGCAACCGGCAAAGGGCGATTCCGCGGCCGGCACCGCGTGAGAATCCGGTCACCAGGCAGACCGACGCCCAGCAGAGACTCAGGGGTATGAGCAGGGAAGGATTGAGAAAGCCCCGGCCCGAAGGCCGGGGCTTTCGGCTTCCCTGAACCCTGATTACGCCGAGTAGGGCGCCAGCGTGACCGCCTCGAGCAGCCGTGCCGAGAACCCTGAGTCGGCCGCCAGGTCGACGAGAACCGCGTTCGCGGTCACCTCTCGCGCCCGAGTGAGAAGCCCCGCATCCATCGCCACAGCGGTGGCGCCCGCCAACGACGTGTTCCCGGCGTGAACCACCGACGCGCTCGGACTGGGCGGGCACCACGCCAAGTTCGACGAGGTCTCTCACCTGCAGCGCTCCGCCGAACGCGCCGGAGACGTACAGCGTGCCGAGGTCCTTGGCCGCAACACCGGCACGCGCGAGCACCATCTCGATGGCGACCCGCACCGCGGCCTTCGCAAGCTGCAAGGCCCGCACGTCATGCTGGGTGATGACAAGGCACCCACCGGGGGCGCCCAACGCGACACCGAGCGTGCCCCGAGCGTCGGTGTCGAAACGTGCGCTCAGGGGTCCGTCCGCGTGACATGCGCCCGTCGGCATCGATGTGACCGACGCGCCGCATGGCGGCCACCGCTGAGATCAGCCCGGCCCCTGAGAACCACGTCGGCTCTGCATCGCCCAGCGTCTCGGAGCGCAACAGACCCGTCAGCGGCGATGTCGACCGACACGACCGACTCGGCCGTGGCCGGTCCACCGCATGTGATGCCTCCGCCCTCGAAGGCCGGACCCGCCGCCGCGGACGCGACCCACACGCGTCCCGCCGCACTGAGCGCGACCTCGGCGTTCGTGCCGATGTCCACGAGCAGGCGCGGTCGCTCATCCGACTCCGCTTCACGCGCAACGAGGCCCGCAAGCACGTCCCCTCCAACGAAACCGGCGAGCGGTGGAACCAGTTCGATGACCGCATTCGGAAGAGCGCCGCGAAGGCCGGAGTCCTCGGGCAGCGACGCACAGCCGTCGGGAATCGAGAACGGGTGGCTCGCCAGCGAACTCACGTCGGCCCCCGCGAGAAGGCTCGACATCACCACGTTGCCTGCTATCACCAGACGACTCACGCGAGCGCGAGCGCCAGGTGCGGCCATGTCCACAGCATCCAGCACCGAGTCCTCTGCGAGCCCGCGCAGTGACTCCCCGGCTCCGTCGAGCGCCGCGCTGACGCGCGTCAGCACGTCCGCGCCGTGCAGTTGCTGCCGGTTCATCACGACCGAGGTTCCCAGCTGCCGACCGCTGCTCTGCTCGACGGCGGTCGCAGACACCGTGGTCGTGCCCAGATCGACCCCGACAACGATCGGGCGTCACGCCCTCGAGCGCAGCGGTAGCGCCTGCCGCTGTGGAGTTCACGACCACAGGACGCAGAGTCACAGGTCCCGCGATCTTCGCGCGACACGCGAGGCGCAAGGGCGACCGAGAGCGCTCGAGAGCCGCGGTCTCATCGCTCGGTGGGAGGCGCGAGCTCGCCCGCGAGTACGCGCACGCCGCACTGCCCGCACACACCTCGACCACCGCACGGCGCCGAGATGACCACGCCCGCGGCACGACCGGCCTGCAGCACCGTGGTGCCCGGATCGACCCACGCGACCGCGCCGGACGGCTCGAAGGTGACGGGAACTCGGCCGGTATCGCTCATTCCTCGAATCTCACCATTCCGTGCGCCATGGTTCTGCCGCCAAGAACGTGCACGTGCAGGTGGTCGACGAGCTGATTCGCGTCTCGGCCCGTTGTTCACGATGACCCTGTAGCCGCTCTCCTCGACCCCTTTGATCGCGGCCACCTTGGGAACCGCCGAGAAGACCGCGGCGAGTGTCTCGGCGTCGAGGTCGTCACCCAGGTGCGCGTGGTGCGCGCGCGGTATGACGAGCGTGTGAACCGGAGCCTGCGGCGAGATGTCGTCGAAGGCGATGACCTTGTCGTCTTGGTAGACCAAGGCCGCGGGTATCTCGCCATCGACGATCTTGCAGAAGATGCACTCACTCATCATCGGCTCCTGTCCCATCGGCCGCGGTGTCCGACTCGAGCTCGCCCATGAGCACCGTGACCTTCTGCTGTGCCTCGGTGAGCCGTGCCTGGAGCGCCCTGAGCAACGCGACGCCCCGCTCGTACTTCTCGAGGCTGTCCTCCAGTTCGAGCTGTCCGCTCTCCAGCTGGCCCACGATGGTTTCGAGTTCTGCGAGTGCCTCCCCGAACGCCAGTGACTCGGGGGCGGGTCTCGTCTCAGCGGCCATCTGTGCCTCCATGTTCAACGTCGTCAACAGTACATCCCACGCGGCCATCGGACATACGCACGAACATCCTGTCTCCGGGTGCGACCTGGGTCACGCTGCGCACGACCGTATGGCCGTCCTCGGCGAACGACGCCGAGTAGCCGCGCCCAAGAATCGCCAAGGGCGAGAGATCGTCGAGCCGGGCCGACCCGAGCGCCACGCTGGCACGAGCGCGCTCCGTGACGCGCCCGCCCACGCCGATCAGGCGCGCCCGAGCGTTGCGCACCCGCTCGCTGTCGCGCGCGAGCTTCTCCGGTATCGCCCGCTCGAGCCGCACCCTGGCCATGTCGAGCGCCTGCCACGCCGGTCCGAGCACCGAGACCGAGTCCGTGAAGACGGGCCGGCCGGCAAGAGCCGCGACGCGCTGGTTCGCAGAGCGGATCCGGTGGCCGAGCGCAGCCGCGAGCACGCGCTGCTCGCGGTGCAGGGTCGCGGCTATCTCCTCGGCAGACGGCGCGACCGTCTCGGCGGCCGCCGTAGGAGTCGACGCGCGAACGTCGGCCACCATGTCGGCGATGGACGTGTCGGGTTCGTGCCCGATGCCGGTCACGACGGGGACCGACATCCCCACGATGGCGCGAGCCAGCTCCTCGGCGTTGAACGGCATCAGGTCCTCGTACGAGCCGCCGCCGCGAACGAGAAGAACCACGTCGGGCCGAGCGTCTTCGGCAGCGCGCAGCCCCTCGATCAGGGCCCTCACCGCCCCCTCGCCTTCGACCTGCACCCCGGCGACGAGCAGTTCGGCGAGCGGGTAGCGCCGCTTCAGCGTGCGAATGACGTCGTGGATCGCCTTGCCGCGCGGCGAGGTGACGACAGCGATGCGAGCGGGGTACCGGGGCGGCGTGCGCTTGCGCTCGGGCCGCATCAGCCCTTCGGCCTCGAGCCTGCGCGCGAGCTCGGCCACCTGCATGCGCAGTCGACCCTCGCCTGCCAGAGCGAGCGTGCGCACGGTGAACTGCATCCGGCCCTTCGCCACGTAGGCCGAGAACTGGCCGCTGAGCTCGACGAGCATGCCGCATCGCAGGGAGATGCCACTGGCGGCGTAGACGTCTCGCCACATGAGGCACGACATCGAAGCGCTGCCGTCGCAGATCGTGAAGTACGCCGCCTTGTACCCCGGCTTGTCGTTGAACTCCGATACCTCACCGACGACTCGGAGGCGCACCGTCTCGAGCGCCTGCTTGGCGAGAGTCATCGCCTCGGTGACGGAGAGCGCACGCTGTTCGGTCACGGCCCCCCCTCGGCTACCACGAGCGATTCTACCAGCCGGTTCCGACACCGTCGGGACGCACGCGCCGCGGCATCCGCTGACCGGCGGCCTATCCTGGCTGCCGCTCTAGTCGCGTCGGCCGACCGCACCGATCCAGTACAGCAGCTGCATCACCGAGATGAGAGCGGCGGCGATGTAGGTGAGCGCCGCTGCCGTCAGGACGTTGCGCGCGCCGGCGACCTGCGTGTCCGGAAGCATGCCCGTGGTCGACAGCGCCGCAAGCGCTCGCTTCGAGGCATCGAACTCGACGGGGAGTGTGACGAGCTGGAACAGCACGGCCAGCCCGAATGCGATCACGCCGAGCCACGCGAGTCCCGTGAGCTGGGTGAACAGCCCGATCATGATCAGCACCCACGCCGCCTGGGAGCCGATGTTGGCGGCCGGCACGAGCGCCATGCGGATCCGCGCGGGCGCGTAGTTGCGCGCGTGCTGCACCGCGTGCCCCGCCTCGTGCGAAGCGACGCCGGCCGCGGCGACCGTGTGCTGGAGAAGACGTCTTCCGAGAGCCGAAGCACGTTGGCTTTGGGGTCGTAGTGATCGGTCAGGTTGCCCGGGATCATCTCGATCCCAACGCCCTGCAGCCCCTCGGAGTCGAGCATCGCACGGGCCACCTGCGCGCCTGAGCGACCGGTCGCAAGCTGGACTTGGCTCCATCGGCGATAGGCGCGATTGACATAGCCTTGGGTGACGAAGCCCAAGATCAGGGCCACGATCATGATCACGAGGTACTGTGGATCGAAGTACACGCGAACGTCCTCCTTCAGCTGGGCAGTCGCTTTCGCGCGGACCCGCCTTCGAGCAAACGCCGAACCGAGCGTCGTGCGGCTACTCCTGAATACCCGAAATCTTCACGACCCTCAGGTGCCCGTCGGCCAGACTCAGCGTCGAGCGCCCTTCGAGCAGCTCGAGAAGCTCGCTTCCCACCATCGATCTGCGCCACCCTTCGAGCAGCGGATGGCCGTCCCGTTCGCCACCGGCGAGCCGCTCGAGGTCGTCCCTCGATGCGAGCAGGGGCATCGCGACACCGTGCTCGCGAGCTCGGAGCCGCACCAGCGCGATCATGAGGTCGACCGCACCATCGACGTCGCCGGGCAGCCGCCGACGCTTCGCGAGTGACGGCAGGTCCTCGTCGGAGACGGCGACTCCGGCTGCAACCGCAGCGAGCAACCCGGCGGTCGCGCCCTTCCCCACCTTGTCGCCGACGCCGCGGATGTCGCGAAGCTCCTCGGCGGTCTTTGGCATCCGACGCGCGATCTCGACGATGCTCTCGTCACCGATGATCCAGCGCTTGGGCACGTCGCGCTTGATCGCCTGGTTCTCTCGCCAAGCGGCTACCTCGCGCGCCACCGCGAGCTGCCTGCGGTTGAGCGAGGAGATCCGCTTGACCTTGCGCCACTGCTCCTCCGGCACGATCTCGTAGGTAGCGGGATCGGCGAGGCGTTCGAAGTCGGCGGACAACCACTCGGTCCGCCCGCCGTCCGCAAGCTGGGCCGTGAGACGCCGATACATCTCGGGCAGGTAGCGCACGTCGTTGAGCGCGTACTCGACCTGCGTGTCGGTCAGCGGACGCTTGGCCCAATCGGTGTACGAGTCGCCCTTGTCGAGCTTGACGCCGAACACCTCTTGGACCAGCGCGCCGTAGCCGACCTGCTGCGGAAACCCGGCCAGTGTCGCTGCGACCTGCGTGTCGAAGACCGGCGCAGCAGCCAGTCCGCAGATCCGGTAGAAGATCTCCAGGTCCTGGCTTCCCGCGTGAAGTACCTTTGTCACCGCCGGGTCGCCCAGCAGGTCGCACAGGGACGAGAGATCGTCTATCGCAAGCGGGTCGACTATGGCCGACACGTCATCGGTCCCCAGCTGGACCAGGCACAGCCGCGCGAAGTAGGTGCGCTCGCGCATGAACTCGGTGTCGATGCCCACGACCGGCGCGGTTCTCAGCCGGCTCACAAGCTCCCGAAGCTCCCCGACATTGGTGACGTACACTACTGTCTTCTCCGCATCCCCGTTCCCTGAACGGCCGCGCACGGGTATCTCCCCTGCAGGAAGGGTAGACGACCCGCGCCGCCGTGGCGAGGCATGGCACGCAACCGATTGGAGCGCACGTGCGCGTACTGGTCGTGGTCAACACACGTTCGGCGGCAGCGATGCCGGGCTGTACGACTACGCCCGCGCGCTGGGCGCCAGCGGCGCCGAGGTGGTCATGCGCTTCGCCTCGCCGAATGTGCGGTTCGAAGACCTGGTGGCCGATGCAGCGGCGTTCGACCGTGTCGTGGCCGCGGGCGGCGACGGGACCGTCTCGGCGGTGTGCTACGCCATGCGCCACACCGGCGTGCCGGTGCTCGTGTATCCGGCCGGCACGGCAAATCTGCTGGCACTGAACCTGGGACTGCCACTCGATGCGCCCGCCCTCGCCCGAATCACGCTGGAAGGCACGCCGGTCTCGTTCGACCTGGGCGAGCTGCACCACACCGACACCAGCGGCATCATCAGGTCCTCCGGGTTCGCGGTCATGGCCGGAGCCGGCTACGACGCCGCAATCATGGAGAGCGCCGCACCGCTGAAGGCCACCTTCGGGGCGGCCGCCTACCTCATGGCCGCAGTAGGCAACATCGCTCCAACCGTGTCGTGCTTGAGATCCTCATCGATGGCACGGCTGTCGCGACCGACGGCATCGCCGTGCTGCTCGTGAACTTCGGCCGCATCCAGTTCGATCTCACGATCACCCAGCGTGGGACCCCCGTGACGGGCTGCTCGACGTCGTAGTCGTACCGCCAAGCACACCGCGGCGCTGCTGCCTGCGGTGTTCGCGGCAGTGCTCGATCGTGTCGCGGGAAACGCCGACCGCAGCTCGGGCATCGAGGTGTATCGGGCCGCACAGGTCGAAGTACATGCCTCACCCGACCTGCGCATACAGTACGACGGCGAGGTGCTCGACGAGGTCACGCCGTTCTCGGCACGTTCACTGCCTCGTGCCGCTACGCTGCTCGTGCCGCAGGGATCGCTGTTCGCCGAGAAGCCCTAGTTGCCCGCGTCGCGCTGAACCAGGTAGTCCAGGATCGCCTGGCGCTCCTCCGGAGTCGACGACGAGCCCGTTCTGCTCCATGCGGGCAACGACGGCCTCCAGCCGGCTTGGTCGTACTTCACCTGGTTCACCTGATCGATCGGGTGGCACATGGTGCACTTCTGCTCACCAGCGCCTGACCATCGGCCGCCGAGCCTCCACCTGACGGTGCCGCCGACTCCGACCCGGTCGAGGAGCCGCTAGAAGAGGAACATCCCACTACGGCGATCGCGAGAATCGCGACCAGCGCTAGTACGACGGCGACTCTGATGCGAGATGACATGGTGCCTCCCCGTGCGTCAGGTATGCTTCGAACCATATGTACCCCTGACGAGGGAGCCGTACGGGATGCGCGTCCAGAAATGGCAACTGCAGTTGGCGGGACTGATGCTGCTGCTGACCGCGGCGTTCTACGTCGCTCGCTGGATCTTGTTCCCCAGCGCGGCGCTCACAACGAGATGCTTCGGTTCCTCATCGGAGACATCGCCTTCCTGTCCTGCAGGTCCTGCTTGTGACGGTCTTCATCGACCGAGCCACCCGCGACCGCGAGCGCGCCGAGATGCGCCAGAAGCTCAACATGGTGGTCGGGGCGTTCTTCTGGAGGCCGGCACGATGCTTCTCGGCAAGCTCGCCGTGATCGACAGCTCGCTTGGCGAGGTGCGTGATGATCTGGTGCCTCGGATGAACTGGAAGCCCAACGACTACACGAGGGCCCGCGAGGCGGTGAAGGTGCACGAGGCGAAGATCGATCTCACAGCGTGCGACCTGAGCGAACTCAAGGAGCTGCTCTCGGACAAGAAGTCGTATCTGCTCAGCTTGCTCGGCAATCAGGGCCTGGTGGAGCACGAGCAGTTCAGCGATCTGTTGTGGGCCACAACCCACGTCGCCGAGGAGCTGGAGGCGCGCTCCGACCCCTACAGCGCTCACTAGGCCGGATGCGGCTCCTGCCGGTGACGTGAAACGCGCGTACTTGCTGCTCGCGGAGGTATGGATCGAGTACCTGCAGCATCTGCAGGCGAACTACCCGTACCTCTTCTCGCTCGCCGTGCGGACCAACCCGCTCGATCCGAGCGCACAGGTCGCGGTCGCCGAGTAGCGGCGGGTCAGTGACCTCTGGTGCCTCGGCGATGGCGGAATCTCGGGCCGACGAAGACCTTGCCGTCCTCGACCTTGACTTCGTAGGTGCGCAACGGCCTGGGGTGGCGCGCCAGCTCCGCGATCGTCAGAACC